>UQZU01000008.1 GCA_900545665.1 uncultured Collinsella sp.
GTGGGCTCGGAGATGTGTATAAGAGACAGTCGCTGACCCGGTTGTCCCCGTGGCCGATCCCTTCGCCCCGATCGACAACTTCGCTGCCGACGACCTGGACTAACATTCGGCCTACAATTTAGTGCCTAGAAAGGACCCGCAGCTTGCGGGTCCTTTTTTATGACTGTGCCGGGGTGCGTAACATAAAAACCGAGCCCTGCACATAGTGGCGCAGAACTCGGCGAACGGGTGAGCGGTCAAGGGTAGGTTTTAAGGCATGTCCCAAAAATCTACTTGAGGAGGAAGTCGGAGAGGGGAATGGTGCGGGCCTCGCGATGCTCGGGATCGGCGATGTGGTCGGCGGGATAGCCACAGACGAGCATGTGATAGGGATAGACGCCCTCGGGCAGGTTGAACTGCTCTTGTGCCACCTCAGGCTTAAAATGGCATACCCAGCACGTTCCCAGGCCCTGCTCGGTGGCCTCCATCATCATCTGATCACACACGATGGACGTATCGATTTCGCTGGAATTCATCTGATCATACGGGCGCACCCAAGCATCATCGGTAACGCTGCAAATAAGGAAGACAAGCGGAGCCCCAAAGATAGACCCATCACGAGCAAACCGAGGCTGACAAGCAGCAGCCTTCTCCAGAAGCTCAGGCGTATCCAACACCATCACACGGGTTGGATGATTATTACAAGCAGAAGGAGCAATCCGCCCAGCCTCAACAATGGCATCCACCACAGCCTGCTCCACAGCCCGATCTTCAAACTCACGACAAGAATACCGACCCCGAGCCAGATCCAAATACCCCATAACCAAACCCTCCAAAGTCAGCGACTCAATCCAAAGTAAAACAAAGGATACCCAAAGCACCATCCAGCCAAACGTTTAAGGCGGTCCCAAAGTTTCCAATCGGGCCCCAAGGTCCTGTCAACAAAGGCCCCATCGCTTTCAAAGTATCAGCCAAAGTTCCCAATGGTGGTACGTAAGGCGAAGGGCCGGCCACGGTTTACTTTCGAACGACTCTGCAAAGCAGCCGGAGTGAGAAAGCAAACCGTGGCCGGCCCTTCGCCGCCGGGACACGTACCCCCAATTAACTGTTCTTCATGACAATCGAATCCACGACATCGGCCACATTCTCGCAGCAGTCGGCGCAGTACTCCAGGAAGGCGTACACGTCGCGCCAGGCGATGACCTCGAGCGGATCCTTGCCGTTGACATGCAGGTTGCGCATAGCGTTGATGTAGAGCTCGTCGGCCTCGGACTCGATCGTGTTGATCTGGATGACGAGCTCGCGCAGGGTCTTGGACTTGCGGTAGTTGGGAAGCTCGACCATAAGGTCCTTCATGGCGCGGCAGGCATCGGTTACCTTGTGAGCGATGACGATGGCATCGGGGTGGATGCTCTGGATGTTGGTGAAGTAGACGCGCTGCACGACGCCTTCGATGCGGTCGAGCACGGTGTCGAGCGAGCAGCTCATCAGGTCTAGATCCTCGCGCTCAAGCGGGGTGATAAAGGCGGTGAGCAGGGCGTCTTCGAGCTCATGGTGCTTCTTGTCTGCCGCATGCTCAATCGCATGCATCTTATCGAGCATGTCGTGGATCTGCGCAGGGTCAAAGTTCTCAAAAATCTTGGTGAGCAGCTCTGCGGCCTGGACGGCTAGGTCGGCGCAGGCGACGTAGTTGTCAAAGTAGAACGAATCGGGTTTCTTTGCCATGAGTGGTCCTTTCGAGGTGAAGACGGGTGGGCGAAGTGTTGCGGTCCGGATGGACGCTCGGTTTGATTAGAGGAACATCATGAACAGCTTGGCCATGACAAAGCTGATGAGTCCGCAGGCAGGGAAGGTGAAGAACCAGGTGAACATCATGTCCTTGACGACGCCGAAGTTGATGGCCGAGAGGCGCTTGACGGCACCGACGCCCATAATGGCGCAGGTCTTGATGTGCGTGGAGGACACGGGGATGCCGGTAAGGGTGGCAAGCAGCAGGTTCGCGGCGCCTGCGAGGTCGGCAGAGAAGCCCTGATACTTCTCGAGCTTAACCATGCTCTGGCCGACGGACTTGATGATGCGCTCGCCGCCCACGCTGGTGCCGATGCCCATGGTTGCCGAGCACAGCAGCATAATCCAGATGGGGATGCTGGCATCGCCGACGCTCGTCTGGCCGCTGGCGAAGGCCACGCCTAAAAAGAGCACGCCGATGAACTTCTGTCCATCCTGCGCGCCGTGCATAAAGCTCATGGCCGCGGCACTCGCGATCTGAGCGTATTTAAAGAAGACGTTGGCACGTCGCCTGTTGGCGGCGGCAAACAGAATCGAGACGAGTTTGCACAGGATCCAGCCCATGACAAAGCCCAGACCGATGGAGAGCGCCAGGCCGTAGATGACCTTCATCCATTCGTGGACGTTGACGCTGCTCGCGCCGCCGAGGGCGATAGCGGCACCGGTCAGGCCGGCGATAAGGCTGTGGCTTTGCGAGGTGGGGATACCAAAACGCGACGCTGTGGCGCCGTAGACGACGATGGAGAACAGCGCCGCGCAGAGGCACGCGAGCGCCATGGTGCTGTTTCCGCCAAAGTCGACGATATGTGAGATGGTGTTGGCGACGCTCGCGTTAAAGTGCGTCATGATGAGCACGCCGAGGAAGTTGAATGCGGCGCTCATGAGAATGGCGGCGCGGGCGGGCATGCAACGCGTAGTGACGCAGGTCGCGATGGCGTTGGGCGCGTCGGTCCATCCATTGACGAAGATGGCGCCCAACGCGAGGATCACGGTGACGGCAAGGACTGGGTTCGACACAATTTGGCCGAGGAAGGTTGAGAACGTTACGTCCATATATGGGCTTTCTCGAAGTTTGCAGACACGTTACAAAAACATGATAAATCGTATCACCTCCTGTGGGTTTCTTTACCGAGTTCTGATGGGAGAAGTGAACTTTTTGGCACTAAAATTGAATATTAGCCCTGTTGACCGCGGGTGTTCTTTTTGCTAACACGCCATGCGGACACGTGCGATTACTACGACACTCCAAAACCACAGTCTGTTCGCTTTACAACATGCAAACATGCGTTCGATAATAGGAGGCATGGAATATCGACAGACAGATGGCAAAACTCGGCGCGTGCACAAGCAGTATGTGGACGTCGTGGCTCGCATCCTCGCGGGCGGACAGGTCGTGCCGGTCACCGTCTGCTGGGTCGACGGTCGTTGCTTTACGATTGACGAGATTGTCTCGACCACTGGGTTTGGCCTGACGGTTCACGGCATCCGTACGGCAACCTATAAGGTGCGTTTTGGCGGGCACGCGACCGAGTTGTATCTGGAGGACCAGACGCGCGAGCGGGCGGACGGCTCGCAGGCACACGTGATGCGTTGGTGGGTCTGGGCCTTTGATCGCACGCTCGAGGGCGAGCGCCGTAGGTAAGGACGTACGGCATTCGGGTACAATGACAGGAATCTTGTCATCTGCTGCGCCGTCTTTCACGGCGCTTTGTGAAAGGACGAAGTATGAACGATATCCAGGGCTATCAGAACGGCCCCGTCGAGAGCGGCGCAAGCCGCGCCAAGGAGATGTCGCCGCGCGCGTACAATCTCACCATGTCTGCCCTGATCTTCTTGGGCTTTTGCGCCATGGGCGCCGGCGCCTACTTTACGAGCACCATGTCGTTTGCGCGCATGATGATGAGCGGCGCCGCCTTGCCGCTGGTCTTTGGCTCGTTTATTTTGACCATCGTCGGCATGGTCATGATGTCGGCCGCCGCCAGCAAGCAGTCCGTGGGCCTGTCCCTTGTGGGCTACGTAATCTTTGCGAGTACCTTTGGCCTGACCGCGTCGTTTGGCCTTGCCAACTATGACCTGCCCACCATCAACACCGCTTTTATCGCCACGGCCGCCATCACCTTTGTCTTTGGCGCGCTTGGCGTGACCTTCCCCAAGTTTTTCCAGCGTGTGTATGGCATCGGTTTTGGTATTCTGCTCGCCACTATTCTGGTTGAGATCGTACTGATGTTCATGGGCGTTTCGCAGTCCATCACCGACCTGATCGTGATTGTGGTGTTCGCTGGCTTTATTGGCTACGACACCTATGTTGCCACGACGGTGCCGCCTACGCTGCCCAACGCCGTGCTCATGGCCTCTAACCTGTTCGTGGATATTATCAACGTGTTCCTGCGCATTTTGAACATCCTCGGCCGTCGCGATTAAAGCGCGGCATTGCGACGCTTCCTGCCGGACACGGTAAAACGATGCGAAAGGCGGTCCTTCGGGGCCGTCTTTTTTGTGCGCGGCGGGGTATCATGGATGGGAAAAGCCGATAGCGGCAGCGACAGGAAAGGTGACCACTTATGGCAGACGTCGACAACAGGAACCGTAACCGCAGGTCCAACCGAGCGGGTCAGCCCAATCCCAAGCGCGAGGCCCGTGCCAAGGCCGCCGAGCGTCACGTGGCAACTGTGTCCGAAGCGTGCGCCAAGGATATCGAGCGTTCGCTTGCCGGCGTGTACGAGTTCGATGGTATGCCTGCCGGTTTTGTCGCGGCGATGAAGGCCAAGGCCCAAGTGGCCGACGCTGTCGAGGAACGGGTTGCCGAGGACGTCGAGGGCGCGGAGGCTGCCGAGACCGAGGCAGCGCCTGAGCCCGTCGAAGAAATCGCTGAAGCTGAGTCCGCGCCTGCCGCCGAGGAGCCCGCTCCGGTCCTGCCCGAGGTCACCGTGCTCGACGCCTCTGCCACGCAGGCCATTCTGGATAACGGCCGAGGCTACGCGCAATTCTGCGACATGACCGTGCTCGCCTTTGCCTCGTTCACCAACCCGGGCGGCGGCTACATCCAGGGCTATCTGGGTCAGGAGGCCACGCTCTGTGCCGATTCGTACCTGTACAACGTGCTCGATAAACAGCGCAAATGGTATGGCGAGAACCGTCGCCGCAACATCAACTGCGAGCTTTACCGCAACCGTGCGCTGGTGGTGCCTGCGGTGCGCTTCGACTGCAACCACGTGCATGCGTATGCCGACGTGATCGTGGCCGCCGCGCCCAACGCCAAGCGCGCTCGCCAGGAGTATCGCGTGGGTGACGATGCCCTGCTGGACGCCCTGCGCGATCGCATCCGCTTTGTGCTTGCCATCTGCGACGAGCTGGGTCGCGAGAAGCTCGTGCTGGGCGCTTGGGGCTGCGACAACAACGGCTTTGACGCCGAGGCCGTGGCCGAGCTCTTCCGCAAGGAGCTCGCATCGGGCGACTTTAAGGTCAAGCAGGTCTTTTTTGCCGTGCCCTCTACGCGCTGGGACGAAGATTTTGCCAAGTTCGAGCACGTGCTGGCAAACTTCCCCGAGCGCAACGAGGAGTCCTATGCCCAGGTTGCCGCTCGCGCTGCGGCAGCCCGCGCCGCCGAGCAGGCCCAGGCTGCCGCCGAGGACGATGAAGACGATGACGATTGGCGCAAGTACCTGTAATCGGTATGTGCTGACAGATAGGTCGATTCGGCGGGAGAGACTGCTCCCGCCGACTTTTTACTAGAGGAAGGGCTTACGATGAAAAACGTTCTGTGCTTTGGCGACAGCAATACCTACGGCTATGATCCGGCGGGCATGCGCGACGGCACCGCGGTACGCTATGCGCACGATGTGCGCTGGTGCGGCGTGGCCCAGCGCGATCTGGGCGAGGGCTGGCACGTGATTGAGGAAGGCCTCAACGGCCGCACGACGGTGCGTGACGACATGTGCCATCTGGACACTAATCTCAACGGCATCCGCGCGTTGCCGATGCTGCTCGAGGCTCATAAGCCGCTGGATGCGATCGTGATTATGCTGGGCACCAACGACTGCAAGACGGTCTTTAACGTGGGGGCTGCCGATATCGCTGACGGTGCCATGGCGCTGATTCGCACCGTCCGCGCGTTTCCCTGGACCGAAGCCGCGCCCTGCCCGCGTATTCTGCTGATGGCGCCTATCAAGATTAAACCGCAGATCGCCGATGTGTACATGACCGACTTTGACGAGCGCTCCGTCGAGGCCTCGGAGCATTTTGCCGAATACTATGCGTATGCTGCTAAACAGTTTGGCTGCGACTTTTTGAATGCCGCTGATTTTGCCGAGCCGGGCGATATCGATTATCTGCACATGATGCCCGAAAGCCACGAGAGCCTGGGCCACGCCGTGGCAGCCAAGCTCCAAGAGATGCTTGGTGAGTAGCGCGACCCAAAGCAGTACAGAAGTTCCCCTTGCGGTGGCTTGTTTCGTTGATTTGTCTTGATCTGTAACAGTTGTAAGGCCGAAAACGGGCTAGATGTTACAGATTGAGATTATTTAGGTCGATATCGGTCGTTTGTCTCGATCTGTAACATTTAGGGTCGATTTTGCCGAGTTAATGCTACAGATCGAGATGTTTGTGGGAACCACCGCAAAGGTGCCTGTCCCCTTTGCGGTGGCTTGGGCTGCGAATCTTAATATTGCCACATGTGGTTGACGGGGCCGGAGCCTTTGCCCATGTTCAGGCCGGCGGCCAGAGCGCCTGTCAGGTATGCCTTGCCCGCGTTGACGGCGTCGGCAAGATCCATGCCCTGGGCCAGCGCGCAGGCGATGGCGGACGAGAGCGTGCAGCCGGTGCCGTGTGTGTTGTCGGTCTCGATGCGCTTGTGGCGGAACCACGTGGTGAGTGGATCTCCCAGATGGTTGCCCTCGTCATCGAGCGGCGCGGGTTCGGCCAGTACATCGTTGGCCTCGTTGACAAGATGCCCACCCTTAACGAGGGATGCGCAACCAAAGCGGCGGGTGAGGAGCATGGCAGCATTTTGCTGCGTGCGCTCGGAGTCGACCTCGTAGTCGAGCAGGGCCATGGCCTCGGGAATATTGGGCGTGATAACCGTCGCTAGCGGGAACAGGCGGCGGGTGAGCGCCTCGGCGGCATCTTCGGCAATCAGCCGCGCGCCCGAGGTGGCGACCATGACGGGGTCGACGACCACGTTCGTTGCGTTCCAGGCGCTCAAGCGGTCGGCGATGACTTCGATAATCTCGACAGAAGAAACCATGCCGATCTTGACGGCGCTGGGGCGGATATCGTCAAAAACGGCGTCTATTTGCGCGGCTACGATATCTGGCGAGATATCCTGCACGGCGGTAACGCCCAGGGTGTTCTGTGCGGTGATGGCGGTGATGGCCGTCTCGGCATACAGGCGGTGCGCCGTGATGGTCTTGATGTCGGCCTGAATGCCGGCGCCACCGCTGGAATCGGATCCTGCGATGGATAGAACGGCAGGTACCTTACTGCGATCCATGTTCGCTCCCTTGTTCGGTCGGAATCAAATGGGTCTATAAGCCAGCATTATAAAGATGCCCGGGCCGACTCTATGTCGAACCCGGGCGGGCGATGCAATCTTTACGCAAATGCAAGCAAATGTTCACACGTCAACAATTGACAGGCGCCAGCTCGCCGACAGAAGCGGCCGCGGCGACAGGCTAGTCCTCCATGCCGAGGTCGATCGTGGTGCCCTCGAAGATCTTGTTGACGGTGCGGACGGCGCACATCTTGCCACACATGGTGCAAGTGCCCTCGGTGGCGGCGGGGGACTCCTCGTAGCGCTTCTTGCCCGTAACCGGGTCGAGCGCGCACTCCCACATGGCGTCCCAGTCAAGCTTGCGGCGTGCCTGGCCCATCTTGTCGTCCATGTCGCGGGCGTGGGGCACCTTTTTGGCGATGTCGGCGGCGTGTGCGGCGATCTTGGTGGCCATGAGGCCGTCGAGCACATCCTGGGCGTTGGGCAGGCATAGGTGCTCTGCCGGTGTCACGTAGCACAGGAAGTCGGCACCGGAGCTGGCGGAGATGGCGCCGCCGATGGCAGCGGTGATGTGGTCGTAACCCACGCCGATATCGGTCACCAGCGGCCCGAGCACATAGAACGGAGCATTGTGGCACAGGCGCTTCTGCAGTTTCATGTTGGCGGCGATCTCGTCGAGCGCCATGTGACCCGGGCCCTCGACCATGACCTGGACGCCGGCGGCCCAAGCACGCTTGCATAGCTTGCCCAGCTCGATCATCTCGGCGGTCTCGGTGGCGTCGTTGGAGTCGTAGAGGCAGCCCGGGCGGCAGGAGTCGCCGAGCGAAATCGTCACGTCGTACTCGTGGCAAATCTCGAGCAACTCATCGTAGAACTCATAGAAGGGGTTCTCGTTGCCGGTGACCTCCATCCAACCAAACAGCAGCGAGCCGCCGCGGCTCACGATGTTCATGAGGCGGCCGGTCTCCTTAAAGGTCTTGGTGACCGACTTGTTGATGCCGCAGTGGATGGTCATAAAGTCCACGCCGTCCTCGGCGTGCGCGCGCACGACCTCGAACAGGTCGTCCTTGGTAAGCTTGACCAGCGGCTTTTCCATGTAGCCGATGGCGTCGTACATGGGGACGGTGCCCACCATGAGCGGGGTCTCGTCGATGAGCTGCTGGCGGAACTGACGCGTCTTGCCCGAGTTGGAGAGGTCCATGATGGCGTCGGCGCCAAAGTCCTCAGCGATCTTGACCTTCTTCCATTCCTCGGCGGCATCGGCCTTGTCGCCCGAGATGCCCAGGTTGACGTTGACCTTGGTGGACAGGCCCTCACCGACGCCAAAGGCGCGCATGCCCTTTTTGATATGCACGATGTTGGCGGGAATGGCGATGCGGCCGTCGGCCACGCGCTCGCGGATGTACTCGGGGTCGCGATGCTCGCGTTCGGCGACTTCCTTCATCTGCGGCGTGATCTGCCCGGCACGGGCGAAGTCGATTTGCGTGACGAGCTTGGGCTCGGTCTGTGTGCTCATTGGCACGGCTCCCTTCGTTGGCATTACCCATATCAGGTTTGCGGGTCAGGGCGGGCGCGCCCAGTCTCAGCCTGCCGTCTTGTCCTGCAAGCTCCCCGTTTATGTAATGGGCTCAAGTATAGCTCGAATGGGTACGATTGGCCTAACGAGCGTGCCTGTGGGGAGGCGTACATGGAAGACAAGCATCTATATCGAGAGACGCAATGGGATGTATCGGCCGAGGAAAGCCGTGCGCACCATGGGTTGGTCGCGATTGGTTTTGCGGTGCTTGCCGTGCTGGTGATTGCCTTTTGTATCTGGACGTTCGGCGGTCCTGGCGGCGCCACCTGGGGGTTTGAAGCCGACGAGGGCCTGCCGATTATGACCATGAAAGTTTCTGGTGGCAACACGGTTGCCGCACCGGGCGACTATTGGTATCCGCGCGACGAGTTTGTGCAGCTGCAGCTGAGCGGCGGGTCTATTCCGGGCGAAGAAATCGAACGCGTGACGTTTGATGCGACGCTCAAAACGCTGACGGTGAAGCTCAAAGATCAAGGGGACGTGCCCACGACCATGGACATTGCGCTGACGGAATGGCGCTTGGAGCCCCCGGCGGGCGCTGCGGTATCCGAGGTGGAGCACGTTAAGATTACCTACCAAGATGGCTCGACGAGCGAGATTGCAAAGGCCGATGGCTTGGCGGAGTAACGGGGTGTTTGGAAACGGCGGGCCTATAGTGCCTGCGCGTTCATGAAAACCAGGGTGTTTTTGTCTGAAAGCTCGGGGATGTGCAGATAGCCGATGTTGAATGCGGTAAGTTCGCTTGCATCCTCGAGCTTGTTTTCTGCCATCCACCGCACCATGGAGCCGCGCGCCTTTTTGCTGGCGGTCGACCGTTGGATGGGCTTCCCGTTGCGGATGCCCTCGCCAAAGAGGCATGTGACGGCCGTGGCGTCGTCCGCGAGGTGGGGCAGAACGGCTTTGGCATACTCTACGCTGGCGAGGTTGACGATCGTGGTGTTTGAGCCTGCCGGGGCGATAGCCCGCGCGAGCTTGTCGCCCCAAAACGCGTAGAGGTCTCGGGCATCGTCGACGGCAAGCTTCGCGCCCATCTCCAGCCGATACGGTTCGACGGCATGAAAGGGGCGTACGCATCCGTAAAGGCCCGAGAGGATCCACAGATGGTCTTGCAGCCATGCGAGCTGCGCGGAATCCATCACCTCGGGTGCCATGCTCTGGTACTGAATGCCGTGATAGGACATAACGGCAGGGGAGAGGTGACGGGCGAGTGCGGGATTGTCGAGATCGCCGTTTTTCAGGATGGGCCCGAACTCATGCAGGGTGTTGAGGCAAGGCCCCAGCAGTTTGTCACTCACGTTCCACAGCGCCTGCAGGCCGCCGCTGCCTTCATTCCGCTCGATATCTAGCAGTGCGCGGTGGAGGCGAGCCGTCTCGCGCACAAAGGGCGGGATGCCCAGGACTTCAAAAGCATCTTGGGCCGCGCGCATCTGCTTGGCGGGCGAAATGATGACTTGAAGCATGGACTCTCCTCTGCCAAAAAAGTTGCGGTGGAATACGGTCTGTTTTGGCCGTTTATGGGCCAGTTTAGTCCGTATTTCACCGCAACTGATGAAGGGTTGGTTAGGCTCGCTCGAGGAAGGCTTTGTAGCCGCGGTAGGCCTCGTAGATATCGGCCTTGTTGGCGACCTCCCACAGGGCGTGCATGGACAGGACGGCAACACCGGAATCGATGACGTTCATGCCGTACTTGGCCATGATGTAGGCGATGGTGCCGCCGCCGCCCGCGTTGACGCGACCGAGCTCACAGGTCTGGAAGTCCACGCCTGCCTCGTCCATGATGTCGCGGACGAGGGCCACGTACTCGGCATCGGCGTCGTTGGAGCCGCCCTTGCCGCGGCTGCCCGTGTACTTGTTAAAGCACAGGCCGCGACCCATAAAGGCCGCGTTCTTGGTCTCGAACTTGCCGGCATAGCCCGGGTCGAAGCCGGCGGACACGTCAGAGGAGAGCATACGGCTGCGGGCGAGCGCGCGACGCAGGGCCAGCGGGCTATTCTCGCCGGCGAGCGTCATGATCTCGGCGACGGTGTTCTCGAAGAAGCGGCTCGTCATGCCGGTGGCGCCCACAGAGCCGATCTCCTCCTTGTCGACGATGAGCGTGATGCTCGTGCGCTCGACATTGGCCACATTGATCTGGGCGAGCATGGACGGGTAGGCACAGACGCGGTCGTCGTGGCCATAGCCCAGAATCATGGAGCGGTCGAGGCCCATGTCGCGGGCGGGGCCGGCGGGCACGACCTCGATCTCGGCGGAGAGGAAGTCCTCCTCCTCGACGTCATACTGCTCCTTGAGGATGTCCAGGAACATCTGCTTGACGGGCTCCTTGGGGGCGTCCTTGTCGTCCTCATCGAACTTGACGGGGCGGCCGCCCACGATCACGTCGAGGATCTCGGCGTCGACGGCGTCCTTGGCGGGCTTGGACATCTGCTCGCTCGAGAGATGAATCAGCAGGTCGGAGATGGTAAAGACCGGGTCGTCGGCCTTGTCACCGATGTTGATGTCGACGGTGGTGCCGTCCTTTTTGCAGATGACGCCTACGAGCGCGAGCGGGGAAGCGACCCAGTGGTAGCTCTTGACGCCGCCATAGTAGTGCGTGTCGAGATAAGCCATGTCGCCGGCCTCGAAGGCGGGGTTCTGCTTAAGGTCCAGGCGCGGCGAGTCCACGTGGGCGCCCAGGATGTTAAAGCCCTGCTCGAGCGGGGCGGTGCCCAGGTTGACGAGCATAAGGTCCTTGCCGTGGTTAGCGGCATACACCTTGTCGCCTGCCTTGAGCTCGCGGCCTTCGGCGATTACGGTCTCCAGGTCGACGTATCCCGCCTTCTCGGCCATCTTGATGCCGGCCTTGACGCACAGGCGCTCGGTCTTGTTCTCACTCAAAAACTGCTTATAGCCGCGGCAAAGCTCCTCGAGCTCCTCGATTTGCTGTGGCGTGTACTTTTTCCATGCGCAGGGACGCTCCATGACGCAGGCTCCTTTCGGATCGATCGTGCTGGTTGATGTACCGTGAGCCATCGTATCACGCGCGGGCTCACGGTGGCAGGGGGCTGATGTGCGGTAGCCGCGGGGCGGGGAGCGTGTAAACTGGAGTGAGCAAACCGTGCCCAGCCCAAAGCGAGGTATTCAATATGTCTGACAAGCGCCGCACCTTTGCCGTTATCGACGGCAACTCGCTCATGCATCGCGCCTTCCACGCCGTGCCGCCGACCATGAACGCGCCGGACGGTCGTCCCACCAACGCGATTTTTGGCTTTCTGAACATGTTTCTTAAGATGATCGACGCCTTTAACCCCGACGGTGTTGTTGTGGCGTTTGATAAGGGCAAGCCGCGCGTGCGTATGGAGATGCTGCCGCAGTATAAGGCGCAGCGCCCGCCCATGGACCCCGATCTGCATGCGCAGTTCCCTATGATTAAGGAGCTGCTTGCCGCGCTCAACGTGCCGATTCTGCAGTCCGAGGGCTGGGAAGGCGACGATATCCTGGGAACCATGGCGCGCCTGGGTGAAGAGGCCGGCTGCGACATGCTACTGGTGACCGGCGACCGCGACATGTATCAGCTTGTTACCGAGCACGTCAACGTGGTCTCGACCCGCAAGGGCCTGTCCGACGTGGCGATCATGACGCCCGAGAGCGTGGACGACCTGTATCACGGCATTACGCCGGCACTCGTGCCCGATTTTTACGGTCTAAAGGGCGATACGTCGGACAACATTCCCGGTGTACCGGGCATCGGTCCCAAAAAGGCGAGTGCGCTTATTGCGCAGTACGGTAGCCTGGACGAAGTCATCGCACACGCCGACGAGGTCAAGGGCAAGATGGGCGAAAACCTGCGTGCACACATCGACGACGCGCTGCTGAGCCGTAAGGTGGCGACCATCCGCACCGATGCGCCCGTTGAGCTCGATTTTGAGGCGACGTCCTTCCCGGCGTTTTCTGCCGATGAGGTTTCCGCGGCGCTGGGTACGCTTGGTATCACCGCCATGCAGAACCGTTTCTTGGCGCTGATTGGCGGCGAGGGCGGCGCTGCTGCCTCCAGTGTTTTTGAGATACCTGCGATGGTTCGCGCAGCCGCCGGCGATGCTGACGCGCTTGGTGCCGTTGCGGCTGAGGTCTCCCGCGCGATTGATGCCGGCGAGTGGGTCGCCGCCGTGGTAGACGACGACAAGGAAGAGGGCGCGCTCTTTGGACTGACGCGCACGCTGTGGTTGGCGACGTCCAAGGGCCTGTTCGCGCTCGAGGAGGGCGACAGCTGTGCGGTGGCTGAGGTTGAGGGCTTCAACTTCGTTCACGGCGTGATTGCCGGCGTGCTCGCGCGTCTGTTTATGGAGGGTCGCGTGGCGAGCCCGGATATGAAGGCGCTGTTGCACGAGCTTTCGCCCATCGATTCTTCTGAGCCCGAGCTCATGGATCCGCTGGCAGTTGATTCCACGCGCATCTTCGACACCGTGGTTGCCGCCTACCTGTTGGATTCCGACCGCTCCGAGTTTGACGAGGCATATCTGGCCGATACCTATCTGCAGATGGCGCTGCCTGCGGCGTGCGGTGCAGAGGGTGCCGGCGAGGACGCTCCCGCGCCTGCCGCCCGTACTGCGGCTCTGACGCTGGCGCTCGTGGCGCCGTTGCGCGAGTGCATGGCCCGTGAGAATGCCGCCAACGTGTTCGATGGCATCGAGATGCCGCTCGTTCCGGTACTTGCCAAGATGGAGCGCACGGGCATGCTCGTGGACCCCGACCGCCTGCGCAGTCTGTCCGAGGGTCTGGCGACCCAGATCACCGAGGTCGAGCGCAGTATTCGCGACCTGGCGGGTGACGAGACCTTTAATATTGGCAGTCCCATGCAGCTGTCGCATGTGCTCTTTGATGTGATGGGGCTTCCGACCAAGGGCCTTAAGAAGACTAAGCGCGGCTACTATTCGACCAACGCCAAGGTGTTGAGCGACCTTGCGCGTGACCACGAGATCGTGCGTCTGATCTTGGACTGGCGTGAGAAGTCCAAGATCAAGTCAACCTATCTGGACACGCTGGGCCCGCTGCGCCGTGGTGACGGTCGTGTGCACACCACATACAACCAGACCATCACGGCAACGGGGCGTCTGTCTTCGAGCGACCCGAACCTGCAGAACATCCCGACGCGCTCGGAGCTGGGTCGTACCGTCAAGACGGCGTTTTCGGCAGGCGAGGGCAGCGTCTTTTTGGCGGTGGACTACTCGCAGATTGAGCTGCGCCTGCTGGCGCATCTTTCGGGTGACGAGCACCTGGTGCGCGCCTTTAACGAGGGCGAGGACTTCCATGCCGAGACGGCCGCGCGCGTATTTGGTGTGCCGGTGTCCGAGGTAACGCCCGACTTGCGCAGTCGCGCCAAGGCCGTGAACTTTGGCATCGTGTATGGTCAGCAGGCCTATGGCCTGTCGCAGTCGCTGCATATCTCGATGGCCGAGGCGCGCGACATGATCGACCGCTACTACGAGGCCTACCCGGGCGTGCGTACGTTCCTCGACAACGTGGTGGCGCGCGCCAAGCAGACGGGCTACGCCGAGACCATGTACGGCCGCCGTCGTCATATTCCGGAGCTCAAGGCCAAAAACCCGCAACTCCGCGGCTTTGGCGAGCGCACGGCTATGAACCACCCCATGCAGGGAACCGCCGCCGACATCATCAAGATCGCCATGGCCCGCGTAAGCCGCCGCCTGGAAGAAGAAGGCTTTGCCGCCCACATGATCCTGCAGGTACACGACGAACTGGACTTTGAGTGCCCCGTCGACGAAGTCGAGCGCCTAACCACCATGGTCCGCGACGTCATGGAGCACGTCGTAGACCTCCGCGTCCCCCTAATCGCCGAAGCCAGCACCGGCATAACCTGGGCCGACGCCAAATAGGGAAGTGCCCACAACCCCAAAGTAACCAAAACAGAGGGGAGCTCCTTCCAAAAAGGGGCTCCCCTCTGTTCAAATAAATTCAGCCAAGTATCTAGACACTCAAGAGGCCATCTTGGCGGCAAGCAAAGTCAACATGGCCATGCCCGGGGCCGACCGCTTGATTTTTGTAGATTCCGCACGAGCCGAAGAGCACTAAATGTGCTCTTCGTGCGAGCCCAGGACTTGACCGAGCAAAAATCAAGCGGTCGGCCCCGGGCATGGCGACGGGATAGATTAACGAGCCGCCAAGATGGCGTCGATGAGCGTCAGTACGCCCCCGTCGTTGTTGCTCGGAATGCGCCATTTGGCATGCGCGTTCATGTGCTCCTCGGCATTGTCCACGATAAAGCTGTGACCGACGCGCTCCAGCATGGGGATGTCGTTGTACGTATCGCCCACGGCGGCGGCGTCGGCGATATCGATGCCCAGGTGTTCGCACAGGTGCGCGACGCCGGCGCCCTTGTCGACGCCCAGGTTCATAAAGTCGATCCACTCGCGCCCGGCGTTGGTGACGTAGAGCTTGTCCGAGAACTCGGGGCTATAGGTCTCGCGGAAAGCGGGCTCGGCATCATAGGCCGGGAAGAAGATTGAGATCTTGTTGGACTCGATATCAAGGCCCTCAAAGCTGTCGACGTAGTTGATTGTGTTGTAGTAGACGCTGATCTCATCGTGGTATTGATGGTCGCGGGCAAGCACGTAGAACTCGTCGAAGCAGCACAGGACGGGGACAGCGCGCGGATCCTCCGAGGCGCGGCTCAAGACCTGCTGGTACAGCTCCACGTCGATAATGCTCTTATAGATATAGCTGCCGCGATGGATCACGCACGCTCCGTTGTCGGGACAAAAGGCGAGGCGGTTCTTGACGCCCTCGAACATCTCCTCGAGCTTGGGGGCGGGACGTCCGCTGGCGGGGCAGAATACGATGTCGGCGTCGGCGAGCTTGTCCAGGCGCTCATCAAGACCCTGGGGCAGCACGCGCTCGTCGGTCAGCAGCGTCTTGTCCATGTCGACGGCGAGAATCTTAATGTTTCCGATATTGGCGTCCGATTCGTAAGTTTGCATAAAAATGCGCCTTTCGTTTCGAGATTGTTTCAGACGTTATAACCATCAACTAGTAGTCGAGCGTATTTTCGCAGGAATGGTGCGTATTTGCACTGCAATTCACAAACTAATGAAAAAACTTTTCAGAAATTTGAATTTGCCGCTTGCGCAGCGTGCACTTTATCGTAATATAGCGAACATCGAAAACGGAGACGGCAAAAGAGCCGCTTACCGAGGAAAAGGTACCGTTTGCGATATTTGAATTGCGCCCGGCGATACGTGAAAGGAGAGGCAGATGCAGTTCGTAACGATCATCACCACTGCAGACAATGCCATCCGACGCCAGCGCGCAATTTCCCGACGACGATAACAATCGTCTCTGTCCGCATGGGGCGCGATGCCTCAACAGAGTCATTTTGAGGTCGTTGGGTTTTAAGCACGACATAGCCGCATGTTTCTAGGGCATGCCTGTGATGCATTCTGCTGAATAACCTGATATTGCACGGTATATGACCTTGAAATGACTTGCAACTGACCGATGTTCTAACTAGCTACCAAGGGCGAAAGGAAACAGCCATGAGCAAGGAAAAAGTCGTTCTCGCATATTCCGGTGGTCTTGATACATCCGTATGTGTCAAGTGGCTCCAGGACGAGAAGAATCTCGATGTCGTTTGTGTCTGCGGCAACGTGGGCCAGGAAGAGACCGGACTGGATGCCAAGAAGCAGAAGGCGCTCGACCTGGGCGTTCTCGATTGCCAGGTGCTCGACCTGCGCGACGAGTTCTCCGATGAGTTCCTGACCAAAGCCATTGCAGCAAACTCCATGTACGAGAACAAGTATCCGCTGCTCTCCGCCCTGTCTCGCCCGCTGCTTGCCAAGAAGCTTGTTGAGGTCGCCCACGAGTTTGGCGCGACCTACGTCGCCCACGGCTGCACCGGCAAGGGTAACGACCAGGTCCGTTTTGAGGCCGCCGTCAAGGCCCTCGACCCCGAGCTCAAGGTTATCGCCCCGGTTCGCGAGTGGGACCTGAAGTGTCGCCCCGACGAGGTCGCCTATGCCCACGCCCACAACGTGCCGGTTCCCGAGGGTGCCAACGACAACCCCTACTCCATCGACGACAACCTGTGGGGTCGTGCCATTGAGTGCGGTCACCTGGAGGATCCCTGGAATGAGCCGCTCGACGACGCTTGGGTTATGACCAAGAATCCCGAGGACACCCCGGACACCCCGACCTACACCGAGATTGAGTTTGAGGCCGGCAAGCCCGTCGCCGTCGACGGCAAGAAGATGAAGCTCTCTGAGATCGTCATCGCCCTCAACAAGATCTCCGGCGACAATGGCTTTGGCCGTCTCGATCTGGTCGAGGATCGCCTGGTGGGCCTTAAGAGCCGCGAGTGCTACGAGGTTCCCGGCGCCCTGACGCTCATCACCGCCCACAAGGCGCTCGAGGACATCTGCGTCGAGGGCGACCTGCTCAAGACCAAGATCAAGCTCGAGCAGGATTGGGCCACCGCCGTGTACAACGGCCAGTGGTACAGCCCGCTCAAAAACGCGCTCGATGCCTTTATGGCCGACACGCAAAAGTTCGTGACCGGCACTGTCCGTCTGAAGTTCTTTAAGGGCAACTGCCATGTCGTCGGCCGCAAGAGCCCCTTCAGCCTCTACGACTACGGTCTGGCTACCTACGACCGCGACACCACGTTTGACGAGAAGGCCAGCGCCGGCTTTATCGAGATCGATACGCTGTCGCTCAAGACGTGGGCAAAGGTCCAGGGCCCCAGCTCTGCTGCCGCCCAGGCCTAGCGCCTCCTTCCCTTGGTATCCGCGCGGCCCATCCGCGTGATACATAACGGGCGCACGGGGTCCCTACCTTTCGTTATGCTTGCTGACACTTCTTAACATCGGTGGCCCCTACGTTCCGCCCGCATATATGATGCCGCGTCTGCGGCTGAGTCCGAGCCCCGCCGGGGTTGTCCGGCGGGGCTCCTTCTATCAATTTGGCGGCTCTGCGCCTATATATATGAGGAGTATCCATTATGTTCAATGCTATCGCGCATGCTTTACTTGCCCTCGCGCCCGAGTTCGATGCTGCAAGGGTCGAGGACGTCCCTATGAGCCTGAAGGCCTGGATCGATGGTTCGCAGGGCAACATCCGGAGGGAGACGTTGGGCGCCAAGTGCATGGCGCGTCACTTCTTTGCAAATTAGCTACATGGCTCCGCACACGGTGGGGAATGTGTAAAACTAGCGGTTGAAAAATCGCTTTAGCGATATGGCGCATTGCTTTGGGCGCTTGTTTTGGTATTTGGAGAAAGGGGACGGTTCCATGGCTCTTTGGGGCGGTCGTTTTGAGGCAGGTGTGGCCGAGGTCACGCAGGAGTTTGGCGCGTCGCTGCCGGTCGACAAACATCTCTATAAGCAGGATATCGCCGGCTCTAAGGCGCATGCCAAAATGCTGGCGGCCCAGGGCATCATCAGTGCCGAGGACGAGCGCGCGATTGCCGAGGGCCTGACCGGAATCGAACAGGATATCGATGCCGGCAACTTTACCTTCGACATCAACGACGAAGACATTCATATGTCCATCGAGAGCGAGCTGACGCGTCGCATCGGCGAGGCTGGCAAGCGCTTGCATACTGGGCGTTCGCGCAACGACCAGGTGGCGACCGATACGCGACTGGGCGTCAAGGCGCTGGCCAAGGAGCTCATGGAGGCCAATCTAGAGCTGCGCCATGTGCTGGTGGATGCGGCCAAGAAGTACGACAAGGTGATTTTGCCGGGCTACACGCACATGCAGCACGCTCAGCCCGTGCTGCTGTCGCATCATCTGCTGGCGTATTCCTGGATGTTCGCGCGCGACTTTACGCGCCTGAAGGCCGCCTTTGATGCCGCCGACAACTGCCCGCTGGGTGCTGCCGCGCTTGCCGGTACGAGCTATCCGCTCGATCGCCAGATGACAGCTGCTGAACTTGGCTTTGCGGGCGTGATTCCCAACTCGCTCGATGCGGTTTCCGACCGTGATTTCCTGCTCGATCTGCATTACGCCGGATCCGTCATGGCGATGCACCTGTCGCGTCTTTCCGAGGAGATCGTGCTGTGGTCGAGCTCCGAATTTGGCTTTATCACGCTTTCAGACTCCTACTCCACCGGCTCGTCTATCATGCCGCAGAAGAAGAACCCCGACTTTGCCGAGCTTATCCGCGGCAAGAGCGGTCGCGTGTACGGCAACCTGGTGCAGCTGCTGGTAACCATGAAGGGCCTGCCGCTTGCTTATAACAAGGACTTGCAGGAGGACAAGGAGGGCGCGCTCGATACCGCTCATACGCTCATGCAGTGCCTGTCGGTTATGGCTGGTATGATTTCGACTTGGACCGTCAACGAGGATGCCATGGCGCGCGAGTGCGGCGTGGGTCACCTTGCCGCCACCGATGTTGCCGATTACCTGGCCAAGCGTGGTCTGCCGTTCCGCGAGGCACATGCCGTGGTGGGGCATCTGGTTCTGATGTGTGAGAAGCGCGGCTGCAATCTTGAGGACCTGCCGTTTGAAGTGTTCCAGGAGGCAAGCCCGCTCTTTGAGCGCGACATTACCGAGGCGCTCGACATCCCGTCGATTGTCGCCGCGCGCACGACCGAGGGCGGCACCGCCCCTGCCGCCGTTGCCGTGCAGCTGCAGCGTGCCGAGGCACAGCTCGTGGCTGACGAGGGTGTGTTTGGGTCACTGACCAAGGTCGTCGAGATGGGCCACGGGGTAAAGTAGGGATTTGGCTGAAGCCGTTTTGGCCATTTATTGATAAATCGTTTTCACTTTACGGGCGCCTGCTGATGTGGGCGCCCGTATTTTGTTGCTATGGGGGAGGGGCTTGTCGAGAACTTCTGTAGGACCTTTGGGCAGGTTGTGAAGGGGTTACGTTCGCGGGCGGCAACCGACCGCCTGCTCTGCTCGATGCGGTTGATGGGCGGTCGGATGGTACTCTAATCGGGCTTCGAAACAGAAGTGACACATATGGAGCGCTTTAATAAATTGCAACGTTTCAATAAGCAGCTTTTTGTTTAACTGCAGCTAAAACTCTGTTACGATGCAGTCCAGGCGGGTGCCGGAATGGGACTTGGGCACGCGCGAACCTACTTGAAAGGCTACTTTTATGGCTATCGAGAAGACCTTCATCATGATTAAGCCCGACGCCGTGCGCGACCGCAAGATCGGCGAGATCGTTGCTCGCATTGAGCGCAGCGGCCTTGTCATCGAGCGCATGGAGATGACCACGCTCGAGCGCGCTACCGTCGAGGAGCACTACGCCCATCTGGCCGACAAGCCCTTCTTTGGCGGTCTCTGCGACTTTATGACGAGCGGTCCGGTCGTCAAGATGGTCGTTTCCGGTCTCTCCGCTGTTGCTAAGATGCGCACCCTCATGGGCGCTACCAACCCGCTTGAGGCTGCTCCTGGTACCATCCGCGGCGACTTTGCCGTCGATGTCAACGCCAACGTGATCCACGGCTCCGACTGCCTGGAGAACGCCGAGATTGAGATCAAGCGCTTCTTTGGCTAAACCAGCTTTGACTCCTTAAAGCTGTTAGCGTGTGGCTTGGGCGCCGCGGAACTCCATCCGCGGCGCCCTTTTATTCCAAAATCTATGCAGGGGCCCGCTCGGACATGTGTTCCGAGCGGGCCCCTGCTGTTAGCTTGTGGCACTGAATAGTTTAGGCTTCGTCGACGATCTTAAGGGCGCGCGTGTGATCGATCTCGTTGAGGAGGTTAACGCGACGCTCGTGACGACCACCCTCAAACTCGGCGTCGAGCCACTCGTCGACGATCATCTTGGCGAGCTCGGAGCCCACGACGCGGGCGCCAAAAGCGAGCACGTTGGTATTGTTGTGCATGCGGGAGAGCTTGGCGCTGAAGGGCTCGGAGCACACGACGGCGCGTACGCCCTCGACCTTGTTGGCAGCCAGGCTGATACCGACGCCGGTGCCACAGATCAGGATGCCTAGATCGACGTCGCCGTTGGCTACTGCCTTGCCCACCTTGTAGCCGGCGATGGGGTAGTCAAAGCTCTCGGAGGTGTCGGTGCCAAAGTTCACGACCTCGCAGCCGCGCTCCTTCAGGTGCTCGGAGATGATGTTCTTGAGCTCGACGGCGGCGTGGTCGTTACCGATACCGATCTTCATGGATAGTTCCTCTCTGGTCTGTGCGGCGAGATTGCTAAAGGTTTTACCGCGTTCGACTGCATGATAGCGCGACTTTTGTGTAAACGCTTGGGCGTTTTTTGGTCAAACGCTTTAGCATGCAACAAGACCGGTTTCTCATGAATGAATGCCGTCAGTTTGCGCTTGAGCGCCGTCTGCCGGAACCATGGTTGCGGTTTTTGATGCATTGTTATCAAATAAAAGAGCTAATTATTATTGAGAGCCCAGCCCGTTATACAAGTAGGAGATACCTATGCCTGCCGATTCCCTTCGTGATGCCGCGTTCTGCGATGTTTTGAACCGCGAGCTTGTCTGCGCGCTCGGCTGTACCGAGCCCATTGCCGTTGCCTATGCAGCGGCGCTGGCGAGCCAGACGCTCGGTTGCGAGCCCGAGCATATGGATGTTGCCTGCTCGGGCAACATCATCAAGAACGTCAAGAGCGTGACCGTGCCCAACTCGGGCGGTATGCACGGTATTGAGGCCGCGGCCGTGCTGGGTGCCGTGGGCGGCGACGCTAAGAGCGCACTCGAGGTGCTCGAGAGCGTTAACGATGAAGACCGCGCTCGCGTGGCCGAGCTCCTCGCCGACGCCGGCTACTGCGATGTGTCGCTTGTCGAAGGTGTGCCCAACCTCTACATCAAGGTGACTGCGACGGCCGGGGGCCATACCGCGGTCGTCGAGATTACCGATCACCACACTAATGTCACGTGCCATACGCTCGATGGTATTCCGGTATGCGGCAAGTCGGCGGGGGAGTGTGCCGCCTGCGCCGAGCGCGTGGTGGCCGAGCGTGCGGCGGATAAGGCCGATACCCCTATGAGCATTGAGTCCATCATCGACTTTATCGAGGACGGTGACATTGAGGACGCCCGCGCTGCCGTTGAGCGTCAGATTGAGCTGAATGGCGCAATCAGTGCCGAGGGCCTTGCGCACGCTTGGGGCGCCGAGGTTGGTCGTACGCTGCTGGGTGCTCGTGCCGATGACGTCGCCTGCCGTGCCCGTGCCCGTGCGGCCGCCGGGTCCGACGCCCGCATGAACGGTTGCGCGCTGCCGGTCGCCATTGTGTGCGGCTCGGGCAATCAGGGCATTACCTGCGCATTGCCCGTCATGGAGTATGCCGAGTACCTGCGCTGCGACCACGAGCGCCTGGTGCGCGCCGTGATGCTGTCCGATCTTATCGCCGTGCATATCAAGAGCTATATTGGTGCGCTCTCGGCGTTTTGCGGTGCTATTTGCGCCGCGTGCGGCGCCGGCGCTGCGATTACCTGGCTGTGCGGTGGCACGCGCGAGCAGATTGGCGCGACGGTCTCGAATACGCTCGGTAACGTGGGCGGCATCGTGTGCGACGGCGCCAAGGCGAGCTGTGCCGCCAAGATCTCGGCTGCCGTCGATGCGGCGATTCTGGGCCACGATATGGCTATGCAAGGTCGCGGCTTCCGCGCCGGCGAGGGCCTGATCCAGGATACCGTTGAGCAGACAATCGCCAGCATGGGCTACGTGGGCCGCGTGGGCATGAAGGACACCGACGTCGAGATCCTCAACATCATGATCGGCAAAACCCAGGTTTGTTAGTTACGCGGTTTTACCAAACCGCGTAACCAGTCGACGCTGCAAACGCCCCTAAGCGGCAATCTGCCTTTCAATCGTCGGGCATGGCCAGAAGGCCTATGCCCTCCTCTTTTAAGGCACATTGCTCGCTTAGGGGCGTTTTCGCTGACTTATGCTCAACCTGCGGCGTTATTTTGTTTGAGGCGAGGGGTCCTATGACAGTTCGTTGGCTATTTGGTGTTCGTAGAAGGCCTCGATTACGGCGTTAAAGTCGTGGGCGAAATCTTCCATGGTTCCGCGCCAGGTGGCTCGGCTGGGCTTGCCTTGGCCCACAAAGGCGGTTTGGATGCCGCAATCGGGGGACGGGAAGTCGCGTTTGGGATCGTTGCCCACCATAAGGACCTCGTGCGGCTCGAGCCCCATCACCTGAAGTTGCTCTAGATAGTAGGTGGCATCGGGCTTGCAGCGGGTGGTGTTACCCATGTGCGTGACGAGCTCAAAGGGGGCGTCGGCCAGGTCACCCCAGCCCATGCGGCACTCGATGGCCCCCTGCGGAAAGCTGGGGTTGGTAAAGAGCGCGCAACGCAGCCCTGCGTCCTGTACGGCCTGGAGCGCGGCGTGCGCGCCCGGCATGGCGTGGGCGTTAATGACATCGTCGTTCTTGTACGGAAGTATCTCGCGGTCGTAGTAGGTAAACGCCTCGTAGATGAGGGGATCGGAGAGGCAGATGCCACATCGGCGCTCGACCTCTTCTTGGTAAAACTCAAGATTGGTGCGGTTGTCCGTGCCGCCGCGGCGATTGGCGTTGAGGTCGACCAGGATGGTGCCGAGGCGTGCCATCGTGCCACCGCGGCTGCGGCGCCCGATATCCGCGAGCATCGAAGAGACGTCCTTAAAATAGCGAAGGATGAACGCGTTGAGGTTGATGCTGAGAAGCGTCTCGTCCATATCGAAAACGACTGCTTTGAGCACGCGGGCACCTTTCTCGTAAATTTGATCTAGAGTCGTTGGCTCCGGATACTTTACCCCAAAGCCGAATGCCTGGCTGGTTATCGTCAAGTTGCGGAGACGTGTGTTCATAAGATTACGAAAAAGTCTCCACACGAGTAAAAAATCGCAGTTCACGCTTGAAATCGAACTCATTTCCCCGTAACCTATACGAACGTGATTGCATAAGCGTCACATTAGTATCTGTCGGCTCCCGAGTGTTCCTAAACGTTGTGTGCTTGTCGCACCCTTCTGTAGGTCCTAGCAATCGGGGCCCCGTAGTTCGAAAGGGGTCCACCTTTGAGTGAGATTCAGAACTCGTCCATTTTCTCTCTTGACGATGTCAACGAGGAGGAGATGAACAACCTCATCGACGGTACGATTACCGACTTTGATGAGGGCGATCTCGTTAACGGCACTGTCGTTAAGATCGAGCATGACGAGGTGCTCGTTGACATCGGATTCAAGTCCGAGGGCGTTATCCCGGTCCGCGAGCTGTCCATCCGAAAGGACGCTAACCCTGCAGACATCGTTGCACTCGGTGATCCCATCGAGGCTCTGGTTCTCCAGAAGGAGGACAAGGACGGTCGTCTGGTCCTGTCCAAGAAGCGTGCCGAGTACGAGCGTGCTTGGAACCGCATCGAGGAGAAGTTCAACTCTGGCGAGAACGTCGAGGGCGAGGTTATCGAGGTTGTTAAGGGCGGCCTGATCCTCGACATCGGCCTGCGTGGCTTCCTGCCCGCTTCCCTCGTCGACCTCCGTCGTGTCAAGGACCTCACCTCCTACATGGGCACCCGCATCGAGGCTCGCGTCATCGAGATGGACCGCAACCGCAACAACGTCGTCCTCTCCCGTCGCGTCGTGCTCGAGGAGTCCCGTAAGGCCGAGCGCTCCGAGATCCTGTCCAAGCTCAAGTCTGGCATGCGTCTCCAGGGCACCGTTTCCTCCATCGTCGACTTCGGCGCCTTCGTCGACCTCGGCGGTATCGATGGCCTCATCCACATCTCCGAGCTCTCCTGGAACCACGTCAATCATCCTTCCGAGGTTGTCAAGGTCGGCCAGGAGGTCGAGGTCGAGGTTCTCGACGTCGATCTCAACCGCGAGCGCATCTCCCTGGGTCTCAAGCAGACCACCGAGGATCCGTGGCGCGCACTGGTCAAGAAGTACCCCGTCGGCGCTATCGTCGAGGGCACTGTGACCAAGCTTGTCCCGTTCGGCGCTTTCGTCGACCTGGGCGAGGGCATCGAGGGCCTGGTGCACATCTCCGAGATGGCCAACAAGCACGTCGACCAGCCTTCTCAGGTTACCCACGTGGGCGACAAGGTTCAGGTCAAGGTCATGGAGATCGACCTCGACCGTCGTCGTATCTCTCTGTCCATGAAGTCCGCTGCTGAGACTCTGGGCGTCGAGATCGAGGTTACCCCGCTGCCTTCCGAGAAGAAGGACGAGGAGACCGACGCCGAGTAAATCGGTTTGACGATCACTTGTTTTAAGGGATCCGTCCGTAATGGACGGGTCCCTTTTTGTATTTGGTGCCGAGATGCACGATGCTGCTCATGCCATCCACAGGCTATTTGGTTGTCGGTGCATGAAAAAATGCCGACATCCCGCCTCGGGGAGGAGGCGGGAACGCACCGAGTAGACGGAGGGGTGCGGAGCGCGGCCGCGTCTCGACTGACGACGTTGCCCATCGACGAACATATTGTACTGCATGGCGCGGTTCTTGGTTTATCGTGTCGAACGCTTGTGTTGTGCCATTGCCTGCGGCAACGGTGTGCTACACTCTTGCACTGCTGAGTGGGCCAGACGGTCGCGCGATGTGCTGCTTGCAGCACGCGTGAGGAAAGTCCGGGCTCCAGAGGGCGGGATGCCGGCTAACGGCCGGGCGGAGTGATCCGACGGAAAGCGCCGCAGAAAAGAAGACTCCCACCTGCGCCGCAAGGCGTAAAGGGAAAAGCTGAAACGGTGGTGTAAGAG
The DNA here is from genome assembly GCA_900545665.1 of uncultured Collinsella sp. Lineage (GTDB taxonomy): Bacteria > Actinomycetota > Coriobacteriia > Coriobacteriales > Coriobacteriaceae > Collinsella. Next base: position 25,478 of record UQZU01000008.1, read on the forward strand.
ACCACCAGCGTCGTGGCAACACGGCGGCTTGGCAAGCCCCATCCGGAGCAAGCGCGAATAGGAACGCTATGGGCCGGCCCGGTCCGCGTTCGGGTAGCGTGCGTGGAGCTGCACGGTAACGTGCAGACAAGATAAATGACCGTTCACGACAGAACCCGGCTTATAGGCCCACTTGGCAACTATGTTGACGCTGCGAACCCGTCAGCGCGGCAATCTGCCTTTCAAGCCTTCGGGCATGACCATAAGGTCAATGCCCTCGTCTTTCAAGGCACCTTGCTCGCGCTGACGGGTTCTCGCCTTCGACGGCGTCAGCTGGCCGATTTGGCGCTCATTCGTCGGTCGCCGCCATAAGGCGTGCTCCCTCCTCTTTCGGGCCAAATCGACTCAGCTGACGCCGTCTCGCTGTCTTTGCCTGGTCATTGACGTTGCCGTTCTATTTACTGGGGTTATCGGTACGGCCTTTGCCGTATTATTGAGGCTGTTTGTTGCTTTGCTTGTTGTTGAGGGGCTTTGTTGGACAGCTATTTTACTTTGCAGTCGAATATTGAGGCTTCGGGCGAGTTTGTGGACCGCAAGAGCCGGTTTATTGCCCAGCTGGTCCATATTGAGTCCGAGGATGAGGCGAATGCCTTTATCGAGATGGTTCGCAAGCGTCATTACGACGCTCGACACAATGTTCCCGCGTGGATTTTGGTCGATGGGCGCGAGCGCCAGAGCGATGATGGTGAGCCGAGCCGCACGAGCGGCATGCCGACGCTCGAGGTGCTGCGCGGTGCGGGGCTCAAAAATGTTTGCTGCGTGGTGACGCGCTATTTTGGTGGCACGCTGTTGGGGCCTGGTGGCTTGGTACGCGCCTATACCGCGGCGACGCAGGCGGCGGTGGCCGCGGCTCAGGAGGCAGGGCAGATCGTTGAGATGACAAGCGTCGTGCCGGTTGACGTGCATGTGGCCTATCCGCAGTATGAGCAGGTGCTTCGTTTGGCGCAGGATTCGGGTGCCAAGGTTTCGGATACCGATTTCGCGGATGCCGTGACACTTCATTTTGTGTTTAAGGCAGGGGAGCAGGAGTCGTTTTGCGTTAAGATGCGCGAGCTTATGGCGGGGCGCGAGGAGATCGAGGTCGGCGCTCCCGAATTTGCCGAATTCTAACGGCGACGGCCGGCGTGCTTTTGGATTGATTCCAAGCGCGCCGGCCGTCGCTTTTCTGTTGCTGCCGTTTACTCGGCGAGCTGCTTTAGTACATCACAGGCGATTTCGACGGCATCGTCGATGCAGCCGGGGCAGCTGCGGAGCGGACCCTTATCCGATCCGACGCCCTTGAGCGTGCCGCAGACGGTCGTCGTGTTCTTCTCACCAAAACGTTTGGCGATCTCGCGCGACAGTTTGTAGGTCTGGCCCTTGGTCTTGGGGTTTTCCATGCCGTCGCTCATCACAAAGCCCATGATGGCCACGGCGCCCGAGATGGCGCCGCAGGTTTCGGTCATGCCGCCCATGCCGGCGCCAAAGCCCTCGGTGAGGGTAAAGGCGACCTGGGGGTCGAGTCCGACGGCAGGTGCGAGCGTGCAGGCGACGGCCTGTGCGCAGTTGAAGCCACGGGCGTGGTATTCGGCAGCCTGAGCCTGGCAGGCGGCGGTGTCGAGCTGGGTGGTATCGATCTGCTTCATCGTTGTCTCCTTGGTCACGGTGTACCCGCCTATGGTACCCGTGACGGGGCATGTAATCATCGAGAGCTTCATGTATGCCTCATTTTTATCTATCGAGCAAATGCCCAAGGCTTGAGATAAATACCCCTAATCAATTTGTCCCATAACCTACCTTTGGGATGGGTTGAGAGGGGTGCAGGGTAGCGGTATCGTGAACCGAATAAAACGTAACCCAGGCAAGGGAGCTAGATATGAGCGAGCAGACCATCGGTACTACATGTGTTCAGGGCGGCTATCACCCGGGAGATGCCGAGCCGCGCCAGGTGCCCATCTACCAGTCCACCACGTGGAAATACGACACGTCCGAGCACATGGGCAAGCTGTTTGACCTGGAGGAGTCGGGCTACTTCTACAGCCGTCTACAGAACCCCACGTGCGATCTCGTTGCCGCCAAGATCTGCGAGATGGAGGGCGGCACCGCTGCGATGCTCACGAGCTCGGGCATGGCTGCGAATTTCCTCGCGATCTTTAACGTGGCCGGTGCCGGTGATCATGTGGTCGCGAGCTCTGCCATTTACGGCGGTACGTATAACCTGCTCGCCCACACCATGGGCCGCATGGGCGTGACCTGCACGTTCGTCGCCCCCGACTGCACCGATGAGGAGCTGGAGGCAGCCTTTGAGCCCAACACCAAGCTCGTCTTTGGCGAGACGATCGCCAACCCCGCGTTGGCGGTCCTCGACATCGAGCGCTTTGCCAAGGCCGCACATGACCACGGCGTGCCGCTGATGGTCGACAACACCTTCCCGACACCCGTAATGTGCCGTCCCTTTGAGTGGGGTGCCGACATCGTCACGCACTCCACCACCAAGTACATGGATGGACATGCTGCCTACCTGGGTGGCGTAATCGTCGATCACGGCCAGTTTGACTGGATGGCCCATGCGGACAAGTTCCCGGGTCTCACCACGCCCGACGAGAGCTACCACGGCGTGACCTATGCCGAGAAGTTCGGTCGCGAGGGTGCCTTCATTACCAAGGCCACCGCGCAGCTCATGCGCGACCTTGGCCCCATGCAGAACCCGCAGGCGGCGTTCTTCCTGAACAGCTCGCTCGAGAGCCTTCATGTGCGCATGCCGCGTCATTGTGAGAACGGCCTGGCCGTTGCCAAGTTCCTGCAGAGCCATCCCAAGGTGCGCTTCGTGAGCTATCCGGGCCTTGAGGGCGACAAGTACTATGACCTGGCTCAGAAGTACATGCCCAACGGTACCTGCGGCGTGGTGAGCTTTGGCTTTAACGGTGGTCGCGCGGCGGCCGAGACCTTTATGAAGAGCCTCAAGCTCGCCCAGATCGCCACGCACGTGGCCGACGCCCGCACTTGCTGCCTGCATCCTGCTAACGCCACGCATCGCCAGATGAACGATGAAGAGCTCATCGCCTGTGGCATCTCCGCCGACATGGTGCGCCTGTCGTGCGGCCTCGAGGACACGGCCGATCTGATTGCCGACCTTGAGCAGGCACTCGAGCAGTGCTAGGCTAGCGTTCGCATAAGGCGTCGATGCTGGCAGAAAGCTTCGGCGACCTTTCGTTCCGATTCCGTAGGCGGGGCCCCAATCGCGGCTGTTTGCAGGCGATTGGGGCCCCGTTTTTTGCGTTGGGCCACTCGAAAGGATGGATATGGAGAAAACTGCAGAGCAGCTGCGCCGCGAGCACATTGCCCTAGAGGGCGACACCCATGGCAAGAACAAATGGGCGATTCTGTTTACCGTGCTCATCATGACGTTTATGGTGTGTCTGGATTCGACCGTCGTGACCGTGGCGCTGCCCGTGATGCAAAAGGAGCTGGGCGTGGGCCTCGACCGCATTCAACTGGTGAGCTCGGTGTACCTGCTTGCGACATGCGTGGCTATGTTGCCGTTTGGCCGTCTGGGCGACGTGCGCGGCAAGGTGAATGTGTTCCAGTTGGGCGTCATTGTCTTTTCGGTCGGTTCGCTGCTGTGCGGCCTTTCGGCTTCGCTCGAGGTTCTTATCCTGGCACGCATTGTTCAGGGCATCGGTTGCGCGGCGGCCATGGCTAACAACATGGGTATCATCACCGAGTCGTTTCCGGCGCGCGAACGAGGCCGTGCCATGGGTATTCTCGCGACCTTTGTGGCCCTCGGCATGATGTGTGGCCCCGTGCTCGGCGGCATGCTGGTGGCAAGCTTTCCCTGGGAGAGTATCTTCCTCATCAACCTGCCTATTGGCGTAATCTCGTTTATCGTGGGGCTCTACACGCTGCCGCATGTTAAGCCGGAGGCCGGCGAGCGCCCCATGTCCCTGATCGAGGCCGCTCGTCGCTGCTTTGCAAATTCGGCCTTCACTATCAACCTTGCCTGCATGCTCATCGTGTTCGTTGGTATTGGTGCATCCGAGTTTATCCTGCCGTTCTATTTTCAGGACGCGCATGGGTTTGGTTCCGACATTTCCGGATTGCTCTTTTTGGCGCTGCCGATGGTGAATGCCTTTATCGGTCCGCTATCGGGTACGGTTTCGGACCGTGTTGGCTGCGAGGGCCCCACGGCGGTCGGCCTGGGCGTGTACGTGTGCGGTCTTTTTGCGGTAAGCACGCTCGACGAGCACTCTTCTATCCCCGTGATCGTGTGCTGCGTCGCGTTTATGTCGTGCGGTACGTCGATTTTCCAGAGCCCCAACAACTCGTTGTATATGGGCTCGGCCCCGCGCGAAGCACTCGGCTTTGCGGGCAGCTTGGGCAGTTTGGCACGCTATGCCGGCATGGCACTCGGCATTACGGTGGCGTCGAATATCCTGTATGGGCAGATGAGCGTGGCGATGGGCGAGGCCGTGACCAGTTTTGTTGCAGGCCGTCCGGAAGTATTCCTATTCGGCTTTCGCTCGGTGTTCTACGTGCTTATGGTTGTGGCCGCCGTGGGCTTTGCGCTTGCCATGGTGCGTTTGGTGAAGATGCGCGCCCGCCATTAGCGTGTTGGGGGGCTGCCTGCCACGATTCGCGCCGTCCCAAAAAGACTGGTTTGTGGTGCGATGCGGCTTGTGGGGCGGGCGGGGGTCGGTCCGTGGTAGACTATCGAACAACGTTTATTAATCGCGCGGTATCGTTGCCGCGAGAAGGGGTTGCGCCATGCAGGAGCTTGAGGATCGTATTCGCCATGACGGCATCGTAAAGGCCGGTAACGTCCTTAAGGTTGATGCCTTCCTCAACCACCAATGCGACGTTGAGCTGTTCGACCACATGGGCGCCGAGTGGGCCCGTCTGTTCGAGGGTGTCGAGATCAACAAGATCCTGACGATCGAGGCTTCGGGCATTGGCATGGCTTGCATTGCAGCCCAGCATTTTGGCGGCGTGCCGGTGGTCTTTGCCAAGAAGGCGCAGTCCATCAACCTCGACGGCGAGCAGTATGCCACGACCATCTACTCCTTTACCAAGCAGAAGGAGTACCCGGTTATCGTTGGCAAGCGCTTCCTGTCCGAGGGCGACAAGGTCCTGATTATCGACGACTTCCTGGCCAACGGCTGTGCGCTCGAGGGCCTTATCAAGATCTGCGAGGCTGCAGGTGCCGAGGTATCCGGCATTGGCATTGCGGTGGAGAAGGGCTTCCAGGGCGGTGGCGATAAGCTCCGCGAGCGCGGCTTCCGCGTTGAAAGCCTAGCCCGTATCGCCGATATGGACTGCGATACCGGCGAGATCACCTTCGCCTAAGCGCGCAACACAAGCGATTGGTATGCGATGTGACAAAGGGACTTTCCCTTTGTCACATTTTTTATGAGGGGAGGTGTTGATATGGATGAGAACAAGATGGGATGGCGCGAGTATGCGCGCTATGCCGAGATGTCGGTCGAGGAGTTGGCGCGCGATTGCGAGGTGCAGGTGTTTCGCGCGACAGGTCCGGGCGGACAGGGCGTGAACACGACGGACTCGGCGGTGCGCATGAAACATATCCCTTCGGGGATTGTCGTGACGGCGCGTGAGAGCCGCAGCCAGTTTCAGAATCGCGCGAGCTGTCTGCGTAAGTTGCGCGCTGAGCTTGAGCGTCGCGGGCGTCCGCCGCGCCGCCGCGTCAAGACCAAAGTGCCACAGCGATCGCGCCAGCGCAGGCTCAACGATAAACACTTCAATGCGATTAAAAAGGCCAACCGTCGCAAGCTGGGCGGGGAGGAATGATCTTCTCAATAAGTTGCGGTGAAATAGGGACTGTTTTGCGGCTTTAGATGCATAAACAGTCCCTATTTCACCGCAACTTAGGGATGGCTAGTGGGTGGGGTGCCAGACGTGGAGGGCGCCGCCGAGGACGTCGACCTCGATGCGCGAGGCGACAACGGGCTCCCCGTCGGCCTGGATGGGGTAGTCGGGCTCCTCAAAGGTAAGCTCGGCATGGCGACAGCGGCGCATGCGAACCGGTGGCAGCTTGGTATGGTGGCCATCTTTGGCCGAAAGGAACATGGGAAGCGCGACCGCTCGCGGAACGGGGCCGCAGGCGTAGGAGACGTCGAGTATGCCGTCACAGGGGTCGGCTTCGGGACAGATACGATAGCCCGAGCCATAGGTAGGACCCAGCTGAATCGCCATGACGATCGCCCTTACGCGCTCGGCGGGCGCGCCGTCAAAGCTGACTGTCATGGGGTAGTTGCGATAGCGTAGGCCAAACTGCTCTAGTCCCGAAAGAGTGTAGAGCGGCGCGCCGGTGAGACCCGTCTTTTTGCGCAGCTCGGTGGTGCCCAGGCCGATGGCGGCATCGATGCCGACCGAAAGCGTCTGGTCGTAGTACTCAACGGTTGCCTCGCCGCTGCCGCTCGCAGGGCTCCACGAGCGAATGCGCCCGATGTCCTGACGCTGCAGCTTGCAGGTGAGCAGCGCGCCAAAATCCTTGCCGGAGAAATCTTCGATGCCGAGCGTCTGGGCAAAATCGTTGCCGGAGCCCACGGGAAGGACGGCAAGAGCGGGGCGGGCGTCCGCCTTTTGCGTCATAAGCCCGTTGACGACTTCGTGGATCACGCCGTCGCCGCCGAGTGCGATAACAGTGCGATAGTCCGTTGCCTGGGCGGCAAGCTCCTTGGCATGCCCCATGCGCTCGGTCAGCACCAAGTCAAACTGGGATGCGCGCGCGGTCATATCCAAAAAGCGTTGCAGGCGCTCGGCAACCTCATGCGCGGCGCCTGACTGGGCGGCAGGATTGGCGATGATGAGCGTGCGGCCAAAATCAGTTGCGTGCATGGGGCGACTCCCGGCGTGTGGCATGACAGTGCGGTCGCGCTCAGGTCGAATTGCCCCCGATTGTGGCTGCACGGCGATTATTACATCTACTCTATCAGGTCGTTGTGGCGCTCGATAGCATCCGCTACCGTACCGCCCTCATCCACAATAAGCGAACGGCGCTTGGGAGAGATGATGCGCTGGGCGGGATACACGCCGCGGTGCCCGCCGGTTAGGTAGCTGATAAAGGCCACGATGACAAAGAACCCGGCGGCCGTGCCGTGGAACAGGTCGATGGCCATCATGCAGGTGGTGATGGGCACGTTGAGGCCGGCGCAGAACACGCCGAGCATGCCCAGCGCTGCCAGAAAGCTGGGGTCGATTCCGACGAGGCAACCGATCCAGCCGCCGAGCGCCGCACCGATACCAAACAGGGGCGTGACCTCGCCGCCTTGGAAGCCGGCGCCCAGGGTGAGCGCCGTCACCACGAGCTTGATGGCTGCGTCGGCAAGGGTCGTGTTACCGGAGAACCCGGCGCCCGAGAGCCAGGTGGCAAGGCCGGCATACTTCCAGGCGTCGAGCATCGCGTAGGCCGCGAGCACCACGAGTGCGCCCACGAGTGCGCGAACGAGGTAATTGGTGATAAAGCGACCGTACAGGCTCTTGACGGTTCGAACCGACCAGGCAAAGAGACGTGCCGTCAGACCGAAGATAATGGCGCTGATAACAACGATGACGACCGTTTTGGGCGACATGGCGGGAACGCTGGCGATAACATTCGCCTCGTACTCGGTTCCCAAGGCAAGCGACGTAAAGTAGCCGGTAAACGAGGCGACCAGGCAGTAGATGCCTGCGGTGTAGTCGATTTTGCCAATAAAGCACATCTCCATGCCAAAGAAAGCTCCGGCAAGGGGCGAACCGAATACGGCGCCAAAGGCCGACGAGATGCCGGCGAGCATGAGGTCGTGGTGGTCATGCTTTTCGAGGTGGGCGAGGCTCGAGATGTTGCTGGCGATGGTGCCGCCAATCTGCACCGCGGCTCCCTCGCGACCGGCCGATCCGCCCGTGAGGTGCGTGAGCGTGGAGCAGACGAAAGTGAGGACGGCCATGCGCATATGGATGAGGCGTGTGCCCAGGGCGGAGTCGATGACCAGGTTGTTACCGCGTTTGGCGGCAAGACCGTGGTTTTTGTACACCCATGCGGTGGCAACGCCCACAACGGTAAGCAGTGCGTACACCCACGCATGGTGCTCGCGATAATCGGTGGCGATATTCAGCGAGGCCAAAAACGCCCAAGCGGCAACGCCCATGGCGAGCGAGACGATGACGACGAGTACGAGCAACTTGGCGCTCGCGAGTAGGTTGCGGGCGTTGCGGCGCGTGTCGGCAGCCAGGAGATGCTCGGAGCGGGTAAGTTGATGTCTGCCTGCCGTGATGACGTCGTTCAGGGAGAAAAAGCCGCCGTCGTCGAGCGGCTGGGAATGATCCTGCGCCTCGTTTGCGCTTTCGGGTTTGTCGTTATGAGCCATACGTTCCTCTTTTAGGTTGCAACGCAAGCATTATAAAACGCGGTAAACGCGACGAGCCGGTGGGTTGGTCTCCATTCTGTTTCGCGGCCTGCAACCGACAGGTGTATTTGCGGATTCAGGCCGAGTCGCGGTCGTGCGTCGGGGGATTATACTGAGGCAAGCATAAAGAATCGGCGCCTTTGTTGTGCGCCGTGGCATTAAGAGGTGCATATGGCAGAGAAACTCATTCCGCTGGAGGACGCGCAGTCGATTGTCCTGTCGCACGTTGCTCCGACCGATCTCGTCGAGATTCCCGTGTGGCAGGCGGCTGGTTTTCCCTTGGCCGAGGATGCTGTGGCCGATATCGACATTTCACCGTTTGCCAACAGCGCTATGGATGGATATGCCGTGCGCTCGGCGGACTTGGCGCAGGCATCTGGCGAGGCGCCGGTGACGCTCGACGTTATCGGACACGAGGCCGCGGGCCATGTGCTTGAGGGCGCTATCGGCGCGGGCGAGGCGGTCCGCATCATGACGGGCGCGCCGGTGCCCGAGGGTGCGGATGCTGTGGTGAAGTACGAGATCGTCGATGTGCTCGACGGTGACGGCAACGAGGGCTCGCACGTTAGTTTTTCGGCGCCTGCTAAAGTGGGGGAGAACGTTCGCTCGGCTGCTGAGGAAGCGCATGCTGGCGATGTTGTGATGCACGCCGGCGAGGTCGTGGCTCCGGCCGGCGCCGGCTTGCTGGCAAGCGCCGGATACGCGAGCGTGAAGGTGCACGCTGCCCCGCGCGTGGGCATCATCTCGCTGGGCACGGAACTGGTCGCACCGAGTAGGGTACCGGCACGCGGTCAGATTCGCGATTCCAACTCCTCGGCGCTGATGGCCGAGGCACTCGATGCCGGCGCCGAGCCCGTGTTCTACGGCATTGCGCCCGACGATGAGCAGGCGATTGCCGAGCTGGTGCATCGCGCCACGCGAGAGTGCGATTTTGTCATTACGAGCGGTGGCGCCTCGGCGGGCGACTACGACTATGTGACGGCGCTGGTTAAGCGCGAGGGCGAGGTGCTGTTTGATCGCATCTCGATGCGTCCGGGCAAGGCCATCACGTTTGGCTTGCTCGGGGGTAAGCCCTACCTGGGGCTTTCGGGCAATCCGGCAGCGGCGTATGTGGGCTTTGAGATGCTTGCCCGCCCGGCGATTCGCAAGATGCACGGCTTTGCCGAGGGTACGCGACCCGTGCAGCAGGCGATATTGACGCACGGCGTGAAGAAGCGCCAGGATCGACGCTTCTTCGATCGCGCCACGGTTTTGCGCGACCCCGAGACCGGTAAGCTGTTGGTGACCGAGGCCAAGACGCAGAATTCGGCGCTGCTCGGCACGATGCAGCGGGCCAACTGCCTGCTGCGTATTGACGAAGGACCGTGCGAGCTCAAGGCGGGCGACGTCGTGGATGTCGTGCGTGTCGACCTGCCCGAGGGAACGGTGCTGTAGGAGGAAGACTATGGAGCTGAAAATTTCGATTGTGACGTGTTCGGACACGCGCGATCTTGCGCAGGACGAGGCGGGTGCCGCGCTCGAGGAGCTTATCGAGGCGCAGGGCTGGGCGGTCGCCTCGCATGTGGTCGTGCGCGACGACGTCAGCGAGATTGGTGATGCCATTGCGGAAGCCGCCGATGAGTGCCACGCCAATGTCGTGCTCACCTGCGGCGGCACGGGGCTTTCGATGCGCGACGTGACGCCCGAGGCGACGCGTGCCGTCTGCGACCGTGATGTGCCGGGTATTGCCGAGGCGATTCGCGCGTACTCGATGACCAAGACGCGCCGCGCAATGCTCTCGCGTGCTATTTGCATGCAACGAGGTCATACACTTGTCGTAAACTTTCCCGGTTCTACGAAGGCCGCCCGCGAAAGCTGGGAGGCCATAGCGGACCAGCTGGAGCATGCGGCTCAGATGACAGCGGGCGGCGGACATACCAACTAGGTGGTTTACCTGCGGCGGGGCGACCTGAACGGCTGCTCCGCTTTTGTTTTCCGCCGAAGCGACGCCGAGGTGCACGGTAACTTGAAACTATATTCTCTGACGAGAATAATTTCTCACTATCATTATTCTCGCAGAAGTATAATCTGATTGCAGATTAAAGCCCGCGGTGGGGTACCCGGGCACAAGGTCCGAAAGGGTTGAATATGTTCGATATGGTTTCTCGCCGCGGTTTTGTCTCGCTTTCTGCTGCCGCTGCCGCCGGCCTTGGCCTTGCTGGCTGCTCGGGCAACAAGACGTCCGAGCTCGCTGGTTCCGATACCGGCTCCGCCAAGTCTTCCTCTAAGAAGAAAGCTGTCGAGCTGCAGGTCTTTGCCGCCAACTCGCTCGAGAAGGCCCTGCCCGAGGTTCAGGAGCTCTACACCGAGCAGACCGGCACCACCTTTGCCGACACGCAGTTTAAGGCGTCTGGCGACCTCGTCGAGCAGATGCGCGCCGGTGCTGCGGTCGACGTGCTCATCACGGCCTCCAAGGGCACCATGGACGACGCTGAGGCCGCCGAGCTCGTCGACTCCGACACGTGTGAGGACATGTTCGTCAACGACCTCGTGATCATTCGCGCCGAGGGCTCCGACACCAAGGTCGAGGCCATCGCCGACGTCGCGAATCTGGACGGCAAGATCGCCATCGGCGACGCCAAGACCGTTCCCGCCGGAAAGTACGCCAACCAGGCTCTGGCCTCCGTGGGCCTCTATACCGGCACCGAGGGCGACGACGGCGAGTATACTCCCGAGATCGCCGACAAGGTCGCACTGGCCGACAAAGTTGGTACCGCCGCCGCCTATGTGTCCACAGGCGACTGCGTGGCTGGATTTGTCTACAGCTCCGATATCTTCCGCTACGACGGCATCGAGGAGGCCTTCGTGTGTCCCGAGGACTCGCACAAGCCCATCGTGTATCCGGGCGCTGTCGCCGAGAGCTCCGAGCATGCCGACGAAGCCAAGGCGTTCATCGACTTCTGTCTGACCAACAAAAAGGCCCAGAAGATTTGGGCCAAGTACGGCTTTGAGCTTTCCGCGTAGTGCGGCTTGGCGCGATAATTCCATCGTTTTGTGTTTCACTCCGTCCTTGTATTCGCTTGGAGCTTTTCGTGCTTAATAGATTCCGCATGCTTGTCGCCTGTGCTTTGACCTTCGCGCTTTGCTGGGTGCCGGGATTTGCGTTTGCTGGGGACGCTGAGGACGGGGCCCAGGTTGCTGCGACCGCCCATGGGCTTTCCTATGGGATCGAGGGTTTTGAGCGGTTGGCCAAGGGGACCGCTCGTGCCATGGAGGGCCAGCCTGAGGGCTACCGGTTTCCCGTTGACGAGGACGTGGACCTTGTAGTGGCGCCTGCTGCCGATCGCGTTGTGGTGTGGATATCGCCCAACGCGGTCGAGAAGTATGGATTGGATCCGCAGGACAACGAGTGCGTATCGGGTCTTAAGGCCCTCGTCTGTGAGCTCGACAGCGCAAACTGCATGGGAGGTGCGCAGCTAGGGGACGTGGACCTTCCTTGGTATGTCACGGCGGATACAAGGTTTGATGCCGGTGGGTATACCTATGGCTTTGACGAGCGCGGTGCGGATGGGGACCGCTATGTGGTGATTGCATCAGCCTCGGGTGATGCCAAGGGCGGTGCGCGTTGGCTTGATAGCGCTCAAATGGTAGAAGCGTCGTCTGTCGTGCTGCGGGATGAGCAGAGGCCCTTGACCTCCCTGGCTTCCTTTTTGGGCGACATCGACTATCGCCCGTTTTGGGTGTCCATTAAAACGAGCGGTCTTGCCCTGCTGATTTCCTTTGCGCTGGGCCTGTTCGCCGCGTGGAAGACCATGGGTACCTCGAGTCGCATCAAGGGCCTGCTCGATTCGGTCTTTACGATTCCTATGGTGCTGCCGCCAACGGTTTGCGGCTTTCTGCTCCTCATGCTGTTTGGCCGCTCGACCGGGGTGGGCCAGTGGCTCATCGCGCACGGCGTCTCGATCGTCTTTACGTGGCCCGCGGCGGTGATATCTGCCGTGGTGGTGTCGTTTCCCCTGGTCTACCGTACGGCGCTCGGAGCCTTCGAGAGCCTCGACACGCAGATGCTCGACGCCGCGCGAACCTTGGGATGGTCCGAACGTCGCATCTTTGCCAAGCTCATGATGCCGCTCGGCTGGCCCTCCATCGCCGCCGGCACGGTGCTCGCCTTCGCGCGTGCCATGGGCGAGTTTGGCTGCACCCTGTTCTTTGCGGGCAACTATGCCGGCATTACCCAGACCATCCCCATCGCCATCTACTTTGAGTGGATGGGCGGCAACACGTCGGTGGCTCTCTTTTGGGTTGTCGTCGTGATCGCCTTTAGCTTCTTGGTCATCCTGTTTATCAACATGTACACGGCGCACTCGCAAAAGTATCGCGAGCGGGACCTTTCCCGCGCGGAGCGCAAGCAGGCCAAAGATCTCGCCGGACAGGGCGATTCGCTCGACCCAGTCGGCGGCGATGCGCTGCGCATCGATCGCGAGGCGTTGGCCGAGCTTATGCGCGATGACACGGTCGCAAAGGGAGGTCGATAGGCCATGTCGCTCGTTCTGGATATAAAAAAGCACTATCCCGGGTTTATGCTCGACATGCAGCTTGAGGCCGGCGAGGAGCGCGTGGCGTTGCTCGGTGCCTCGGGTTGCGGCAAGAGCTGCACACTTCGCTGCATTGCCGGTGTGGAGACGCCCGACGAGGGCAAGATCGTCGTCAACGGCGTGACCTTTTTTGACTCGACGGCGGGCATCAACCTGTCGCCACAGGCGCGCAAATGCGCCCTGCTGTTCCAAAACTATCAGCTGTTTCCCAACATGACGGTGGCCGATAACGTATGTGCCGGCGTAAAGGACGCGGGCGACGCCGCGGCGCGCAAAAAGCTTGCCGAGTGCTATTTGGGCATTTTCGGCCTGGCCGACTTTGCCGACCGCTATCCCGCGCGACTCTCGGGCGGTCAGCAGCAACGTGTGGCGCTTGCGCGCATGGTGGCGGCGCATCCGGGCATTTTTATGTTCGACGAGCCCATGAGCGCGCTCGATTCCTATCTTAAGAGCGCACTCGAGCAGAACATGCTCGACCTGTTCGATGTGTGCAACCGCACCGTGCTCTACGTGAGCCACGACATCGACGAAGCATGCCGCCTCTGCCAGCGCATCTGCGTGATGCACGACGGGCATGTTGAGGAGACCGGCTCCGTCGAGGACGTGGTCCGCCGTCCGCAGACGCTGGCGGCACTGCGTCTGACGGGCTGCAAGAACACAAGCCGGGCGCGCAAGATTGGGCCTCGGGAAGTTGAAGCCCTGGACTGGGGCATGACCTTTAACGTGGGCCATGAGGTTCCCGATAACGTGACGTACCTCGGTATTCGTGCGAGCTACTTCCATGTTGACAAACGCGCGGAGCGCGGTCGCAACAGCTACGATTTGCACGTGGCCCGTGTGAGCGATTCGCGCTTTGAGCGGCTGGTGCTGCTGGACGTGCCGCGTGTTGATGCGCCCACGCGTCTGCAGTGGAAGGTGAATAAGGTGAGTGTACCCGTGGAAGAGCTGCCGCAGGCGGGTGAGACTCTGCGCATACATTTTGATGCAAGCAGGATTCATCTCGTTTGCCGATAATGCGGGGGCGATGCGGTCGAGGAGGTATTCCTCGACCGCTTTATTTTCACTTCGCCGTTCGCCGATTTCTACATGACTAAACCTTATCAGTCTGATAATTAATTATCAGACAGTGAGATGCTCACATCCCGACGCTGTCGTACGCATGTCGGCGGTGTTCGTCTGGACGACAACCGTTGATATAGTTACCTTCGACGAGAAAAGGAGGGCGCGCTGATGCCGCAGAAGACATATTCGCGTCGCGTTGCGGCGCGCGCCCTGTATATGGCTCGGAGCCGCATATGAGCAGGTATGTTCACGGCTCCGGGAGAGACGACGTACAACTAAATAATCAGCTGCAAAGCAGGTTCCCCAAAATTCCGGGTTTAGGCACGGCTGGGTTTTCGCCGCCCACCGTGCAGAAATACCGTAGCTATTCATTTTTGGTTCGAGAGGGGAACCGTCATGGCTGAAGAATTCGATTTCCATCCGATGTGGGAAAGCCTCGGCATGAATCTTGCCGACCACGACATGCTGCTGGGCGCCGTGGGCCAGATGTACGGCGATATGTTCCTGACACAGAACAATCGCCCCAAGTCTACGTCCTACCTGGATTTTGTCGCCACCAACATCCACAGCGGCCGTATTAAGGAGATGCTCGACAAGAAGGAGGCCGGCGAGGCCACCAAGATCGTCGGTTCGTTCTGCGTCTACGTGCCCGAAGAGATCGTGCTTGCCTGCGATGGCATCCCCGTGGGCCTGTGCTCGGGTGCCGACTGGGCAACGGACAAGGTTGAGGAGCACTTGCCGCGCAACACCTGTCCGCTCATCAAGAGCTTTGCCGGCTTTAAGCTGGGCGAGGTCTGCCCCTACATTGAGTCGAGTGACCTGGTCGTGGGTGAGAACACCTGCGACGGCAAGAAAAAGGCCTACGAGTTCTTTGCCACGCAAAAGAACATGTACGTCATGGATATTCCCAACGTACACGACGAGTCGACGCTCGTGACCTGGAAGGCCGAGGTCAAGAAGCTCGCCGCCAAGATCGAGGAAGAGTGCGGCGTCAAGATCACGCCCGAGCGTCTGAAGGCCGCCATCCACGCCGTCAATGAGAAGCGTCGCGCCCTGCAGCGCCTCGCTGCCACGCGCGCTGCCGACCCGGCGCCCATCAGCGGTCTCGACAGCCTGCTGACCGTTCAGGCCGCCTTTATGGACGACACGCCGCGTCTGACCGGAGCCATCAACGAGATGGCCGCCGAGTGCGAGCAGCGTGTCGAGGCCGGCGAGGGCGTGGCGCCCAAGGGGACCAAGCGCATCCTGTACACCGGTACGCCCATGGCCGTGCCCAACTGGAAGCTGTTCAACCTTATCGAGAAGGCCGGCGGCGTCGTGGTGGGCGAGGAGTCCTGCACGGGCTCGCGCTACTACAAGGACCTGGTCGACGAGTCCGGCGAGACGGTCGACGAGATGCTCGACGCCATCGCCGAGCGCTACTTTAAGATCAACTGCGCCGTCTTTACGCCCAACGATCAGCGTATGAAGGACATTGTCCAGATGGCCAAGGACCTGCATGCCGACGGTATCGTCGACGTGGCCCTGCAGTTCTGCACACTCTACGAGATGGAGTCCTTCGCTGTGGAGAAGGCCGCAGAGGAGGCGGGCATTCCGTTTATGCACATCACGACCGACTACGCCGGTGAGGACGCCGGTCAGCTCCAGACCCGCATCGAGGCCTTCCTCGAGACGATTTAGCCGCACCTGCGCCAAGCTGTGCCGCCGGGTGTTCCTGTCCACGCGATAGGGATTTCTCCGTTGCCATGTCGGCCGGTGTCCGGATGCACCGCAGGGCGCCGGCCGGCTTCGCATAGCTGCCGGGGCGGGGATTTCCACCGTGCCGGCAGATTCTATCCGTTTGTTCAGACACGAAAGGAACTCAATGAACAACGACCTTTTCAAGGCGGGCGTTTCCCGTCGCGGTTTTCTGACCGGCTCCGCTGCCCTGTGCGCCATGGCGGGCCTCGGCCTCACCGGCTGCGGCGGTTCGGGCGCCGAAAGCGGTAGCGCCGCTGCCTCCGGCCAGGATGTGGAGTATCGCGACGAGCTGCAGATCGCGCTCCCGGCGAGCCCGGACGGCCTCGATCCGCACACCACGTCGTCGCTTGTGACCATGGACATCATCTGCAACGTCGTCGAGCCGCTCTTTGGCCTCGATAGCGACTACGAGCCCCAACCCGTGCTGGCCAAGGGCTATGAGGTCTCCGACGACGGCCTGACCTACACCATCAAGCTGCGCGAGGGCGTCACCTTCCACAACGGCAAGGAGTTTGGCTCCGAGGACGTCGTGGCCTCGATGAACCGCTGGCTCACCGTCAACGACCGCGCCGCGAGCCTGTTGCCCGGCGCCACCTTCGCCGCCTCGGGCGACCACGAGGTCACCTGCACGCTGACCGAGCCCGCCATCGACTTTCTGATCATCCTGGGCAATCACTCCCAGTATCCGGGCATCTTCCCCTCCGAGGTCATCGAGGCCGCGGGCGATACCGGCGTGACCGAGTACGTGGGTACCGGTGCCTACAAGTTTGCGGAGTGGAAGCAGGACCAGTACGTCCATCTCACCCGCTACGAGGACTATGTCGCCGCCCGCGGCAAGGCTTCGGGCTACACCGGCAAGGTCTCCGCGCCCACCAAGGACATCTACTATCAGTTCGTGACCGAGGCCTCCACGCGCGTGAGCGGGTTTGAGACCGGCGAGTACGATATCGCTGGCGAGATTCCCACCGAGAACTACCATGACTTCGATGGCAACGACGACGTCAAGCTCTACACCCATAACGCCGGCGTTCTGACCGCCTTCCTCAACATGAACGAGGGCATCTTCGCCGACGAGGAGATCCGCAAGTGCGCTCTCATGGCTATCGACTGCGAGGCGGCCGCTCTTGCTGCCTATGGTGAGAAGGAGCTCTTCAATATCGATCCCAACCTTGGCAACCCCGAGAACACTCAGTGGGCGACCGATGCGGGCAAGAAGTACTTTAACCAGGCCGACGCCAAGGCCGCCAAGAAGGCCCTGGCCAAGACCTCTTATGCCGGTGAGACGGTCAAGCTGCTGACCACCCCCGACTACAAGGATATGTACAACGCCACCGTCGCGCTGCAGGAGCAGCTCGAGAAGGCCGGCTTCACCGCCGAGGTCGACAGCTACGAGTTCGCGACCTTCATGGACATCCGCTCCGGCAAGCCCGAGCAGTGGGACCTCTTTGTGGCCTCCACCAACTACAAGCCCATCCCGGCCCAGTCCCTCTCGGTCTCCAAGGCCTTCTATGGCCTGTCCGACGAGAAGGCGCTCAAGCTCGTGGCCGAGACCCGCACCGCCAAGGACACCGACGCCGCGGCCAAGAAGTGGGCCGAGGCTCAGGAGCGCCTCTATGAGATCGCCGTCATCGAGCCGCTTTGCCACTACGCTTCCGTCACGGGCACCCAGGCAGACGTCGAGGACGTCGAGGTGCTCGACGGCGCCATCGTTTGGAACGCCAAGCGTCCGGAGTAATGCAATAGATGGCGTGGCGGCTGGAGGGGTCTGGTCCCCTGTGGCTGCCACGCCCTGTCCACGTTCAGAGGGGAAATAGACGCCTCGCATGTTGAAGTACACGCTCAAACGTATAGGCGCGATGGTTCCGGTGATGCTCATCATCTCGGTCGTCGTGTTTTTGATTATCTATCTCACGCCGGGCGACCCGGCCTCTTCGATGCTCGGCATGGAGGCTTCGGCCGACCAGATCGAGCGCGTCAACGATAGCCTGGGACTCAACGAGCCGCTGCCGCAGCGCTACGTTGAGTGGATGGGCGGCGTACTTACCGGCGACCTGGGCGATTCGTATTTTATGCGCCAGCCCGTCACGCAGGCGATCGCCGAGCACTTTGGCCCCACGCTATCGCTCGCGCTTCTGGCACAGCTCATCGCGCTGTTGATTGCGCTGCCCTGCGGCGTCGTCGCTGCCCTCAAACATGGGTCGCGCACCGACGCGGTCTTGCGCGTCGTTGCTCTTTTGGGCGTGGCGATACCCGGCTTTTTGATGGCGCTCATGCTTATGTGGCTGTTTGCCGTCACGTTGCGTGTGTTCCCGGTCGCCGGCTATGCGCCGCTATCGAAGGGCTGGTTCAGCCATTTACGCTATCTTGCATTGCCGGCCATATCGCTTGGATTCGTGCAGGCGGCCCTGCTCATGCGCATGACCCGTTCGAGTGTGATCGAGGCTATGCAGCTCGACTGCGTCAAGACGGCGCGTGCCAAGGGCGTCTCCGAGGTTC
This sequence comes from uncultured Collinsella sp., assembly GCA_900545665.1. GTDB lineage: Bacteria > Actinomycetota > Coriobacteriia > Coriobacteriales > Coriobacteriaceae > Collinsella. The sequence goes on from UQZU01000008.1 coordinate 43,770, forward strand.
GCGTGGTGCTGGCCCATGCCCTGCGCAACGCCGCGCTGCCGATTCTCACCTCGGTCGGCTATTCTTTTGGCGCCCTGATTACGGGCGCTGTGGTGACTGAGGCCATTTTTAACATCCCCGGTTTGGGCCAGCTGGTCACGAGCTCTATCGAGCGTCGCGACTATCCGGTGATTCAGGGCGTGCTGCTGGTCATCGCCTTGTTGAATTCGGTGATCAATCTGGCCGTCGACCTTGCCTACGGCGCTTTTGACCCGCGCGCTCGCAAATGGGGCGATGCATGATGACAAACTTTAAGAAGGCTCTTGCCAACAAGGGGTTTGTGGTCGGTGGCTGCATTTTCCTGGCGATTGCGCTGATCGCGCTCGTCGGTCCGCTGGTGTGGACGGTTGATCCCAATGCGCAGGAGATGGCGTTGCGACTTTCGGCACCTTCGCCCGCGCATCCCTTTGGCTGCGATGACTTTGGCCGCGACCTGCTTGCCCGCGTTATCGCGGGCGCGCGCGTGTCGCTTGGCGTCGGCATTGCCGTCACGCTCGCGACGAGTGCGCTCGGCCTGGTGATCGGCGCCTATGCGTGCTACAACGAGAGGCTCGATCATATTCTCATGCGCATCTGCGACGGCCTTATGTCCATTCCGGGCGTGCTGCTGGCCATCGCACTCATGGCGATGATGGGGGCGAGCGTGTGGAACGTCATCATCGCACTCTCCATCGTCTATACGCCCAGCATGGCGCGCATCGTGCGCTCGCGTGCCATGGTGGTCAAGGAGGAGCCCTTTGTGGAGGCCCTGCGCGTGCAGGGCGCCTCGACCGCGCGCATCGTGTGGCTGCATATCGTGCCCAACGTTATGGCACCCTTCCTGGTGCAGGCGACCTTCGTCTTTGCTGAGGCCGTGCTCTCGGAGGCCGCCCTCTCGTTTCTGGGCCTGGGTATCAAGGCGCCCGACGCCAGCTGGGGAAACATCCTGCAGGCGGGCAAGAACGTGATGCGCAAAGCCTGGTGGATGATCTTCTTCCCGGCTATCGCCATCATCGCGAGCGTGCTTTCGCTGAACCTTGCCGGCGACGGCCTGCGCGACGCCCTCGACCCCAAGACCAAGGAGGACTAGTCCATGGCTCAGCATCTTTTGGACGTGCGCGACCTCTGCATCTCGTTTGTGGGCCGCGATGGCAACGCGCTGGAAGCCGTCAACAAACTCAACCTACATATCGATGCCGTCGAGATCGTTGGTGTTGTCGGCGAGTCCGGCTGCGGTAAGTCGGTGTTTGCCCAGTCGGTCATGCGCCTGCTCGAGCACGAGCAGAAGATGGCCTATACCGGTCAGATTCTCTTTGACGGGGAGGACCTGTTCGCGCGCCCGCTCAAGCGTATGCGCGAGGTGCGCGGCTGCGACATCGCCATGATTTTCCAGGACCCTTTGAGCTCGCTCAACCCCGTCATGACGGTGGGTGCGCAGGTTATCGAGGCGGTGCGGGCCCACCGTAAGGTGAGCCGACGCGAAGCCCGCAACGAGGCTCTATCGCTGTTGGAGCGTGTGGGAATTCGAGATGCCGCGGCTCGCTTCGACATGTATCCGGGCGATTTTAGCGGCGGCATGCGCCAGCGCGTGATGATCGCCATGGCGCTCGCCGGGCACCCGCGCCTGCTTATCGCCGACGAGCCCACCACGGCACTCGACACCACCACCCAAAAGCAGATCCTCGACCTACTGCGCGACCTCAACCGCACCGAGAACATGGCGGTGCTTTTTATCAGCCATGATTTGGGTGTCGTCACGAGCATCTGCTCGCGCGTGCACGTCATGTATCTGGGTCAAATCGTAGAAGAGATCGACGCCTGCGGCCTTATGGAGCGCCCGAGCCACCCGTATGCCCAGGGGCTCATTGCGAGCATTCCGCCGCTCGAAGGCGAGCGAGTTGACACGCTGGCGGATATTCCGGGCACGGTGCCGCCGCTTACGGCAATACCCTGTGGATGCCGCTTTGCGCCTCGTTGCGCCCGGGCGGACGAGCGTTGCCGCGCGCAGGAGCCTCCGCTGTTTGCCGTGAATGCGTGCGACCGGTCTAAATGCTGGCTTGTCGAGAAAGGGGAGTGCCATGGCTGTTGATAGCGAAGCCCTGCTTAGCGTCTCACATCTGACTAAAACGTATCCCATGCCGGGCTCAGGTTTTAAGCGTCAGGCCTTTACCGCCGTGGACGATCTGTCGTTTGAAATCGCGCCGGGCGAGGTCTATGGCCTGGTTGGCGAATCCGGATCGGGCAAGTCGACGACTGGACGCCTGATCTGTGGTCTCGAGCGTGCGGATTCCGGCTCGATTGTCTATCGCGGGCACGACCTCGTCACGATGTCGGAGCGCGAACGCAAGCCGTTTCGCCGTGAGATCCAGCTGGTATTCCAGGATAGCTCTACGGCTTTTGACCCGCGCAACCGTGTCGGCCGCATTTTGGAGGAGCCGCTGATTATCGCCGGCGTGCGCGATGCGGATGAGCGCCATGGGCGCGCGCTCTCGGCCCTGGCCTCGGTCGGTCTTCTGGCAGAGCATTATGACCGCTATCCGCATGACCTTTCGGGGGGACAGCGTCAGCGACTCAATCTGGCACGGGCGCTTATTTGCGAACCGCGCCTTGTGGTATGCGACGAGCCGGTCTCGGCGCTTGACGTGTCCGTTCAGGCCCAAGTGCTCAACTTGCTTCGCGACCTGCAGCGCACGACGGGCGTGGCGCTGCTGTTTATCACGCATGATATGCGTGTGGTTCGGCATATGTCCGACCGGATTGGCGTGCTTTACCACGGTCGTCTTGTCGAGGAAGGCGCGGCCGAGGACGTGATCGCGCACCCGAGCGATCCGTATACGCAGGAGCTTATCGACGCCATTCCCTAGAGGATGCTTCCTTTTGGGTATGGCGTGGGTTTGTTGTTTAATTGTCGGTATATCGGTGCAAGAGAGGGGAACTATTATGGCCGATATCGAGGAACAGCCGTTGCCGCGCACGTTTGAGGAGTTCAACGAGCAACGCAAGGCGGCGTTTATTCGCGTCAAGGATTACAAGCAGGCGGGTAATCGCCTGATCGGCTTTTTGTGCAGCTACACGCCGCTCGAGATTATCGATGCCGCGGGGGCTGCGAGCGTGGCGCTGTGCGGCACGTCCGACGAGGTGATTCCCGAGGCCGAGAAGGTGCTGCCGGCAAACCTCTGCCCGCTCATCAAGTCGACGTACGGTTTTGCCTATTCGCAAAAGTGCCCGTTTACGTACTTTAGCGACATGATCATCGGCGAGACCACCTGCGACGGCAAGAAGAAGATGTACGAGCTACTCAACGAGCTCAAGCGCACGCACATTCTGCACCTGCCGCAGGGCCGCGATCGCGCCTACGAGCGCGAGGGCTGGTACGAGGAGTGCCGCCTGCTCAAGGAGGAGCTCGAGGGATTCTACGGCATCACGATTGCCGACGATGACCTGCGCGCTGCCGTCCGTCGTCGCAACCGTTTGCGTGCGGCCCAGCTCGAGATGTTTGCGCTGCAGGCCAACCAGCCGGCGGCCATGAGCGGCGTCGACCTGATGAGCACCATGTTTGCCGGTACGTTCAGCTTTGATATCGAGGCCTATACGCAGCAGCTGGAGCAAAAGGTTGCCAAGCTACGCGAGGCCTACGACGCGGGTGAGCGCCCGGTCGCGGCAGATGCCAAGCGCATTCTGATTACCGGCTGCCCGGTGGGCGGCGTGATCAACAAGATCGGTCGCACCATCGAGTCCAACGGCGGCGTGGTCGTGTGCATGGACGACTGCTCGGGCGAGCGCACGGCGGCCATGATGATCGACCCGGAGGCTCCCGACATCCTGCGCGCCATCGCCGACCGCTACCTGGATATCAACTGCTCGGTCATGACGCCCAACGACGGTCGTATGGAAAATACGCTGGCCATGTGCGAGAAGTATCACGTCGATGGCGTAGTGGAGAGCGTGCTGCAGGCATGCCACACCTTCAACGTTGAGAGCGCCCGTATGCAGGAGGCCGTCGAGGGTGCGGGTATTCCGTATATGAAGATCGAGACCGACTACAGCAACGGCGACATGGGTCAGATCGAGACTCGCATCGCTGCCTTCATCGAAACCCTCTAGCTTCCTCAGGCACCGGATCTTGCCCCTCAAACCGTCGCTTGCGTACCAAAGTACGCTGCGCTCCTCTTTCGGGGCAATCTCCGGCACCTGAGAAACCTAGAGCTAAGGCGCCTGAACGCGCCGCTACCTTTGATGTTTAGATTGGAAGAGAGCCATGATAGGGATCGGGATCGATATCGGGTCTACGGCGGCTAAGGCTGCTGTGGTCGATGGGGAGGGTTCGGTGGCGTGGACGTGCGTGCAGCCAACCGGGTTCTCCTCGGTCGATGCGGCCGAGCGTCTGCGCGGCGAGCTTGCCGCGGCTGGCTATGACGTGGCTGCCGACGACGTGCGCGTGATCGCGACCGGCTACGGTCGTGTCGCCGTGCCCTATGCGCACAAGGTCGTTACCGAGATCTCCTGCCACGGCACCGGTGCCGTGTGCCTGTTTGGCGACCACGGCACCGTGATCGACGTGGGCGGCCAGGACACCAAGGTCATTCAGCTTAAAAGTGGCCGCGTGTCCAAGTTTGCCATGAACGACAAGTGTGCCGCCGGCACGGGGCGCTTTTTGGAGATCATGGCCGACCGCCTAGGCATTTCCCAGCAGCAGATGGCCGACCTGGCGCGTTCCGGCGAGCCCACCAAGATTAGCAGCATGTGCACGGTGTTTGCCGAAAGCGAGGTCATCAGCCTGATCGGTCGCGGCGAGCCGCGCGAGAACATTGCGCGTGGCGTGATCGACAGCGTGGTCTCGCGCGTGGCGACCATGGCCGGGCAGGCCGCGGGCGCCCCGTACTACCTGACCGGCGGCCTCTGCGAGAACGCCTATGTGGTGGAGCGGTTGGGCGAGCTGCTGGGGTCGCCGGTGACCACCTCGCCCCAGGCTCGCTTTGCCGGAGCGATTGGCGCGGCTGTCCGCGCCGCCGCCTTGGCCTAGGGGTGTACCGCGACATGCGCATCCTCAATATCTCGGCACAAAAACCAGATAGCACCGGCAGCGGCACCTACCTTGCCGCGCTCGTGCGCGAGCAGATCGAGACGGGGCATCGCGCCGCCGTGCTTTGCGGCGCGGCACCGGGTGATACCCAAGGCGAGCTGGACCGGCGTGCTGCCGTGTTTGCCGTGCCGTTCGAGTCGCCCGAGCTGCCGTTTCCCATCTGCGGTATGTCCGATGTCATGCCCTATCCCTCTACACGCTATCGTGACCTGACGCCTTCGATGCTCAAGGCATTTGAGCGGGCATTTGCTGCTGCAATCGATCGGGCGGTGGCTGAGTTTCGGCCCGATCTGGTGCTCTGCCATCACCTGTATCTGGTGACCGCATTGGCGCGCGAGTGCGTCCGGGGCGTGCCGGTTGTTGCCGTGTGCCATTCGACCGATCTGCGCCAGCTTCGTTCGCATGCGCTCGAGCGCGATCGCATCGTAAGTGCGGTTCGTCGGCTCGATGCCGTCTTTGCGCTCCATGCTGAGCAGGCTGAGCAGATTGGCCTGGTGTGCGGCGTCGATGCCGATCGCATCCACGTGATTGGGACGGGCTACGACCATCGCGTCTTCTGCCGCGACGCAAGCGTGGCGAGGCGGCCGGGATCGCTTGTGTACGTGGGCAAGATTTGCTTTAAAAAGGGCGTCGAGTCGCTGGTTCGAGCCGTGTCATTGCCGATTGACGATGACGTCCGCCCATCTGGCTTGGTGCTTGTGGGCGGTCGCGGGGACGATGCCGAGTACGCGCGTGTCGAGCGCTTGGCCGCGGCCTCGGATGTGCCGGTGACGCTGGCGGGGCGCCTGGATAGCGATGGGCTCGTGCGCGCCTACCGCAGTTCCGACGTCTTTGTGCTGCCTTCGTTTTACGAGGGTCTGCCGCTCGTGACGATCGAGGCCCTCGCGTGCGGCTGCAAAGTTGTGGCGACCGATTTGCCCGGCGTTCGTCCCTGGATGGAGGCTATGCTTCCCGGCGCTCCCGTGACGTGGGTGGCGCCGCCGCGTATGACGGATGTCGACACGCCCGAGGCGGCCGACCTTCCGTTGTTTGAGCGCGCACTGGCAGATGCTATCGCGCAGGCGCTTGCGGCGCCGCCTTCGACGTTCGAGCCGTCGGCGGTCTCTTGGGAAGCGTGCCTGGGGCGTATACTTAAAGTCGTTGATTTGTTGGAAGGGGGTTCGTATGGCTAAGGACACCATTAAGCTCACATCCATGACGGCCGCGAGCGGTTGAGCCGCTAAGTTGGCTCCCGGAGCCCTCGCCCAGGTCCTGGGCGACTTGCCCAATGTGCATAACGACAACCTGCTCGTGGGGTTCGATACCTCCGACGATGCGAGCGTCTTTCGCGTTGGCGATAACTTGGGCCTTGTGCAGTCCATCGACTTCTTCCCACCGATGGTCGACGACCCGTTTCTGTTTGGCCAGATTGCCGCGGCCAACTCGCTGTCGGATATCTACGCCATGGGCGGGCGGCCGAGCCATGCCATGAACCTGCTGTGCATTCCGAGCTGCCTGGGCGTCGAGGTTGCCGGCCAGATTCTGGCGGGCGGCGCCGACAAGTGCGTCGAGGCCGGCTGCACCATAGCGGGCGGCCACACCATCAACGACGACGAGCCCAAGTACGGCCTGTCCGTGAGCGGCTTTGTCGCGCTTGACCGTATGCTCGCCAACAGCGGCGCGCGCGTGGGCGATGCGTTACTGCTGACCAAGGCGATCGGCTCGGGCATCATCACCACGGCCATTAAGGGCGAGCTCATCGAGCAGGACGAGGCCGCAGCCATGTTTGACTCGATGCGCACCCTCAACGAGGCGCCGATTCGTCTGTCCGAGGGACTTGAGCTTCACGGCTGCACCGATGTCACGGGCTTTGGCCTGATCGGGCACGCGTGCGAGATGGCCGAGGGCTCGGGCGTGCAGGTTGAGCTTGCGTCGGGAGCGGTGCCGCTCTTTGATCAAGTGCTCGACATGGCGCGTCTGGGCATTATCCCCGCGGGCTCCTACCGCAACCAGGACTTCTTTGGCCCGCGTGTGGCTGCCGACGAGGACCTGGAGTCGGGCATGCTGGATGCGCTGTACGATCCGCAGACGTCTGGTGGCCTACTCATCGCGGCGCCTGCTGCCGATGTGGATGAGCTTGCGCGTCGTTTACATGCCGAAGGGCGCGTTGCCGCCGTTGTCGGGCGCGTGTGCGAGCCGGTGCCAGGCGGTCCTGCCGTCCACGTTGTTCGCTAGCCCGCACGTTTATGTAACTGTTTACCGTTCTCTAGAACGGTTCTTTCGAAAGGAATTTGCTATGTCTACCAAGATTGAAGTCAATGCCATGGGCGATGCCTGCCCGCTGCCCGTCGTCAAGACGCTTAAGGCACTCAAACAGCTTGATGGCGAGGGCGCCGTGGTGACCTCGGTCGATAACGAGACCGCCGTCAAGAACATCTCCAAGATGGCACAGGAGAAGGGCTGCACGTCTTCGGTCGAGAAGATCTCGGACGCCGAGTGGCACGTGACTGTCGCGACCTCTGGCGCCGTTGCCGTGGCCGATCCCGAGCAGGACGGTGCTGCCTTCTGTGATGCCAGCGCCGGCAAGGGCAAGCTCGTCATTTCCGTCTACACCGACTATATGGGCCGTGGCGACGACGAGCTGGGCCACAAGCTCATGAAGGCGTTTATCTTTGCCGTGACGCAACAGGAGGAGTTGCCCGCGACCATGCTGTTCTACAACGGCGGCGCCAAGCTCACCGTCGAGGGCTCGCCGGTGCTCGACGACCTGAAGGGTCTGGTCGAGCAGGGTGTCGAGATTCTCACCTGCGGTACCTGCCTCGATCACTATGGCATTAAGGACCAGCTCGCGGTGGGCGAGGTCACGAATATGTACGTGATTGTGGAGAAGATGGAGCAGGCCGTGCGCGTCGTGCGCCCGTAGCGTATTGGTTGGAGTTGCCATGAGGGAGAAGCGCCCGGCGCTTGTCATCACGTTTCCCACCACGGCGGCCGCCATGGGCTGCGAGTCCCTGTGCATTGAGCGCGGTCTTCCCGGGCGAACGATTCCCGTACCCGGGGAGGTCGCTGCCGGCTGCGGTCTGGCGTGGAAGGCGTTGCCTGCCGATGAGGAACTGCTGCGCGGCGAACTCGCCGCGGCGGGCGTTTCCACCGAGGGCTTTACGGTGATTGATATGTGGGAGGTCGTGCGATGATCTATCTGGATAACGCGGCGACGACCATGCACAAGCCGCAGACGGTCATCGATGCCGTGACGCAGGCGATGTGCTCGCTCGGCAATGCCGGACGCGGCGCCACGTCGGGTGCCCTCGATGCCGCTCGTACGATTCACGGTTGCCGCGCCAAGCTCGCGCGCCTTTTGGGTTGCCCGAGGGCGGACCATGTGTGCTTTACGCCCAACTCTACGGCGGCGCTCAACACCGCCATCAACGGGGTGGTGCGCCCCGGCGACCGCGTGGTCACAACGGTGCTCGAGCACAACTCCGTGCTGCGTCCGCTCAACCGCCTGGCGGCGGAGCGGGGTGTGACCGTTGAGCATGCTGGCTGCGACGCGGACGGCGTTCTCGATTATGACGAGCTCGAGCAGCTGGTCACGCCGGGCACGCGTGCCGTGGTGGTGACGCACGCCTCCAATGTGACCGGCAATGAGGTCGACATTGCGCGCGTGGCCGCCATGGCCCATGCGGCAGGCGCGCTTGTGATCGTCGATGCCTCGCAGTCTGCCGGTACGGCGCGTGTCGATATGCAGGCCATGGGTCTCGACATAGTGTGCTTTACCGGCCATAAGGGGCTCATGGGTCCGCAGGGGACCGGCGGCCTGGCCGTGGCGGAGGGCATTGACGTGGCTCCGTGGGCCATGGGCGGCACCGGCGTGCACAGCTTCGATGCGCTGCAGCCGCTTGAGTGGCCCACGCGCCTTGAGGCGGGCACGCTCAACGGTCACGGCATCGCGGGGCTTTCTGCCGGCCTCGACTTTATCGAGGCGCAAGGCGGGGTCGAGGCGATTGCGGCGCATGAGCACTCGCTTGCAGAGCGCTTCCTCGCCGGTGTTCGAAAGATTCCGGGGATTAAGCTCTACGGTGCCTTTGACCAACCCGCGCGCTCGGCGATCGTGTCGCTCAACGTGGGCGATATCGACTCTGCCGAGATCTCGGACGCGCTCATGCAAGGGTGGGGGATTGCGACACGCCCCGGCGCCCACTGCGCTCCGCTCATGCACCGTGCGCTGGGGACCGAGCGTCAGGGTGTCGTTCGCTTCTCGTTTGGGTATTTCAACACGGACGAGGAAGCCGACACCGCGATTGACGCTTTGCGCGATTTAGCCTGCTAAAGCGTATATACTTGCGGGACGGGTCTTTTGCCCGTCCCGTTTTTGTTTTGATTCGAAAGGTGCTCTCATGGCCTCATCCGCCTCGCGTGGTCTGCGTTCCGACCATGTCGTTACCGTCGGCATCGCCCTGTTCTCGATGCTCTTTGGCGCCGGCAACCTCATCATTCCGCCGTTGCTGGCACTTCAGGCCGGCACGGCTACGCCGCTTGCCATGATCGGCTTTTTGATTGCGGCTATCGGTCTGCCTGTTATGGGATTTATCGCCGTCGCGCTCGCTGGCACGGCCCGCGAGCTTGCCGGCCGCGTGCATCCTAAGTTTGGCGAATTCTTCGTTGCGGCGGTGTATCTGGCCATCGGCCCGTGCCTGGCGATTCCGCGCACGAGCTCCACGGCCTTCGAAATGCTGGTGCCGCTGCTACCCGAGGGTGTTTCGCTCGGCACGGCTCGCCTGGTGTTCGCCGTTGGGTTCTTCGTCGTCGCGTTTGCGCTCACGCTGCGCCCGGGTGTCATCACGCGCGTGCTCGGCCGCATTACGGGCCCCGCGCTCATTGCGCTCATCGTGCTGGTCGTGGGTGCTGCCGTGATCTCGCCGCTGGGACCGGCTGCCGCGCCTCAGGCTCCCTACAATGCCGGTGCCGCCGTGCAGGGTTTTTTGACTGGCTATCAGACCATGGACCTGCTCGCGTCGCTCGCCTTTGGCATCATCATCGCCGAGACCATCCACGAGCTGGGTGTTACCGATGACAAGCGCGTGGCCTTCGAGATTTCGCGTTCCGGTGTGATCGCCGGCGTGCTCATGGCCATCATCTACTGCGGCTTGGGGCTTGCCGGTATGCAGCTCGGCACCGTGATGCCCGACGCTACCAACGGCGCCGCCATCCTTGCCCGCTCTGCCTCCATGCACTTTGGCCTTGCCGGCACGGTCGTGGTCTTCGCCATCTTCTTCCTTGCCTGCATGAACGTGTGCATTGGCCTTATCAGCTGCTGCTCGCGTTACTTCTGCGAGACGTATGTGGTTAAAGGGGGAGCGGAGGCCTCCGAGGAGGCCATGCGCCGTCCCTTTGCGATTCTTGCCTTTGTGTTCGCAGCGTTTTCGTGCGTGCTCTCCAACGTGGGCCTCGACGTGATCCTCATGTTCTCGGTGCCCATGCTCAATGCCTTGTATCCCGTCGCCATCGTGCTGGTCCTCATGGGTTTGGTGCACGGTTTTTGCGACGCGCATCCGCAGGTGTGGGTGTGGGTCGGCGGCGTGGTCGCCGTGCAGAGCGTGATCACCTCGGTCCGCGATGCGTTCTTTGCGGGCGTGTGGCTGCCGTTCGATGCGCTGCCGCTGGCAGACATCGGTGCCGCGTGGGCGCCGGTTGCCGTAGTGGCGTTTGTGATCGGGCTGCTCCATAGCCGGTTTGTCGCACATTCGAGGAACTAGGGTATCGTCGCTTGCACAGGCGGGGAGTCTCCCGTATAATTTCCTTCGCTTTGGGACACGCAAGGTTTAGACCTTAGCTGCTCAACACCTTCGGGACGTGGCGCAGTTTGGTAGCGCGCCTGCTTTGGGAGCAGGATGTCGCAGGTTCAAATCCTGTCGTCCCGACCATATCTTGCGGGCGTAGTTCAATGGTAGAACCCCAGCCTTCCAAGCTGATGACGCGGGTTCGATTCCCGTCGCCCGCTCCATAAGATTAATGAATGGCCCTGGTTCCTTTTGGGACCAGAGCCATTTTCATATACATGCCGGGGACCCCACATCCCCTCCTAAGTTGCGGTGAAATACGGACTGTTTTTCGGCTTTTATGGCCCATGTAGTCCGTATTTCACCGCAACTATTTGTAAGGTTGGATTTTGATGCCGTTGGGAGGGTCGTAGCGACCGTCTACCGAGAGTGGATATATTTTTTGAAGCTCTGACCTGCGGCGTCAAGCTTTTGGTCAGCTTTTGGCAAGGCCTGCGGACGGAAGCATGCGATAGCGTAATGGTATTCTCTCCGCCGTGATGGTTATGGGGTTGGCCATGCTCGATAAAGGCAAACGTTTTCCGCAGTCATATGCAAGGATGCTATTCTCGGCCGTTGGAATTCATCAAGATGGACAGCTGCTTATAACAATTGATCCTTGGGATGAACGCCGTGCGCGTGAGCTTATGCAGGAAGAGCTCATGCTTCGTCTTTATAACCACGTGTATGCGGATCCGGTCTATTGGAATAATCTTGGGGTTGAAGATCGTATCTTTCAGCTGGCATCCGCTATTGCGGTCGTTGAACCGGATGCTGTGTTTTGCGGAGCGACAGCAGCGCTGCTCTACGGCATCGGCTCGGCGTATACGCTTCTGGATAAAGTGCAAGTGTTGCTGCCACGGTCTACAAGGCGTGATACGTATGAGTTCGTTGAATACAAGCGCTGGCGCCCGGGCGAAGTGTGGCGGCTTGGTCTGTTTACACTGACGGATCCGTGTCGAACGGTTGTTGATATCGCGCGATCGAGCGCCTTTCGCTATGCGCTGGGTTATGTCGATGGCTTGGCCCGTGAGTACGATGTCGAACGCGAAGAGCTGCGAGCATATGCGCAGGCAAATTGTCGAGGGCTGCATGGCATCGCGCGTGCTTTTGACGTTTTTGATTATATGGATGGCAGGTCAGACAACGGCGGCGAGTCCGAGGCGAGAGCAGCGATGATTCTCGCTGGGGTTGCCGCGCCTGAGCTTCAAGTTGAGATAACGCGACCGGGAAACGCTGGCTATTATCTAGCAGATTATGGCTGGCAGATGCCAGACGGCTCATGGACGCTGGCAGAGCTGCATGGGCTAGGCAAGTTTGAAGACGAGGCTCAAAATGATCCAGAGCGGGCGGCGGCAAAAATGTATCGAGCGGCCCTCATGCGCGACGCGAACCTTCGCGCCATGGGCCACAACGTCATTCATTTCAAACTCTCGGACACCTATGACGTAGAATCGTTCGGTGCCATGATGCGCGGCTACGGCATTCCGACAACAAAACCCTACGCCGAATCCCGATAGCGAAATCGTTCGCGGTCCACCTTCAATAAGTTGCGGTGAAATACGGACTGTTTTGCGGTTTGACCAGCAAAAACAGTCCGTATTTCACCGCAACTTAGGAGGGGATGGGGTTAGTGGCGACCGTGGTGGCGGAGCTTGTCGATGGTGGAGTCGGTGCTTCGGCTGCGGGCTTCGGCGGCGCGGTCGCGGGCGTCGGCAGCGGTTTGGCGCTGGCGGCGGTAATCGATCATGCCTTGGATGATGGGCTTGCCAAAGCTCACGACATCATCGTTGTAGATGGCGGTTCGGGCTGCGAGGAGGCAGTCGGTAAAGTCCATATGGGTTTTGCCAAAGAGTTTGATGGCAAAGGCGACAACGGTGGGCTCGTCGACCATGACGTCATCGAGCAGCCTTTTCATAGCCGCAGCAATCTCAACGCGGGGAACCTTATAGACGTCGCGCAGCGTGACCACGACGCGCGTGATGATTTCGGGGTAGACACGAGCGGTGCGCGTGGCGATGACCTTGGCGGCGCGCGGGGACAGAACTTCGTCGTCAAGCAGGTAGCGCAGGATGACGGTCTCGTCGATGATGGTGCTACTCATGGATATCTACTTCCTCGGGACCCAAAATCGAATCGTCGTTTTCTGTGGCAAGGTACTCAATCCAGGCATTGCGTTCCTCGGCGCGGCGATTGGGGTCACCATATGCTTTGAGCGATCCATAGGCGGCGGTGCCAACCTTTGAGCGCACGGCGACTGGCTGAAAGGGAAGCTTGCGCATCAAAATGCTCTGCGCGACAAATAGGCGGACAGCCTCGGCGAGCGATGTGCCCATGGCGTCGTAGAGATGTTCGGCATGCTGCTTGTCTTCCTCGCGAATGCGCACCTGCAGGATGGCTCTTTTTTGAGTCGATGACATCACTGGCCTCCCTTAATGAGCGTGCAATATAAATGGTCAAATACAGCATTGGCTAATAATAACCAATCTTATAACCACTACTTTATTGCACTCAAGTTAATGAGCGCGAAATATATATCAAACGTATTACATTCTTTATAAACGAGCGTGAAATCTCCCTTGGATGTACGTATGTAATACACTCACCTTTATAGCTATCCGAGAATAATTCCAACCTGCCAAAACCTCTGCAATACACCCGTATTGCAGGGCCTATGCTCAAGTTTGCCCCCTGCAACTGCGTATATTTAACCTGTATATCGTTGGAGAAACTCTACCGAGTGCATGTTTCGCCGCATGCATTCGATTCGTCGATGCCAGGCCACGGGCGGCTTGGGGCAACGTCGACAGGGTCTCTCCGGCATGGGATTCAGGAGGGAGTGAACAACATGGGCAATAAACGAGTCGTGGCTGATTCTTCACGCTGCATTGGGTGCCAAACCTGTATGGCGGCGTGCATCGAGGCACACGATATTCCCGGCAACATCGCCGCACCTCGCTTGCGCGTAACGCGCACCTACGAGATTTCCGCGCCGGTGGCATGTCACCACTGCGAGGACGCTCCGTGCGCCAAGGCCTGCCCTACGGGCGCCTTGTTCTTTGATCCAAAGAACCATCGCATCGGCGTCAACGAGGACAACTGCATCGGCTGCAAGAGCTGCGTAATGGCATGCCCCTTTGGCGCCGTGAGCGTGGCAACCACGCAGGTTCCGGTCTTGATGGGCGACGTTCGCGTGGGCTCGCAGACCAAGAGCTTCGTGCTCAAGTGCGACCTGTGCGTGGACCGTCCCGGCGGTCCGGCGTGTGCCGAGGCGTGCCCGACTAAGGGCCTCACCCTGGTAGACGAGGAGCGTTTGGCGGAGCTGACCGCCGAGCGTGCCCGCGCCACCATCGAAAACGAGGCGTAAGCGTCGGGCGACAGGCCCAATGATTGTCAAATAAGTACCGAGCATTCGGTAGCAGAGAAAGGAAGGAGGGTGTCATGGAGAAGCATAAAGTGATTTGCCCGTACTGCGGCGCCGGTTGCCAGTTTAACCTCTTGGTCCAAAACGGCCAGGTCGTGGGTACCGAACCGCTCAACGGCATCACCAATCAGAGCGAGCTGTGCCTTAAGGGCATGAGCGGCTACGACTTCATCAACGACACCAAGATCTTGACTCCTCGCGTACTGCACCCGATGATCCGTCGCACTAAGGGCGCGGATCTTGAGCGCGTAAGCTGGGACGAGGCACTGGATTTCACCGCATCTAAGATGCAGGCCATAATTGACGAATATGGTCCTAACGCTGTCATGACCACCGGCTCTTCGCGAGGCGGCGGCAATGAGGCGAACTACGTCATGCAGAAGTTTACGCGTGCGTGCATCGGCACCCACAGCGTGGACAACTGCGCCCGTACTTGACACGGCCCTACTGTCCTCGGTCTGATGGACACGGTTGGTTCAGGTTGCATGTCATGCTCCATCCCCGGTATGGAGGATGCGGGCTGCATTTTCCTCTTCGGCTATAACCCTGCCGATTCGCACCCCATCGTCGCAAGGCGTATCGTGCGAGCCAAAGAAAAGGGTTGCAAGATCATCGTCGCCGATCCGCGCCATATCGAAACCGCGCGTATCGCCGATCTCTACCTTCCGATCAAGAACGGTTGCAACGTTGCGTTCCTCAACGCCTTTGCCAACTGCTTGGTCAACGATGGCCTCTACGACAAGGAATTCGTCGCCGAGCACACGAACGGCTTTGACGAATGGTGGGAGACCATCAAGAACTACACTCCCGAATCTGTACAGGACATCACGGGTGTCGAGCCCGCGCTGATCCACCAAGCTGCCGAGATGTACGCCACGGCGAAGCCCTCTGCCATCATTGGCTGGGGCATGGGCGTATGCCAGCAGAAGCAGAACCTGAAGACGGTGCACACCATCGCCTCCATCGCCTGCGTTGCCGGCCAGATCGGCAAACCCAATTCCGGTCTCGCGCCCGTGCGTGGCCAGAATAACGTCCAGGGCTCCTGCGATATGGGCATGCTGCCCAACCTGTACCCTGGCTACCAGAAGGTCACCGACCCGGCAGTGCGCGCCAAGTTTGCCAAGGCTTGGGGCGTGCCCGAGGAAAAGCTCCCGCT
Source organism: uncultured Collinsella sp. (assembly GCA_900545665.1). Classification (GTDB taxonomy): domain Bacteria; phylum Actinomycetota; class Coriobacteriia; order Coriobacteriales; family Coriobacteriaceae; genus Collinsella. The sequence goes on from UQZU01000008.1 coordinate 59,249, forward strand.
CGAGGAGGGCTACAAGCTCACCGACCTGGGCCACCTGGTCGACGAGGGCAAGGTGCACTGCTTCTACAACTACGGCGAGGACCCGGTGCAGACCGAGCCCGATTCGGCCGGTATGCGCAAGACGCTCTCCGAGCTGGACCTGTTCATTTGCCAGGACATCTTTATGACGCAGACGACCATGCTCGCCGACGTCATCCTGCCTGCCACCTCTTGGGGCGAGCACGAGGGTGTCTTTACTGCATCCGACCGTAGCTTCCAGCACTTTGACGCAGCCGTTCCGCCCAAGGGCGAGTGCCGTCACGACTGGGAGATCTTCGCGGACCTGTCCACGCGCATGGGCTATCCCATGCACTATGACAACACCGAGCAGATCTGGAACGAGTGCATTAGCCTGTGCCCCAACTTTGTGGGCGCGACCTACGAGAAGATGGCTCCCGAGGGCGGTTACGCCCAGTGGCCGGTCAAGAGCACCGATGTGAACGACCACGGTACGCCCGACATGTTCGCTGGTGGCAAGTTCACCACCAAGGACGGCCGCGCCAACCTGATGGCGCACGACTGGGAGGCGCCCTCTGAGCTTCCCGACGATGAGTACCCGCTCATCCTGTGCACCGTCCGCGAGGTCGGCCACTACAGCTGCCGCTCGATGACCGGCAACTGCAAGACGCTGGCGCTGCTTGCCGACGAGCCCGGCTTTGTCCGCATGAATCCCGCGGACGCCCAGGCGCGCGGCATCAAGAACGGCGACATCGTCTCGATTCACAGCCGCCGCGGCCAGGTATACAGCCGCGCCGACGTGAGCGACCGCATCAATAAGGGCACAGTCTATATGACCTACCAGTGGTGGATCGGCAAGTGCAACGAGCTGACCATTCACAAGGTCGACCCGGTCTCGCATACGCCTGAGGACAAGTTCTCCGCCTGCCAGGTCGACGCTATCGCCGACCAGGTCTGGGCCGAGGGCGAGGTCGAGCGTCAGTACACCGAGCTCAAGCAGGCTCTGGTGGACGCAGCCGCTCCCCAGGACGTTGAGCCCGGTGCCGCCAAGTTCGACGACGAGACGCACGTGAATCAAATCGTGTAGTCCCGTTCTCGTTGGCTATTTGGGCCGGGCGTCCCGTACGTTCGGGAGCCCGGCCCGTTATTTTGAAAGGAAGTGGGGATGAACCGCTTCATCGACATCAACCCGGAGAGGTGCATCGGCTGCGGAACATGCCAGTCCGCCTGTGCCGACGCCCACCGGATGCAGGGCCTTCAGGATACGCCGCGCCTGGCGCTCGTGAAGACCGGCGGTATTTCGGCCGCCCTTGCCTGCCACCATTGCGAGGGTGCCCCCTGCGCCGAGGTTTGCCCGGTGAATGCCATCGAGCACGATGGCGACCGCATCCACGTCAAGGAGCAGGAGTGCATCGGGTGCAGGCTGTGCGCCATCGCGTGCCCCTTCGGAGCCATCCATCCCGATGGCACGTCTATCGCCGGTGTCGCAGGCATGTGCGACCCGACGCCTTCGTATCCTAAGTCCCTGAGCAGCCTGCTTACGTGGGCTCCTGGCCAGTACACCTGCGCTATCAAGTGCGACTTGTGCGCCTTCGATCCGGACGGCCCGCATTGTGTGGCGGCGTGCCCCACCAAGGCGCTGACCGTCATGGGCGGCGCGGCCGCTCGCGAGCTCGACGAGGCCAAGCGCCTGCGCTCGATCGAAAACGGTCCGGTTGTCGACGTTACCGCTGTGGCCCAGGGCTTGTCCGAGAAAGCAGAAGGGAGCGTAAACAATGGATAGCATGACGCTGTTTATCGCATCGCTTGCCGTCTCGTGCATCGGTGCGCTCGCCTCGGTTCTGCTGATCAAGGCCGATAACGCCGCCAAGACCGCCGGCTGCCTTATCGGCGCCGCCGCCGCGGTGCTTTCGTTTGTGGCCGGTATCCAGGCCGTGCTGGGCGATGTCACGTCGGTCGACACCATCGTGTTTTTCCCGTTTGCCCATTTCCAGCTGCTGCTCAATCAGCTGTCCGGTCTGTTCGTGGCGCTCATCTCGGTGCTCGCGTTTGCCGGTTCGATCTACGGTCTCAACTACTTTGATGAGTACCCGGGCAAAAAGGGCCGCGCTGGCTTCTTCTTTAACACCTTCGTGGCGTCCATGATGCTCGTCATTACCGCCGACAACGTGTTTTGGTTCCTGGTCGCCTTTGAGCTCATGTCGCTGACCTCGTACTTCCTGGTCGTGATCGAGGAGAACGAGAACTCCATTCATGGCGGTTGGCTCTACTTTGTAATCGCGCACGTGGGCTTTGTGCTCATCATGGCGAGCTTCCTCACCATGACCAACTTCGCCGGTGGCTCGTTTGCCTTTGCGGATTTCCGCGCCACGCAGTTTAGCCCCGCGGTCGCATCCGTGTGCTTCGTGCTCGCCTTCTTTGGCTTTGGCGCCAAGGCCGGTATTATCCCGCTGCACGGCTGGCTGCCCAAGGCACATCCCGAGGCGCCGTCCAACGTGTCGGCCCTCATGTCCGGCGGCATGATCAAGATCGGTATCTTCGGTATCCTCAAGGTTGGTCTCGACCTGCTCTCCGCCTCGGGCGTTCAGGTCTGGTGGGGCCTTATGGTCATGGTCTTCGGTGCGATCTCGTCGGTCCTCGGCGTGGCCTTCGCCCTGCAGGAGCATGACATCAAGCGCCTGCTGGCCTATCACTCCGTCGAGAACATCGGCATCATCCTGCTCGGCGTCGGCGCCTCCATGGCCGCCATGGCGCTCAACTCTGTCGGCATCGCCGTCCTGGCTTTGATGGCCGCCCTCTACCACACGTTTAACCACGCGATGTTTAAGGGCGAGCTGTTCTTGGGCGCCGGTGCGCTGCTGTACTCCACGGGTACGCGCAATATGGAGAAGATGGGCGGCCTGTTCCGTCGTATGCCGGCAACGGCCATCTGCTTCCTCGTTGGCGCACTTGCCATCTCGGCCATCCCGCCCTTCAACGGCTTTGTGTCCGAGTGGTTTACCTATCAGTCGCTGTTTAATGCCGCCATGCAGGGTGACAAGGCCGTCATGATCGTGGCCGTGTTCTCTGCCGTCGCGCTCGCCATTACCGGCGCGCTGGCTGTCACGTGCTTCGTCAAGGCCTACGGCGTCTCCTTTGCCTCCGCGCCCCGCTCCGAGGCCGCGGCCAATGCCAAGGAGGTTCCCGCCCCCATGGTGTTTGCGCAGGGCCTGCTCGCTGCCATCTGCGTCGTGTTGGGCATTTGCGCTCCCGTGATCGCTCCCGTGCTGGTCGATGTCGCCGCGTCCGTGCTGCATCCGTACGGTGGTGTGTTTGCCGCCGAGGGCATGCAGCTCATGAACCAGTACTCCGGCGCTGCCACCTCCACGCCCGCGATCGCCATTGCGCTCGTGGTGCTCGTCGGCCTTGCCTGCGGTTATCGCAAGCTCAAGACCGTCGGCAAGGTGCAGAAGTCCCAGCCGTGGGCATGCGGCTATGCTCCCAACGAGCATATGCCCGTCGTGGCCACGACCTTTGCCTCCGAGGTGTCCTGGTTCATGCAGCCGCTCTACACGCTGCGCGACCGCTGCACGGCCGTCTGCTGGTCCATCGCGCACTTCTTCCAGAAGCTCACCGGTGTGGCCGAGGCTGTGGAGCCCGTACCCGACAAGGTTCTCGTCGATGCCCCGCATAAGGGTGTCGAGAAGCTCGCCGATCTCGCGACTAAGCTCGAGGGCGGCAACTACAGCATCTATATCTGCTACATCGTCGCGGCACTCGTGGTGTTCCTCGTGCTCGCCGTGCAAATGGGTTAAGGAGGGGAGAGCATGAACAACATCGTACTTGCCGTTCTGCAGGGCGTGGTCGTCATGGCCGTCGCACCGTTCTTCTCCGGTCTCGGCCGCGTGATCCGCGCCAAGATGCACAACCGTCGCGGCCCCAGCATCATGCAGGACTACCGCGACCTGGCCAAGCTCTTTGCGCGCCCCGAGTCCCAGAGCGAGGATGCGAGCTTTGCGCTGCGCATCATGCCGCCGCTGTTCTTCGCCGTCGCCTTTATGCTCGCGATGGGTCTGCCGCTCTTTACGGCACAAAGCCCCATCCCGGTCTTTGGTGACGCCATTACCATCATGTACAGCCTGGCGCTCGCCCGTTTCTTCTTCGCCCTCTGCGGTGTGGATTCGTCCAACGCCTACGCCGGTATCGGCGGCGTCCGCGAGCTGCTCATGAGCGTGCTCATCGAGCCTTGCATGCTGCTGGCGCTGTTTGCCGCCGCCCTGGTGTGCGGCTCCACCGACATCGCCACCATGGGTCAGCACATCATGACGGGCGCCATCGACGCGCCGGTCGCCGTGATCCTCGCCGGCATTGCCTTTGCGATTGCCTGCTACATGGAACTCGGCAAGCTGCCGTTTGATCAAGCCGAGGCCGAGCAAGAGCTTCAGGAAGGTCCGCTCGCCGAGCTTTCCGGCCCGTCGCTCGCCATGGCCAAGCTTGCCATGTCCATGAAACAGGTCCTGGTCGTCGCCTGGTTCTGCGCGATCTTTGTCCCCTGGGGCGAGCCCGCGTCCGTGGGCGCCGCCGCTGTTCTGGGTGCAGTCATCTTCCTGGTGAAGTGCCTGATCGACTTTGTCGTATGCGGCGTGATCGAGAATTCCTGCTCGCGCTCGCGTTTTAAGGTGCTTGGCAATCAGACCTGGGCCGTCGTTGGCATCGCCGTGCTGGCGTTTGTCTTCGTGGTCGTCGGCGTGTAGGAGAAGGGAGAAACAATGTCATTTGCAGTCAGTCTGTCCCTTCTCGGCTTGGTCGCTATCGCGGCCCCGATGGTGGCCTCGGTGCTCGTCGCCCTGTTCCCCCGTCCGTACGCCAAGTGGTTCAGCGTTTTGGGTGCCGCCGTCTCGACGGTCTGCACCGTCGCCCTCGCCGCGAATTTCGCTGGCGCCGGCATGCCCGACACGCAGGTCCCCCTGATCTCGTTTGGGCAGACCCTCGTCATGGGATTCACCTTCGATCGCATGAGCACGCTGCTCGCGCCCGCCTTTGTGGGTATCGGCCTGCTTGTCGTGATTTATTCGATTCCCTATATGAGCGAGAATAACCGTGAGCATCCCGACGCACCGCGTCGTCGCTTCTACGCGTACCTCGCGACCTTCATCGGCGCCATGGCCGGCCTCGTGTACAGCTCGACCCTTTTGGGCCAGCTTGTGTTCTTTGAGATCACGGGTGCGTGCTCTTGGGGCCTCATTAGCTACTACATGACGCCTACGGCCAAGAAGGCCGGCATGAAGGCCCTGATCATTACGCATATCGGTGCGCTCGGCCTGTATCTGGGCGCCGCTATCGTGTTTGCCCACACCGGCACCTTCGCCATTACCGCGATTGCCGGCCTCGACGCCAAGCTCAAGGCTATCGTCCTTTTGCTCGTGCTGTTTGCGGCCTGGGCCAAGTCCGCACAGGTTCCCATGTACATGTGGCTGCCTTCGGCCATGGAGGCGCCGACGCCTGTTTCGGCCTACCTGCATGGCGCCTCGATGGTTAAGGTCGGCGTGTGCGTGTTCGCGCGTGCACTCGTCTCTGCCGGTGAGATTCCCGAGATCGTGGGTTGGGTCGCCATTATCGACGCCATGGTCACCATGCTCTTTGGTTTCCTTATGTACCTGCCGCAAAAGGACATGAAGCGCCTGCTGGCCTTCTCCACGATCGCCCAGCTCTCCTATGTGTTCTTTGGTCTGGGCCTTTCGGTCTTTGGCAGCCAGCTGGCCTTTGACGGTGCCGTGTGCCACATCTTTAACCACGCTTTCGCCAAGACCCTGTTCTTCCTGATCGCCGGTTCGTTCTCCTTTACGCTCGGCACGCGTATGCTGCCCAAGCTGCGCGGCATCGTAAAGAAGTACCCGATCTCGGGCGTGGGCTTTGGTGTCGCCGCGCTCGCCATTGCCGGCGTGCCGCCCATGAACACGTTCTTCTCGAAGTTCCAGATCATTGCCGGCGGCTTCTCTGTGGGTGCCGGCAACGTCGCGATCCTGGTGCTCGTGTGCATCATGGTCGCCGAGACCGTCGCCACCTTTGCCTGGTTCCTCAAGTGGATGGGCTATTGCCTGCCCGGCGAGCCGAGCGACGAGGTCGCTGCGGGAGCCCCGCTTCCCCGCGCGATGGCGTTCGTGTTCATCGTGCTCATCATCATGGTTATCGTCAGCGGCCCGCTTTCGGCCAGCTGGATCGGTTAGGAGGTAGAACGACATGGGTTATTCGATCGTCAACATCCTTGGCGGCCTTCTGATCGTCACGTCCACCATGGTGGTCGTCTCCAAGAACATCAAGCATGCCATCAGCTGGTATGCAGTGCAGTCGCTGGTGCTCGTGGGACTGCTCGCCACGCTCGGTGCCACTACCGGTGCGCAGGAGCTGCTTATGTGGGCTGGATCTGCCTTTATCACCAAGGTTGTCCTGGTCCCTTATATCCTCAACCGCGCATACAAGAAGATGGGTGAGCCGAGCGACGCATCGCTCAAGGCCGGCCTTAAGCCTGCGTGGGCCATTTGCATCATCGCCGTGGAGGTCGCGATCTGCTTTGCCGTCGTGACGCAGATCAGCCTGCCCACGGCCGAGGTCGCAACGCCTGCGCTCGCTATTAGCTTCGCTCACTTCTTTGTGGGCCTCACCTGCATCATCTCGCAGCGCAACATCATGAAGCAGATCTTTGGATACTGCCTTATGGAAAACGGCAGCCACGTGACGCTCGCGCTTTTGGCCCCCACCGCTCCCGAGATCATCGAGATCGGTATCGCCACCGATGCCATCTTTGCCGTCATCATCATGTCCATCGTCGTGCGTCGCATTTGGGACGACTCCCACTCGCTCGATGCGCGCGACCTGTCCGAGCTGAGGGGGTAGTCCATGGAAACGTTGATTCTCGCCCTGCTCGCGACTCCTTTGGTGTTCTCGCTGGTCATGGCGTTTTTGCCCAAGAACGCGTCCTATAACGTGTTTGCCGGTCTCAACCTGGTCTCCGTCGCAGCCGTCCTGGTGCTGTCGATTGTGACGGCCGGTGACGTCCTTATGAGCGGCGACACCGCGAGCGCTCTTGCACTGTGGTTCCACCTCGATTCGCTGGGCGCCATCTTTGTGCTGCTCATCGGCTTTATCGGTTTTCTTACCGGGCTGTTCTCGCTGCCCTATGTAAAGGCCGATATCGAGGAGGGCTCCATGCCCGCCGAGCGCGCCAAGCAGTATTTTGCGCTGTTTAGCCTGTTTGTGTTCACCATGCTGCTCGCGTGTCTGTCCAACAACATGATCCTCACGTGGGCCGCCGTTGAGGCAACCACGCTTTCCACCGTGTTCCTCGTGGGTATCTACAAGAACAAGACGGCCCTCGAGGCTTCTTGGAAGTACGCGATGGTCTGCACCGCCGGCGTGGCCTTTGGCCTGTTCGGTACGCTGCTGATCCTGTCTCTTATACACATCTGACGCTGCCGACGACGGAGAGAGTGTAGAT
>UQZU01000009.1 GCA_900545665.1 uncultured Collinsella sp.
CGCGCATAAAGAAAGCCTCCCATTTCTCATGTCCAAGAAATGGGAGGCAGTTCACAAACGTGAGGCGGGCCGTTTTCGTTTGAGCAATCATGCAGCGACGTGATGGGGCAAATTAATCCACGCGCTTGTCGCCCATAAAGAAGAGCGCCACCGTACCAGGTCCGGTATGCGAGCCAATCAGAGTACCGATGTCATTGATCTCAATCTTGCCTTTAAGCTGCGGAACCTGTTCCTCAATCAGCGCCGCGACCGCCTCGGCATCCTCGCGGCACGCCGACTGCGACATGATGCACTTACCCGAATAATCTGCACCGTCCTGTACGTGTGCCATCATGGTCTTAGCCATCTCGGAAATCGCTCGCTTCTTAGTGCGAATCTTCTCACGTGGCGACAGCTTACCTTCGCAATCGACCGTCATAAGCGGGCAAATCTTGAGCGCCGTGCCGATGATCGCGCTCGCGGCCGAAATGCGACCGCCGCGCAGGTAGCTCGACAGATCGGTCGAGAAGAACCAGTGGTGCAGGTTGAGTTTATGCTCCTCGATCCAAGCGGCCGTCTCGTCGAGTGAAGCCCCGCTATCGCGCACGTCGGCGGCATATTCCAGCAACAGACCAAAGCCCGAAGACGCCCCCAGCGAATCGATGACGCGTACCTTGCCGCCCTGGGGATAGCGATCCGCAAGCATCTGCGCCGCGACGCAGGCCGATCCATACGTGCCCGAAATACCCGACGACAACGTCAGGTGCAGCACGTCTTTACCCTCGGCAACAAACGGCTCCCAAAACTCCTCGTACTCGCCCACGCCCACCTGAGACGTCTTGGGCATGGCGCCCGCGGCAATCTGGGCAAAAAACTCGTCCGGCGTAATCGACTGATACAGATCGTCCGTATAGACAACATCGTCGATCTCGTAATGAAAATACGCGACGGGAATATTGCGCGATTCAAAGAACTCACGGGTTCGGTCGGCGGCGGATTCACAGGTCAGGACAAAATCACTCATATGAGGCTCCTTACTCATTGCTGCGCAAATTATCGCACAGTGAGCCTACATGCGGTACATATGTCCACTATTTACCAAATCGAACCAAAAATAGTGAACATCTTTACCACCATCGTCTCCACCGGCCCCACGCAAAAATATCTGAGAAAACACCCTCTGTCGTCTCCACTCAACCGCCATATCTACCTCAACTAAATCGATTTACCAAACCGTTCATCCGACAATTCAGCCGCTGGCGCAAAATCGAAACAAAAGCGGCGCATACTGGTAAACGTTTGACGCTGTTTATCAGTTTTACCAGCCCCATCGGAAGGTGTTTCATGGTCGCATTCGATCGCAACCCGCAAGACTTCAAGTATCTGCGCCTGCTTTCGAGACAGTTCCCCACCGAACAATCCGCGTTTACCGAGATCATCAATCTCTCGGCCATCCTCAACCTGCCCAAAGGCACCGAGCATTTTATGAGCGACGTGCATGGCGAGTACGAAGCCTTTATGCACATCCTCAACAACTGCTCGGGCGTCGTGCGCGAGCATGTCGACGAGATTTTTGGCGACACGCTCACCTTTGACGAAAAGGGCGAGCTGTGCACGCTCATCTACTACCCGCACGAGAAGATCGAGCTGGTCCGCAGCCAGCGCGAGGACTCGCCCACCTGGTACAAGACGATGCTTGACCAGCTCATCATGGTCGCTCGTTCGCTTTCAAGCCGCTACACGCGCTCCAAGGTGCGTAAGGCCATACCGCGCGATTACGCCTATATCATCGACGAGTTGTTGCACACGCACCCGGACGAGAACAACTATCGCGTGCGCTATCACGAGCGCATCGTGGAGTCCATCCTGGAGACCGCCAGCGCCGACGACTTTATCGAGTCACTCGCCTCGCTCATCAAGCGCTTGGCCGTCGACCACCTGCACCTGGTGGGCGACATCTTCGACCGCGGCGGCGGTGCGGCCAAGATTATGGACCGTCTGCTCACCTACCATTCACTCGACATCCAGTGGGGCAACCACGACCTGCTGTGGATGGGCGCTGCGGCCGGTGAGCCCGCCTGCATCGCCACGGTGTTGCGCAACAACCTACGCTACGACAACTACGAGATCCTGGAGAACGACTACGGCATCTCGCTGCGTGAGCTTGTCGCCTTTGCCGATGCCACCTACACCGCCGGTGAGTCCATCACCCCGCTGATCAAGGCCATCAACGTGCTGCTCTTTAAGCTCGAGGGTCAGATTATCCAGCGCCACCCCGAGTTCGATATGACCGACCGCCTGTTACTCGACAAGATCGAGCACGACACCGGCACGGTCACGCTCGCCGACGGCAGCGTATGGCCGCTCACGACCAACGACTTCCCCACCGTCGATCCGGCGGACCCCTATACGCTCACGTCTCAGGAGCAGCACATCATCGACAAGCTCGTGTCCGAGTTTGTCACCGCCGATCACCTGCATCGCCATATCGATTTCCTCTATTCCCACGGCTCGATGTACAAGGTCGCCAACGGCAACCTGCTCTTCCATGGCTGCGTTCCGCTCAACGAAGACGGCACCTTTAGCAGCATGAACTGCCTGGGCACCTGGCACGCCGGCCGCGATTATCTCGATTTTTGCGACCACATCGCCCGCCGCGCGTGGCGCGTGGGCGACCGCGATGCCCTCGACTGGATGTGGTACCTGTGGATTGGCTTCAATTCACCCGCCAGCGGACGCCTGGTGCGTACCTTTGAGCGCGCCTATATCGCCGATAAGAGCACCTGGGTCGAGCCGATGGACCCGTACTTTACGCTTACCAAGTCGCCCTCGGTCTGCGACGACATCATGCGCGAGTTTGGCGTCGCGCCCATGGCATGTTCGCCGACCGGCCACATCATCAACGGCCACACGCCCGTTAAAACCACCAAGGGCGAGCAGCCCATCCGCGCCAACGGCAAGCTGCTGGTCATCGATGGCGGCTTCTGCCGCGCTTACCATCCCAAGACGGGTATCGCCGGCTATACGCTTATCTCGAGCTCGCGCGGCTGCCGCCTCAAGTCGCACCGGGCCTTTACGACGGTTGCCGAGGCACTCACGCGCAACGTGGACATCGAGAGCGAGACCAACCGTTTTGACCAAGCGGACCGTCGCCGCATGGTGAGCGACACCGATACTGGCGCCAAAATTCGCAGCCAGATCCAGGACCTGCGCCAGCTGCTCGATGCATATAGAAACGGTGCTATCGAAGAGCGCGTCTAGCCCCACCCGCGGGGATTGGCTAAACTTGCTGAGTTTGTCATCCCCATGGCGTCCCCGCGCCACCCTAAGGCAGGTACCATGCAAAAGCTCCTTGCGCAGATCATGAAATTTGGCGTCGTCGGTGTCATTGCCACGGTTATCGACTTTGGCATTATGAATCTGCTCCACTACGGTCTGGGCCTCAACATCCTAATCGCCAACACCAGCGGCTTTATCATCTCACTCATCTTTAACTACCTCGCAAGCATGAAGTACGTGTTTGCGCACAAGGAAGGCATGAGCCGCCGCCGCGAGTTCATCATCTTTGTCGTGCTGTCCGTGATCGGTTTGGTGCTCAACGACGGCATCGTGCTGGCGCTCAACGCCGGCCTGGGACTCGAGGCCAATATCGCCAAGATCTGCGCCACCGCGCTTGTCATGGTCTACAACTTTGTGACCCGAAAAATCTTCCTGGAGGGCGACGAGACAAAATAGCTCGAAACCCCTGCAGCATTACGACACCCACGGACGACGCGCACTCAGCGCAGTATCGTCCGTGGGTGTCGCTCGTTTACGGGCAAATTTTCAACGTTTGCGGATTAGCTCTTGAAAATTTGGCGAGTTCATATAGTTCTTGGCAAAGACCTTACGTTTCCCTTGTAAAAGCTCTAAAGTATCCTCTGCTCGATTCATCAACGCATTGGATGTGATTACGTGCGCAAGGCGCTGGCACAACCTCATACCAAGCAGTTCCTCAAGTTTGCTGTCGTGGGTCTTATCTCCTTTGGCATCGACTGGGGCATGCTCATTGCGCTCGTCGAGCTGTTCCACCTCGACTTTTTGATGAGCACCACGGTTTCGTTTATCACGTCCGTCGTGGTCAACTACTGGCTCAGCATGAAGTACGTGTTCGACCACCGCGAAGGCATGAGCCGCAAGCGCGAGTTCACGATCTTCACCATCCTGTCGGTGATCGGCCTGGGCCTCAACGACCTGTACATGTTTGTGGGCGTCACGTTTTTGAGCATCGGCTACCAGGCCATGAAGGCCATCGCCACGTTCCTCGTCACCTGGTACAACTACTTCAGCCGCCGCTTCTTCCTCGAGGGCGCACGGTCGTAGTCGATTCACTATTTGCTTGAATGTATAACCGGTTGGAATTCCCGTTCCAACCGGTTTTTTGTTTGCCGAGAGACCCGGCGACCCAGTCCCATTCGCATGAAAAACGGGCGGTCCGGATGTTGGTCCGAACCGCCCGTCTGGCGCGCTATGTCGAGGCCTCTAGCCCGTTACGTAATACCAAACGACGTTGTCACCATTGGAGAGAACGTAGTTACTGCAGGCCGTCATGGGCGTTGTGCCGTTGACGGAGTACATCCAGCCGCTCGTGCCGCCGTACTGTTTCTCGGCCAAACCACCAATCGCAGAAACATACGTGCCGTACGATGAGCCGTGTGCGTTGACAGAAAGGCCCAGCGCGCACAGGGCATCGTAAACGGTGGCGCCTTCGTTAAAGGTAAAGGTGCCGCCAGAGGACACGGGATTGCCCACAGCGCTCGATGTGACCGAAACCGTCACCGTAACGTAGTTGGACTCCTGTGAGCCGCTTTGGCTGCCCGAGGAGGCGTTTCCACCATTAGGGGATGAGGCTCCATCAGACGACTGGCCACCGCCCGAAGAAGCACCGCCAGACGCATTGGAAGTATCACCGGCTCCCGTATTTTGGGCAGCGGATTTATCGCCAGACCTCTTGCTGTCCTGGCCATCGGACTTCTTGCTATCCGAGCTTTTGTCCGATTCCTTGTGCGAAGACTCGGAATCATCCTTGGCGTCGTTCGAGCCCTTGGACTCATCTTTTGCAGCATCCGAAGATTTGGAATCCTTGGAACTGGCCTCGCCCGAAGCGGTAGACGAGCCAGACCCCTTGGTGTCCTTGGCGACGACGCTCTCCCCCGTCACGGTCTGAACGATCCAGTCAATGGACCAGGCGCCGCTCTCGGAAGGATGGACGAAGCCCAGCGAGACGACGATCAGAATGGTGCACGCGGCAGCAAGAACGCCAAGGAGCGCCTTGCGACGAGATGCGGACGCCGCCGAAGCGGCGCCCTGTTGCTTTGCATCGTCGAACTGAATGAACGAGGAATCTGGTTGCTTGGGGTCAGCGTCCTTGGATTTATTGGACACAACCCTCACCTACCGACGTTTGGTGAACACGAACACGCCGACGATGGCGAGACCGATGACGCCGGCGGCAACGCCAACAATGGCGAGCGGGTTGGTGCCAGTCTCCTGCTCGGAAGCACTGGAGGACTTCTTAGCAGTGGTCGTGGAAGCAGCACCCGTATCGGACTTCTTGTCGGACTTGTTGTCCTTCTTGTCAGACTTCTTCTCATCCTTCTTGTCGGACTTGTTTTCCTTGGTCTCGGCCTTGGTCGACACCGTCGTCTTGGTCGTCGGCTTATGACCCGGGGCGACAGCGCCGCCCTTCGAGCCGGAGCCGGAACCCGTGCCAGTGCCAGCGCCAGTGCCGGAACCAGTACCGGTACCAGAACCGCCGCCGCCATTCGAACCTGCGCCGCCATTACCGCCAGGGTTAACGGCATTCTTGGTCCACTTGGCATACAGCGTCAGATCGGCCGTCACCGGCGTGGCGAAGTCATACGCCCGCGTGCAGGCTTCATCGGTATACCAACCGCCGAAAGTGTAGCCATCGCGCGTCGGATCGGCCGGCTTGACCAGCTTGCCATCGGCCGTGGCAACAAACTTAGTGTCGCAAGCAGACCCGCCGTTGGAATTAAAGGCAACCGTCCAAGACTCAACGGCCCCAAGCTTGAACAGCGTGCCCGAGTCATTGATGTAGTACAGGTTGCCAGATGCATCGGCAATGACCGGAGAGTCACAGTACTGGTAATGGCCAGCCGCATCATAAATCTGCGTCGCCTCTGCATCGCCGAGCGTATAGCGATACACCCCACCACCAGCAGAGTAGCTGACGTAGTCCTTGCTATCCGCGCTATTAACGGTGAAGTACACATAGGTCTTGCCGCCCTGAACACTCACCAGCGGAGTAGCAGCAATACCGTTAAATCCGGCCGGTAGCTCTTTACCGTCAGCAGCGGTGACCATCGTGGTCTTACCAGTCTTCAGATTATAGAGAACCAGAGCAGATCCAGTAGCCGTCTGCCCACCGACAATCAAGTTGTCGCCAGACATCGCCGGGGCGCTCATGTTGTTCGTAAGACCCAGGTCGACCGTCTTCTGCTCGCTCAGCACGCCCTTCGCCGAAAGCGAAATCACATGGAGCTTTCCGTCGTGCGTCATCTGATAGAAGGTCGAGCCATTGGACGGATCGGCGACGCAGTCAGCGTTCGCAAGGGTGCCGAGCTTCATGGTCGAAACGACATCGCCCGTTGCCTTATCAATGCACTTAAGCGTACCTGCGCTCGTGGGGACGATGGCGTACTTATCCGTCAGGGCAGCGCCAGTCCAATAATAGCCCTCAGCTGCGTCGATGTTCTGCCAAGAGACTTCGCCTGTGGTGATCTTGATGCGCGTAAAGGAACCGTTGACGTATTTCTTCCCATCAGCCGTACCTACATAGACGTACTCGCCGTCCGAAACGACGGTGCAGGAGCTCTGCGTCAAGTCCGTCAAACCAGGCGTCAGCCACTTGCAGATCAGCTTGTCTGCAGTAATCGCCTGGACCGCACCGCCGTTGAGCGGAACGATGATAAGGCCGTTGGTATAGATCGGACGGGAGGTATAGCTCACCTTGGAGGCAAGCGGCGCAGAGGCAACCTTTTTGCCCGTGGACGAATCGATCTTAATGAGCTCGTTCTCGGTCGCGATGTACACAAAGCCGTTGGCGATGACAGGTTCGCTGCAGTTGGCATACTGCTGACCAGACTCGGCCTTCCAATCGAAGGCCCACTTAAGACCGGAAGCCTGCGCAGGCGTCTTGGCATCCGTTACGGTCGAACCGTTGCCACTGTTGCCGTAGCCGGCCCACTCGGCATCCCAATCAGGAGTCGTCGCGCTCGGATCCACGACAATCTTGTCGGGATCGGGCATGGGCGAATTATCGGTGGTATAGGCAAGCGTGACCTTATCGCCGCTCTTGAGCGTAATCTGATTGGCGCAGAGTAAGGAGGGCTCTCCGTTGATATACAGATGCCAATATTTATTGGTCGCAGCATCCCAACCATACGGCTTGTGATCGAACGGCGAAGTAATGGAATTCAGGAACCAGTACTCACCACTCTGGGAGCCGTTGTACGCAACGCCCTTGGCCTTCAGAACTGCCTCAATAAGGTTCTGGGCCGTGGAGCCTTCGGGCAGAGAAACATTGCTTGCCGTGCCCCAACGCGTATTGTTCCCGTTGACATCGGGACCGATAACATCGGCGGATCCAAGCACCTGACCGGGGAGGACATCGGCGTCAGCACCATACATAAAGGTGACGGCGTCACCCTCCTGGAGCTTGTAGGCACCGGCGCCAACGTCGGCGAACTTGCCATTTACGTAGAAGCGCCAATAGCTCTTGGTCGCAGCATCCCAGCCATAGGACTTACCATCAAACGGCGAAGTAATGCCGTTGAGGAACCAGCCCCAAGACGATTCGCCAGCATCGAGAGTAAGGCCGGTCTGCTCAAGGAGATCCTTGGCAGTAGAGCCTGCCTTGAGACTCGTCTGGCCCGTCGAAGCCCAAATCTGCTGCTTGCCGTCCTTGTCCTTACCAAGCACCTGAACGGAAGCATGAACGGAATCAGAGGGCAGCTGGTCGCCCCAGCCACCGTAGAACCACGTGACGGTATCGCCAACATGGATGGTGACATTGTCCGCCGTATAGTCACTCGACTTGCCGTTGATGAACAGCTGCCAATAGGTCGAATAATCTTGGGGCGTACCCAGTTCAACACCGTTGTACTTAAGGCTCAGAATGAAGGAGCCCGCAGCAACGGCGTCGATGCCATTCGCCTCAAGCGCGACCTTCGTAAGGTCAAGTGCGCTCGAGCCGGACGTCACCACATACTGCGCGTTATCGACCCAGGTCTGAGTCTTGCCCTGGGCATCGCGACCAATGACGGTCACATTTGCGGCAACCTGGTCCTTAACGACAGGGGACGAGCTACCAGCCGTATAGGCAAACTCAATCTTCTGCCCCCGGGTGAGCTTGACGCTGCTCGCGCCAACCGAGGAAGACGCGCCGTCGACGAACAGCTGCCAGTAGGCATAGGTCGTCGGATCGTAGGCAAGCGTGCGGCCATCGCTCGGGGATGTGATGCTTTCGAGGTAGAAACCGTATGCCGTGTTCGGATCGTACTTCGCCTTGAAGCCCGTCTTCTCCTGCAGCTTAATGAAGGCATCCGCAGCCGTCGCGCCCTCGTCGAGCTTGAGCTGCGTAGGTGCCACCCAGGTCTGAGCCCTGCCGTCAGCATCGGTGCCGATAATCGAGAACGAGACCTCGACCTGCTTCTTGGCAACATCGCCGGTTTCTGTCGGGTTCTCTGTCTGAACGGCAGCCGCGGCGGCAGATCCCACTTGGCCAGCGGATGCCGTCGAAGACTGCTCGCTCGTGGCAGGGCTCTCCCCCGTCGCCGAGCCTTCGTCGCCAGTTGCTGCCTCTGTTGTGGCTGCACTAGCTGCAGGCGCGCCCTCGGAATCCGAAACCTCGGCGCCGCTCTGCTCAGCGGTACCGCCCGCAAGCGCTGCGTCCTCGCCCGGCGTCGCAGTCTGAGCCACAGCCTCGGCAATGCCCTCGGCGCCCTCGGCCCACAGCTGAGCCGGTGTGGTGCCAAAGGCCATCGCGAAGGCCAGGAATGCCACCAGGCCGCGCTTGGCTACGCCGCGCGCAATTGCGCCACGGCGATGCGAGACGCGCTGGCGCTCGTCCTCAAACATATCCATTTGTCTCCTACTGTCTGCACTTGGAGCGTTGCCTTGAGACTGCCCCACGTCATCGCGCATGTTGCGCTCGAGTTCCCCCATCGGGGTCCCCCTTCCCTCCAGAGCCCTATGCACACCGGCGGCAAAAGCCGCAGCCGCATGCAAGACGGGAGGCGATCCGACTTAACCTTAACGACTCGGGCACGTCGTCCGATCTGCGACGCGAGCATCCCGAGCCAAGAGGAATTACGGTTACTGGTACAGCTGGGGACTTGCACCCCGATTCTCCCAAATGCGCAGGATAACCGCGCATTCGTGCGTCTCCGCACCACCATCTAGGCCATCGATTATTACCGTCAAAATGGTATCACGCAAAAGGGCCTCGCACGCAGGCGAAGCCCAAGGTAAAAGCTATTGTTTGCGATAGGAAAATGCGGTGACGGCCGCAGCCTCTAGTGCTTGCCGCCGTGACTGTTGAGCCAGATATTGCGGCCCAACATAAGCGCCAGCACCAGCGCGCTCACGTAGCCCATAAAGCCAATGACCGGGATACCAAACACAACCGGCTCGATGCGCGCGTAGTACACCACCGACGAACCGATAAACAGACCGGCGATCACAATTGCCATCGACATGCGGTCGATAATCCCACCTAGCTGTCGCAGCGCCTTATCGCTGCTCATGATCTGCGTGTTCACCTTAAGCTGGCCGCGCGTAAGCATACGCGAAGCCAAGCCCAGATACTCGGCCGCCTCGAGCGAGCCCTTCGCCGCGCGATAACTGCTCGCTGCAAAGTCGCGGCTCATCTCGCGCATGCGCGCATAGGTGCTTTTCTCGTTTTTAATATGCGTCTGGATGATTTGGATCATGTTGACGTTGGGCATGTACTCGGTCAACAGGCCCTCGAGCGTCACCATGCCGCGGGCGAACATCGTCACCACGCTCGGCAGCTCAACGTCATTTTTGCGCGCGAGGTTTAACAGCGAGGTCAAAAACTCGCCGATATCCAGGTCTTTAAGGTCGAGCCCGGCAAAGTCGGCAACAATAAAGTCCAAGTCGGACAAAAAGGCCGAATGGTCAAGCTCGGCCGAATCGCCGCGCGTCACGGCAAAGCGCATGAGCGAATCCTTGAGCTTTGGCACGTCGCCCTCGGCCACGGCAAAGATCATATCCTTGACGATGCCACGGTCGTGGCTCGACATGCGTCCGACCATGCCCAAGTCGATAAAGTAGACAATTCCGTCTTTGAGGATGATGTTTCCCGCATGCGGGTCGGCATGGAAAAAGCCGTCGTCGAGCACCTGCGTCGAATAGTCCTCGACGATTGCGGCACCGATCTTTTCCAAGTCATAGCCCTCGGCCACTAAGCGTTCAGGATCGGCGATCGAAATGCCGTCGACGTAATCCATGACCACCACGTGCTCGGTGCACAGGTCCAGATAGGATTTAGGGCACGTCACGCCATGAACGCTCTTATGGAACTCGTAGAAGTCGTTGAGGTTTTTGGCCTCGGCCAAAAAGTTGGTCTCCTCGCGAAACGAGGTCCACAGCTCCTCGACTACGCCGTGCAGGTCAACGAATTGATCGGTATTGACGAACTTGGAAACGATACGCACCACCGAGCGGATGATATCGATGTCCTGTGCCATAACCTGCTGCGCACCGGGGCGCTGCACCTTGACGGCCACGTCCTCGCCCGTCACCAGACGAGCGCGGTGCACCTGCGCGAGCGATGCGCTACCAAGCGGATTGGGGTCGATCGCATCGAACATCTCCCCCAGGCGCAGGCCGTATTCCTCTTCCAAGCAGCGGAGCACTACCTCGTACGGCACCGGCTCCACGTCGGAGCGCAAGCGGCGCAGCTCATCGCAAAAGCGTTGCGGCAGAATCTCGGACCGGTTGGCCAGAATCTGCCCCATCTTGACGAACATGGGGCCGAGTTCCTCGAGCAGGCGGCGCAAACGAACCGGCGTGAGGTTATCCCACACGCGGTACTTTTTAACCAGGCGAACAATCTGCCCGATACGCTCGCGGCGACCCGCCGGCGTGAGCTGGTATTCCTCGTCCGGCGCCATCGCGTCGGGCTCCTCGGGCACCATATCGACAGCGCGCGGCTTCTTGCGAGCGCCCGAGACGGCGGCGTCGACCTCATCGACAACCGCCGCCTCGTCACCCAGGGGATCTAGTTTGTTGTAATCGGTGGTGGAATCTGCCATCTGCGCTGCTACTCGGCCTCTTCGGTATCCTTCGCATCGTCGGGCTCAACGGACTCGACGGGCACCGAGGTCACGTTGTCCTCGACCGAATCGACGATGTCGCGCACGTGGGCCAGGAAGGCCGTGCGCTCGGACGCGGTCATAACGCGGACGCGAGCAAGGATGAGCTCATCGAGCACGCGCTGGGCCGCGGTCTCGCCCTGCATGCCCAGACGCTCGGTCAGATCGGAGATGGTACCGCCGGCCTGCTCGAACATGTCGGACACACTGCGGGCGATATCGGGAGCGCCGGCGTCCTTGCGAACCTGCTCGCCCTTGGTATTAAGGTCGTCGAGAACCTTCTTGCCGCCTTCGACAGCAACGGCGGCAGCGCCAAAGCCCACGTTAATGGCGCCGTTAACAAGCTGATCGAGTTTCATAACCATGGTTGTCTCCAATCACAAACAACTGCATTGGCGTTCTTGTACCCAAGATTGAGCGAAAGCGACAAAGCGTTTTAGCGCTATTCAATCGACGGGAAATCCCTACCTCACGTTGTCGTTCATCGCGAAAGAGTTCTTCATGGCGCAGCTCGTGGTGTAGAGCACCTTGCCCAACAGGGCATCGGTCTCCACGCGCACGAGCTCGGCAAAGGCCTCGTTGGCGCGGGCGAGCTCGGCAGGCACCTCGGCCTCGGGCAGCGCGGCTACGACAGCGTCAACGTCGTGAATCTGCTTGTGGCCCATGCCGCCGACCTTCTCCTGGTAGTCCTCCACAGCGCGGCCGCACTCATGGAAACGGACGTCAGCCAGGGCGCCGATCAGGCGGTTGGCCCAGTAGAAGTTTTCGGACGTCACGCGAGCCTGCGTGTCGGCATAGTACTCGGGCATGGTCTCGACGTTGGCGTACAGCGGAACCAGCGCGTTAAACGAGTTGGAGCCAAAGGCCATCCACTGCACGGCACGGTAGGCCGGCTGCGCATAGGGGCGCAGCTGCAGCACGGCGAGCTGGCTGTTGCGATTGATGCCGATGGGGCGATAGGCGCCGCGCGTGGCGGGCGTGCCCTTGCTGCCGTAACAGTCGTACTCCGTGCCCTGGTAGTGGCTCGAAAGCACGTACTTGATGTCCTCGATGGTCACCTTACGCTCGGGCACGCGGCTCCAGGGGATATCGTCGCTCTCGGGCGTGTAGTCGGCGTCGGGGCCGTCCCACACGTCGCCGGGGTTGAGGCAGCGCTGCATGTACCAGGCGCGCGGCGTGTTGTAGACATGGTCGCTGTCGCTGTGCGAGCCAAAGGCCTCGCGCGGGTTAAAGACCGTTGCCGGACCGTCGCCCTCGACGCCCAACGTCAGGTCCAGATGCCACTCGGCCATCCAGGAGCGCAGGTCGGCCGAGCACATGTGGTCGGTCTGGGCGCCCTCGGCGTCGTCTAGGTCAAAGCTGTCGATACCCAGCTGGTTGGGCATGGTCACATAGGCGTCATCAGGCACACGCTTGGCGATCCAGTGGTGGCCGCCGATGGTCTCGAGCCACCAGATCTCGTCCACGTCACTAAAGGCGATGCCGTTGTTCTCGTAGGTGCCGTAGCGCTCGAGCAGGTCGCCCAGGATACGAACGCCGTCGCGGGCGGACTTGGCGTACGGCAGGACCAGGGTCACCATATCCTCCTCGCCCAGGCCACCAGGTTGCGCCGGCACATAGCCGTCCTCACCCTCGTTGCCCTTGGCGGGTACGTAGTCGACGAGCGGGTCGGCACCGCGGACGCGCTCGTTGGTGGTGAGCGTCTCGGTTGCGGACATGCCCACATTGAGCTCGTTGAAACCGGCCTCGGCCCAGATGCCGTGGCCCGGGACAACATCGGGAACGCTCGTGTAGCGCATGGGGTTATTGGGCAGTTCAACGGTCAGGTGGCTCAGGACGCTTGTGTAGACGCGCGGCTGCTCGTCGGGATGCACCACGCGTATACGTTTGGGCTCAAACACCCCGTTGGACGAGTCCTCGTTACGCGCGACCAGGGTCGACCCGTCGTAGCTTGCGTTTTTACCGACCAGAATCGTTGTGCACGGCATGCGCATCCTCCTTGAGCGAAGAAATCAAACGGCAACAGTGTATCGCTTCGGCGAAAAAAGGGCGAAACCACGGCCTCGGCAGCCCTTGTGGTCAAAAACCTATTTCGATGCGCGCTCGGCCGCTTCGATCACGTGTTTGGCAAGGATCGCCGTCGTCACAGCTCCCACGCCGCCCGGCACGGGCGTGATGGCATCAACAATCGGCTCCGCAGCATCAAAATCGACGTCACCGATCAGCTTTCCGGCAGCCTCATCCCAATTAATGCCAACATCGATGATCGTCTGGCCCTCGCGAACCGCGTCCACACCAATCGTGTGCGCGCGCCCAACGGCCGCAACCACAATATCAGCCGCACGGCACTCGGCAGCAAGGTCGCGCGTATGCGTATGGCACGTCGTCACTGTGGCATTGCGCGCCGTAAGCATGACGGCAACAGGACGCCCGATCACCAGCGAACGCCCGGCCACAGCAACCTTAGCTCCATCCAGCTCAACACCGTAATGGTCCAGCAACGCTAACACTGCCTCGGCCGTGCAGGGAGCAAAACCCTCGCCTCGCCCCGAAAGCGTGGAGAGCAGCGAAGCCGGCGTCATGGAGTCAACGTCCTTGGCGGGATCGAGCGCTGCGGCGACGGCGTTCTCGTCAAGGCCGGCGGGCAGCGGGCGGAACATCAAACAGCCATGAACAGCCGAGTCGGCATTTATATCCTCGATGGCCGTCAACAGCTCGTCCTGCGAAACATCGGCAGAAAGCAAAACGCGACGAGCCTCAATCCCCACTTTTTCGCAGCGCTTGAGCGCACCGCGCTCGTAGGATAGGTCGTCCTCGCGTTCACCTACACGCACGATAGCCAACGTCGGAACAACGCCCCGCTCGCGCAGGGCTGCGCAGCGAGCAGCAAGTTCCTCAGTCAAAGCGCGAGCAACGGGAGCACCCTTCAGCAGTTCAGCCATGGCTATCCTCTCTTCCTTGCAGCGTCGGAGGCGCGACGCGCCAGCGCATCGGCGCGCGGCAACCATGTGTCGAGCAACTCATCACACGCCGTCTCAAGCTCCTCAGCACGAGCGCGATCCTTCATAGACGTGGTGTTCGCAAAGAGCGTCAAACTCGCGCCCTGCATAGCAGCACGGCAGAACACGGCGCCGCACGCCACATCGGACAGCAGCTGACGCGAGCCCTTGTCGGCCATGTCCTCGAGCAGCGCCAGCGCACGCCCGCAGGCATCCATAATGCGATACGGCGGCATAGCGGCCACATGCAGCGCATCCTGAATCGCGGTCGCTCGAGCCGGATCGTCACGCGGAATACCGTACGCCGCGGACACCTGCCCGTAGGCACGAACGTCCTCGGCAACCAACTCGACAAGCTCCTGGGACAGCTCATCAGCCTGAGCAAACGCGCGCGCCAGGTCATCCGCACGATCAGCAAGCGCGGGATTGGTCGCACCGTAGCGGGCAACCATTCCGCACAGCGAGGCGCCCAGCGCGCCCACAAAGGCGCTCGCGCTGCCACCGCCGGGAACCGGCTCGCGCGCGGCAAGCGCCTCGGCAAACCCGCGGCAGGTCTTGTCCATCATCTCTTGGCTCATACGCACGCACCTTCAAGTCATATACATCGGTCGGGTGGCAACCACCGACCGACCGCATCGATCACATAATGGTGCTAAGTCTAGCCCATAAGTACTCGAGCGTCAGCGCACCTGGCCATCGCGGATTTCTATGGCACACGATAGACCATGCCAACGCAAGCATGGGACACATGGCCCACCTTTCGAGACTTCCGGACGTCACAAACTGGGACATATCTATAAACAAGGAACCTGTTGGGGCAACGCCCGCGTACACGCGCCCCTTTAAAACAACGGGTGCCCAACCCCGGGGAGGGCCGACAGCATCGGCCCTCCCCTCTTTTGCGACCGCACATATTGCCACTTGTCGGCGCAATTCCAGCCCCCAGAATGGGACACATGGCCCACCCTAGCGAGCCGTCCACGCGTACAGTAAAGGCAGGTAATCCGTGGGCGGTTACAGATCGAGGAGGACACGACCATGAAAAAGAAGGCCTTTGCGATTCTCACCCTCTGCATAAGCCTCTTTGCCGCAGTTGCCCTAGTGGGCTGCGGTGGCAGCGGCGGCGCTACCGGAAGTGGCGGTGGCGGTGGAGCAGAAAAGCCAGCCGTGGATATGAGGACCGACTTCATTTGGTTTAAGGTCGAGGTCCCCGAGGGCGTCGAGATCACCGACGTCGCAGGCGACACCGCCGACAGGGCCCAGTTTAAGTTCACCGAGAGCGAGCACGCCAGCGATCGCTTCATCCCTGTCTTCGACTCTGACAAGAACGCCGATGAACTGTTCGACTACGAGGCAAAGTGGAAGGCCAACTCCGGATGGACCGAGAGCGATCCCGTTAAGTACAACGGCAAGACCTGGCGCAGTGCCTACTTCACGCACTCGGGCGGCGTAACGACCGAATACTTCACCGACGTTGACGGGGGCAGTGTGTATGTGCGTATCGACAACGTCGAGGAGCACAAGGACGCCGTCGAGACCATGATGAAGTCTCTGGAATTTGCCGACGACATCGCCGAGGCCAAGACCGAGGCCATGGACGTCAAGCTCGACGATATCGAGATCAAGCGCTAAGCGACTGGCGAGTGCAACGGAAAACACGGTCGCAGTGCAAACAAGCGACGGTACCCCAGTGCTTCGTACCCAGGGAGGGCCGGTAAACCGACCCTCCCTTTCTTATGCCTGTAGCCGACGAACGCGAGGATGCCGGACGTCGGAACCGCCCCAAATGTGGCAACAGTACGAAAACGACAAACGCCCCAACACGTCCGCCCGCCGATTTATTGTGCCGCGCAGGCAATTAAACCAGCATCTTTAAACATCTGAGCAGTATAGTGACCAAAACTATCGCATAACCGCACTCTGCGAATGGAGAAGTTATGACCGAACACCACGCCATCAGCCGCCGAGCATTTACGTTGGGCCTTGGACTCGCGGTGTTGTCGCCACTTGCAAGCCCGCCCGAAACCGCGGCATTGGGCATTAGCCCGCGGGCAGCCTTTGCGGACGGCACGGCCGGGCCAGCAGTCAGCCTCGACAATTTCGTCATTCGCCTTCGCCCCGCGGGCTATTTTCGTACCGCAAGCGTTAACGAAGACGGCAACGTCATCGGCAACGTCTGCCATCTGTTTAATGACGGCACGTCCAGCAAGCTCATCCTTGAGAACGTAACGACCAAGAATGACGATACAAACTGGTATGCTATCCGCACCTTGCTCAATTTCGAAGAGCATAAAAAGACGGGCTACAGCATTTGGTCGGTCGATGGCGACTCGGACAAAGACGGAAAGGTCATCCACGTATGGAGTGGCGAGCATGACGGCAAGCCCAGCCGCTCTTTTGCGTTCGAGCGTCAATCAAACGGAACCTATATCATCCGAGACCGCACGGTCGAGAAAGAAACCGAGAAAAAAGACATTAAGTACCTGGCGATAGAATCGAACGGCGAAGACCAGGACAACAATAAGATCTGCCATAAGAGTAAGAGTAAGAGCATTCCGTGGGAGCTCGAACTTATCGGTTACGACATGAAAAAGAACGATGCCACGGTTAGCAGCCTCGACTGGATTACGTACAGCAGCTACGTCGACGGACCATGTTGGATGAAATACGTCGAGGACAACAAGTTCCTCGACGAGCTGAGCATCCCGGGCACGCACGATTCGGGCACCTGCAGCGTGGACAACGACACTGAGCCCCAATCCTCGCAAGTAAAATGCCAGCAGGATTACATTCCCACGCAGTTGCTCGAAGGCATTCGCTATTTTGATATCCGGCTCGGAAAGGGCGACAACCCTGGCATCTGCCACGGGGATTTCTACCTATTCAAAAAAGACGGGGACTATCTGCATCTCTCCGATGTCATCGGGTACTTTAAAACGTTTTTGAGCGAAAACCCGAGAGAAGCGCTTATCATGCTCGCATCGCGCGGCAACGACGAGGCTACCGATGACAGTGTTACGACGGCTTTCGCCAAGGTTTTGGACGACAACCCCAAACTGTTCTATACGTCGAGCCGCGTTCCCACACTGGGCGAGGTGCGCGGAAAGATCGTCCTGCTACGTCGATTTGGACTCGACGGCGACAGCGTAAGCGGCCACACGTGGGGACTCGACCTCACCGAATGGGATAACAAGATCAAGGCTCACTCCGACAGCGCCACTATGTGTCTCGTCCAAGACGCGCGGGGCTTTGAAGCCGCGGGGGAAACAGGCGACAAAGAGCCCTATTGCACCAAGGTATACGCCCAGGACAAGTACAAACTCACGGGAACCGACAAGCTCAGCTGGGTCGATAATGCGCTGAAGGAAACGTCCGGGCGCACGCGCAACGAGGTAGATGTCGAGGACGATAACAGGGCCAAGGAGAAAGTCCTGGAGCGTTGCTGGTCTATCAACTACACCAGCTGCACGGGCTTGTCGCACGGAGGCAATCCTTTTACCTCGGCACGAGTAGTCAACGAGCATCTGTATAAGAGCCCGTACATCAATCCCAGCGGCATTGAGGATACAAAGTCAGATTACCTCAAGCACATTGGCATCATCGCATCCGACTTTGTTGATGCGGCGCTGGCCCGGAGCATCTATCAGCGCAATTACGATACGGAGCACAAGCAGACGGCTTCGTACTATCTCCCGTACTATCTCCCGACCCGCATGCGCATGACGTACGGCGACTCGCTGAGCGATGCCTCATTCCAGGATGGCAAGACCGTTGGCGAGGGCCGTTTCCGCCTCGTTAACAGCAGCAACGCACTCAACGTGGCCGCTTCTGGCAGCGCGTTTGCCATCGAATACGTGGATGTCGACGCCCTGGGCAACGAGACCGCTACAGGACTGCAGGGCTTCGTGCCCATCGATATCGATCCGCTCGCGCTGACGCCCCATTTTGAGGGACTCGAAGGCCTTAAGGCCGGCGAAGACGTGCGCGCCAAGATTGCGGCATCACTCGAGGGCAAGCTCGAAACCGATGCCTGCACGGCCCAGCTCGAGTTTGTGCACGACGCGAACGGCGCTCCGGGCACAGCAATGGCCGAGGGCGAAACATTTGCCGCAGGAACGTACTGGGTGCGCGTGAACGGTCTCTTGGGCGACGCGGCGCAGAACTACACGCTCGCCAGCGACGGAGCCGCAAACTTTACCGTAGCGGCCTCGGACAGTGCAGGCGGCACCGGCAGCGGCACGGGTTCCAGCGCAGGCAGCGCTGATAAGAATGGTAAGGGCAACAAGGGCAAGGGCTCGGGCGGAAAACTCGCCGACACGGGCGACGGCTCCGGCATTGCCGCCGGGCTCGCCGCTGCCGCCATGGCGACAACGGTCGCAGGTGCAGCAATGCTTGCCAGTGACCGCGAAGACAGCGAAGGCGCTAGCGAATAGGCAAGCCGGCCTTTTAGACACATCGACTCAATCGGGGGCGCAGAACACCGTTCTGTGCCCCCGATTTTTACCTTGGCCCGAACGCCGCTATCGGCTACATCACCATGTTCAGCGCGTTCACAAATTCCTGGGCCTTCGCACGGCTACTCAGGCTAAAGACGCAAGCGGTCAACAGTCGATTGCGCAGAAAAACGTCGCGGCCCTTGATCCTGTTGACCCCCGTGATGTCCTTAAGATAGACAATCTCGGTGTGCTTGCCACCAAAAGTGCCCTTCTTGAGCACCTCGATACGATTGGGGTAGATCTTAACGTCTTTAAACCTACCCGAACCTTTGTCCTAGAACAGCAAAGTGTTGTTATCCATGCGTGTCACTCCCGCGGGGTTCGCTAAAACTGTCACTATGGTCACATTTTAGTCGCCGCAAGGCCCCCATGCGAAGGTGCCAAACAGCACAGTAATTCGTGTCCGCGCGAGGCTTTAAACTAAATTCGATAAAGATGCATTCCACAAGAGGAAAGTGGGGCGACAGTGATGGGCGAACTGGTAAACCGTGGAGAATCGGCAATCGTGCCCGAAGGTTTTTACAAGCAGGTCTCCTCGATTCTCAACGCCGCTCGCGACAAGGCCTATACCGCCGTTAACTTTGCGATGGTTGAGGCATATTGGGAGATCGGCAAGAGTATTGTTGATGAACAGGGCGGAGAGGGGCGCGCAGCATATGGAGAGGCATTGATTGCAGGCCTCTCCAGAAGGCTTACCGCGGATTTCGGAAGAGGCTTTGGCATCGCAAACCTTCGCAATATGCGTCAGTTCTTTCTTGCGTTTCCAATTCGCGACGCACTGCGTAGCGAATTGAGCTGGACTCATTACCGCAGGTTGATGCGCATTTCCGACCCTGACGCTCGCACCTGGTACATGAACGAATGCGCCGATTCTCGTTGGAGCACGCGTCAGCTCGAACGCCAGATCAATACCATGTTCCGCGAGCGCCTACTTGCCAGCAAGGACAAGGAGGCCGTCACCCAAGAAATCCAAAAGAGCGCCCCGACCCATCGCCCCGAGGATATCATCCGCGACCCATATGTACTGGAGTTTTTAGGTTTCTCGGACGATACTGCGTTTCGCGAGAGCGATCTAGAGCAGGCGCTCATCACGCATCTTCAGAAGTTCCTGCTGGAGCTTGGCCGTGGTTTCGCTTTCGAGGCGCGCCAAAAGCGCATCACCTTTGATGGACGCCATTTCTATATTGACCTTGTGTTTTACAACTATCTGATGCGCTGCTTCGTGCTCATCGACCTTAAGACCGATGACCTTACGCATCAGGACCTAGGCCAGATGCAAATGTATGTGAACTACTACACGCGCGAACTCATGAACGAAGGCGACAATCCGCCCATAGGCATCGTGCTCTGCGCGGACAAAAGCGATTCGATCGTCGAGTACACGCTGCCCGAAGACAACGACCAAGTGTTTGCCGCCAAATACCTGCCGTATCTTCCAAGCAAGGAAGAGCTGGCGCGCGAGCTGAGTGCCGAGTACCGCGCCATCAATGAAGCGTCTAATGGCGAAGCGCAAGGGTAGCAGCACGTTGCGACCGAAGCCACCGCAGCCGTCGCAGGCGCACTCGCGGTTGCGACGCACGCTACGAAACAATACCGGTCATGGACGCCGGCAACGACATTCTAGCCGTGGCTGGCGAGCATGACCTGACAGGCAAAGACGCGGCCTTCGTCTGATGTGGGTCCATTGGCTGTCACAGAAAAGGGCCGGTTGCAGCCGGCCCTAGACGATAATACCTGCGTTGCCCGCGTCTCCGAAGTTTAAGCGCTGAGGAGCGGGTTCCGCGGCACAACCTGATTTTACCCAGTGAGGCAGCTCTTTTGCAGCCGCTCCACTGTTTATTTACATCTGGCACCCTCAAACAATCAGACAGCAGCCCGCACTCCTGAGAGCCGCCCCGCACCCCCGGCCATCACGTTACGGCAACAACCGGCGCTACTCCCCTACTTCCCAAAGATCGCAGCAAACAAGCCCTTGCGTTTGGGCTTTTCCTCTCGGTAAGAACCCTCGACGGCGGCTGCCACCTGACGCGGCTGCTCGCCGTCTCCACGGCGCACAATCTGATAGAGGAACGGCGATTTAACGTATTTGACCTCGACGGGCGTGGCGTGCACGGTGCTCTCGCCGGACAGATGCAGGCTCGGGTTGAGCGGCGCCACGATATGCGTCTCGCGCTTGTCGCTAAACACTACCGCTGCCGCACGACCCGTCTGGCCGTTCACGGCGATGCGCACCTGCTCGCCATCGCGGCCATCCGTCGCCGGACGGTCGACAAAGTACACCGGCACCATCACCAAACCGTCCTTGTGTTTGCGAGCCTTGCGCGCCCAGGTGCGGATGCTCTTTTTATTGAGCCCCAGTACAGCCTCGGCGTCGTTGCCCGCAATGTCGAGCGCCAACTTATCAATGACCACCTGGTCCTTGGTAGACGCATCGACGGAGACGACGCGGAAGTCGCCTTCCTGCATGGCAGGGTCAAACGGCCCAACCTTGGCATAGTCCCACGGCTCCAAAATGCCCATAAGTCGAACATCCAGATAGTTTGCCCTCGGATACGCCCAGTCGAGCACCTCGTAGTACACCAGGGTTTCCTTGCTCAGGCCCTTGCCCGGGAAGCTCGCCATCATGCGCAGGTCCGCCAGCGCCATGGGGAAATAGAAGAGCATCATGTCGTTTTGGATCGCATCTTCCACGTCGTGCCCGGCAAAGGCGTCGGGGTACTGGCGCACCAGCTGCAGTGCGTTGGCACGTGCCTGCTGCGGCGAGATTTCGCAGGGAATGCCCTGCTCCGGCACATACTCCGCACCCACGCCCATGGTCAGACGCTTGCTGAAGGTACCGGGCTTGAGCAGGTCGGCAATGCCGATCTTGTTGCCGCAGGACGGGCACTCAAACACGCGCTGCGTTGACTCGCCCTCAAAGGACGCTCCGCAGAAGGGGCAAGGAATGCTCACATGCGTGGCCTCTTGGAACTCTTGCGCCGTGCCGCGATCCTCCCACAGCAGATGTTCCAGGACCGACTGATTGCGCCAGTGCGAATTGAAGAAATACCAGTCCGGGTCCTCCGGGCGCTCGAGTTGCGACACATGCGTGAGCTTGAGCAGTCCATCCACCACCGTCAACGGCGTATGGCGAATGCCCAAAGCGCTCTTGGGCTCTCCGGCGTCCGCCTGCCACGGAATGACCGCACCGCAATAGGCGCACTCAAAGCTGCGCTTAGCCTGGTGCGAGTACATAGGGCCGCCGCAGTTTTGACATTTAATGGCAAACATCTCGTCCATGGAAACGTCCTCCTTTGCACAGGGGCTGTCGACATTAAGTATGTCGAGCAAACAGGCACATGCCCATACCCATGTGGCCCAAAATGGACCACCCAGGCAGACGAGAAGGCTCGCTCGTTAGCACCGGCAGACTATTGCTGCATTTTCTGAGCATCGGTGCACGGCGCCCCCGCGCGAGCTACACTATCCCCTTAAACATGATTGTGAGGACGACCGCTATGCTATTTGTAAATCGGCTGGTACATACGCTTGTTCCCGGCAGCGAGGACGAGCCGGTCGATGCATCTTGCCGCACCAACGCGGGTTTTGCCGCAAGCCTCATCTGCATTGGCCTCAACATCACCCTGTGCCTGGCCAAGGGCATCGCGGGCCTGCTCGCCGGTTCCGTCTCCCTCATCGCCGACGCTTTCAACAACCTCTCCGATGCCTCGAGCAACATCGTGAGCCTGCTCGGGTTCCGCCTTGCCAGCCGCCCGGCAGACGAGGGCCACCCTTACGGCCACGGCCGCTACGAGTACCTGGCTGGTCTGTTTGTCGCCGTCCTGGTTTGTGCCGTCGGCATCAACCTAATCCTCGAGTCGGTCACCAAGATCATCAAGCCCTCGCCCACCGTGTATTCGGCGCTCTCCATGGCTGCCCTTGTTCTGTCCATGCTCGTCAAATTCTGGATGGCAGCGTTCAACCGCACGCTGGGCGATCGCATCGACTCCGAAACGCTCATCGCCACGGCGCAGGACTCCAAAAACGACGTCATCACCTCGGGCTCGGTCTTGGTGGCGGCGCTTATTTCGCAGACGACCGGCTTTGATCTCGATGGCTGGGCAGGCCTGGGTGTGGGCATCTTCATCTGCATCAGCGGCCTGGGCCTGGTGCGCGACGCCATCAGCCCGTTGCTGGGGCAAGCGCCCGACCCCAAGCTCGTCCAGGCAATCCGCGACAAGATCATGTCCTATCCGCAGGTCTTGGGCACACACGACCTCATGGTGCACGACTACGGCCCCGGTCGTCAGTTTGCCAGCGCCCACGTGGAGATGCCCGGCGAGGGCGACGCGTTTGAGCACCACGAGATTCTGGACACCATCGAGCACGACATCAAGCGCCAGATGGGCATTGGTATCACGCTGCACTGCGACCCCATCGCGACAACCGGCGATGACTTGCGCGGCTGGGTCAAGCGCGGCGTCATGCAGATCGATCCCGCGCTCTCCATCCACGACCTGCACGAGCACGACGGGTTCGTTTCGTTTGACCTGGTGCGTCCCGACGGCTTTGACATATCCGACGAGGAGCTGCTGGGGCTCGTCACGCGCATCGTGCACGAGCGCCGACCCGATGCCTCATGCGTCGTCACGTTTGATTCGGGCTTTAGCTCGCCCGACCGTCCGGCCGAGC
Organism: uncultured Collinsella sp.; assembly: GCA_900545665.1. Lineage (GTDB taxonomy): Bacteria > Actinomycetota > Coriobacteriia > Coriobacteriales > Coriobacteriaceae > Collinsella. Next base: position 23,548 of record UQZU01000009.1, read on the forward strand.
AACTGTAGCCTGCTTAACAGCTAGTTTCCCTGCGCGCCCGAGATGCCGTTTTGCAGCGCGTCCCAGGCATTGGTAGCCATATCGCCCAGATTCTGAGCAGTATCGCCGAGGTTTTGGGCTGTATCGCCCAGCTCTTGTGCCTTGTCTCCCAACTCCTGTGCCTTGTTGCTCAAATCCTCCAGCGTATTGGAGCTCGAGCTGTCGGTACCGCTTTGGCCGCCGGACGAGTTGCCATAGCTGTTCTTGTGCGTGAGCTGAATCTCCAGGTTGCCGTTGTCGTTATAGTAGGCATTCGTAACAACCCAGTTGGAATCGATGACGGGCGTTGAGCCATCGTCGGTCAGGATCACGGCGTTCGAAAGGTCGGCTCCGCGTGACTTGAGGAGCTTCTTGGCGTTGGACCAGTACTGTCCCGGGATATCGCTCAGGTCGACGGCAGCAGACTGGGTGGTCTCGGCCTGCTCGGTCGTGGCATCGGTCGTGGCGCCCCGCTTGTTGAGCATGCCCGACACGATGGCGAACACGACCGACAAGGCAAAGAAGATCGCCAGCACAATCAGGATTTTCTTGATCACGCTCGACGGACGCGACGGTGCCTTCTCCTCGTCCTCACCATACTGCGGAATCGATTTGGGATACTCGCGATACGGCTGGCGCGACTCGTAGCGAGGCTGCGCCGTGCGAGGCAAATACGTCGTCTGCTGAGGCTGCGGAATGGGATTCTGCGGCAGGTTGTCATAGGAATTCGGCGTCGAGGCAGCATAAGAATCCTGCGGCGCGTAATCAAACGGATCCGGAGCTGCGTTGCCATAGGGGCCTTGCGAAGATGCAGCGTAAGAATCCTGCGCCGTGTCGCCATAGCCCATAACCCGGGTGGGCTCGGCAGAAGGCTGCGTCGCGGCGGGGTCGGTATAACCGGGGTTGGGAACAACGCGGGTCGCATCGACGCTATCGCCAGCCTGCGCGGAACCGTAGCCGCCCATCACGGTTGTCTTGTCCTGATCCATGCAACGATTCCTTTCCGTCGCGCGTGAGCCTCAAGTTATCCATGCATTCTACCCGCGCAAAAGCCTATGATGGGCAGAGTCCGTCGGTATCTACAAGACATGCGCGGGTCTAAGGATCAAAAAGCCCCGCCGGGCCTTGTGGGCACGGCGGGGCGGACAAGCAGCTATGGACAGCAGACTTAGAACAGGCCGGTGATGTTGCCGTCGTTGTCGACGTCGATGTTTTCGGCCGCGGGCACCTTGGGCAGACCCGGCATGGTCAGAACACTGCCGGTCAGCGCGACCACAAAGTGGGCGCCGGCAGAAACCTTGAGCTCACGCACGGTGATGCGGAAGTTCTCGGGAGCGCCCAGGGCCTTGGCGTTGTCGCTAAAGCTGTACTGCGTCTTAGCGACGCAAACCGGCAGGTTGCCAAAACCATTCTCGCGCAGCTCGGCGAGCTGGCGCTTGGCGGCCGGCGTAAAGTCAACGCCGTCGGCGCGGTAGACCTTGGTGGCAACGGCCTCGAGGGCATCAGCGACATCAGCGCCGTCCTCATAGGCAAACTTGAGCTCGCTCGGCTGCTCAATCAGACGCATGACCTCATCGGCAAGCTCGAGCGCGCCCTCGCCGCCCTTGGCCCAGACCTCGGACAGCTTAACGTTGACGCCGAGCTTCTGGCACTCGGACTCGATGAGCGCAAGCTCGGCCTCGGTGTCCGTCGGGAAGCGGTTGATGGCGACCACGCAGGGCAGACCATATACGTTCTGGATGTTGTCGACGTGACGCAGCAGGTTGGGCATGCCAGCCTTGAGTGCCTCGAGGTTCTCCTCGTTGAGATCGGCCTTGGCGACGCCACCGTTGTACTTCAACGCACGAGCGGTCGCGACGATCACGACGGCGCTGGGACGAACGCCCGTCATGCGGCACTTGATGTCGAGGAACTTCTCGGCACCCAGATCGGCACCGAAGCCGGCCTCGGTAATGGCAACATCGCCAAAGCGCATCGCCATACGCGTGGCCATGATAGAGTTGCAGCCGTGGGCAATGTTGGCGAAGGGACCGCCGTGGACAAACGCGGGCGTGCCCTCGAGCGTTTGCACCAGGTTGGGCTTGAGCGCGTCCTTAAGCAACGCGGCCATGGCACCCTGGGCCTTAAGGTCTCGGGCACGGACGGGCTCGCCGGCAAAGCTGTAGCCGACGACGATCTCACCCAAGCGTTCCTTGAGGTCGCTGATGCTCGTAGACAGGCACAGGATTGCCATGACCTCGGAGGCGACGGTGATATCGAAGCCGTCCTCGCGCGGCACGCCCTGGGCCTTGCCGCCAATGCCGTCGATAACGTGGCGCAGCTGACGGTCGTTCATATCGACAACGCGCTTCCAAGTGATGCGCTTAACGTCAATACTGAGCTGATTGCCCTGCTGGATGTGGTTATCAAGCATGGCGGCCAGCAGGTTGTTGGCAGCACCGATAGCGTGGAAGTCGCCGGTAAAGTGCAGGTTGATATCCTCCATGGGGATGACCTGAGCCCAACCGCCGCCGGCAGCACCGCCCTTCACGCCAAAGACGGGGCCGAGCGAAGGTTCGCGCAGGGCCACGGCACTCTTGACGCCGCGACGACGCAGGCCGTCGGCCAGACCGATGGTCGTGGTGGTCTTGCCCTCGCCCGCAGATGTTGGGTTGATAGCGGTCACGAGGACGAGCTTGGCCTGGTGATCAGTCGGCTCGTTGAGCAGTGAATAGTCGACCTTAGCCTTGTCGAAGCCGTACGGAATAAGGTGCTTAACGTCGACGCCGGCGTTCTTGGCCACCTCGGTAATAGGCAGTGGCGTGACAGAACGTGCGATTTCGATGTCAGTAGGCATGGGCGGTCCTTTCGTTACCGAATGAGAAAAAGGCCAATTCAGCATAGCACGGGCGCGCAATAGTAAAACGCCCATAACCGATGAACGGCGATATGTTTACCCGATGCCCAGCGATAGTCCAACAGCCCGCCAAAACAAAGCGCCCTAAACGGTAGGTTCAATCCCCAGGTGCTCAAAGGTGCGAAGGGTTGCCTGACGGCCCTGCGGCGTACGAATCATCAACCCGCACTGCAGCAAATAGGGCTCATAGACATCCTCGAGCGTGCCCGGGTCCTCGCCCACCGCACTGGCAAGGGTCGTCAGGCCTACAGCACGGCCGGAGAACGTCTTGGCAAGCGTCTCCAAGATACGAATATCCATCCAGTCCAGACCGAGCTCGTCGATCTCGAAAAACTCGAGCGCCTGGCGGCAGATATCGAGCTCGATAGGGCCGCTGCCACGCACCTGTGCGTAATCGCGCACGCGCTTGAGAAGGCGGTTGGCAAGACGTGGCGTGCCGCGCGAACGCGAGCCGATCTCGAGTGCACTGGGATGGTCGATCGTCACGCCCAGGATAGTCGCCGAGCGCGTCACAATCTGCGCGAGCTCCTCGACCGTGTAGTAATCCAGGCGATACGAAATGCCAAAGCGGTCGCGCAACGGGCCGGTCAACATGCCTGAGCGGGTCGTTGCCGCTACCAGCGTAAACTTGGGAATATCCAGGCGAATCGAGCGCGCCGCCGGACCCTTGCCAATCACGATATCGAGGGCAAAGTCCTCCATCGCGGGGTACAGGACCTCCTCGACCGAACGGTTGAGGCGGTGGATCTCGTCGATAAACAGCACATCACCCGGCTGCAAGTTAGTAAGGATGGCCGCCAGGTCACCCGTGCGCGCGATGGCAGGGCCACTCGTGGTCTTGATCTGAGCGCCCAGCTCGTTGGCGATAACGGTGGCCAGCGTGGTCTTGCCCAGGCCCGGAGGACCCGAGAAGATCACGTGGTCGAGCGTCTCGCCACGGCTCTGCGCCGCTTCGATCAACACGCGCAGGCTCTGCTTGATGTGCTCCTGACCACAGTAATCGTCCAGGCGCTGGGGGCGCAAAGTGCGGTCGACATCGAGGTCCTCGGCCGTCAGCTCCGAGCCCACCATGCGCTCGCCGTGCGCCATGGATGCCGCCGGCGAGTTGCCGGGCGTCGCCCACAGGTCCTGAGAGTCATCGGCTTCCCACATCACGCATCCATTCCGAGTCGCTTAAGCGCCGCGCCGAGCAGATCCTCGACACGCATATTCTGCCCATCATACCCGCTCAGGGCAACATCGGTCTCCTGCGGGCTAAAGCCCATGGAAAGGAGCGCCGCACGGGCATCATCGATCGCCGAGGGAGCGGCAGCGGGCACGGGCATCGCAACCTGTCCGGGAATCACGTCGACCGGCACAAAGCCCTTATCCTTGGCAAAGGTGCTCTTGAGTTCCAGGATCAGGCGCTGAGCTGTCTTTTTGCCCACACCGGGTACCTTGGCCATGCCCTTGTCGTCCTCGGCCATCACCAGCGAATACAGCTGCCCCACGGTATAGGTGGAAAGCACGGCAAGCGCCAGGCGCGGGCCAACGCCCGAAACGGACACGAGCCGGTCGAACATCGTGCGCTCATCCTTTGAGGAAAAACCGAAAAGTGTCATGGCGTCCTCGCGCACCTGCATACGCGTGTAGAGGCGGACCTCGCCACCGGGCGTCGGCAACGTGGCCGCAGTGCTGCCCGAAATGCCGAGCTCAAAGCCAACGCCCGACACATCGACGACAGCAGAGCTCATCGTGGCCTCGACAAGCGTTCCGTGGAGCTGGGAAATCATCAGTATCCGGTTCCTCTCTGTTGATAGAACTCGCCACCGGTAAGGGCGCGGGTGCGGCTGAGGTTTACGTGGCAGATGGCGCAAGCCAGGGCATCGGCGGCATGGTCGGGATGCGGGTCGTGGTCGAGCTGCGTTAGCGTGCGTACCATGTAGGCGACCTGCCGCTTGTCCGCGGCGCCGGTGCCCACCACAGCCTGCTTGATCTGCATGGGCGTGTATTCGCCAATCTCGAGCGCGCATTCCGACAGCGCCACGAGTGCAGCCCCGCGGGCATGCGCCGTAGGAATTGCCGAGCGAACGTTAGCACCAAAGTAAATGCTCTCGATAGCAGCGGTATCGGGTCGATAACGCTCCACGACACCCTTGAGGTCGCGGGCGATATGCGACAGGCGCACCGCGAGCGGACTTCCGGCACTGGTCTCGATGCAGCCGTAGGCACGGCAGCGAACCTCGCCGCGCCGCTCCTCGATAATCCCCCAACCCGTATGGGCCAAACCGGGGTCGATACCCAAAATGACCAAGCCGACCTCCCCTCGCCACAAGCACAGCGCAAGACAAGGCCCCGCGCATCATTCACGAACGTCTGTTCTAGAATAACACAACGGGGCCGAAATGCTTAGTTGAAGTATCGGGGCTGGGAGCGAATCCTATCCCATAGTTAGTTCTGCGAGAAAAAGGGGAACTGCCTCGGATCCACCGGCGGATGCGGCATCGGACCACCCTGGGGCCCACCCTGCGGACCGCCCTGACCGCCCATCATCTTATCGATGGCGTCCTGAACCTCGCCCTCGAACTTTTTCATACCCTCATGCAAACGACGCTGGCCATCCTCAGAGCGCAGCTCCTCCATCTGCTCGGGCGAAATACCCAGTAGCTCGCCCAGCACGCCCATCATCTCGTTTCGCACGCGCTCGCTCGTATCCTCGTCAGCAAAACGGCGCACCTCGGCGCGCGCCAGCGAATCGACCGTCATACGCTCCTTGCCGTTAAGCCCCAGGTCGGACCACGCGAGCATATACGGCCAGGCACGCTCGGCAAACGAACGGGCCGAGACGATCGGCGCCATCGGCAACATGCGGCGGGCAGCCTCACCCTGTCGAACGAGCATCAGCAGCAGCGAGCAAGCCTCAGGCTTGCCAGCGGCCATCGGGATGTCGTCGAAAGATCGATTGCGGTCCACGTGCGCCTCGAGCGCGCCATCGACCTCACCCGGCTCAAGCCCGCCGAGCAGCTGTGCCGCGCGGTCGAGCATATCGACCGGACCGTCGAGCGTCGAGAGCGCTTGCGCCAGCACGCGCTCCATACAATCTTCCACCGCGTTGAGCGTCACGAGCTCTTGGGGCACCACGGCAGACGTGCGGTTGCGCACACGCGCCACAAACTCAAGCGTCGACAGGTACACATCGCCAAAGGGCGCGTAATCGCCCTGGTAGCCGCCGCAAAGCGCCGGCGCCGCCAGCGCGTACTCGGTTTTGGACAGCGGGCTCAGCGCCATCGCACCCAGCTCGAGCGCCGTGTCCTCCAGCATGAGGCCCAACGTGCGCGAGCGCAGACGCTCGGCATCGCCCGCCGACACGTCGCGATCGAGCACACGCGCCGCATCCGGTGCATCGCGCTCGACGGTGCGAATGTGCAGACGCTCGGCGATGGCGCGGACGGCGGCACAGCGGGCAGCCTCGGCCTCTTCCTGCGCCGGCGTAAAGATACGGTTGCGCCCCAGCACCAGGCCAATCACATTGCGCGGGCCCAGAGCGTCGACGGCCAGCGCCGCCAGCAGGGACGACGGCAAGTCACCCTCGAGTGTCACCACAGCACGCGACGCACCGTGGGCTCGGGCGTTGTCGCGCACGGCGAGCACCAGCGCCTGCCACAGCCACTCCTCGGAACGGAACTCGGGCAGTTCGTGATCCTCCAGGGCATCGAGCATCACGCCGCGCTGAATCTCCTGAACCAGCAGGCTCTCCTCAAAGCACGGCGCCTGGGCCACCACGCGACCGCAGTCGTCGAGCACAAACGAACCGCCGGTATACACCGACTCGTCATAGGCACCGACCGGCGCCATGCAGGCAAACCACACGCTGCGCTTGGATGCGATCTTGCGGTAGGCGCCGCTGCGAACGGCAGCAATGGCGGCAGTCTCGCGGTCGGTCATGTCAAACGCGTTGAATTGGAAATACGCAATGAGGTCAACACCGGTCGGCAACATCTCGAGTTCGCGGTCCAAGTCAAAAATCACGGCGATGCGCACGCCGTCCACGTCGAACACCGGCGGCGCCCAACGTGTGTCGTTGTTCTCGCCACGCTGCAGGGCAATGCTCGAACGCGCCGGCACCACATGACCGTCCTTGAGCATCATGTAGTCGAGCAGCGGCTGGCCCTCAAACGAAACCGCCGCGGGCACGATGCAGATCATGTCAAGCTCCTGGATACGCTCGGCGACACCAGTCAAACCGGCAAGCACGTCGTGCTCAAAGTCGGCAGCGCCCACCAGGCCACCGGGCATGGCGCCCATAAAGAGCGGAGCCGGAACGCACAGCACGCGCGCCCCGCGCTCGTGGGCCAGACGAGCCTGGTCCTCGATGCGGCCGCAAATGCCCTCAATATCACCCAGGCGCATATCGATCTGTGCAAGCGCGAGCTTCATGGCCCAGCCCTTTCCGTCGTAAACCATCGAAATCGTAGTAAAAGCGCCGGCCGCATAATGCAGCCGGCGCTTGCATGTGCATATGCTAGTTATGATACCCCGAGCGGGGGCGCGCTCCTAGAATGTCGCGGACCACAGCCCGTGCAGGTTGCAGTAGGCATAGACGGTACCGGTCTTGGAGCCGCCCGCGAAAAACGTCGCGGGTTTCATGCCGGGCTCAAGGTAATGAACCTCTAAGCGGCCCTCGGCCTCAAGCGCAATCCACTCAATGTAGTGTTCGGGCAGGCTGGGGTGCTCGACCGAGCCAACGCGTGCACGAATCACGTGACCGTCGCGCTCGGTCTCGACAACAGGCACGTGCTTCTCGTGCGCCGCGTCCTCAGTGTTTGCGGTCAGTTCCGTGCAACCGGCAGGGGTCGCAACGTCGTCGCCAAGGGCAGCGATGAGCTTACCGTCGGGGTCCTTAAAGAATTTCGCCATGATGTTCTCCTTTGCTGATGTGCCAATGTTCTTGATGGTTCTTATGCCCAAAGGCAGACAAACCATCCACGGCATTGCAAATGAACACATAACGGACCAGGCAAGCGGTCGGGCCAAAATGCGTCGACCGTCCTGCCCACTCCAGCAGTCCCACCCCGCGCGCGGCTAGCGCCCGTCGCCGCCGAGCAGCGCCAGAACATCCTCGCGCGTGAACAGTGCCGACGAGATGCCGTCGCCGCCGAGCACGCTGTTGACCAGGTCGCGCTTGGACTCCTGCATCTGCATAATGCGCTCCTCGATCGTGTCCTTGGCGATGAGCTTGTACACGGTCACGGTATGTTGCTGGCCAATACGATGCGCGCGGTCAGTCGCTTGGTCCTGCGCCGCCACGTTCCACCACGGGTCGTAGTGGATTACCACGTCGGCCGCCGTCAGGTTAAGGCCCACGCCGCCCGCCTTGAGCGAGATCAAAAAGACCGGCACCTCGCCCGCCTGGAACTGTGCGACCATCTTGGCGCGGCTCTCTTTAGACGATGCGCCCGTGAGCTTAAGGAAGGCGATATCCTCCTTGGCCAGGCGCTTACCGATAATATCGAGCATACCCGTAAACTGGCTGAACAACAGGATGCGATGTCCGCCGTCGAGTGCGCCGTGCACGAGCTCCATGCACGTATCGAGCTTGGCGCTCCCCGCCTTGTAATCCTCGTAGTGCAGACGCGGGTCGCAGCAGATCTGGCGCAGCTTGGTGAGCTCGGCAAGTACCTTGAGCTTGTCCTTCTTAAACTCCCCGGCCTCGCGGTGCTGCACCTGCTGGGCGATGCGGTCCTGGTTGGCCAGGTAGAGCTTGCGCTGCTCGCCGGTGAGCTGCGCCATGACCGTGTCCTCGATCTTTTCGGGCAGATCGGCCACCACGTCCTCCTTGACACGGCGCAGTACAAACGGCGACACGAGTGCCTGCAGACGAGCGGCGCTGTCGCCCTCGGCGTGCTCGACCGGGCTTTCGAAGCGCTTGGCAAACGACTCGCGCGTGCCAAGCAGGCCCGGCATCAAAAAGTCGAAGATGCTCCAGAGCTCGGACAAGCGGTTTTCGATGGGCGTGCCCGTCAAGGCAAAGCGCACGCCGGCAGGCAGGCGCTTGGCGGCACGCGCTACCTGCGTGAGCGGGTTTTTAATGTACTGGGCCTCGTCGAGCACCACGCGGGCAAAATCCTGCTCGACGTACTCGTCGATATCGCGCCGCATAAGGTCATACGACGTCACGACCACGTTATGCTCGGCAACGCCGGCAATCTGCACGCGACGCTGCGCCTTGGCGCCCACGATGGCGCACACATCGAGCGACGGGGCAAAGCGCTCCAGCTCGGCGGTCCAGTTGTACACAAGCGACGCAGGGCACACCACAAGCGTGGGCTTGGCGTCCCCCGCTTCCACGCGCGCCAGGATATGTGCGATCATCTGCAGCGTTTTGCCCAGGCCCATGTCGTCGGCCAAGATGCCGCCAAGGCCCAGGTGTTCGAGCGAGCCGAGCCACTGGTATCCGTCGACCTGATAGCCGCGCAGTGTGGCCTTGAGCGAGACCGGCACCGTAAAGTCCATCTTGCCGAGCGTATCCAAGCGCTCGACGGTGCGGCGGAACGCGGCGTCACGATCGGCCTCGAGCGCGGGCGTGCGCGCGAGCATGCTATCGACGAATAGGGTACTCGACGCGGGAAGCGACACGCCGTCGAGCAGGTCGACGGCATCGACACCCAGGTCCTCGGCGAGGCCAAACGCGGCTCGGGCGCCCTCGTCCAGGCGAATGATGTCGCCGGACGTGAGACGCGCAAACGTCTGGTGACGCTTGTACGAATCGAGATAGACGGCAAGGTCCGCGGCCGAAAGCCCGCTCGCACCCAGCTCGACATCGAGCAGATTGCTCTTGACGGTCGCACGCACCGAAAGCTTGGGCGCAGGGCGGACCGAGATCTGGCGCAGACGGTCGCTGAGCATGACCTCACCCAGCTCGGACAGGGCAGACAGGCCCTCGGTCAGCAAGCAGAACAGGCTCTCGTCGTCGCGCTCCTCAAACGCCAGGCCGCCCTCGTAAAAGTCGAAATACAGGGCCGCCGTGTCCATAACGCGAAACTCTGCTATCTCGTCGCGCGGCGGCACGCCCGGGCGCTGTTCTTCGAAGGGGCTTCCCGGAGCACCCAGGCTAAAGAGATCTGCCGACCAATCACCGTAGGCAACCGTAATCTTGCAGGTCACGAGCCCGTCGTCGACACCGATTGCCATGGCAAAGCTCGGCTCGGGCGCCACGGTGTCGAGCACGGCGGGAGCGGTGAGGTCAGTGTATTCGCGCAGCACGGGCAGTGCCATGCGGCAGAATTCGCCCACCTGTTCGGCGGCGATATGGACCGGCGTGCGACAAGGCAGCAGACGCGACAGAAACGGTGCGGCATGCTGAGCAAACGCTGCATCGGCGCGGCGCGCGCGGTGCGTGTCGACCAGATAGGCCGCGTCGCCTGCGACAAAGCAGTACGTATCGGCCGGCAGGCGCAGGTCGTAGCTGCCACCGGCCGCCGGCGCGATCTTGGCGGCAAGGAGTGGCGGTTGTTTTGCCGAGGCCTCGTCCTCCCCCACCGGCAACAACTCAACCGCCACCTCGTAGGAACGATGCGTCGTCGTTCCCCGCGACCAGGCGGGCTCAAAGGAAATGGTCCGGCCACGCAGCAGGTCCAGCATGTATACGATGTCATGCTCGGACAGCGGCAGCTGGCGCTCGGCGACAAAGCCGCTGCGTGCAAAATCGTACGACGCCGAACGCGAACTTGTGATGTCGCTCAGATACACAACCGTTGCCACAACAAGGTCGAGTAGACGCACCGAAACCTCGTCGAAGGCCTCAGGTGTATGGAGGAATGTGAGCTTTTTGCCGTACGAGAACGTGCCGCCGCGCACGTAGGCGGCGGCCATGCCGTCGATGTCCTTGACCACGTAGGACACCGAGCCGCAGCGGATGCGAAGCTCGAGCGCCCAGCTAAAGCGGTCGGCAAACAGCGGATTGTAGTACGGTACCAGCGAGGGCTCCAACACCGCCTTGGGGGCATCGGGGTCGACAGTGCCGGCGAGCTTGCGGCGCATGCCCGCCAACTCATCCATGCGCGCGTCCGAAAGATCGGAGAGCGCCTTCATGAGGCTCGGGCTCGTGGGGACGGGCGCCGGGAAGGGAAAGTTAGGGTTGACCGCCGGTGCGGCAGACGCAGGACGCGCGGCTTGCTTAGGCGCCGCCGTAAACGTGCGGACCGGCGTACGCAAGCCCTCGACGGGCTCGGCGCCACTGGCATCCAGATACGCCAGCGCCGTGGCGATAGCGTGCTTGCACATGCCGGAATAGCGGAAGGCGGCGGGGCAATCGCAGTCGTAGTCGACAACCTCGTGCTCGTCCATGTCGAGCGCCACGTGCGTCTTGTACAGGTCGCCGCGCGAGCCGCGCACCGTGCCCTCAATAGTCACATTCTTGGAGAAGCGCGAGCCGGAGTCCTCAAACGACAGCACGGCGCCGTTGAGCATGAGCGAGCGCCCCTTCATAAAGGTACTGCTGAGCGCCGCCTCCTTACGAAGCGCCTGCGCAAACGTCCCCTGCGCCATCACTTCCTCCAATCTCACCCGGGGTAGCTAATTTGGGACGGGGCTATTTTAGCTACCCCCATATGTCGGTTGAGATGTATTCCGACCCCGACTCATTCGCCGTCAGTCAAAGGGTAGCTAAAAAAGCCCCGTCCCAAATTAGCTACCCCTCAGCAACGCCGTCCCTAGATCACCGTCACGCGGCCTTGGTTACCCACAATGGCCTTGGCCTCGGCCAGCAGCGGAATCGAGCGCGCGTTGACCTTGGCAGGCACCTCGGCGCGCAGTACGCGCCCGTCCACCTGCTCGATAAAGATCTCCACGCGGTCGCCGCCCGGGTTGGTGGTGAGCACCGTGGCCAGGCGCGCCATGTTGCCCTGGCTAAAACGGCTGTTGGGCACCATGACCTCAAACACCTTGGGCTTGTTGTTCTCCTCGTTGAGCTCCAGCGGCACGATCTCCTGCGCGATGATCTGGTCGCCGCGGTCCGAGCGCTCGAGTTTGCCCTTAATGCGCACAAACGCGTCGGACAGCTGCACGCCGGTCTCGGGATCGACCTCGCCGTACAGATACCCCTCGGCCTCCTTGTAGGTCTTGGGGAACACCACGACGGTGGCCTCGCCTTCCATGTCCTCGAGCTGCACGATGCCCATGGGGTCGCCGTTTTTGGTCACGCGCTTGGACACGCTCGAGACCATGCCGGCCCACCACAGCGCCTTGCCCTCGGGAATTTCCTGGTTGATGGTGCCGCCCGTGGGGTTCTGCACTTCGTAGCCGGTATCGATCTGCGAGAACGAGAAGTCGCGCGCTTTGCTGAGCGCATACTCAAACGGGCGCAGCGGGTGATCCGAGACATAGATGCCCAGAACCTCCTTCTCCTGGCTCAGCTTAAGGTGGCGGTCCCATTCCTGGCCGTCCGGATCGGGCACGCTCACCTCAAAGCCCGAGCCCTCAACGTCGCCGAACATATCGAAGAACGACGTCTGGCCGCTCGCGCGGTCCTTCTGGCGCTTTACCGCGGCATCGATGATGTTCTCGGGGTTGTTCTTATCCACAAAGTGCATCATCTGGCGACGCGGATACCCCGTGGAGTCGAAGGCACCTGCCTTGATCAGCGATTCGATCACGCGACGGTTGGCTTGGCTCGAGTCCACGCGCTCGACAAAGTCGTGCAGCGTCTTAAACGGACCGCCCGCCTCGCGCTCGGCGATAATCGCTTGCGCCACGCCGGTGCCCACGCCGCGGATGCCGGCCAGACCAAAGCGCACGCCTTCCTTGGTAGCCGTGAACTCGGTACCGGACTCGTTGACATCTGGCGAAAGCACGGGGATGCCGTCGTGACGGCATGCCGAGACGTAGTGCACGATCTTGTCGGTCTTGCCCGTATAGGACGTCAGAACGGCCGCCATGTACTCGTGCGGATAGTGCGCCTTGAGCCACGCCGTCTGCATAACCAGGATGGCGTAGCCGGCGGAGTGCGACTTGTTGAAGGCGTAAGATGCGAACTCGAGAACATCGTCCCAAATCTTCTGGGCGACCTCGCGCGTGTAGTTGTTCTTGATGGCGCCGTTCATCCAGTGGTCGTAAGTGGTCTCGTCCGAGCCATCCTCCCAGTGGAGCACCGTCGACGTGAGCAGCTTGATCTTTTTCTTAGCCACGGGCTTACGGATACGCGAGTCCGATTCGCCCTTGGAGAAGCCACACATCTCGACGGAGATGAGCATAACCTGCTCCTGGTAGACCATGGTGCCGTAGGTTTCGCCCAGGATGTCGTCCAGACGGTCGTCATAGGAGACGGCCGGCTCCTTGCCGTTCATACGGTTGATGTAGGACGAAACCATGCCGGCGCCCAGCGGGCCCGGGCGGTACAGGGCGATCAATGCCACGACGTGCTTGTACTCGGTGGGCTTCATGTTCTTGATCGTGGCCGTCATGCCGGCGGACTCGACCTGGAAGACGCCGGCGGTGTGGCCGGAGCCCATGAGCTTAAAGATCTCGGGATCGTCAAAGGGAATCTCTTCCTCTTTGATGTCGATGCCGAAGTTCTTTTTGATGTTGGCTTTGGCCTTAGAGATAACCGTCAGCGTGCGCAGGCCCAGAAAGTCCATCTTGAGCAGGCCCATGTCGGCAACGGTATGACCCTCGTACTGGGTAATCTCGACGCCGCCCTTGGTGTCGAGCTTGGTGGGCACGTGCTCGTTGACGGGGTCGCGGCAGATTAGAACGGCACACGCGTGCACGCCCTCGCCACGGGTGAGGCCCTCGATTGAGAGCGCCGTGTCGATGATGCGGCGGGCGTCGTCGTCCTTGCGGTACGCTTCCTCGAAATCGGGGTTGTACCAATCCTCTTTGCCCTCGGTCTTGTGCAGGACGCACTTGAGCTTGCACTTGGGGTCGCTCGAGATCATCTTGGAGAGGCGCTGGCCCATGTACACGGGGTAATCGAGCACGCGCGCGGAGTCGTTGATGGCCTGCTTGGCCTTGATGGTCGAATACGTGATGACGTGCGTGACCTTCTCGGGGCCGTAGAGCTGACGCACGTGCTCCACAACCTCGAGGCGACGCTCATCGTCGAAGTCCATATCGATATCGGGCATCTCGGTACGCTGCGGAGACAAGAACCTCTCGAACATCAGGCCGTTCTCGAGCGGGTCGAACGCGGTGATGTTCATGGCGTAGGCGACGATAGCGCCTGCAGCGGAACCGCGGCCGGGGCCGACACCGATGCCGTTGTCCTTTGCCCATTGGACGTACTCCGCGACGATCAGGAAGTACGCGGCAAAGCCCTTGTCGCAGATTACCTTGTATTCGTATTCGAAACGGTCCTTGATGTTGACGCCGTTGATCTCGCGCGTCGCCCAATCCTCGCCGTAGTGCTGGCGCAGGCCCTTCTCGCACTCGCGACGGAACTGGCTCTCGTGCGTCTCGCCGGGGTCGAGCAGCGGGAAGCGCGGCAGGATGATGGAGTCCCAGTCCAGCTCAACGTAGCACTTGTCGGCGATCTCGAGCGTGTTGTCGCAGGCCTCGGGGCAATACGGGAACATTGCCCGCATCTCCTCCTCGGTCTTCATGTAGAACTCCGAGCCGGTCATGCGCATACGGTTGGGGTCGTCGACCTTGGCGTTCATGCCGATGCACATGATGACGTCCTGCACCGGCGCGTCCTCGCGGCGCAGATAGTGGAAGTCGTTAGTGGCGATGACCTTGACGCCCACCTGTTTGGCGATGTCGATGAGCGTGCGATCCATCTGCTCGTCGGTCAGGCCGTTATCGGTGGTAATGCCGTGTTCCTGGATCTCGATATAAAAGTCGCCGGGGTCGAAGGTGTCGCGGAAGGTCTCGGCCCATTTGATGGCGCCTTCCATGTCGCCGCGGTCGATGTATTTAGGGATGATGCCCGCAATGCAGGCGCTCGTGCAGATCATGCCCTTGGCATGGCGGCGCAGGTTGTCGAGCGTCACGCGCGGCTTGTAGTAAAAGCCCTGTACGGCAGCCTCAGAGACCGTCTGCATCAGGTTAACGTAGCCCTCCTGGTCCTTGGCCAGAAGGATCATGTGGTAGAGCTCGGGCTTGTGGTCGCGGGCGAGCGTCTCGTCCGGCGTAAAGTAGACCTCGCACCCAAAGATGGGTTTGATGACCAGGGGCGGCTTGAGCTCGTCGATGTTGCCCTTCTCGTCCCACATGGCCATGTCCTTCACATACTGGGCATGCTCGCGCGGGTTTTCCTCGGGATCGGGCTCCACCAGCTCGTCGCGGCGGTCCTTTTCCAAGAAGGCCTTGTCGTGGCTCCACGTCTTGTACTCGGGCGTGTTGTGGTTGACGGCGTCGCAGGCCAGCGCCAGGTCGGGCACGCCATACATGTAGCCGTGGTCGGTAATGGCCACGGCGGGCATACCCAGCTCAACGGCACGGTTGACCATATCCTGGATACGGGTTGCGCCGTCGAGCATGGAAAAAACAGTGTGATTGTGCAGATGGACGAATGCCATGTGATGAGCTCCGATGCGGGTTCGTGTTCTGACTGAACGATTTTACCGCACGGCGCGGACGGCACCCGAACCTAGCCAAACCAACACGGCTCCTCTTGCAGTTGCGGTGGAATAGTTCCCGCTTGGGCCACCTGGGCCGCAATACAGGAACTATTCCACCGCAAGTTATCTGAGGGCTAGAGATTGTAGGTGACTACTTGGGGTTCGGCGGGTTCGACGAAGATGGCCGGATTCGCCTGCTCCACGCGAACGAACTTGACCGTCACCGTCTCAAAGCCCGCCTTGTGCAACGCATCGGCGTAGACGCGCGCCTGCAGGGCGTGCTTCTCGAGCAGCTGGTCCGGCGTCTCATCCGGCGTGCCACCCGTCTTGTAGTCGATGACCAGTGCGCGCGACGGATCGGCCGGGTCGGTGGCCAGTGCATCGATGGCGCCCTCGGCATATGCACCGTAGCGGGCAATGTCCTTGTCCTCGCAGCCCAGCGAGAAGAACGGTACCTCGGCACGAACGCACGGCCAGGCAAGCAGCTCGGCACGGACCGCCGACTTGAGCCAGCGATCCAGAGCGACATCGAAGCGCTGGCGCTGCTCCGGCGTCAGGCGCCACAGACGCGCCAGCGCATCGGCGCGCGCAGCGGGCAACGCATCGGCACCCATCTCGATGAGCCACTGGCAGGCGGCGTGGAACGCCGAGCCCAGCGCCATGGGATTGCCGGCGGGCTCGACAGCAGCCACGTCCGCATCCGTCATCTCCGAGCCATCCGACTCCGCATCATCGCCAGCCTCGTCCATGGGCACGCGCGTCTCGGCGGCACGGTCCTCGGCCTCGGCATGCAGCGCCGCGGCAATCGACGAATAGCTGTACGAATCACGCACCGGAAACGGACAGATGCCCATGCGCACGCCCGCCGCCTGGGGATATACGAGTTCAAACGAATCGGGCTTGGGGTCGGCAGGACCGGGGACGGCGGCGCGGGCATCTGCACCGGCACCCTCCGCCCCCGCATCGCCACGAACGAGCCTGCCCTCGGCATCCAGCGAAGCGTTGGCCTCAAACGCCTGCTCGCCAAAGGTAAAGTCCGAAAGCGAAATGAGCTCGTAGTCACCCGGCTGGGAGTTGTCGAACACCAGGCGGTCGGCATCGAGCTGCGGCATGTCCAGAGCGTCGGTCGGCAAAATACGGCGCAGCACGTCGTGGGTCAGATCGGTCTCGACGTCGAAGGTCGGCGCACACAGCTTGCCACGGCTCACGCCGGCATCCATCGCCAAGATCACCAGCTCGCGCGCACGCGTCATGGCGACATAGAGCAAGCGGGCCCGCTCCTCGAGCGAAAGCCGCAGGTCGTCGTTGCGCAGGCGAGCAAATGCCTCGGCGGGAGAACCCGTCGCACAGACGTCCTCCATGAGCTCCGGCGGCAGCCACAGCGACGTGCCCTTGCCCTTAAACGCATGCTCAAACTGCTTTTTGACGTCGTCGCCCTTCACAAAGGTTCCGTCGGCGAGCTTAACGCCGTCGAAGCGTGCCGGCAGTGCCACGACCTGTGCTCCGCCCTCGACGCGACCCATCTGTGCCGCACCCGAGGACTTACGCACGCCAAAGCACTCGGCGACCGCCACGACCGGATATTCCAGACCCTTGGAGGCGTGCACCGTCATGATGCGCACCGCCCCGTCGCCCTCCTCGTTGAGGGCACCCGGAGCTTCCTTGCCCGCCAAGAAGCGGTCGAAGGCCAGCGCGATGGAACGCGGCGAGTTGCCGAAATCGGCCTCCGCCTCGGCCACGGCGTCGAGCGCCTTGAGCACGTTGGCGGCAATGGCCTTGCCCTCGGGACCACGCTGTGCCAGACGCACAAACCAGCCGGAGGCGTTGACCACGTCGCGCGCAATGGCGGCGAACGAATCACGGCCCACGCGACGAAGCGCATACCGCAGCACCTCGCGGGCGCGCGTCACGAGCGGCAAGTCTTGCAAACCCGGCACGTCGAAATCACTCATGATGCCCGCGTCGATATTCCGGCGCGAGGTCTCCCCCGTCTCGCTATCGAGCTTGGTCGCCAGCGCCAGGAACTCCTGGGCGCCGAGCGCAAACATCGGCGAGGCGAGCAGCGGCATAAGGCCCTGCGCCGTATCGGCCGGATTGGCGAGCGCACAAACCAGGGCGCGCACCGTCTGCACCTCGGCTGCTTGGGCAAAGACCGAGCCGCCCGCGATGACGCAGTCGAGCCCCTGGTCGCGGAAGGCCTGTGCGTAGACGTCGGCGTTGGTCATGCGGCCCAGCAGCAGCACCATGCCGCCCTGGGGCTGGCCGGCATCGGCAAGCGCGCGGAATCGCTCGGCGATCGCACGGGCCTTGGCCTGCGTGCGCTCCTGCGTACTGCCGCCGGCAACAAAGAGCGCCTGGCGACGCGAGGCGTCTGCCACCAGCGTGTCCTTGCGGCCGTCGCTCGCCTCAAGATCCAAAAAGCCCTGCATCAGGCCGCCGTCATCGCCGTCGAAGACGCGTGCCACGTAACGCAGCACCTCGTCATGGCTGCGGAAATTGCGCACGAGCTTGACGAGCTCGCCGGTGGGGACATCCGGCGTGGCGACCGTCTCGGACGCCACCGTCGATCCCACTTTGCGCTCCTGGCGACGGAACACCTCGACCTCGGCGCCGCGGAAGCGATAAATCGACTGCTGCGCATCGCCCACGGTGCACAGCGCGCGCTCCCCCGCACCCGTCAGGTAGCGTATCAGATCGACCTGCATCTGGTCGGTATCCTGAAACTCATCGATCATGACCATCTTAAAGCGGCCCTCGTACGCAGCACGGATGGCAGGGTAATCGCGCAACGCCTCGTAAGCCATACGCAGCAGGTCGTTATTATCGAGAGCGGACTGGGCAGCCTTCAGCGCGCGATACTCAGCCTCCACGGAACGGGCCAGGCCCACCAGCGCATCGAGCGCCGGGCCACCGCAGGCAAGCACGATATTGATAAACGCATCGGCGGCCTCGGCCTTGAGCAGCTCGACCTGCTCCTTAGGGAATGCCTTGCTCGCGCGCGGCATGGTGCACGACATCATGAGTCGCGCTGCATCGGCCATGGTCTTGCCGCTCGCCTCGAACGCGTCAATGGCGTCGAGTGCCATCTGCGCCTTCTCGGTCGCGGCCTTGCTTGCGCCCAGCGCCGCGCGATAGGCATCGGCGAGTGCCGAGGTATCGGCCTGGCCGCGCGCCACGCACACGTCGTCCATACCGCCCGGCAACTGGCTCGACAGCTCCAGCAGGTCGCGCACCAGGCCCTTGATGGTCGTGCCGGTGCCAAAGGAACCGCCCTCGCCCGCCATGGGATACCAGGCATAGAGGGCCTTGAGCGATGCCGCGAGCTCGGGGGCGGCATCGGGCGCCGTCGCGCGGGCCAGCACATGCTCAACAGCCTGGTCCATAAGCTCGTCGGTATCGGTGAGCACCGTGAACTCGGGGTCGATGCCCAGCTCCAGCGCATGCGCGCGCAGGATACGCGAGCACATGCCGTGAATGGTCGAAATCCACGCGTCGTCGACGGTCAGTGCTTCCTCGTCCATGCCCTCGTCGATAAGCGCACGGCGCACGCGGTCGCGAATCTCGGCCGCGGCATCTTTGGTAAAGGTAATGGCGAGCACCTGGTCCAGATGCTCAACGAACGGACCGGATTCGGGCGAGAGCGCATAGACGATGCGACGCGTGAGGGTAAAGGTCTTGCCCGAACCGGCGCCCGCCGAGACAAACAGCGGACGGTCGAGCGTCTTGACGATCTGCAGCTGTTGCGGCATCAAGGTCGAAAGATCCATGGTCTACACGCCCCTCCTTACAAACGTACCTTCGTGGTTATACGAGCAGCGGCCATGCGCGGCCTTTGTCGACGCCGGGTCGACAGCAGCGACGTTGCCCGCCTCGAGTTCGCGCAAGCGCTCGGCGATGCCGGCCTCCACGCGATCGAGCAGTGCATCGAAGTCCATGTTGCCGCCCTCACCGGGAAAGCCCTTCTTAAGCCCCGGGATGCGGCCGTCACCACGCTCCTCCTCGAGCAGCTCGGCACTCGCGGCGCCTCGCAGCGCCGGTTTGCCACCCTTGGTCGAAAAATAGAGCGCCGCGCGGGTATCCAGATCCAGCGCCCGGCGCATGGCCTGCGCGTAGATGAGCGTTTGGGTATGCGTCGGCAGCCAGCGCGGATCGTCGATGGGAGCCTCGCCCGACTCCTCGTCGCGCACCGTGGGGTCGGCGAGCTTAAACTCCTCGACGCCCGAACGATGCTTGTAGTCGATTACCACGGCGCGATTCTCGGCATCCACATCCACGCGGTCGATACGCCCGCCGAGCGGCCAACCGGCATACTCGACTTTAAGATCGTTAAAGGCAAACTCCAGGTAGCGTGGAGCAAAAGGAGTCAGCGCCTCGGCTTCATAGGCAAGCACACCCTCCAGCTGCGGCAGAATCTCGGCCACCTGGCGCTCCTCTACCGGAGAGAGCGGCACGAGCGGACCCTCGTTGCCACGCTTGGAGGCATGCTCGGCCAATGTCTCGTCAAAGACCTCGCGCAGCAGCTCCTGAGCGCGCGGCAGGTTCTCGGGCGTCACGCGCTCCATGCCTTCCTGGGGCAGACGGGCGTGCAGATGCTCCAGCACGTCGTGGACAAAGTTGCCCTTCTCCATATTGCCAAAGCCGGCGTCGATCGACTGGGGCTTCACGCGGTACGAGACGAACCAGCATAGCGGGCAGGTCGAATAGGCCTCGATCTGCGAGGCAGACGTCAGGCGCGGCACCAGCGGCGCATCCTCGCCCTCGCCATCGCGACGGCGCAGGACCAGATACGGAATGGCTTCATCGCTCAGATGCTGAGGAGCTTCGCAGGTCACGCGCTCGCGCCTAAGACCTTCGCCTGCCGCGGGATCAAAGTCGGCGATGATATCGCCCTCGCCCACGCGCGTGGGCTTGGCAGCGCCAGCGGCCTCGGCATGTGCCCGCAGCTCTGTCCATACGGCTGCCGGGTAGCATTCGCGTGCCTGCCGATCGTGCGTCACGCGGGCGAGCGCGACCGGACCGCTCGCCGCCTGCATCGCACGGCCAAAGCGCACGCGCAGCAGGGCGGCGGGCTCCAAAGACACGCCGTCGCGGCGCAGCTCGGCCGTCAACGTGGCAAGCGGGCCCTCTTCGTGCGAAAGCGGATAGCTGTCCAGGTCGACATCGGCAAACAGCACGGCATCGTAGCCGCCAGGACGCAGAACCGACGCATCGGCAAGCGACACGAAGCGCACTTGCGCCCGTGGCGTGCGATCGACCTCGTAGGTCTCGTAATCGTAAGCGGCGCTGCGCTTATCCACCTTGGTGCGAACGCCGTCGAGCACGGGCACGGTCGCTGTCTGCGACACATCGAGCACGCGGGCTTCGTTCATAAGAATGTCGATGGCGTGGCGCAGTAGGGCCGTTTCAGCCTGGCGACGGGCCTGACCGTCGAGACCGCCAAACGCGCGATCGGGCAGCGCCTCGGCGGCGGCAAGCATGGCCTTGAGCGCCGTCACGGGCTTGTCGCGCCACAGCGCCTGGAACACGTCCGAGACCACGCACGGCACGTTCTTAAACCAGTTCTCGTCACTCGCCGCTTTACGCGCGCCCCTGATCTGGCCCTGCACGCTCTGTAGCAAGCTCTTGACGCCCGCGGTAGTCTTGCTGCGCGAGAGACGCATATTCTTGTCGAACGTGCGCGCGCTGGCGGCGTCGGCACCCGAAAGCGGGCTGTAAATCCAGTCGGTAAGCTCCAGAGCGGGCCACCACTCAGTCTTAGAAGCTGCCCCTTCGTCGGCGGCCTTCATACGCTCGATCAGGTTGGCGAGCGCCGTGAACTGCCTGCCCACAATGGATTGAGAAAACGCCGTGAACTCGGTCGTCTCGGCAGCAACGTGGCGCGCCGCCAAACGAGCGGCGAGCTCACCGAACAGCTGGGGTGCCCGGGCAGAAACAACGAGCACGCGCACGGGATCGGCGGGCGCGGAGGCGGCATCGTTGACATTGGACTCCTTGTGCGCTTTCACCATCTTATCGATGACGTCCGCATAGACACGGGCACGAGCATGGGGGCCGGCGACTTCCACAAAGGCAGGACGTACGACGGACTTTGGAGCAGTCGCGGGAGCGCCAGCATCCTCGTCCAGCGGTGCAACCTCAAACAGCACACCGCGGGCATCAAGGGCCGTGGCCAGCTCCTCACGCATCGCCGCTTGCTCGCGGGCGAGCAGCACGACAACCTCTCCCCCGTTGTTTGCCACGGCGGACAGCAGCTCGAGCAGGCTATACGTAAATGACGTGACGCCGCGCACGCAAACGGCGCGGGTGCACGCCGGCAGGCTGTCGGTCAAAGCGCCGGCCATAATGTCAGCTGCCTCGCAGGGCTCGACCATGTCTCGACGGTCCAAGCCGCTCGCGTAGGCGCGCAAAAGCTCGAACACGCGAGCCTCAGCATCGCTTTTTGGCTCAGGCTGGCAATTGTTGCCACCGCATCGCTCGGCACCCGTCCCTGCCACACCCGGAAGCACATCGCGAGCCATGCGCGCGAGCATGCGCACCGTGCCCTGGCCACACGAAAGCGGCTGAAGATCGGCATCATCGCGGCGGGCAATCATATCCGAAAACAGCATCTGGCGCTGCAGGTTGTCGACGAAATCGCGCCCGTCGCCCAAAAGCTCCCAAAGCGAGCGAAGCCACGACGAAGGCGTCTTGTAGTCGATACCCAGTGAAACCCCGGCTTCCGCCGCATCATGACGGCACAGGTCGAGCTCGGCAAACGTTGGTGCCAGCAACACGGCACGCCCGTGACGGGCAATAAGGTCGGCAAGCAGCGCCGACTCGGCATCGCTCAAATCCGTGCCGGTATTGGTGGTATAGATTCGAACAGGCATGGTCCTCCGCTCAAACCGTTCGCAATAATCAATGCATCCATCCTACCCGCCCAAGCGGACACATTGCCACCGCAGTTCCATCTTTTGGTACAAAGCAACCTGAACCCAACGCACCAGCCGATTGCAGGCATATAAAAACCGCCCCCGGAGGGACGGTTCTTCGTAATTCAATGTTGTCGCTGGCCTACTCGCCATCCTCCAACTTAATGAGGATCTTGCGGTAGCCACCGTACTCGCCGTTCAGCGCCTTTGAAACGCGGCTCACCGTGGTGGACGAAGCGCCGGTACGGGCCTGAACCTCAACATAAGGCTCGCCCTCGTCCAAATAGCGCGCAACCTGCAAACGCTGAGAAAGGTCGCAAATCTCGCGCGGCGTACAGATATCGGTCAAAAACGCTTGGATATCCTTCTCGTCATCCAAAAGACTAAATGCGTGGACCAGCTGCTTGACATCAGGCTTGTCAAACATGTTCTCGATATTCATCGATCACCGCCAAACCCGCCAAAAGGCATCGAAGTTGATACTGACATCGGGCATCGTTCGCCCGTTCTATGCAATAGGGCAACGCCTGTGGCTTTTGCCCGTAGCAGTGTAGCACACCACCAAACTAAAGCGACTAGACTCTCTGCCAGCGGCGCGTTTTTCAGGACGAACGCCGTTTAGAAACCGTATGCGCACGTAAGCTCCACGAATATTTGAGACAATGGGCGCCCAAACACCGCGGCGCGCCCGCGCAACCATCCAGGTCGCCGCCGCAAGCCGCTTCACGCGACGCCAGCAACCCCGGCGCAAGAAAGGATTCACGCCATGCGCTTTATGCTTAACTGGCTCTTCACCTCGATCGCCATCGCGATCGCCACGTTCCTCGTCCCCGGTATCCAACCCTTCGGCTTTGCCGAGACCTGGGTCTGCTTTGCCTTTGTGGGACTGTTCCTGAACATTGTCGATTCGCTCGTCAAGCCGTTCCTGACCGTCATCTCACTGCCGCTCACTATTATTACGCTTGGTGTTTTTCAGCTCGTAGTCAACAGCTTTATGCTCGAGCTGGCCAGCTACCTGTCGGTCAATCTGCTGGGCGCGGGCATCTCCATCGCCAGCTTTGGATCGGCCTTTATGGGCAGTATCCTGGTATCCATCACGCGCAGCATCCTCGACAGCATCGCCGAGGACTAAAACGGCCATTCCGGCCGTGCCCGTCTCAACAGCCCAAAACGAAGGCCGCCCATCGCAAAAATGGGCGGCCTTCTTATTTGTCAAGTCTCAAAGGGCGAGAGAATCTACCATTTCTACCCCGTCCCCAAATGGCAGGTGTGGGTTAGATGACGTAGTCGTAGCCATGGTTGGGAGCGACAAGTTGATCAAGCGTCACACCGTCGAGGTAGTCGTTGATGAGCTTGTCCAGGTTCTTCCACACGTCGAGCGTGGGGCACTCATCCGAACGCGAGCAGCCCTTGCAGTCGCCATCCAGACAGGCGACCGGCGCCAGACTGCCCTCGGTCAGGCGCAAGATCTCGCCCACCGTGTACTGCTCGGGCGGGCGCGTGAGCACATAGCCGCCGCCCTTGCCACGCATACCCGAAAGCATGTTGGCGCGCACGAGCGTAGCCAAAATGTTCTCGAGATATTTCTCGGAAATCCCCTGTCGCGCCGCGATCTCTTTGAGCGGGATGCGACCGGCTGCCTGGTGCTCGGCCAGATCGACCATAACGCGCAGGGCATATCTGCCCTTAGTAGAAACCAACATGTATAGTGCTGCCTTTCGGTTATTTAGTCCGTAGAAATTCTAGCCGAAATATTGGTTTTGAAAATACCCGTTCCGGTCAAGATGGTTAATCGACTCGTAATAATCTTCTATTTCCTATTGCGTTACTAGGCTTTACTGTCTACTATGCTTGCCAACAGCAAAACGAACAACCCATAAGGTTTGTGGGTTTCGCTGCTACACACACCGTAAAACCACACGGTATCCAGTCATTTGAACACTTTGGAGGTTCACCATGAGCAATGTTTACACGTCCATCGATCAGCTTATCGGCCACACTCCGCTTCTGGAGCTCACTCACTTTGAGGCCGATGAGGACCTCAAGGCCCGCGTGCTCGTCAAGCTGGAATACTTCAACCCCGCCGGCTCCGTCAAAGACCGCGTCGCCAAGAACATGATCGACGAGGCCGAGAAGTCCGGCAAGCTCGTGCGCGGCGGCGACTACACCATCATCGAGCCCACGAGTGGCAACACCGGCGTCGGCATCGCCTCGGTGGCGGCGGCTCGCGGCTACAAGGTGATCATCACCATGCCCGAGACTATGTCCGTCGAACGCCGCAAGCTTATGCAGGCATATGGCGCACAGCTCGTGCTCACCGACGGTTCCAAGGGCATGAAGGGCGCCATCGCCAAGGCCGAGGAACTGCAGAAGGAGACGCCAAACAGCATCATCGCCGGCCAGTTTGTGAACCCCGCCAACCCCGCCATCCACAAGGCCACGACCGGCCCCGAGATCTGGGATGACACCGACGGCGAGGTCGACATCTTCGTCGCCGGCGTTGGAACCGGCGGCACCGTGACCGGCGTGGGTGAGTTCCTTAAGGAGCAGAACCCCGAAATCAAGGTCGTCGCCGTCGAGCCCGCCACTTCCCCGGTGCTCTCCAAGGGCCAAGCCGGCCCGCACAAGATCCAGGGTATCGGCGCCGGTTTTGTGCCCGACGTCCTCGACACCCAGGTCTATGACGAGATCATCCCCGTCGAGAACGACGACGCCTTTGCGACCGGCCGCGCCGTGGGCCACAAGGAGGGCGTGCTCGTGGGCATTTCGTCCGGCGCCGCCGTGTGGGCCGCGCTGCAGCTGGCCAAGCGCCCCGAGAACGAGGGCAAGACCATCGTGGCCCTGCTTGCCGACACCGGCGAGCGCTACCTGTCCACGGCGCTCTTCCAGGACTAGGGCCTGTCGCCCATAGGTTGAGCCCACGGACGAGCCGGTCTCCTCTCTCCCGGCAGTCTGAGCCCATCCAATCAGGGTGTCCCACGAGACGCCCGAACTTGCTACAATGTCTGCGGCGCGGAACCAGCCTCCCGCGCCGCTTTTCTTTTTTGGCCACATGCCACCAAGGAGAACCTCCCCATGCACAACAAGCGCGTGCTCGTCGCTATGAGCGGCGGCGTCGATTCCAGCGTGACCGCGTACCTGCTCAAAAGCCAGGGCTACGAATGCGTCGGCGCCACCATGCGCCTCACCTGCCCCGCGCCCGATCCCGCCACGGGCATGAGTAAGGTCGACCGCGACATCGCCGATGCGAAGGCCGTCGCCGAGCGTCTGGGGATACCCCACCATGTGCTCGACTTGCAGCAGACCTTCGACCACAGCGTTATCGAGCGCTTTGTGAACGCCTACCAGGAGGGGCTGACGCCCAACCCGTGCATCATCTGCAACCGCCACATAAAGTTTGGCGCGTTGCTCGGTGCGGCGCTGGACATGGGCTGCGACTACATCGCAACGGGTCATTACGCCAAAACAAGCCAGACAGTAGACGGCACCTGGCAGCTGCATCGCGGCGAAGATCCCAAAAAGGACCAGAGCTACTTTTTATATTCGCTTACGCAGGAGCGCCTGGCGCACACGATCTTTCCGCTGGCAGGCCTAGACAAAGAGCGCGACGTGCGCCGCATAGCCGCCGAGCAAGGCTTTACCAACGCCCAGAAGGCCGAAAGCGAGGACATCTGCTTTATTCCAGACGGTGACTACGCGGGCTATATCGAGCGCCGCTGCGGACATCCCGCTGCACCGGGCGACATTGTGTGGCGCGACGGCAGCGTGGTCGGACGCCATAACGGCGCGTTGCGCTATACCATCGGCCAGCGCAAGGGCTTGGGCGTCGCGATGGCGCATCCCGTGTATGTGACGGGCGTCGATGCCGCCAACAACACCGTGCATCTGGGCGAGGCCGAGGACCTAACGGCCACAGCACTCACGGCCGACGACTGGATCTGGAGCGCCCCTGCCGACCGCATGGAGGCAGAACTCGATGCCGGCGGCATTCGCGTGGGCGCCAAGTACCGTTACCGTCAGAAAGACCAAGCAGCGACCCTTACGCGCGGCGAAGACGGGCAAATGCTGCTGACTTTTGACGAGCCGCAGCGAGCCATCGCCCCCGGCCAGGCCGTTGTAGTCTACCACGGCGACATCGTCCTCGGCGGCGGCACGGTGACCGGCGCGCTTAAGTAGCCCCATCCCCTTCATAAATTGCGGTGAAATAGGGACTGTTTAAGCGTTTAAAACCGCCAAACAGTCCCTATTTCACCGCAACTTAGAGAGGACGGCCTCGGTCGGTACTGCCGTATCAGCCGAGGCCGCTGCATCGCTAGCGCTGTACGTAGGCGCGGACGAGCTCGAAGGTGTTGCGCACGCCGTCCATGTGGCTACGCTCGTAGTTGTGGCTCGCATACACGCCGGGGCCGATCAGACCATGGCGAATGTCGTAGCCGGCAGAGAGCGTGGCTTCGACGTCCGAACCGTAATGCGGATACACGTCGATAGCGTAATCGAGCTCAAGCTCGCGCGCGATATTGGATAGCGCCGTCACCAGGTCGTAGTTGTACGGACCGCCCGAATCCTTGGCGCAGATCGACACCATGTGCTCGGTGCAGCCTAGGTCGTCGCCCACGCAGCCCATGTCAACGCTGATCATCTCGCGCGTGTCGGCCGGCACGAAGGCGCCGCCGTGGCCCACCTCCTCGTACACGGTAAAGAGCAGCGAAACCTTACGCGAAAGCGTCACCTCGCCAGCGGCGACGGCACGCGCCAAGCCCAACAAAATGGCGGCCGATAGCTTGTCATCCAGGAAGCGGCTCTTAATGTAGCCGCTCTCCGTCACCGTCGTGCGAGGATCCATAGCGATGATGTCGCCGGTCTGAATACCCAGCTCGAGCACATCGTCCTTGCTGTCGACGTTCTCGTCGAGCAAGATCTCCATGTTCTTCTCGATGGTCTTGACCGGCTCGTCGGCCACGTGCGCCGAAGGCTCGGTGTTAAGAACCACGCCCGTGTAGACATTGCCGTCGCGCGTGTAGACGGTGCAGTTCTCGCCATCGGCCGTAGACCACTGATGCCCACCGAGCGTCGTGGGGCGCAGGCGGCCATTGTCCTTAATGGAACGCACCATGGCGCCTAGGGTATCGACATGGCTCGCCAGTACGAGCGGCTCGCCCTCGCCGCCAAGCTCAACGAGCACGTTACCCTTATTAGAACGCTCAGGCCCAAACCCCATATCGCGCAGGGTCTCCATCAGATAATCAGTCGCCGCACGGGTATAGCCGGTAGGGGAGGCAATAGAAGTCAGCGTCTTAAGCTGTCCTGCGATATAGGAGAGCGTCTCCTCTAGAGAAGCATCAATATTAGAAGTCATATGCATCCTTCCAAGTAAAACTAAGACCGAGTCCCGATTTTAACCGTTCTGCACGTGCAATGCCCCAGGAGCCGAGCCGCCTCCAGACGTCCCCGCACCGGTTTTGTGCACGTGCACGGTTTACAATCTCAATCTTGCATAAATCCTATTGGTATTTGCATAGAAATGAGGCATCTTTTTGCTTCGTCTCAGGGTGCCCCACCTTGGACCGTGCAAAAAACGGAGTATTCAGCACCGTGGGCCCCAACGGCCCCATCACGAACGACAAAACGACGCGGTTACAGCAGTGTTGCAGGTCGTCGCAAAGCAGAAACTCAGTAACAACCCCCTCCACTCATCGATAGCCCGCCCACAATGGCTGTCGATGGGCGCCTGCGGATCACTACCGCCCATTCACAACGTTATGCATTTTTAAGAGCTTGTTGAATACTCCCAAAAATGCACGCAGGGAAGTGCACCACCTATCCGCAGCGGGCAGTACGCCTTGGTTTTGTCCGTCTCAGGGCATCGACGCAGCACAAAAAGCCCCGCCGTGCGTAGCACGGCGGGGCCAGCGGCACGTCAAAAGACCATACACCTACGGGCGAAGGACCACCAAACTGGGCTAGGCAGCCGGGCAGATCTTCTTGAAGAGCTCGATGACGTCGTCGAGCGTTGCCTCGCGCGGGTTACCCGGGAAGCAGGCGTCGGCCATGGCGTCCTTGGCCAGGACCTCGATCTCGTCAGCCTTCATGGCCTCACAGACGTGCGGGATGTTCACGTCGGCGGAAAGCTGCTTGACGGCGGCGATGGCGGCATCGGCGGCCTCGGCGGTGCTCATGCCCGTGGTGTCAACGCCCATGGCGACGGCAACCTTGGCCAGGCGCTCAGCGCAAACCGGCTTGTTGAACTCCATGGCGATCGGCAGCAGCATGGCGCAAGCGACGCCGTGCGGGGTGTCGTAGTGAGCGGACAGGGTGTGAGCCATGGCGTGGTCGATGCCCAGGCCAACATTGGAGAAGCCCATGCCGGCGACATACTGACCAAGAGCCATGCCCTCACGGCCGGAGCCGGGCTGGCCGGACTTGGCCTCGGCGACGGAGTCGCGCAGGTTCTCGCTGATCAGCTTAATGGCCTCAAAGTGGAACATGTCGGAAAGCTCCCAGGCGCCCTTGGTGGTGTAGCCCTCGATGGCGTGGGTCAGTGCGTCCATGCCAGTGGAAGCGGTCAGGCCGGCGGGCATGGAGGCCATCATGTCGGGATCGACGACGGCGACCTCGGGGGCGTCGTTGGTGTCGACGCACACGAACTTGCGGACCTTCTCGGGGTCGGTGATGACGTAGTTGATGGTCACCTCGGCGGCGGTACCGGCGGTCGTCGGCACAGCGATGGTGAACACGGCGTGGTTCTTAGTGGGAGCAACGCCCTCGAGGCTGCGGACATCGGCGAACTCGGGGTTGTTGATAATAATGCCGATGGCCTTAGCAGTGTCCATGGAGGAGCCGCCACCGATGGTCACGATAGCGTCAGCCTCGGCGGCCTTGAAGGCCTCGACGCCGTCCTTGACGTTCTGGATAGTGGGGTTGGGCTTGATCTCGGAGTAGAGGCTCCAGGCGATGCCGGCGGCGTCGAGCTCGTCGGTCACCTTGGCGGTAACGCCAAACTTGACCAGATCGGGATCGGAGCAGACGAAGATCTTCTTGTAGCCGCGACGCTGGAGCTCGCCGGGAATCTCCTTGATGGCGCCGGAACCATGATAAGAGATGGTATTGAGAACGAAACGATTAGCCATTGATAGCCTCCCATCGTGTGCGGGGCACCCATTACGCCCCACGCTATGAGTCCCATCCTAACGCTTTTGAAACAAAAAAGCGTGAGAACGTCAAAATTGTTAAAGCGTTTCAACAGATGATGAAAAATATTGCGGCAAAGGGACAGCCCCTTTGCCGCATTCGGTTACTTTCGGCAGCCCTCTTTCCAAGCCTCGGCCGCAACCTTCCAGCGTAAGCGCAAGTCGCGCTCGCGGTCGATGAACATGATGGCAAA
This sequence comes from uncultured Collinsella sp., assembly GCA_900545665.1. Lineage (GTDB taxonomy): Bacteria > Actinomycetota > Coriobacteriia > Coriobacteriales > Coriobacteriaceae > Collinsella. The sequence goes on from UQZU01000009.1 coordinate 53,290, forward strand.
CGCGACAAACAGCAGCAAGCTCGCCACGACGATGGCGTGCAGGCCCATGCGCTCAATACACCAGTTGCCCAACACGGCGCCAAACACAAAGGTAAAGATCACGCCAAAGTACAGCAGGCCGTTTTCCAAAAAGCCGCGCCTGTGGGTGATGATGTAATCGTCCACGTTTTGCAGCGCGTTGCGCAAGTTGCCGATGCACATGGTCGTAGCGATACCGTGACCGTGAATCTTGCGGAAGCTCTCGACCTGCATACCGCAGGCAAACGAAGTGAGGCAGTTGGCGAGCAGGTTGTAACCGCCACCGGGGATAAAGCTCACGCCCAGCAAGATGACGGCTTCAAAAAACACCGTCACCTGGCGCCAGTGAATCACGCTGCCGAACCGCTCGTGAACCAGGTCGGCAAGCATAATGCCCACGGCAAACGACACCACGGGGAAGAAATAGCGTCCCGCCAGCTGCCAGTTGCCCTCCGAGATGCTTACACCCACGAGCAGGATGTTGCCCGTCTGCGCGTTGGCGAAAACATGGTCGCGCCCAATGTACGAATACACGTCCATAAAGCCACCGGCGAGCGCCAAGATGATGCCCAGCTCAATAGACTCCGATATCTGTTTGGCACGCTGCATCGTCGTGCATCCTCCTTGTTGACGACTCTCTCGTGCGTTGGCGGAAACATAACCGCCGTTCATACTGTAACCCATTGACAACATGGCGTGCGCGCGAGACGGGTTCTCCAACGCGCAGATACACAGTCTGGAAACAAACAGCGGGCGCGGCGCCGGCACCCGCATCGACACGCCGATCCGCCGGCTCGTGTACTCCACCAGTCTTTTTAGCCCCGTCCCAAAAAGACTGGTTACAATTACGTGCAGCATACAGACACCGGGAGGGATCGTGGCAAAAAAGCCTCAGCACGCTCAGAACAACCAGCGCAGTCAGCAGGGCAAACAGGGCCAGCAGCAAAAGCGCGGCGGCAAGGCGCAGGCCACGGTCGCCCGCACCAAGCATTCCCAAGCGACGCCCGCCCGCCCCTGGCGCCCGGGCCGCGATAAATTCCTCCCCGTCAGTCGAGCCGACATGGATGCACGCGGCTGGGACCAGTGCGACTTTGTCTACATCTGCGGCGACGCCTATGTGGACCATCCCAGCTTTGGCATGGCCATCATCAGCCGCGTCCTCGACGCGCACGGCTACAAAGTGGGCATCATCTGCCAACCCGACTGGACCGACCCCACCAGCATCACCGTGCTCGGCGAGCCGCGCCTGGGCTTTCTCGTCAGTGCCGGCAACATGGACTCCATGGTCAACCACTATTCGGTGACCAAGCACCGCCGCCGCACCGACGCCTATACCCCCGGTGGCGAGGAGGGGCGCCGTCCCAACCGAGCCGTCACGGTCTACGGCAACCTCATCCGCCAGACGTTTAAGGACGCCCCCATCATTATCGGTGGCATCGAGGCAAGCCTGCGTCGCCTGGCCCACTACGACTACTGGCAGGACAAGCTCAAGCGCTCGGTGCTGCTCGACTCGGGCGCCGACATCCTCATCTACGGCATGGGCGAGCACGCGATTGTCGAGATCGCCGACGCGCTCGACGCGGGGCTGCCCGTCGATCAGATCACCTATATCAACGGCACCGTTTACCGCACGGGTTCGCTCGACGAGGTCTACGACTACGACCTGCTGCCCAGCTGGGACGACCTTGCCGCTGACAAGCTCAACTACGCCCGCAGCTTTAACGTGCAGCAGCAAAATATGGACCCTATCACCGGCCATCGCTTGGTAGAGCCATATCCCAACAGCGTGTACGTGGTGCAGAACCCGCCGTCGGCAACACTCACCACCGACGAGATGGACGAGGTTGCCGAACTCCCCTACGCACGCGATTGGCATCCCGACTACGACGCGGCGGGCGGCGTGCCAGCCTTTGCCGAGATCAAGTTTTCCATTAGCTCCAACCGCGGCTGTTTTGGCGAGTGCTCGTTTTGCGCCCTTACCTTCCACCAGGGCCGCGTGTTGCAGATGCGCAGCCACGACTCGATCATGCGCGAGGCCGAGCTGCTCACGCGCGATCCCGAGTTTAAGGGCTACATCAACGACGTGGGCGGACCGACGGCCAACTTTAGCCGCCCTGCCTGCGACAAACAGCTCAAGCACGGCGTGTGCAAGAACAAGCGCTGCCTGTGGCCGAGCGTATGCAAGAACATGGTGGTCGACGAAAGCGGCTACACGCAGCTGCTGCGCGACCTGCGTCAGCTGCCGGGCGTCAAAAAGGTCTTCGTCCGCAGCGGCATCCGTTTTGACTACACCATGGCCGATGCCTCGGACGAGTTTTTGCGCGAGCTACTGGAGCATCATGTCTCGGGCCAGCTCCGCGTGGCACCCGAGCACGTGAGCGATGCGGTGCTGAGTGTGATGGGCAAGCCGAGCCGAGCCGTCTACGACGCGTTCTGCCGTAAATTTGAACGCTTGAACCGCGAATACGGACTCAAGCAGTACGTGGTGCCGTATCTGATCTCGAGCCACCCCGGATCGACCATGAAGGAAGCCGTGGACCTTGCCGAAGCCGTGCGCGACATGGGCTACATGCCCGAGCAGGTGCAGGACTTCTACCCCACGCCGTCCACCATGTCGACCTGCATGTACTACACTGGCGTGGATCCGCGCACCATGCAGCCGATCTACGTGGCGCGCGACCCACACGAAAAGGCCATGCAGCGTGCGCTCATCCAGTATCGCAAGCCCGAGAACTACAAGCTGGTACGCGAGGCGCTGGAAAAGGCTGGCCGTCGCGACCTGATCGGCTACACCAAGCATTGCCTGATTCGCCCCGTGCCGCCACGCCCGGGCGAGACATCTGCCGGCGGCGGGCATGGCACCGGCAAGAAGGGCGGCAAGGCCCACGGTGGCGCCGCCGGCAAGGGGCCCAAGGGCAGCAAGGGTCACGGCGGTATGTCCCGCGCGCAGAACACTGCCGGTCGCAATCGCGCGGCACAGGGGCGTCAGGGCGCCAACGGAGGCGGCAGACGCAACTAGCGCGGCGAGGCGGCATGCCGCCGTTGGCGACACGACACGCCCCACCAATAAAATGCCGCTCGCCGGGGCGTCGCAGAACGATTCCCCGGCGAGCGGCCGATTAATATTGTCTATCTCAAAACGTCGTTACTTTTTGTCGAAACGACCATAGAGCGCAAACGAGAGCGCCGCAGAGATAACCCAAGTCAAAGCGATGCAGACGACAATCATGATCAGGTTCATGGGATTGCCGCTTGGATCGGCATAAACGGGCAACGAGGTAATGCCGGGCATAACAAAGCCGAAGCACTTAGCGCCCAGAACAACGGTGAGCGCACCGCCAATACCATCCGCGATCATCGCAGCGATAAGCGGAGTCCTGTTAGGAACCTGAACGGTAAACAAGGCGGGCTCGGAAATTCCCATAAATGCTGAGAAGGCGCGCGTCATTGCAGCGGACTTGAGCTTTTCGTCGGTCATGCGCAGGGCCGCACCAAAAGACGCACCGCTTTCGGCGAGGTTATGGCAGAAAGAGATCGGGAGCAGATAGTCATACCCAAGCGTTGCGATATTGGAAATCTGGATAGGGCTCGTTGACTGATGCATGCCGAAGAGCACGATAAGCGGCATAAAGAAGCCCAGCAGAAAACCGGCAACGGGGCCCAACGTCGAGAATAGCCAAACGATACCGTTGGCGAGACCAAGACCGCACCAGGCACCAATCGGAGCGAGCACAAACAGGTTGACCGGAATCACGATAGCAAGGGAGAGTGCCGGGACGACAACGAGCTTAAAAAGATCCGGCACGACCTTGTCGATTGCGCGATATACAAAGGACAAGCCAATGACGCCAAAGATGACCGGGAACACGGAATCGGCGTAGCTAAAAAGCGGCACCGCAAAACCGAACAGCGCAAGGGGCGTCTCGCCCGTACCGACAGCGTTGACAATGGTCGGGTACATCAGCGATCCGGCAACACAAAGCGCAAGCGAACGGTTGACCCGGAACTTATCAGCTGTAGACATTGCCAGCAAAAACGGCAAGAAGTAGAACGGGATATCCGAAATCATATTGAATATCGCAAAGTCGCCGGCACCCGTGTCGATTCCAAAAGCCGCGATAGCAGCCAGGATGCCCTTTACGATGCCTCCCGCCACCAGTGCGGGAATGATAGCGGAGAAGATGCCGGTGATGATATCGAATACGCGAGCCGAACCTTTTTGGAGCTCAGGCTGCTCGGCGTCGGCGGAGACCTCGCCACCCATCCTGTCACCTAGCATGGGCTCCAATTCGTCATATACCGACCCCACGCTGGCGCCGATGATAACTTGCCACTGCCCGTCTTTAACCTGCGCGCCCAAGGCGCCGTCAAGCGTCTTAAGGGCCTCCAGGTCTGCCTTGCTATCGTCCTTCAGGTTGAATCTGAGCCTTGTAATGCAGTGCGTTGCCATAACAACGTTATCGGCGCCGCCCACGAGCTCGAGGACGCGAGCGGCCAGTTCCTTCTTGTCTGCCACGACAATCACTCCTACCCAAGATCCTCGCCATTAGTGGCGATACATTTCTGATACCAATAGAAAGAGTCTTTACGCGAGCGCTCCGCAGTGCCGTTGCCGCAATTATCCAAATCGACATAGATAAGCCCGTAGCGCTTGTCCATCGTAAGAGGACCGCAGGCAACAAGGTCAATGAATCCCCAGATCATATATCCGCGCACGTCAACGCCATCGATCACTGCTTCCTTAAGGCACTTTATGTGCTGGCGCAAATAATCGATTCGATACTCGTCGTGGATGCTGCCATCCTCCTCGACTACATCAGATGTACCGAGGCCGTTCTCGGCGATATACAGGGGCAGCCCATAGCGGTCATACATCTGGTTAAGGGTAACCCTCAGACCAATGGGATCGAGCTGCCAGCCCCACTCACTCGTCTCGAGATAAGGGTTCTTGTTTGCCATGACCAGATTACCCGCAGTCTTCTCCCATCCCTGATCGCAGGTGGATACCTGGGAAAAGTAGTACGAAAAGGCCAGGAAGTCGACCGTGTTGCGAGCGATGAGCTCTTCATCGCCCGGTTCCATTTGAATCTCGATATCGCACGCATCGAAATAGCGATTCATATAAGCGGGGTATTTTCCACGAGCCATCACGTCCGTATAGAACCAGTTGGAATACTGGTCGTCGTGAATAGCCTGCATGTTATCTTCGGGACGGCAGGTGGCGGGATACGTACAGAATCGAGCGATCATGCCGCCAACGGGAGTATCGGGCGAAAGACGGTGGACAATCTCGACGGCACGCGCATTGGCAACGAACTCGTGGTGCAGGCACTGGAAGATGGCTCGATCGAAGTTCTCCCCCTCTTCGTCTTTGACCAGACAGACCCCGTCCCAAGGCGAAAAACGCGCTGCATTGAACTCGTTAAAAGGCAGCCAGAAATCGACCAGATCGCCCAATTCCGTAACGATTGTCTCGACATAGCGGGCGAAGAAATCAATCGTCTTACGATTCTTCCATCCCCCATATGTGGTGACAAGATTTACCGGGATGTCATAGTGGAGCATGGTGACGAAGGTCTTAATGCCGTGCTTTTTGCACTCACCCAGCATGCTTCGATACCACTCGATGCCTTCGCGGTTAGGCTCAAGGTCATCTCCGTTAGGATAGATTCGGCTCCAGCAAATAGAGGTGCGGAACAGCTTGAGACCCATCTCCGCAAAAAGCGCGATGTCCTCACGATAGTGATGATAGAAGTCGTTGCCACGCCTAAACGGGTAGAACTCAACACCATCATCTGCGAGAGCGTTCATTAGTTCGTCATGGCAGAAGGGGTTGTTTTGATGCTTGTCCTCAATCTGGTCATGAGTCCAGGTACCATCCAGCCATCGACAATCCTGCGTCGACTTTCCCTTTCCGCCCTCATTCCAGGCGCCATCGGCCTGCGAGCACGATATGGCTCCGCCCCATAAAAAGTCGGAGTCAAACCCATGTTTTAACTTACTCATTTGCCCTCCTTGATCGGATGCTCCAGCGGATAACCCAATACTAGGAAGAACAAGATGCATAAGATATCGCATAGAAAGCGTGGGTTTATAACATTTTTTTAGATATAATACCGTTTAAGGCATCGATTCTACCGTTCACCCCTGGAGCACCCCATGGATTCGAATCTCAAACAGCTGCTCTATACGCATACCGAGACCGAAGAGTGGCATCGCGCACATCCGGGAGAGCTCAGCCCGCGATATAACAGGGTGGAAACCACAACCATTAACGGCGAAGAGGTCTATCTGTTTGATTGGAAAGAAACTCTCGACGAAAACCCCGTGGGCCTTATCAAGGAATCGCGCTTTACCGATATTCCTCCTCATATCAATCGGGATATGGAGCTTAACTACGTGTACGACGGCGTCTGCACGTTTATCGTCAACGGACGGCGACTACTCCTTAAAAAGGGCGACGTGCTCATTTGCAACACCGGCGTAGTCAGAAGCGTTCCATACGTTAAGGGCGAGCATGATATCGTCATTTCGATCGTCTTCAAAAAAGAAATGTTCGATTCGTTGTTCCTGAGCCAGCTACCCGGCGCGTCACCATTAACGAATCTTCTATTTGATTTTGTGTCCAAAAACCGCGAGGCCCGAAAATATCTCATTCTTCCAGAGGAATACGCCCGACATGCGCGACGCCTCATCGAGATGCTCTTTATCGAATATCACTTTAAAGATGCCTATTCCAATGAACTCATGAGGCACCTCGCCGTCAGCCTATTCCTTGTTCTCATTCGAGGACTGTACCGACGCTCCGCAACTGATAACCAGGCGATCATGTCGGACGAACGCATCGTGTCGATTCTGAATCATATTGAGCGAAGCTACGGCGACTGCACACTCGAAAGCATTGCGAGCGATACGGGTTATAGCACCAGCTATCTCAGCAGCTTGATCAAGCAAAAAACCGGCAAAACGTTTTCGCAAATCAAGCTCAACCAGCAGCTCACAGAGGCGGCATATCTTCTCAATAACACCGAGCGCAGCGTGCAGTATGTAGCCCGAAAAGTCGGCATCTCCAACATGTCATTCTTTTACTCAAAATTCAAAGAAGCATTCGGCGAAACGCCAGGTGCGTTCAGGACGCATCGGTCTAATTAAAGGCGTTATTACTCAGACCGATCAGCTTCGCGCGACACGGGAATGCACAATCGAAGCAGCGAGCGCATCGCCTCTACCAGCACAAAGCCGGCGATGCCAACCGTGACCACAACGTCGAGCGGTGTGCTCACAAACCACAGCAGCCCCATGAGATACGACCCGGCATTAAAGGCAAAGTGCAGCAGGATCGTGTAGCGGAGCTTTCCAGTGGTCACGAACACCCAACCAAAAATGAGGCCGGCAGCGCCCGCATAGCAGCCCTGCACCCAGTTCATGTGCATAAAGCCGAAGACCGCCGCCTGCAGCACGATTGCCGCGGCGACGCCCCAGGTACTCGGGGCCGCCCAGGGCACTATAGCGCCGTCTTGCGCGTTCGCGCGGCGCCGGCGTTTCCAGAGCGGACAGCACTGCGGATTAAACGCACGCAGCGAAAACTCAAAGATGATGCCGCGTACCAGGAGCTCTTCGCAAACCGGCGCGCCGAGCACCGTGGTCAGGACGGCAAGAAGGCTGGTATCGCCCATTCCCGTTTCCTCGACGAGCTCGCTATAGTCTGCCGCGACCTCGGGCAGCAGCGACAGCACGCCGTCGCATAGGTAGCTAATGACCACCTGCATGGATAGGCCGATCACGACAACGCAGGCAATGCGCTTCCATGCCGCGCTTGCTCCCCCACCGAGCGGGCGCTCGCCTTGCCGGCGCGCCATGAAGGAGCGGGGCCACAGATAACGCCACCACAGCAGCGCCATCAAAAATGACGCCGTCTGAGCGGCAGCCTGGAACCACTGGATATCGAGATTGTCGATCGGGAAACCCGTCAGCGCCGACACGGCATCGAGAGCTGAAAACAGAACCACGCTCAGGGCTATATCGGCAGCAACAACACCAAAACAGGCAAGCGCCCAAATCATCGCATTGAGCATGCCAACCTCCTCAAAACCCGGCACTTAGGGACGTTCCTTAACTGCCGGCAGAAAAGGAACGTCCCCAAGTGCCGGCAGTTTGGGACGGTCATTGTTGACGAGAATCGGGCGCAGCGCCAAAGGCCCCGTTGGGCGAAATGTCGAACGGGAAGGTGCCGCAGCGATTGAACGCGGCGATAAACATGCGGATGGCGTTGGACGGCGTGGTGCCCACGAGCTGGGTTGCCGCCGCGAAGGCCGCCTTTTCCTCGGGCAAGACCTTCGCGACAACCGGGGTCATGTGTTCTGCCATGGCGCTTCCTTTTTGAAACGACGGTGATGCGGATAGATGCGGGCCACGCGGCTGGGCGACGGGCTGTGAAGGCAACCCGATTGGCCCGCATCTGGAGTTTGTTTCTACGGCGTTGGTATTACTTGGTATTCCTAAGTATTACCCCGCAGATAGAATACCATACCCGGCCCTATGGAGACGGAGAAAAACGGATCATTTTGTTGCTGGGTAAGTATTTAGAGCGTGATGATGTCCGAGATATCGAGGGCCCGAGCGTCAGCGGAATCGTGCGTGGCAAGCAACAGCATACGGCCGTCGAGCAAGTCGAGCACGGCCTCGGCGCATGCGTCGCGCGCAGCGGTATCTAGACCGGTAAAGGGCTCGTCCAGAATCACCGCGTCGCCTGGGCACAGCAGGGCTCGGGCAATCTCGACGCGACGGCGCTGCCCGCCCGAGAGCTCGGCCACACGAGCATGTACATCGACCCCCGGCACCAGCAGGCGCAACAGGGCTGCGGCACTCGAGGCATCCACGCGCGCGTCGGCGCACACCAGCACGTTATCCAAAGCCGAGGCGCCCTCTACCAGGCGCACATCCTGAAACACCATGGAGCACGGCGCGCACTCGCCCGCCGCCAGCGCAAGCAGCGTCGACTTGCCCACGCCCGAAGCGCCCATCACGCAGGTGCGCCCACCAGCAGAAACGCGAAGTACCAGTCCATCGAGCGCCGGCGCCCAGGGCGCTCGGTCGCCCACGGCGAGCGCAAGCTCCGCAGCAGCCCTGCCGCCAGCAGAGCCGCCCGCACGTCCGCGACTACCACACCCATGCGCCCGCACGGCAGCGCGCCACGCTACGGGCCCCGAAACCCGCAGCAGCCACACCAGCACACGCTCGCATGCCCACGATGCCGCCACGACTAGCACGGTCCAAGCCAGCAGGTCAGCCGTCTCGATGAGCAGCTTCGCCTGATAGATGCGCTCACCCACGGTGCCCACCGCCATGCCGATCAGCTCCGCCGCCACGCCGGCCTTCCAGCTCATGCCGATCACAGCGCGGGCGCACGAAAGCACAAACGGCAGGACCTCGCGCCAGGTGTGGGCGCAAAACAGACGCCAACCCCGCACGCCATGCAGACGAAACATCTGCTCCAGCGGCTTATCCGCTTGCGTCAAACCCTCAACCAGCGAAAAATACACGCCCGGCAGCGCCATCAAAAAGACCGCCGCAATGCTCACGCGCGCCGACCCCAACCAAATGAGCAGCAGGACCACCACGCAGGCAACCGGTGTCGCCTTAACAAACGAAAGCGCCGGCGCCACCAGGCGGGCAAACGTTCGCGACCGCACCGAGGCCCCCGCCAGCACACCGCCGCACACCGCGGCAAGCGCCAAACCGCCTAGAATCCGCGCACCCGAGCCGGCCAGAATCGCCCACGTGGCGGCATCGCACACCAGCCGTAGCAACGCCACCACAACAGCGCCCGGCCCCGGCAAAATCAACGGCTGCGCCACCAGCGCCGCCGCGAAGACCCACACGGCAAGCCAAAAGGCGGCAACGGCACCTGCTGCCGCCACCGCCTTCATACGCTCTGTCATTTGTCGAGCAAACGCACGCACGGGCTACTCCATGTAGTAGAAATCGTCAGCCGGGAGCTTGCCGCCCACGGCGCTCGCGTCCGCATCGGCCAGCACCTGCAGGTACCCACCGAGCGCCGCCTTCATATCCCTCCCCGTCTGGCACACGAGCATGCACCCGGGAATCGCCTTTTCGGCAATCGCGGCGTTATCCACGATACCCGCATCGACCACGGCCTGAGCCCAGTCCGCCGGCGCCGCGTTCACGGCCTCAACGCTCGCAGCATGGCAGCTCAGGAATTCCGCCACGGCCTCGGGATGCTCCTCGGCAAAGGCACGGCGCACCACGGTCACGCCCGTCAGCAGGCGCGAACCCGTGTCACCTGCCAGCTCATCCCACACATCGGTCAGACTTACCGGAGCCGACAGCTTGCCTTCGCTCTTTGCGATGGCAGCGGTCTTGAACGGCTCCGGCAGCACGCCCACGGCAGACGGATCGGCAAGCAGGGCCGACAGCACCTCGGTGGGCTCGCTCTTAAACTCGAGCGTAACCTGGCCGGTCAGGCCCGCGCGTTCCAACAGGTAGTTCATGACGTACTCCGGCGTGGTACCCTTGCCCGTCATATAGACAGTATGACCCGCTAGATCGCCAAACGAGGCCACACTCGCGTCGCCCGTCACAACGTTCAGCACGCCCAGCGTGTTGATGTCGATGACCTGCACCGCACCCTCAGTCTTGTTGTAGAGTACGCTCGCCACGTTGGCGGGCACCAGGGCGATATCGATATCGCCCTGAATGACCTTGGGCACAATCTCGTCGGCGGCAGCGTTGATCGCAAAGTCGAACTCATTGTCCGTGGCACCGTCGGCCGCCCGGTCCATAAACTGCACCAGCCCAATCGACGTCGGACCCTTGAGCGAGGCGACGTGCACCTCAACCGGCTCGGCAGCGGCACCGTCAGCGACAGACCCGGCAGCCGAGCCCGCGACAGACCCGGCACTGGCAGCCCCGCCGCCACAGCCCGCGAGCGCAAGCGACAGGGCGCCCGCGGCGAGCGCCGAGGAAAACCCCCGGCGCGACAGCTCAACATTAAACGCACGCATCGCTAGCACGCCCCCTCGTTGGGCATCGACCAGGCGTGATGGTCGGTATGCAGCAGCTCCTCGGCCAGCGGCGAAAGCGGCGCACCCAAGAACTCGCGATAGCACGCCTGAACGTCGGGATTCTCGTGCGAGAAGCGAATGTCCGCCTTCGCATCCAGGCCCCACAGCACCTGGCCGCGCTCGGCCGCCAGCTCGCAGCCGTCGTGGATGGGCTGACCGCCGCCACCGACGCAGCCGCCCGGGCATGCCATAACCTCAACGAAGTCATAGCTCACGCGGCCGTCGCGAATCGCGTCGAGCAGACGGGCAGCGTTGCCCAGCCCGTGTGCCACGGCGACGCGCACCTTGGTGCCCTCGATATCGGCCGCGGCTTCCTTCCAGCCGTCGAGTCCGCGCGTGTCGGTAAAGAAGTCGGCGTCGGGGTTCTTGCCCGTCACCAGGTAATAGGCCGAGCGCACGGCGGCCTCCATCACGCCGCCCGTGGCGCCAAAAATCACACCCGCACCCGTGCCAAAGCCCAGCGGCGTATCGAGCGGCTCCTCAACTAGCGTATCCACGCTCACGTGGCTCGCGCGGACCATGCGCACCATCTCGCGCACCGTCAGCGCAACGTCCACATCGGGCGTGCCGTCCTCGCCCACCATGCTCGGCAGCGCGCACTCGGCCTTCTTGGCCGTGCACGGCATCACGGACACCACAAACAGGCGCTCGGGCTCCACGCCCAGCACCTTGGCGTAGTAGGTCTTGGCGATGGCGCCGAACATCTGCTGCGGCGACTTGGACGTGGACAGGCTGTCGACAAACTCGGGGTAACGCGCCTTCACAAAGCGTACCCAGCCCGGGCAGCAGCTCGTGAACATGGGCCAGCTGCGGCTGTCGCCCTCGCCCTTGGCGGCCTTACCCAGGCGCTCGAGCAGCTCGGAGCCCTCCTCCATAATGGTGAGATCGGCCGAGAAATCGGTGTCGAACACGTACTCAAAGCCCACGCGGCGCAGCGCACAGGCCAGGCGCTCGACGGTGGCCTCATCGCGCGGAATACCGAGCTCCTCGCCCCAGGCGCTGCGCACGGCCGGCGCGATCTGCACCAGCACGATCTTGTCGGGATTAGCAAGCGCGTCAAACACGGTCTCGGTATCGTCGCGCTCGCGCAGCGCGCCCGTCGGGCAATGCGTGATGCACTGGCCGCACGCGACGCAATCGGTCTTGCCGATCGGTGCGCGCCCGCGGGTACCCACAGCGGTATGCGTGGCGCGGTTGGTCAGGTCCCAAATCCCTAGGCCCTGCACGCTCTCGCACACCTTGATGCAGCGCATGCATTTAATGCACTTGTCGTTTTCGCGGATGATGGGGAAATCGAAATCCCAACCCTCGCCCGCCAAATGCCTTTGATACGGCAGATAGAAAATGCCCAGGTCGTTGGCGATGGTCTGCAGGTTGCAGTTGCCGCTGCGCACGCAGCTCGTGCACTGCGAATCGTGCTGGGACAGCAGCAGCTGCACGTTGGTGCGACGGGCCTCGCGGGCCTTGGGGCTGTTGGTGTGGACCACCATGCCGTCGAGCACGTAGTTGTTGCAGGCGGCAACCAGCTGGTCGCAGCCCGCAACCTCGACCACGCACACGCGGCAGCCACCGATCTCGTTCAAATCGCGCAGATAGCACAGGGTGGGAATCTGGATGCCGACGGACTTGGCCGCATCCAGGATCGTGGTATGCTCGGGAACCACGACCTCGCAATTATCGATAGTGAGCTTGACCATGTTGTGCGCTCCGTTTTCGCTGTTGTCGCCGACGGTGGTTTTGTTGAGCTCTACCATTCCAGGTTCCTCCCTCCGCGGAACGCGCCAAAGCCAAAGTGGTCGCAGCGCAGGCAGCGGCTCGCCTCCTGGCGCGCCTCCTGCTCGGTGAGACCCTGCTCGACCAGATTCCAATCGTGAATGCGCTCGCCGGCCTCGCGCTCGCCCAGCTCGCAGCGGCCGCACTCGTGCTTGCCCTTAAACTGCACGGTCGGCAGCTCCACGTCGAGCTTGATCTTGTGGTCAAAGCCCAGGTAGCGGTCGATGTTTGCCGAAGCCACGCGGCCGGCGTTGATGCTGTCTCTTATACACATCTCCGAGCCCACGAGACTACGCTGCATCTC
>UQZU01000010.1 GCA_900545665.1 uncultured Collinsella sp.
GATGCAGCGTAGTCTCGTGGGCTCGGAGATGTGTATAAGAGACAGCAGCTGTGCCAGCAAAACATCGCGGCCGGGATTCTCCAAATCGATCTTGTTGATAAAGATGAACGTCGGGATGTCATAGCGCGCAAGCAGGCGCCACAGGGTCTCGGTGTGCCCCTGCACGCCATCGTTGGCGCCCACAACCAAAATCGCATAGTCGAGTGCGCGCAGCGTGCGCTCCGCCTCGGCCGAAAAATCAACGTGGCCGGGCGCATCCACGAGCATGACGTGGGTATCGCCGTGGTCGAGTACAGCCTGCGACGAGAAGATCGTAATGCCACGCTCGCGCTCGATCGCGTTAGTGTCCAGATGCGAATCGCCATCGTCCACGCGGCCGCGCTTGCGAATGCGGCCCGCGTTGAACAGCATGGCCTCGGCCAACGTGGTCTTGCCGGCATCGACATGCGCCAAGATTCCAACGACCGCTTGCTTCGACATGGCTCTCCTCTTATTGCAAGCCCATCGCACGCGGCAACGGGCGTCCTCGTTCCACACTGGATGATACAATTTACGAGCCGGCGGGCGAAGCGGGCCCTATCCCCCGACCGAGCTCATCGTCCCGCGTTGCCGCGCGGCGATTTTCGTAGGTTCGCGCCTTGCGAAAGCCGGCTTGCAAAACAGCGCAGCGAACGAAAATGGCCCCACCCGGAGCCATTTTCGTTCGCGCGAATTGTTGATACGCGCCCTCGATCTTATGCCTCGCGCAGCCAGTCAAACGCAACACGCGGTGTGCCGTCCGACACATACACGATGCCGGCGCGCTCAAATCCGGCCTTGAGGCTCGCCCCCTGCATGGGCAGGTTGTCCTGATGCGTGTCGATACGCAGGTGATCGGCACGCTCCTTGGCAAAGGCAAACATCGCGGCCGCGATACCGTGCACGGTGCCGTCGGACGCCACACGGTGCAGCACGGCGTACGGAGTGTCGCTACGCCATTGACCGTCCTCAATGACGTCATAGCACTCGTCCGGGCCCGGTAAAAAGGCAAACGTCGCCACCACGCGGCCGTCGACTTCGCACACATAGCTGCCACCGGCGGCGATATCGGCAGCCAGCTGCTCGGCAGAAGGCGTGCCCTCGGGCCACTGCGTGGCGTTGCCATGCGCACGCATAAAGGCGCGGGCCGCGTCATAGATAGCCATGACAGTGGGAATGTCGGTATCGAGGGTTTTTCTGATCATCACGCGGCGACCTCACGTTTATTGGTATCACTTTGATTGGGCAATGATACCAGCGTTTGGAGAGGGGCACGAAGCAGATGGGGAGCAAAAAGCGAGCCGCTTGGTCAAAAGCCAAAAGCGAGTTTTTGGGCGCTGCCACGGGCGGCGATATGAGCGACCTGTTTGCGCGCGAAGACGAGCGCCGCGACGCCCTGAACGCCGAGCGCGATGAAGCCTGGCGCTACAAGTCGTGCGAACGCAAAAACCGTTACGACACACGCGCCGAGGCCGAGGCCGTTATGGCCGACTGCGAAAACCGCGGACGGCGCGGTTTGGCCTGCTACAAATGCGAATACTGCGGTGGATGGCACCTGACGTCGCACCCTTGGAAATAGGCGCCGCATCGGCACGGCATTGACGGAGTGCCGGCCATCGTACGCAAGCTACGGGCGCGGCGGCACCAAAACATCGTAGCGAACGGCCTTGCCCGCAAGCTGATAGCTCGGCTTAACGCCGGCAAGCAGCGGGCCCTTCACCGGCCGCTTGATAACGACCTTGTGCGGGTGTACCGCAAGCGCAGCTTCGACCAGCGTCTCCTCATCGGCACACGGCTGCTCCAGATGGTGCAAGAGTTGGAATTTCTTTTTAACCGCCGCGCTCTTGGTGCGTCCGGGAAACATGGGGTCCAGATACACCACGTCGGGAGCGGTGAGCTCGCCCCGCCCGATCAGCTCAGCTGTATGGTAAAGGCCGGCAATGCTGTCCTCGCCCGCATGTAAGCGCATGCGCGCCACGGCTGTCGCAAGCGCCGGATCATCTGCCGCGCGATCCAAAGCATCCTTGAGGAGCGCCGCGATCACGCAATCCTGCTCATACAGATCGACGGTAAAGCCCGCGGCCGCCAGCAGCAGCGAATCCTCGCCAAAGCCTGCCGTGGCGTCAATCGCCCATGGGCTCTCGATGTCTTTTGCGCGCGCAGCCTTTACCAGCAGTTCTTGCTGCAGACGGCCCTGCTTGAGCCGTGGAAGCATGCGGCCAAAATCGGCACGCAGCTCCATCGTGCCGTCGGTGAGCGTGAGGCCCTCGGACTTCCCGATTAGCTCAAGCCCCGCGGACCGAGCAACAGAAAAGGGATCGACGACGCCCATGGGTACTCCTTAACAAGCAAAACGAATACGCGAGCGCCGTTTATGTCGGCACCCAACCGTCCGCTATTGTCCCACATGCGACATGGCCCACAGCATCCCAATGCAAAGCACCGCCATCAATCCCGTGCACACGGCAGCGATCACAGAATCACCCATGCGCCTTCCCAACGACCGCGGCTCATGCACTTGCCCTGCTCCGTACATCATGGCTCCTCCTTGAGACCAACTCCTTGTTACGGCCTCATCATCTCAGCGCCGCACATGAGCTGCCATCGATTTGGCTTACGTCCAGCTTTCCCTTTTGAAAGGTTGGGTTGGGCCGCGCGGGCTCAAAGCGCTTTCAGGCGCATGCATCGCCGCGTTGAACTACAATGTGCTTCACCATATGTGCAGCACATTGGGTGCGCCAAGTTGGCGTACTCGTATCGAAAGGACCAGCCATGAGCTTCACTCGCAAGACTCTCAAAATCCTTGCTCTCATCTACTTTGTTTTGGGTATCGCCAGCCTCGTCACCGCCGGCGTCGGTATCGCCACGGGCGGTCTCGATTCCACGTACGGTTCGTACGCCACGCTCGCAGCGGTCGTGCTTATCGCCAAGGGTCTCGTCGACCTTGCCGCAGGCGTCGCCGGTATCAAGGGCGCCAACAAGCCTTCGCAGGTGGACGGCGCGTTTAAGCTCGGTATTGTTGCCGCGGTCGCCACGCTTGCCCAAGCGGTGCTCACGCTTCCCGCGTTTGGCGGCGACGCCATCAACTTTGGCGCCTTTGTCATCGTGGTGTACGACCTGTTCTTTGTTCAGCAGGCACACGCCGTTAAGGCCGAGAACAAGGACCGCCTATAAGCGCTCGCTTCTCATAACCTCTGCAGCCAAGCAACTAAAAAGGGCCGATCGCGCATCTCCGCGGTCGGCCCTTTACGTTTGCCCAGATAAAACCTACCAAAATAAACCTGTCCCTTTTTGGCAGGTTGTTAGCTGTGGCGGTACTCGGCGATGATGAAGTCGATGTCAGTCTGAAGGGTATCGAGGTTTGCCAGGCGCTCTTTGTCGGCGGGGCGCGTGCGGTAGTAGTACGGCGTCATCTGGAACACCGCCTCGATGTCCGCCTGGGTCTGAAGCGTAATATTCGCAGACACCCGCTGCGTTCCGACCAACTCGAGCTCGGTGGTCTGCGGCAGCTTCTCGTCATTAAGATATGGCGTGTCGTAGAGCACCTCCTTGAGCCCAAACAAATGACGGGCACCCGGCACCACGGTATAGAGTGAGCCCTCTGGCGCCAGCACGCGGGCAAACTCACGCTCGTTAAAGGGAGCGAAGAGCTCGGTCACCATATCGAAGGCGCCGTCCGCCACGGGGATGTCCTTCATGTTGGCCACGAAATAGGTCGCATCGCCGCGCTTGGCGGCCAGGCGCACCATCTCTTTGCCCAAGTCGAACCCGTAAGCGCCCACGCCCGGCACCGCGCCCATGGCACTCGTGTAATAGCCCTCGCCGCAGCAAATATCGAGCAGCGTCATGGGATCTTTCGTAAACGCGGCGCGCCCAGACACCTGCTTGCGCACCAGCTCAACCATCGCATCGCGCAACGGCGCATAGTATCCACGGTTCAGAAAGTCACGACGGCTGCGTGCCTGCGACTTGGGATCGCCCATGGAGTCGCCGCTCTTGGACGAACGTAGTAGATATAGATAGCCCTCGCGAGCTCGGTCAAACCGGTGCCCGCCCGCACATGCAGCACCACGCTCGTCGTCCACCAACGGCTCATGGCAAACGGGACACAACAACATGGCAACTCCTTAGCGCGAACAACACAACGCCCACCATTGTCGCACGCCTTCCCCGCCTAGTCATTGGGGACGTTCTTGAATGACTAGTTAGAAGAGATAAGGAGTGTCCCCAGCTGCCGGCAGAAAAGGAACGTCCCCAAGTGCCGACTGGTTGCATTAGGAGTATCATCATCTGCGCAAATAAGCACGAAAGAGCATGTTAGAGATTGAGAGCGTATGGCTGACACCGTATCTAAGCACATTGACATGACCACCGGCTCGCTGTGGCGCAATATTCCCCTGTTCGCCTTCCCCGTGGCCGCCACGAGCATCTTGGAGCAGCTGTCGAACCTCATCGCCACGGTCATTATCGGTAACTTCTCGGGCGACCAGGGAACCCTCGCCATGGCGGCGGTCGGCTCCAATGTTCCGCTTACCAGTCTTATGCTCAACTTGTTTATTGGCATGTCGCTTGGCTCCAACGTGGTCATCGCCAACGCTATCGGCCGCAACGATCAGAACATGGTCAAACGCGCCGTCCATACCTCGATTTTAATGGCGCTCGTGGGCTTTGTCGTCATTGCGCTGGGCGAGATCTTTGCCGAGCCCATGCTCGCCGCGCTCAATGTTCCCGCCGAAACCATGCCGCTCGCTTCGCTCTACCTGCGCGTCTTTTTGCTCAGCATGCCCTCAATCTTGCTCTACAACTTTGAGGCCGCGATCTTCCGCTCCGTCGGCATCACCCGCATGCCGCTGCAGGCGCTTGCCGTGTCCACCGTCCTCAACATTGGCCTGGACCTCATCTTTGTCCCCGTACTCCACTGGGGTGTCGCGGGCGTCGCCATCGCCACCGCCATCGCCTACACCGTCAGCGCCGCCACACTCTTTATCCGCCTGCTCAAGACCGACTCCGTCGTCCGCGTCACCCCACGCGACCTGGCTATCGACCCCGTCGCCCTCAAGCGCATCGTCAAGATCGGCCTGCCCGCCGGCATCCAAAGCGCCGTCTTTGCCGTAGCCAACATCATCATCCAGTCCGCCATCAACAGCCTGGGCACCGAGGTCATGGCGGCATCGAGCGCCGCTATGAGCTTGGAGTACGTATGCTACAACCTGCTCAACAGCTTTAGCCAGGCTTGCACCACCTTTGTGGGACAAAACCACGGTGCCCGCCAGATCGACCGCTGCACCAAAACGCTCAAGGTCTGCCTGGTCGAAGGCGGTATCGTTGCACTCATCACGATTATCGTTATTGTTGGCCTGGGGCGCGAGATCTTGTCGCTGTTCAACAGCGATCCCAACATCGTCTCGATCGGCTATATCCGCGTATGTTCGATCTTCCCGGCGTACGCCTTTAGCATGTTCTACGAAAACATGTCAGGCTACCTGCGCGGCTTTGGTATCTCGCTCACGCCCGCCCTCATCACCATGATCTGCGTCTGCGGCATCCGCTTCTATTGGGTGTTCTGCGTGTTCCCGCACTTCCGCACCTTTGCGAACATCATGATGGTCTACCCCATCAGCCTGGGCACCACGGCGTTCTTTATGGTCGTGGCGGTGCTACTCTGCCACCCGGCACGCACCTATCGCGCCACCCAAGCCAAAGCGACAGCCCGCTAAACACCGCACCCAACGCTACGCCAGTCATTAATTGACAATATGTGAGCTCATATAGTCGATAAAGCGCCTCGTGGCGATAGGCATGGTGTCCCAGCTGCGCCAGGCCGCCACTACGTCGCGCGAGGGGGCGTGCACGATGGGACGTACGCGAATATCGGCACGCATGCCCTCCGCAGTACGACGGTAGAGCATACTCACGCCTAGGCCCTCCTCCACCATCGCCATGATGGTGTAGTCGTCGGTGACCTCGCTCGTCACGTGCGGCGACAGGCCATGCGCCGCGAATGCATCGAGCACCAGACTCTGTTCGCCCTCATCCAGCAGCACAAACGGCTCGGACGCCAGGTCGGCGAGTGTCACCTTTTCCTTTGCCGTCAGCGGATGCGCGGCCGGCAACAATGCCACCAACTCGTCGTGATAGACCACGCGCTTCTCGAGCCCAGCGGTAAATCCGCGCGCCGTAAAACAAAAGTCAACCACGCCATCGTGCACCCACTGGGCGTTGCGCGTGTAATCGCCCTGCTTGAGGGTAAAGTGCACGCCAGGGTGCAGGGCTCCAAAGTCGCGAATCACGCGCGGCAACACGGTTCGACTCACGTTGGTAAACGTCGCAATGCGAATATCAGTCGACGAAAGCCCCAGCAGCTCCTGGCGCTTGCCCTCGAGCTCGGCCTCGGCGGTCACGATCTGGCGCAGGTACGGCAGATACTGCTTGCCGTCGCGCGTAAGCGACACGCCCTGCTTACCGCGCTCAATAAGCGTGGTACCCAGCTCGCGCTCGAGCGCCTTGACGGCCTGGCTCACCGCACTTTGCGTATAGCCCAGCTCGTCCGCTGCGCCCTTAAGACTGCCGCGATCGACCACCATACAAACAATCTGATACCGCGATGCCATCGTGCCTCCACATCACTGCAGCCGTAAAACGTTTTGCCAGTGCTTTTTCTGCCTACATTAGTATTTCTTAATCATACTGAAGATACATTCGCTTTACTACATCCACATCTGGGAGCAGAATCCTTTTTGCGAAACCGTTCTGTAACAAAAGGAGTCCCATGGATCGCAAAAAAGCAATCGCGCTCTCATTTTCCGTTCCCGTCGCATGGGGCTTTTCGTATCCCCTCATGAAGATCGGCATGGACAGCATGAACGCCACGAGCATCGTTGCGCTACGCTGCATCATCGCCTTTGTGGTCTGCCTGCTGCTCTTCCACAAGCGCGCTTTCCGCATCAACCGCGACCTTATGGTCCGTGCCGCCATCATCGGCGCCATTATGGCAACCGAGCTCACCTGCATGTGCCTGGGCTCCAGCCTCACCTCCGCCTCCACTGCCGGCTTTTTGCAGAGCCTGACGGTCGTGATCGTACCGTTTGCCAACGCCGCCCTGCTGCGTCGCGCCCCCGAGCGCAAAGTGCTCGTCGGCACCGCCATCGTCACCTGCGGCATGCTGCTGCTCTCGGGCGCCGACTTTACCAGCCTGAACCCGGGCGCGATCATCATGCTGCTCTCCGCCTTTGTCTACGCCGGACACATCATTGTGGCGAAGCGCTTTGTCGAAGATGTCGACCCGCTGGCTCTGGGCGTTTGGCAGCTGGGCTTTGGCGGCTTGTTCTCGGGCATCGCCGCATTCACCTTTGGCGGCTTCACGCTTCCCGGCACGCCGGGCGAGGTCGTAGTCGTCGTCGCGCTCGCACTCATCTGCTCTGCCTACGGCTTTATCACCCAGACGCTCGTGCAGCCCCACGTGCCTGCCGAGACCACCGGCTTTGCCTTCTCGCTCGAGCCGGTCTGCTCCGCCGTCTTTTCGTTCTTCCTAGTCGGTGAGGTCCTGAGCCCCATCGCCTTCCTGGGTGCAGCTCTCATCCTCACCGGCGTCATGGCGGCAACCGTGCAGCTTCCGCGCCTCCGCGCACATGGACAGGCTCGCATGGCAGGAGCGCCCGAGCACGTCTCGTAGACCCCACTCTTCATACAGCCGCGGCATAAAGGCAACCGGTGCGCCTTTACAATAGATGCCAACAGAGCATCTGACGTAAAGGAGCCCCATGGACGCCGCGACCCGCGACCGCAACATAGCGACTTGGTTAGGCGATGCGCCGCAGCCGGTACGTGACACTACGAACCAGCTGCTCGAGCGCATCGCCCTTTTGCGTACCGAGCAAACCATCTACCCGGCACAAGACGACATCCTCAATGCCCTCGCCTACACGCCGGCCGACCAGGTCAAGGTTGTCATCTTGGGTCAAGACCCCTATCACGGACCCAACCAGGCAATGGGACTGTCGTTCTCGGTCCCCGCGACGCAAACCAAGTTGCCGCCGAGCCTGCGCAACATTTACAAGGAACTCAAAGCCGATCTGGGTTGTCCCATTCCCGCCACGGGAGACCTAACCCCATGGGCACAACAGGGCGTCCTGCTCCTCAACACTACGCTCACCGTGTGCGAACATGCCGCGAACTCTCACGCTAAGCTGGGCTGGAGCACGCTCACCGACTACGTTATCGAGCGCTGCTGTCAGCTGCCCCAACCGGTAGTCTTTTTGGCATGGGGTCGCTTTGCCCAGCAGATGGCCGAAGGTAAGCTCGTCGCAACCGGTGCGGGCAAGGCAACCGACAAGTTCTGCCTGGCCTCCACGCACCCCTCGCCGCTTTCGGCCAACCGTGCCACGGCAGAACTCCCCGCCTTTATGGGGTCGCGTCCCTTCTCGGCGGCCAATCGGCTACTCGAACAGCACGGCTCGACCCCCGTCAACTGGACTTGCCTCGGCTAAAATCGATACATCAAAAACGCGCCCGACGCAATCTTGCCATCGGGCGCGTTTTGCTACTCGGGCCAGATAAACTGGGTGCGGCCGGCCTCGCCGCCATCGATCAACAGGCTCTGCCCGGTCATAAACCGGTTGGTCACGCCCACAAAGTAGATCCACTCGGCGACCTCTTGGGCAGTGGCCCAGCGTTTAAGCGGCGTGAGCTCCATAATCTGGCTCCACAGGTGTTCGTCTTCCATCACGCAACGGTTGAGCGGCGTGATAACGCCACCCGGGTCCACACTGTTGGCGATGGCCTGCGGCGCCAGACGGTTTGCAAGGTTCTTGGTGTAGGCGATAACGCCGCCCTTGCTGGCGGCATAGGCGGGAAACTCCGATCCCGTATGCCCACTCGCGGACCCCACATTGACCACGGATTTGATAGCCGGAGCCGGCTTGGCGGCAAGCCCCTCCCCCACAAAGGCGTAGCGCTCGGTCACGTTGATGGTGCCGCACAGGTTGGCGGCGATGTCGTCGGCCGAATCCTGCGTACCGGCAACGTTCACGATCACCTGGGGTTCAAGGTCGCCTGGAAACGAGTCCGGCTCGCGGACATCAACGATCAGATGGCGGTAGCGCTCGTGTTCGATCGCCGCCGGCAGCAGATCAAAGCCCACGACCTCGTGGCCCCCGTCCAAAAAGCGCTGCACGCACGCGGCTCCGATACCACCCGAAGCGCCCGTGATCAAAACCCGCATACTTGCTCCTTAGGCGGTTGCGTGGCGCTCGAGGTACTCGGAGCCCACATTCTCGCGCTCCCAGCCGCGCACGACCTTGTAGCCCACGGGGCTCAGGAAGACCTCGCACAGCAGCTCGGCGACAGCGCCGGTCAGCGAGCACATAAGGACTTGCACCCAGGTCCAACCAAAGAACGTGTGGCTCACCACAATGGCAAAGACCAGGTTGTCGATAAACTGGCCAACACCCGTGGACACATAGGAACGGAAGGCAAAGCTCGCAAAGTTATTCTTCTTGAGCATACGGCCAAGCGACTGGTTGAGCGTGGAGTTAACCACGGCAGAGACGAGCATTGCCAGCGAAGAGCCCAGCACCACGTACCAGGTGCCGCCGATGGTGGCGTTAAGGGCGGTGTTGACCTCGATCATGCCCGTGTCGTAGTAGGCGCCCCACATGCCGGGCGTGAGCGAGCATGCCCAAAAGCACAGGCTCACGGCAAGGTTGACCGCCAGTGCGAGGATAGAGATCTTGATGGATGCCTTGGCGCCAAAGCGCTTACAGATCATGTCCTGGCACAAAAACGAAACCCAGCTCACCACAAAGCCACAGTCGAGCGCCAGATACGGCAGGCTGATAAGCTCTTTGTTGGCCAGCAGGTTCATCATGATGACGCTCACGAAAAACAGCGAAACCGTTGCCGCGGGAATGCTCCGCAACAGGACCTTATAGTCCTCCATGACCTTCTTGATCATTATGTACTCCTTTGGTTTTAGGTTTAACGAGCAGGATATCGGACCCGAACTGCTCGGACGCCTCGGTCTTAAGACGACGGTGGGTATGATAGCCGCTCACACGGCATCAGGCAAGCAACCGGCGCGGCAGCCCCGCAGGGCCACCGCGCCGATGCGCTAAAACGCTACGTTGCCAAACTCCGACAGGATAAGGTCGGGGTTGTGGTCAGTTGCCCAATCCACGTTCCACGGGCTCGTGAACAGCAGCAGTTTGCCGCCGCGCATGTCCTCGACGCGCAGCGTGTCGCGCGTGAGCGAAAGGCCCGGGATATCGATAGTGTCGGGGTCGTTCTGGATCCAGCGGATGTCCGTATAGGGCAGCGGCTGGCGACGAACCTCAACACGGTACTCAGCCTTGAGGCGGCGCTCGAGCACCTCAAACTGCAGCACGCCGACCACGCCCACGATGACACTCTCCATGCCGGCGCCCAGCTCGCGGAAGATCTGGATGGCGCCCTCCTGGGCAAGCTCCTCCATACCCTTGACGAACTGCTTGCGTTTGAGCGTATCGACCTGCGTAATGCGAGCGAACATCTCGGGGGCAAACGTCGGGATCTGCGGATACTGCACGTGGCGCTTGCCAGAGCACACGGTGTCGCCGATGCTAAAGATACCCGGATCGAACAGGCCCACGATATCGCCCGCGTACGCCTCGTCAACAATCGCGCGGTCATCGGCCATCATCGAGGTGCCCGTGGCCAGCTTGAGTTTACGGTTGCCCTGCATGTGGAAGGCATCCATGCCACGCTCGAACTTGCCCGAGCAAATGCGCACAAAGGCGATGCGGTCTCGGTGGTTCTTGTCCATATTGGCCTGGATCTTAAACACAAAGCCGCTAAAGTCGTCACGGCAGGGATCGACCGGCTCGCTGGTGAGCGTATCGGTATAGGCACGCGGCGTCGGGGCCAGACGCAGGAACTCCTTGAGGAAGGGCTCCACGCCAAAGTTGGTGAGCGCCGAGCCAAAGAACGCCGGGCTCAGCTTGCCGCAGGCCACGGCATCCAAATCGAGCTCGTCGCCGGCGCCATCGAGCAGCTCGATGTCGTCCATCAGGTTCTTATGGTTCTCCTCGCCAATAAGCTCATCCATGGAAGGATCGCCCAACTCGGCCTCGACCTCGGCGACCTTCTTGGTGGCGTTGGCGTGACCGTCGCCCTCGAAGGCGATAACGCGACGGGTCTGACGATCGAACACACCGCGGAAATTGCGGCCGCTGCCGATCGGCCAGTTCATGGGATACGTATTGATACCCAGGACGTTCTCGATCTCTTCCATGAGCTCAAACGGATCACGAGCCTCGTGGTCGAGCTTGTTCACAAAGGTGAAGATGGGAATGTGACGCAGCGTACAAACCTTAAAGAGCTTTTTGGTCTGGGCCTCGACGCCCTTGGCGCCGTCGATGACCATGACTGCGGCGTCGGCGGCCATAAGGGTACGGTAGGTATCCTCCGAGAAGTCCTGGTGGCCGGGGGTATCGAGGATGTTAACGCAGGCGCCGTTGTAGGTAAACTGCAGCACCGAGGAGGTGACGGAGATGCCGCGCTCCTTCTCGATGTCCATCCAGTCCGAGACGGCATGCTTGGCCGAGCTCTTGCCCTTGACCGAGCCGGCGGTCTGGATACTGCCGGTATAGAGCAGCAGCTTCTCGGTAAGCGTGGTCTTACCGGCGTCCGGGTGGCTGATGATCGCGAATGTGCGGCGCGACGAGATTTCATCCGACAGGCTTGCCATGCGGATCCTTTCTTGCATTGAGTGCATTACGTCGTTGTAACCGCATTATTGTAGCCGCGAAATCCCGCTCTAGGGCGCCTATCAGGACAAATTCATCAGTTGGGACTTGGATAGCCGGCCCAATCCGTATTTGCCTCTTGCATAACTGTGCATAGTGTATATATACTGTGCTTACCGGTTATATACACGTGTAGCCCAACAGCTAAGGAGCCGCTGTGGACATCATCCTATCCAATTCGAGCGATAAGCCCATCTACGAGCAAATAGCCTCGCAGGTCAAGGCTCAGATCCTTTCGGGCGCACTCACTGCAGGAGCCAAACTCCCCAGCATCCGTGCGCTCGCGAGCGACCTAGGCGTGAGCGTCATCACCACCAAGCGCGCCTACGCCGACCTGGAGCAGCTCGGGTTTATCTGCACCGTGCAGGGCAAGGGCTGTTTTGTCGCCGAGGGCAACCAGGAGCTTTTGCGCGAAAACCAGCTCTGTCATATCGAAGAGCTGCTTGCGAAAGCGGCAAGCCAAGCCGAAGCCTTGGGCGTCACGCGCGACAAACTGCACGAGATGCTCGACCTGGTAGCCCCCGAAACCATGCAGTAGCCATCTGCAAGAAAGGCTATACCATGCAAAACTTGCTTGAACTCAAAGGCATCTCACGCACTGTAAGCGACCGCTTTTCGCTGCGCGACGTCACGCTTGCCGTGGAGCCTGGCCAGATCGTCGGCTTTGTTGGTGCCAACGGTGCTGGCAAAACAACGACGATTCGAGCCGCGCTCGGGCTTATAAAGCTCGATGCCGGCGAAGTGCACCTGTTTGGGCAGCACTGCGGTGCCGACGCACCCGGTGAAGTGCAGCGCTGCTTGCGCACTCGTGTCGGCCTCGTGCTGGACACGTGTCCCTTCCCTTCCACGCTCAAGGTGACCGAAGTTGAGGCACTCGTAAGCCCGGCGTACCCCACCTGGAGCCACGACACCTTCGTTAGCCTCATCAACCGATTTGACCTCGATCCCAAGGCAAAGGTCAAGGACCTCTCCCGCGGTATGGGCATGAAGCTGCAACTTGTCTGCGCACTCAGTCACAAGGCCAAGCTGCTCGTTTTGGACGAAGCCACCGCGGGCCTCGATCCCATGGCGCGCGAGGAACTGCTTGATGAGCTACTCGCCTTTGTTTCCGACGACCAGCACAGCGTGCTGCTCTCGAGCCACATTACGTCCGACCTCGATCGCACCGCCGACCGCGTTATCTGCATCGATAACGGCTCGATTGTGTTTGACCTGCCGCGCGAGGACATTACCGACCACGCCGGCATCGCCCACTGTACCCAAGCACAGGCCGCCGAGCTTATGGCTTGCGTCGAAGGCGCCCGTGCCGCCCACCACGCCTATAGCGTGGACGTGCTCGTGCCCAACCGTCGCGAAACGCTCGAGGCCTTCCCCGAGATTCCCTGCGATCGGGCAACCATTGACGACTATCTACGCCTCACGCTGAAAGGGGCTTCGAAATGAAACGCGCCTTTATGTCCGAGACCGCCATCGTTCGCACGCTCGCCCCGAGCATCGCGGGCGTCGGCCTGTTCATATTCGTCGTATTGACCCTTGCCAACGCGACAGACGGCGATTCCGGCATGAGCGCCGGCGCCTGTGCGGTCAGCGCAATGTCGCCCATCATAATCATGAACTCGCTAGCTGGCTACGATAACCAAAACGGCTGGGAACGTTATCGAGCAACGTTGCCCTTCTCGCGCAAAGACATTATTTGCGCACGCTACCTGTGCATCGTTGTCTTCTCGGTCGTCATGGCATGCGCGGCTACGCTTCTGAACATCCTCGCCCTTCCGCTCTTCGACCCCATGGGCATCCCTTCGACATGCCAGACGATCTTTGAAATCGCAACCGCCTCGGCGGCATCGATGCTCATCTCCCTCATGATGGTATTCTTGACACAGCCGCTGTTCTTCCGATTTGGACACATGGAAGCGCTGCGCCTATCCCTTGGCCTGTTTGCCCTGTTTGGCTGCGGCACCATGGCAATGCTGAGTTCCTCCAACCCCATCAGCAACTGGCTCATGTCGATTGCCGGGGCGAATCCCGATCCTGCCGTTCTTAGCTGTCTGTGTGCAGGCATCGCCGTACTTGCCCTCGCGCTATGTGCAATCAGCTGCACCGTCAGCACCAAGGTTTATCGAGTACGCGATCTGTAGCCACGCGTGTCTCAATCCACGAAGGACGCGATCGCCGCCCCTCCCCGTAAATCCGTGACAAATGGCATATCCCCAGCGTGAGCCACCGTACTACTTGCGCAGCGGCTTGGGCAGCGGAATGCCGGCGGCGATGGCGGCGGCGATGATCATACAGACGATGCCTTTGAGCGGGAAGCACATGAGCAGCAGGCCCACGACCATGATGGGCTGGCGCATGACGGCGCCCATCGTCGATGCCGTGCAGACGGCAACGCAAAAGACCGGATCGGCGCCGGTGAGGATAGCAAGGCCATAGCCTAGGCTTACGCCCGAGAAGATAACCGGGAAGAAGTGGCCGCCGCGCCAACCAAGGTTGATGAGGGCGGGCGTCAGCATGGCCTTAACGAGACCGGTCGCGATAAGCACGCCGGCGGGAATGGTCAGATAGGTTTCCATGAGCACGTCGGCCTGCGTCTCGCCGGCAAACATGGTGTAGGGCAGGACCGTGCCGCAGATGGCGAGCGCCAGGCCGGCCAGCATGGCTTTGACGACAGGGCGCGCCCCTATTGCATGGGCAAGCGCTTCGCTCGCGTGCTCAGAGACAAAGTACAGCCAGCCGCAGATTGTTCCGATCAGCGACAGAGGGATGAGCCAGGTAAGCTCCAGGTTGCCCACCACGGCAGCCTCGAACCTCGGCATACCCATGCCGCCGCCCATGAGCTGGCCGAGCAGCAGGTAGGTGCCCAGGCCGCCAGCAATCGCGATGCCGTAAACCACGGTCTTTTGCGCCTTGGGCAGCCTGATGGTGATCTCACCGGATTCGGAATCCTCGCCATCGCCGGCACCCTGGCCGTCGGCGCTACCAGCGAGCGGTGCCACAAAACCAAAGACGGGCGCGGTAAAGAGCGCCGTCAGGGCAGCCTGGGTGCCCAGCAGCGTAAGCTCCCTAAACTCGGCGCCAAAGCGACGCATGCGGTCGCCGACCCAGCTGCACAGACCAGCGATAACGCCGGTCAGGCCGGCCTCCGGTCCAATGCTTCCGCCAAACAGCAGCGGCAGCAATGCCGCGAGCGAAAGCTTGCCCAGGTTGTCGTACGGATAGCGCCCGTCTTGCTTAACCTTAGCCATCACCTGGTTGAGGTCATCGGTCTTGGTGCCTGTCATCTTTTCGTACAGACCGATTAACAGGCCGCCCAGCAGGCAGATAAAAAACGGGTACGGCAGAAAGCCAAACGGGCCGCTGGCAAGCTCGGGCGAAGCGACGCCCAGCGCGTGCGGAATCTCGGTCCATAGATAGTCAATACCGTGCTCCATCGCAAAAAAGAACAGCCAGACCGCAGCACCTGCGAGTGCACCGGTCGCGGCAACGCTGACCAAAAACAGCGCGCGGTTTGTGGGTTTGGCAAGGTTATCCATCGGGTCCTCCCGCGGTTAAAGTCGACATAGATACGTTTTATTGTAGAGCGAGCGTTGCTCGAACGAGCCAACCATCTGCGCCGCAAACGGCACCATTGGGAGTCATGGTGGGGCAGGCTCAAGACTTATCCGTTGATAATCGAGGCAATCTCGCGCAAATCGTCGGCAAAGTAGATGCCGTGCTGGCGCCTCGGGCTCGAAAGCCCTTTATCAATCATGTGCCCGAGCAGCGCCTTGAGGTCGTTGTAGTAACCGTCCAGGTTATACAGGATGCACGGAGCACTCAGGTGTCCCAACGACACCGCGGACATGACCTCGGCAATCTCCTCGAGCGTGCCCGTGCCGCCCGGAAATGCGATGAACGCATCGCCGAGCTCAATCATCTTGGCCTTGCGCTCCGCCATATCGCTCGTCACGATAAGGTCGTTGATACCGTCATGTTGAAACTCGGCCTCGATAAAAAAGCTCGGCTCAACACCCGTCACGTGTCCACCCGCCTCGAGTACGCTATCGGCGAGCGCACCCATCAGCCCCGATTTGGACCCGCCGTATACCAGCGCGTGCCCGTTGGCGCCAATCCAGTTGCCCAGCTCCTGCACCGCGGGCAGAAACGCCGGATCATTGCCGGCACTGGCACCCAGATACACGGTGATATTCATATTTGGTCCCCCTTGTTGTGGCACACGACGTTCGTCTTAGCGCTGGCGTCGACGATACTCGCGCACGCGACGCGAAAGATCGGCGAGCTCGTCACGATCGAGCTCTTCCAAATGCTCAAGATCGTCCATAAAGCGCGCCATGGTGTCCTTTTGACGCAGCTTGATAAGCGTATTGCAGTAGTTCACCGCCACGCCCGTGAGCATGGCGATGTAGAAGATGCTGATGACGCTCAGAATGACGGTAATGGCGCGGGCAACCGGTGTCTCGGCAGGAATGTCACCAAAGCCGATCGTCGAGACCGTCTCAAAGCTAAACCAAAGTCCATCGCCAAACGTAAGGGTCGTGGGCTCGGACAGCCAGACGGCCGTCGAGCACAGCAGATAGAAGATAAGAAACAGGCCCGTGATGCGCGCAAAGCCAGCCTGTCGCAACACATCGGCAAGCGTCCTCAACTTGTTCATCGCGACCCCTTTTCCCAGACGTCCAATCTCGTTCGCTCGGTATTGTCCCACAACCGGCAGTTAGGGACGTTCCTTTTGTGCCGGCAGAAAGGGACTGTCCCCAACTGCCGGGCGGGAGCGTTTAGCGGTGCAGCTGCCGACTGGGCAGGCTGAGCTGGTATCCTTATGCGGTAATGTCTCAATTCGTTAGGATTGCACGTGAGAGCTGCCACTGTCCTTCGTTCAGTTATATATCGCGCCCTGGCCATTGTGCTTGCCGCGCTTGCCGTGCTGAGTTCTATCGCGCCTGTCCAGGCTTTTGCCGATGACCCTAGTCAGCAAGTCAAGACGGTCCGCGTCGGCTGGCTCGTCAGCAACGAGGGCTTCCAGGACGGCACCCCCGGCGAGCGTCTCTCGGGATGGGGTTACGAGTACCTCCAGACCCTGTCGTACTACACGTCCGGCTGGCGGTACGAATACGTCTCCGGCACCTTCACCGAGCTTATGGACATGCTCGAGGCAGGCGAGATCGACCTCATGCCCAACATCTCCTACTCCGAGGAACGTGCCCAAAAGCTGCTCTTTTCCTCGAACCCCGAGGGCACCGAGCGCTACTACATCTACGCCAGGCCCGACCGTGACGACCTTGCAAAGGGTGACCCTCAAGCACTCCAGGGTCTCACTATCGGTTTCAACCCCGGCGTCATGCAAACCATCGTTGGCCAGCAATGGCTCGCCAGCGAAGGAATCGCCTGCACATACAGGGAGTATGACGGAGGTTCCGATCTCTTTGACGCGCTCGCAAACGACGAAGTCGATGCCGTCATCATGAACGACACCATTTCGTCGCCCGAGGCGTCGCCCATGTTCTACGTCGGTTCGAGCGACTACTACTTTGCCGTTCCCAAAAGCCGCCCCGACCTGATGAACGACATCAATGCCGCCATGACGGCAATCGCCCGCGTCAACCCACGCTATATCGACGAAGTCAAATCTAACTACTCGGCCCAAAACAGCGGTTCATCATCGCTCAACGGCCCCGAACGTTCCTGGCTCAAGGCGAACAACAACACCATCACGCTCGGCTACATTACGGGCAAACTCCCCTACTGCAACGAAGACGAAGACGGCAAAATGGAAGGCTCGCTCGCATCGCTTGCGACGACGTTGCACGATAAATTTGGCATTACGGTCAAAACCGTCGCCTTTGATAACTACAAGATGATGTCAAAGGCCCTGTCAAAGGGAAGCATCGACGTTGCGCTGCCGGTATACCGAGATTACTGGTTTGCCGAGCAATCAGGCGTTGTGCAGTCGATATCGTTGGGGACCACATCCCTCACCGCCATCCACACCGGCGGCAACCTGAACAAAGACCTTCAGAACATCGCCTGTACCAAATCATCGTTTATCAACCAAAATGTATTTGAAAGTCTGTTCCCCACAGCGACCGTGACCGAATACCAATCCGACGATGAAGCGTTCGACGCCCTCAGGAAGGGAACGGCACGTTGCATCGTCGCTCCCAGTTCACGCGTAAAAACCCTCGGCGATCGTTACGATCTCGAGGACTGCGAGACGACCGAGCTCCCTGACACCTGTGAGCTCTCGTGCTGGATTTCGCGCGGAAAACCCGAGCTGTTGGGAATCATCAACAAGGGCATCATCAATGCCGGAGAATCGCTCTCCGCAAGCAATTTCTCCTCCACGTCGTACACGGCCCAGGAATCCAACACGCTTCAATTCCTTTATCGCAACCGCACCGCCATTGCAGCTACCCTCATCGGTATGTTGTCGGTCGGCATCGTCCTGCTCATCTGGGCGCTCGTACGCGCTCGAACCGAGCGCAAAAAAGCCGATGCCGCCAACGCCGCTAAGACGGCATTCCTCACGCGCATGAGCCGCGACATCCGTACGCCGCTCAACGGTATCCTGGGCCTTATCGAGATCGAGGAATTGAAGGAAGGCGATATCCAGGTCGCCCGCGAGAGCCGTGCCAAGGCGCGCGTTGCCGCCAATCACCTGCTCTCGCTGATCAACGACATCCTCGAGATGGGCAAAATCGAAGACCGCAAGCTAACACTGGAGCATGCGCCTTTTAACCTCAAAGAGCTCTGCGACGACACACTGGTGCTGTGCAAGCTCCGCGCGTCCAGTAACGGCATCACAATGCAGGACAATAGTCTGCCGTACGCCACGGGGCCATACATGATCGGCAGTCCCACCCATATCCGACAGATCATGATCAACCTGTTAGACAACAGCATTAAGTACAACAAGCGCGGCGGCTCCGTCACCTTTAGCTCAAAGACCGAGCCACTCGATAACGGGCGCGCTCTCTTTTGCTTTAGCGTTTCGGACACCGGCATTGGTATGACTCCCAAGTTTTTAAAGCATATCTATGAGCCGTTTGCCCAAGAAGGTGACGATGCGCGCAGCAAGTTCCAAGGAACCGGCATGGGCATGCCAATCGTCAAGTCGCTTATTGAACTGATGGGCGGCACCATCGAAGTTACCAGCGAACTCCATGTGGGCACCGCGTTCTACGTGGAAATTCCGCTCGATATCGACAAGAACCCCCAGACGCGGGCGAATACGGTCGAGAGGGCGCTCGACTGCTCGCTCGCCGACATGAACGTGCTGCTCGCCGAAGACAACGAATTGAATGCCGAGATTGCCCAGGCGCTGCTAGAATCCGAGGGCGTCGTGGTCACCCGCGCCGCCAACGGCAACGAAGTCGTCGATCTGTACCTATCGCATCCCGCCGGCAGCTTCGATGCGATCCTGATGGACATTATGATGCCGGACATGGACGGCTACGAGGCAACCCGCGCGATTCGTCTGAGCGAGAAGGTCGATGCAGCCGATATCCCCATCATCGCGCTCACCGCCAACGCCTTTGCCGAAGACGCCCAGGCGGCACACGATGCCGGCATGAACGCCCATCTGTCCAAACCGCTCGACTTTAACAAGCTCAAAAACATACTCGCCCGCATTAAGAAAAACGGATCCGTTTCGCTATAGTTTGTGCTCAACAACCATACGCAGCAGAAAGGAAGCCAACGATGTTTAGGCCCTTACGTCGAAAGAAACGCGCCATCACTGACGAGGAAGCGCGCGAACTGCTCGCCACCTGCAAGCGCGGCGTCTTTGCCGTCAACGGCGACGATGGCTACCCGTACGCCATTCCCGTCAACTACTTCTTTGACACCGAGCACGACAAGATTTATTTCCATGGTGCCAAGGCTGGCCACAAGGTTGATTCACTCAAGCGCGATGACAAGGTCTGCTTTACCGTTTACGGCAACGAGTGGTACAAGGACGGTGACTGGGCTCCCTACGTTATGAGTACCGTGGTCTTTGGCCGCTGTCGCCTGGCGAACGACACTCCCGCGTTTATCGAAGACAAAGTCCGCCAGCTCGCCCTTAAGTACTACCCTTCCGCCGAGGAAGTCGAAGAGGAAATCGCCAAGGACATTAAGGGCGTCCAGCTCTACGAGATTACGATTGAGCATCTTTGCGGCAAGCAGATTCAAGAAAAGTAAGTCCCTCAGCAGGCCTCATCAATAGCAATATGGCCCGGGTCCAACCAACATTGGAACCGGGCCATATGCTTATAAAGCATCGGCGGTTATGTGTGCAAGCGCCTCAACGAGCTCCTGCGAGCTCACGGGTTTACTCAGGTGCGCATCCATGCCCGCCTCACGCGAAAGCCTGCGGTCGTCGGCAAAGGCGTTGGCACTCACGGCGATAATCGGCGTGGTCGCGGCATCCTCGCGATCGAGTGCTCGAATCTGACGCGTGGCCTCAAGGCCATCGATGCCAGGCATCATGATGTCCATCAACACCACGTCGTACTCGTGCGGTGCGCTCGCGGCAAACGCCTCAACGGCAGACTCGCCATCCTTAACATGCGTCACGACAGCACCGGCACGGCCGAGCGTAAACTGCGCGATCTCGGCATTCAGATCGTTATCCTCTACGAGCAAAACGCGCAAGCCCTGGAGCGCATCGCCGTCGCCCGCATCTACGCGAACTGCCTGAGGAATCTCGGAGCGGTCGCACTTCTCGAACGGCAGGCGGATGGTAAACGTCGTCCCCTGCCCCAAGACACTCGTAAAGCTCATGGTTCCGCCCATAAGCTCGACCAACTGTTTTGCGATAGGCGCGCCCAGGCCAGTTCCCGATGAAGCACCTTCCACCTGTTGTTCCTCGCGGCAAAAAGGCTCGTAGAGGTGCTGTTGGAACTCCTCGCTCATGCCAATACCGTTGTCGGCGATCGTGTATTCATAGACGGGGACGCCATCCGCTGGCTCCGCCTCGCGGCACACCAGGCGAACATAGCCGCCCTGGCGGTTGTACTTGACGGCATTGCCGGCAATATTGAGCAACAAGCGCTTGAGGTGCGTCACGCTCACCCGTGCATAGGGATGAACAAGGGTTCGTTGGTCACAAATAATTGTAACCAGACGCTCCTCGGCCTGGCGCTCCAGAATATCGCACACCTCGCGATTGAGGGCCACCAAATTTGTGGGTACGAGGTTCAGGTCGACCTGCCCGCTCTCCAGGCGACTCATATCGAGTGCCTCGTTGGCAAGGTCGAGCAGCAGTCCCGATGCCGTCCAGATTTTCGAGCGGCACTCAGTCTGCTTTTGCAAATCGTCCGCATTGGCATCGCCAACCTCGACCATGCCGCGAATGCCGTTGATGGGCGTGCGCAGATCGTGGCTCATGCGACGCAGAAACTCTGTCTTTGCCGAATTGGCAGACGAGGCCTCACGCGCCGCCTTTGCCAGCTTGTCGCCATAGTCGCGCTCCTGCTGCAGCAAGTCCGTCAAACGTCGGCGATCAGCGCGGCGACGCACCATCACAACAACGGCTACAAAACCGCTGTAGAGCGCCAGCACGCCGGCAGCAACAGCCGCGACAACCTCAAAGTAACGCCGCGCCGGAGCATAGGTGTACACATAGAATTTGTGCGCTTTTCCAAATGTGCCCAAATACCACTCGCCGTCGGCGTTAATCAAT
Source organism: uncultured Collinsella sp. (assembly GCA_900545665.1). Taxonomy (GTDB): domain Bacteria; phylum Actinomycetota; class Coriobacteriia; order Coriobacteriales; family Coriobacteriaceae; genus Collinsella. The sequence goes on from UQZU01000010.1 coordinate 21,460, forward strand.
TTGACCTTACCAGCTAGGCATCGATCCTTAATACCGTCGACAATGAAGACGTCCGTCGCAGGCAGATCGAATACGCCCAATACAGTGGGTTCAACGGCATTGGTCGCAACGACCTTGCCGTCGCTTTCGATCACGATATTGCCGCTATCGATGGTTTCATAGCCTTCGAGCAAACTCTGCAGTTTGAGCGTATTGCTTGCAACCGCCTTCGCGCTCTGATGCCTTACCGCGATAACGATACCCTCGCCATCTTGCCGGGTCACACAGCCAATGTCTGCAACCGAATCATCCGCAAGCGTAATGCGGGCGGTATAGGACTTAAGCGGATGGGTTGCCACCTCCAGCACGGGTGCTTCCTTGAGATACGTAGCGAGCGACTCGTAGCCCACATCGCCCGTCGAGGACTCGGACACCAAATTGCCCAATGCGTCCGTCACGATCAGCGCGCTCACGTTGAACTGGTCGGCATATTGCTCCAGCATGGCGTTATCCCCCGAACCGTCGCGCTCCATATCGCGAGCAGCCTCTCCGGCAATCTCCATAACGCGAATCAGGTTTTGGTCGCATAGGCGCTGTTGAACGCATCGTAGGAAAGACTCTGCGTCGCCACGTAATCGACAACGTCGGCAAAGCGCTGCTCGGCCTGGGCTGTCGTGTAACCGTAGCTCATCATGCCGGCAACAACCGAGAGCGCTATCCCCAGCAGAGCGACAAGGAGCCATGCCCCTGTCGAACGATTGTCCCGCTCCTGAGCGGCGTGGTCGGGCGCATCGATCATGACAGGCCCTCCATATTCAAAAATGGCGAAGGGTCATCAAAGTACTTTGACACCAGACGTTCCATGGTGCCATCGGCAAGCATTTCTTGGTAGGCATGAGTGAGCTTGACGTCGATGCCGCGCGTATCGTTGATATCGAAAGCGGTGCCCAAACCAACCTTTAGCAGCGGCTCATCCAAAATGCGATATGTCACACCATAGTCTTTTTCGTAGGTGAGGAACGAGGACTCATGCGCGGCGACAGCGTCGACCAGGCCCTCGACGAGCACCGGGTTCAGATATGAACCGTCCGAAAAGCTGTAGAGCTCCTTGATCTGCGGAACGTTTTCATTTGTGCGATTGAGCAAAATGCCCTCGGGCTTGGTGGTGGACTGAACCGCCACGATCTTATCCTCAAGATCGGCAAGCGTGTAGATATCGCTCTGGGGATCGACCGCGACCACCTGGCGGCTCGCAAGGTACGGGCCGGCCCAACGATATTCGTTTTCGCGACCCGTCATGCTAAAGCTGCCCATGACGCAATCGAGTTCGCCGCTCGCCAGCAGCTCTTTCTTCTTTTCCCAGTCGATCAGCTGGTATTTTGGCTTATAACCAATGCGGGCCAAAGCCTCGGTTAATATCTCGACATCCAGGCCAACGATATCGCCGTACTCGTCGGTATACACAAACGGTGGATAGAGGTCACTGCCGACGTTGAGCGTCTTAAGATTGTCGTCCTGGACCTGCGAGACCTCCAGGCCTTTTGATGCAGACGTCGATGCCTCGTCATTCGACCCGGAGCAGCCAGCTATCGCTACGACAAAAGCGCTCGCCACTGCAAGCGCAACAAATAACGAAATGGCAACCGAGCGACGGGATCTTTTCATCGAGCTCCATACGATCCTGTTTACAGACTGAAATGGTTAAAGATAATAGCAAACAAAACCACACGAGCACCCAATTGTTACAGACGCTTTACCGTGTGGGGCCTTCCAGCCGACTTGGCAGAAGACCCCGCATGCAGTGCTCACTTACCGTGCATTAAAAACGTAGCGGTCCAGGCGGTCGCACGCTTCCTTTACGCGCGAAAGCGGCAGCGCCAGATTCACGCGAATGTGGCAGGGCCCGTGGAACGGACGACCGTCCTGATACCCCACGCCCACGCGCGCCCCCTCGTCGAGCAGCCACTGAATATCGCGGCCATGTTCGCGGCACCACTCGGTGCAGTCCAGAAACACCATGTACGTGCCCTGCGGACGCGAATAGGACACGCCCTCAAAATGCTCGTCCACGTAATTGCAGAAGTACTCGATATTGCCGGCAAGCACCTGGTTGAGCTCGTCCAGCCACTCGTAGCCTTGCGGCTGGTAGGCACCGATAAGCGCATGCATGGAGAGGACGTTCATCTCGTTGTAGTGAGTCTTGTTGGACACGGCACACACGCGGTCGCGCAGCGTCTCGTTGTAGATGATGTGGTAGCTGCCGACCAGACCCGCCAGGTTAAACGTCTTGCTCGGCGCATAGAGGGCAACCGTGCGCATGCGGGCATCCTCGCTCACCGACTGCGTCGGGATATGCTTGTGTCCCGGCAGGATGATATCGGACCAAATCTCGTCCGAGATCACTACGCAATCGTGCTGGCGATAGATGTCCATGGCGCGCTCGATCTCGTCGCGTTCCCATACGCGGCCGCAGGGATTGTGCGGCGAGCAGAACACCGCGGCATGGATGTGATTTTGGGCGAGCTTGTGCTCCATGTCCTCAAAGTCCATACGCCACACGCCCTGGTCGTCGAGCTTAAGCGGGCTGTGGACAATGTGATAGCCCGCGGCCTCAATGGACTTGGTAAAGCCGATGTAGGTAGGGCTGTGGACCAGCATCGCATCGCCCGGCTGGACATACGCGCGCAGCGTCGACACGACGCCGCCCAGCACGCCGTTTTCGTAGCCGATATGTTCAGGGCTCAAACCTTCGACGCCATTGCGGCGGTTCTGCCATTCGATGATGCGATCGAAGTACTCAGCGCGTGGGTTAAAGTAGCCAAACATGGGGTGCTGGGCACGCTGAATGATGTGTTCCTGGACCGTGGGCACCGTGGCAAAATTCATGTCGGCCACCCACATGGGGATGCGGTCGAAGCCCTCGTCGGGTGCGTTCGGGGCCATACCGGGGATCTCACCCCAAGAGTCAACAGCGATAGAGTCCATGCCGTGGCGGTCGATAAGCGAGCTAAAGTCGTATTTCATGCTGAGCTCCCGTACAAAGTGATTGTTTTGGTAGGCGTTATTGTCCACCAGCGTGGGCGGTTTTGGCGCGGGGTTTGGCGCTTAATTTGACGGGTGCGGACGAATGACTGGTTAGTCTCGTGCGTCGTTGACGGCGACTACGGTTAGCTGGGTTTCATCGACCGTAAAAGATATGTCGAGTCCAGCGTAAGCCAGATGATAGACGCGGTGTGGCTCGTGCTTGCTGCCCGCGCGGCGCGGGTCTTGGCGAAGGACCTCGACCAAGCCGAGGAGCTTTGCGGGCGGGACCATATCCTGCAGTGCTTGCGGAAACTCAACATCGAGCTCTTGCCACGGAGCATCCTCGATCCAGCCTCCGGTCGCATCCGGGTGGCAGTCCGCAAACGGAATGTAGGGCTTGATGTCGTAGATGGGCGTACCGTCGCGCAGGTCGGCCCCCAACACATGGATGATGGGGCCATCGTCGGTGAGCTCGACACGATCAAGCTTGACGCAGGTGAGCCCGATGGGATTAGGGCGAAACGGACTGCGCGTGGCAAACACTCCCACACGTTCGGCTCCGCCCAGACGCGGCGGGCGCACGGTTTTCGACCATTTTGCGTTGGTGCCGGACCTGTCCTGCGTTTTAGCGTCGACGGCAATATCCTTAGCCGTGCCGCCGGGCGTTCCGTTTTCGAAGCGCCACAGCAGCCACAGGTGAGAGAAGGAGTCCAGGCCCTCAACCGCTGCATTGGAGGCAAATTCCGGCTCAAAAAAGATTCGTCCCTGCAGATGGGGCGCCAAAAAGCTGTTGCGCGGAATGCCAAACTTCTGCGGCAAGTCGGTATGTATGCGTGCGATAGGTTCCATGCCGGTCATTGTACGGCATGGAGGCGTGGGGCGTTGCGCGCAATTCTTCGCCGCGGTCCCCCGTCGTGCAACCAACGGTTGCTTGGAAGGGCGCCTGCCGCCGCGTATGCTTAAGCCATCAACCAGCAGAAAGGAGCCGTTATGGCCTTTGCAGAAAAGCTCATCGCTGTCCGTCGCGCCCATCACCTTACCCAAGAGCAGCTCGCCGCCAAGCTCTTCGTCACACGCCAAGCCGTCAGCCGTTGGGAACGCGGCGAGGTCACCCCGGGCATCGACATGATGAAGCTCATTGCCGCCGTAACCGGCGAGCCACTGTCCCACCTGCTCGAAATGCCCGAGCATTATTGCCAGAGCTGCGGCATGATACTCACGCCCGACGACTGCAGCACCGATGCCACAGGTGCCACGACCGACCATTACTGCAAGTGGTGCTACGACCACGGCAAGTACACCTACGACACCACCATGGAGGCAATGATCGAGGATTGTGCCCCGCGCCTGGCACAAAACACCAGTATGTCGCTCGACGAAGCCGTCTCGCTCATGGGCGCCGTCCTGCCGCAACTGGAGCGCTGGCGCACCGTGCAGGAAAACGAGGAGCGCTACGGCGACGAGGCGATCGACGCAGCAAACGAAGCACTGCTGGACATGGACCCCGAGACATGGAACGACATGAAGGAACTTGAACGCGCTATTCTGGGCCAACTCTCGATTGCCATGGGCGATGGCGATGCGAATGGAAGCGAGGCTCGCAAGCTTGTCGCGATGCATCGTCGCTGGATTGCCCTCAACTGGGGATGCGAGCCCCAGAACGAAGCGTACCTGGGCCTCGCCAATGGTTATCTTGCCGACCAGCGCTTTGTTGACTACTACGACAAGCCCTGCGGCACCGGAGCCACGGCGTTTCTGGTCCAGGCCATCGAGTCGTCACTGGTCCGCGCATAGACCGCGGCGGCTTTGGGTATTTCAATCAAAACCGCAACCGATTGGAGACCTATGACTACTGATCACGAGCTCGTGCTCTACGTTATGACCGGCTGCCCGTACTGCATAAAGGTCAAGCGCTTTTTGGCCGATAACGGCGCGACTATTCCTGAACGCAATATCTCGACCGATTCCGATGCCGAGCAAACGCTTATCGCCGTCGGCGGAAAACGCCAGGTTCCCTGCCTGTTCATTGACGGCAAACCGCTCTACGAATCGAGCGACATCATCGCGTGGGTGCAGGAAAACCTGCTCTAGTACGCACGCTCTGTCCGTCCAGGGCCCAACCCATACGACCCAAACATGTACACCAGCATCCAAAGTCGACATTTTTCGACATCTTTGGATGCTGGCGTACAGCTTTTTGGTAGTCATGGACGCTCTTAGCCGGCTAATTGTTTGAGGAGACCTTTGGATTATGGCTGTTTGACGCCTCTGGAAAGGTTTCCGAGAGGGCTGTGGTCAAAAAAGGGCAAATATGAGTACTGCTACCTGTTTAGTAGCAGCGATTTTGATTACTTCAGGAACTATTCAACGTTCCACTCGTCCGCAGGCGACGTTATTTCTCCTCATATGTTCAATAAAAGTAGCTCTTAATGGAAACAAATCTCATCAGGAGCTACAATTTATAGCAAAATAAATGCAACCATAATGGCAACAGTACTCATATTTGCCCTTTTTTGACCACGACCCTCCAGAATAGTCGCTGAGAACGACACTAAATGACAAAATCCGACACTTGGACGTTCTTATATGAGTAGCCATTGAAGGACACCTAACGACTACTCCCATTCGCGACACACTGTGTCGCGAATTAAGCTGGCCCCATTACCGAAGACCAGTGAGAGCTCCTGCCCAGAATCTCGATAGCTTAATAAAGGGCTCCCCTCCGGAAGTTCAATGAGCATCCAAATTCCAAGCTGAAAAGCAAAGGAGTATCGAAGCCGTCAATGCTCATTTCCTATCGAACAGGCGGGTCAAAACAAGCTAATTAGCCCGATGAACTGCTTGTATTTTTGTCTACAAAATTGTATACAAAAAGAGAATCCGAGAACCGGCGCTCGACATTATGTCGATCGATAGGAGGCGCCATGGATGCTAAGCAGCTCGAAAAGATGATGGGGTTTGCTCCCGGAGAGTTGAAGAAAGCCGCGGAAGCCTACGAAAAAGATGAGTGGCCGAAAGGTCGCACCATCAAGTTGGGAAGGCCACCAATCTCCGATGAGCCGAGCGTCGTTATATCAGCACGTGTGGGTGAGTCTGTTCTTGATGCGTTTGACGCAAAAGCAAAGCGCCATGGGCAAACACGCACGAAGCGACTCAGGGAGCTCATCACGCTCGATGCAATGATTGCCTAGGCCCGCTCCCCCGTCGGACCCAAACATGTACACCAGCATCCAAAGTCGACATTTTTCGACATCTTTGGATGCTGGTGTACAGCTTTTTGCTACATAGTCGTTGGGGACGTCCTTAAATGACCAGTCGTTAAAGAACGCCCCCGATGACTAGTTAGCCGTGGAAGCGAGCTGTGGGTGCAAGCGGCTGTTCACGAAAGACGCGCTCGACGGCAGCGCGGTATTCGTCGACCTTTTTGGTCTTGCGTACGATCTTGTGGACGGTAGCGGGATCAGCGAAAGCGCACTTGGCGTAGAACCACCACTCCTTCATGCGGAAGACCGCATTGCCGCCAATCTCTTCTGCATATGCCGCAAACAGCGTGTCGTGGAAGCGCTGCAGCTCAGCAGCCGTTGCAGCAGGGCCGCCCTTGACCATGCGAGCCAGAGCGGGGTTCGCGAGCAGGCCACGCCCCAACATCACATGGCGCGTGCCGGGATAGGCCTCCACCAGCGCATCCATATCCTCAAGATCAAAAATATCGCCGTTATAGGCAACCGGGAACGGCGCACGCTCCAGCGTCTCGCCATAAAACTCTTTGCGCGGCGAGCCCGCATAACGGTCCTTCTGCACGCGCGGATGCACGATCAGCTCTGCCAGCGGCATGCGGCAATATAGATCGAGTATGCGCTCGTATTCGTCGTCGCTCTCCAACCCCAACCTGGTCTTGACCGATACCGGCAGCGGAGAGCGCTCACACACGTCACCCAAGAACACCTCAAGTTCGTCGAGATTACGCAAGAAACCCGAGCCCTTGCCCTTGGCGACAACCGTCCCCGAGGGGCAACCCAAGTTGAGATTGACCTCGCGATAGCCCATGTCGGCGAGCACCTGTGCCGCCCACACAAACTCGTCCGCGTTCTTGGACATCAGCTGAGGCACCACGTTGAGCCCCTGGTTATTGGCAGGATCGATCTCCTTAAACGCCTTGCCGCCAAAGCGGTTTCCCACCCGCGGCGGCGGCAAAAACGGCGTGTAATAGCAATCGAGCGCACCGAAGCACTCCGCATGCACGCGACGGAACACATGCCCGGTAATCCCCTCCATAGGGGCCAGCGAAAGGATCATCTACTCTTCTCTCATATCAACACAACAAAGGGGCCGTCCCTTTGTCACATGCATTATGCCTTGCGCTTCAGGCGATTCACAAGGAAGAGGTAGCTACTGAACGATGACCACCCTCCAGCCGCACCCCATACAACGAGGTCTAATACTTTTCCCGAGAAGTGAACGAGTGAAAACGGGCCCCCGAAGCATCGGCACTTTCGAGATGCAATTTCCTGCGGTTTTGCCAGCCAAATCCTGCGGGTTTGACGTCTAAAAATGTCGATGCTTCGGAGGTCCAAGTATGGCCGTTCACTTCTCGGAAAAGTATTAGACCTCGATTTACATGCCACTCAATGTGACAAAATGGCTGCTTCTTTGTCACATTCGATGAAAAAGGGCACCGATGTTAGTCGATGCCCCAAAGCGGCTGCAGGTTAAGCCCTACAGCGTATGTCTAAGACGAATCGAACTATTCGTCCCAGGAGAGGTTCTTACCAGTCTTTTTTGCCAGCAGCAAGAACAGGCCGATAATAACGTTGCACGCGATGCAGAAGATGAAGACGCCCTGGAAGGAGCCGACAAGCTCATAGACCTTCATCATAACGGGCATGCCAAAGGCGCCGACGATATAGCCCACGGAGCAGATCAGCGCGAAGATGCGACCGAAATCGCGGGAGCCAAAGACATCCATAACCAAAACGGTCAGGGCAGTGCCAGCGATGACGTACATTACGTCGTTCACGCCTGCTGCGAGGATGCTGAGCGTCGAGTTGCCGCTGCTCATCATGAGCATGACAAAGGAGAGGATGGAGACAGCGAGCCAGCCCAGAATAGCCTTCGTGCTGCCAAACTTATCGCAAGTGGTGCCGACGATCGGATTGAGGAACAGATCGAAGAGCGATGCAGCGGATACCATGAAGCCGCCCACCATGGGGCTAAAACCAACCTCGGAAGCATACGTCGGGAAGAGCTGGTTCATGCAGCAAGTGAGCTGAACGAGACAGAGGAAGCCGATGCAGAAGAAGAAGGCAGGCGACTTAATGGCGCGCGCATAGCTAACGCCACGCGTGCTATCCTCGGTCGTCTCCTCGGTCTCGGTGACCGTCTCGCCCTCGACGTAGCCATAGGGCAGCATGCCCTTGTCCTGAGGCTTATAGCGAATAATCAGGACGGAAGCGGGGAGAATGAGCACGGCGGAGACGCCAGCGAGCACCAGATAGCCAGTCCTCCAGCCAGCGGCCTCGATGACAGAGGTGATGACGGGACTCATGATGAGCATGTAAATCGAGTTCACTGCCCAAGCGAGACCGATTGCCAGGCCACCAGATTTTTTGAACCACTGGTCAATAACGTCGGACATGGCGACGCCGGTGGTGAAGGCGAAGCAAACGCCAATCAGGGCGCCAGCGGCGATGAACATCCAGACTTCGGTGTAGAAGGCCATGCCTGCGCCGGCAGCAAGCAAAATAAGCTCGACAACGGGGAGCCAAACCTTGCCAACGACCTTGGGAATGAGTTTTCCGACAAACGGAAGAGCTGCCGCAAGACCAATGAGCGTTGCGGTGAAGTAATACGAGAAGATGGAATAGTCAAACCCGAACTCCTCGCACACGGGTGCGACGAAGGAGCCCGCGATGACGCTATAGGATCCGGTCGTGCCGGCAGACATAAGGCCGAGCGCGATTACGAGAACCCATGCGTAAACCTTGCTGCTCTTTAACTTTGCATTTTCCATTGATACAGCTCCTAGAGACCCAGAAGGGCACACATAACGGCCTTGATGGTGTGCTGACGGTTCTCTGCCTCACGGAAGATGACCGAAGCGTTGGCCTCAAAGCACTCGTCGGCAATCTCAAAGCCCTCGGTGATGATTTCGCGATGGAGGTCGTTCTTGCACTGGTCGAGGAGCATTTTGCCGACACGGTGATCTGCGTTATGGACAGAGGGAAGCTCATGCATGCAGAAGATGTCGGGATTGTTGGTGCGCTTGCACAGCTCGCTGGTGACGCGATAGGGGTACAAAGACTCGGCATCGCCCAGCCAGGAGTTGTAGTCGTCGGGATCCAGAACCTCTTCGCCGCACTCGGGGTTGATGTAGCGCCACTCCTCGGTAACGATAACGTCAACGCCATCCAGGGCATCGAGGTCAGAGGTGATGGTAAAGGTCCTATTGGGAGCGTACTTGGCATAGCAGGCCTCCACCTCTTCGATCATTTCCTTGCACATCTGATGACGGAGGTCGTCGGGGCCGATGGCGAGGAAGTCCATGTCGAGCATAGCGCACAGACGGCCATACCACACTGGGGCGCCGGCGCAGTTGCCAACGAAAGCCATCTTCTTGCCGCGGCTCGTACGCAGACCGCCCCATTGCTCTTCCATCGTAAGAGCGTCAGCGAGCATCTGAGTCGGGTGATCGCCGAGAGTAAGGGCATTGATGACCGGGATGTCAACCAGGTCGGCGACGTCATAGAGGAACTGCTCGTCCTTCTGTGCGCGGTAGACGATGAGATCGTACATGCCGTTAAAGACGCGCATGGCATCCTTGACGGTCTCGCAGTCACCCATGTGGGAGTTGGTCAGATAAGTGAAGCCCATGCCCAAATCATTGCAGGAGGTCTCGAATGCGCAACGAGTACGGGTCGAGCCCCACTCGAAGTTGGCGAGGACGTTTTTGCCGGGGAAGTAGCGCTGGTCGACACCAGACTTCTTCTGAGCCTTAAGGTTCCAGGCAAGATCGATGAGATAGCGGAAATCCTCGGAGGAGAGATCATGGATGTTGATGTAGTCGCGACCGCGGAGGCTGTTGTTCATGCCCATTTCCTTTCGAATTATTATCAAAATTATTGTTGAATGTGTCCCCGAGGAAAACACGGATATCCCTCGGGGAGCGGTACATGTGGCGCCTAAGCCAAAGAGCGCAGGCTCTAAGGCTCACTAACGACTGGCCGCCACGTCCTTAGTCCAGCAGTGCACGCCGCCGCCGGACAGGTTAAGCGCGAGGGAATCAATCATGATGACCTTGCGATCGGGGAAGCAGCTCTCAAGAACTGCCTTGGCCTGCTCATCCTTCTCTTTCACGACCTCGCTCATGCCCTCGTGGTAATAACGCTGGCCAAGAACGACGCCGTTGCAAATCAGGAAGTTGCAGTAGCTCGCTGCGGCGTAGAAGTGGACGGGGCCCTCGGGCCAGGGGGTGCCATCCATAAACTTGCCGCCCATTTCGTCGATGAAGCCCTTATAGAGCTCGTAATCTTCATCGCCAGGGGCGATAACGACTTCAATAGGCTCGGCGGTGGGCATACGAACGATCTCGAAGGGCTTGCCCTCCCAGTCCGTTTCGTTGCTCAGGATCTCGTAGGCTGCCTCAATGCGGCGACGAGACTCTGCTCCAGCCTTGCTCGAGGCTGCCTCTTCATCGGACACCTCGGCAAGAAGAATCTTGTTCGGAGTGATAAAGCGACACATCTCATCAATGTGAGCTGCAAAGCTCATGCCAAAGACGGGAGTTCCGTCTTCCTTCTCGTCGAGGATGCCCAGTCGATAGTCGTCGTCCTCGAGCATAGGCTGCGGAAGCCAGATAACCTTGTTGAGGTTGTAGATGCGCTTATACTCGGCCTCTACTTCCTCTTTCGTGAACTCGGGATTACGCTTGCGGCATTCCGTGTCCTCGATGGCGATCAGAGTGCCGTGACCGTCAAACTCGCGGTCGCCGCCCTCCGAAACCATTTCGGAATTGACGATATCGAAGCAACCGAGCGCAACCGCCATGTGAACGGCTGCCTTACGTGCGGACTGGCACTCCGGGGAGTTCTTGTCCCACACGCCGTAATAGGTCCAAGCGGGGTTGACCATATAAGAATGGCCCTTGTCGTCGACCATGATGCTGGGGCCGTTGTCGCGGACATAGAAGTTGGAGTCTTCGAACTGCGTGATCTCGATGCGATCGAGATCAACCCCCTCCTCCTTCAGGCGCGAGCAAGCCTCCTCATAGGAGCCGGGGGTGCCGCAATTGAGGTTGACCGTAACGTCGCCATACTCGAGCAGAGCCTTGATCACGTCAACGCAGGGCTGGCGGTTATCGTAGCCCTCTGCACGGATGTAATCGGGAAGCCATGTCACATAGACGTTGGAGCGCTTCTCGAACTCGCCCGGCATACGATAGTTCTCGTACATGGTTGGTCCTTCCGTCGGGTTTCCCGCGATGCTGTCCGGCCGCGACAATAGCGGGGTTTCACCTGCTATAGTACTACTATACCTACCGTTCGGTAGATAATTTTGAATAATTGCCGCTCGCCTACTGATACATACCGTTCGCCGTATATAGTGGTCATGTTTGGACACGAATTGATGTTCCGTTGCCATCCTTAATAATGTTGGTAGTGCGGAAGTGATTTGCAATGGAGAAATGCAGCGTGAGCACAAGAAAAAAAATATTGGACGCAATGTACGATCTTGTGGCAGAAGTCGGTTATGACAAAGCGTCTATCGGAAAGATTTGCGACTTTGTCGGTATATCCAAGCCGTCGGTGTACTACTACTTTCCCTCAAAAGAGGAGATTTTCACTACGCTCTTGGACAGCATGTTTCCGACCATTGACTATCAGCGCGACTACTCGCTAATAGTCGATAGGGACGGGTTCAAGGCCGCGCTTATCGAGCTCGGCAATTCAGTTATAGGTGGCTATCGAAGCGATGAAAAGCGCCGGCGCGTGCTGGCCGAGGTTAGCGTTCAAGCAAATCGAATTCCTGCAGTTCAGGAACGTCAAGCGACGGCGACCAAACGAACCATGGATGCGCTTAAAGACATCCTTCTTCATGGTGTAGAGATTGGCGCGTTTTCCGATAGCGCCGACGTAATGCTCTACGTACAAATTCTTTATACCGTTCTGGAGGGAGCAAGCAATACGGTCGCTCAAGGTGAGGATATTGATGAAAAAGCGGTTTGGGCGGGAATAGTCGAGCTGATGTTCAAATAAACCAGCCAAGCTGAAGCGCATGTTGGCACCCATGGTGCCTGCGGGCAACCTCTAAAACGAAAACAGGGGTCGACTCCAGTCTGGCTTGGAGTCGACCCCTGTTGCATGGCAATCTATGCCGATGCAAATCGGCGCTTATTACTTTTCAGCAGCCTTATTGAGAAAGCCGGAAACGATAGCAAACGCAGCAATCATAAGGTTGCAGGCAATGCAGAAGATAAATACTCCCTGGAATGACCCTGCCATGCCGTAAACCTTCATCATGACCGGCATTCCAAAAGCACCGACGACATAGCCCGCTGAGCAAACGATCGAATAGATCCTTCCAAAATCGCGTGATCCAAAGAGCGAGAGGAGAAGCATCGGCATTGCGGTTCCAACGATGGCGAACATGACATCGTTTACACCAGCTGCAATGATGGAAACGGTCTCATTGCTTCCGCCAATGATAAGAAGCAGGAATGAAAGAATGCTGACACCTGTCCATGCGACCGTTGCTTTAATAGCGCCAAGCTTGTCGCATGTTTTGCCCACGAAGGGATTTAGGAAGATATCGGAGAGTGAAGCTGCCGAGACCATTAAGCTTCCTACGATAGGATTGAAACCGACCTCGCTTGCATAGGTTGGAAACAGCTGGTTCATACAGCAGGTGAGCTGCGCCACGCAAAGCAAGAGGACACAGAGAATAAAAGACGGCGTTTTCGCGGCATCGCGGAGTGCCATGCCCGAAAGGACATCTTCCTGCTCATCGGCGCTGCAGCTCTCATGGGTTTCGGAGGCGGTCTCTCCGTACGGAAGCATATTGCGATCAGAGGGGTTAAGGCGAATGATAAATGCGCTTGCAGGCAAAATCATAGCTGCAGAAACGGCCGCAAGCACGATGTATCCCGTACGCCAGCCTTGCTGCTCGATGACCAGCGTAATGACAGGACTCAATAACAGCGTGCAGAGAGAATTAACGCCCCAAGCGAGGCCGATGGCGAGACCGGACGATTTGCTGAACCATTGGTCAATGACATCGGACATGCAGACGCCCGTTGTAAACGAAAAGCAGATGCCGATCACTGCGGCGGAGACGGTGAACATCCAGACCTCGGTGTAGAACGCCATTGCGGCGCCGGCGGCAATAAGGACGAGTTCAATGCAAATATGCCATGGTTTGCCGATTACTTTTGGAATGAAGCGACTCAAAAGCGGAAGCCCAAGCGCAAGGCCAAGAAGAATCGCGGTCAAATAGAAAGAAAAAGAAGTGTAGTCAAAGCCCAGATCTTCACATACTGGAGCAACGAATGAGCCGGCAATAATGCTATATGTGCCAGTTGTTCCGGCGGACATTAAGCCGAGCGCAATAACGACGACCCAAGCAAATGCGCCGCTTTCACGGAGACAATCTTTTTTGGCTGGTGTGGTGAGAGTCATGGTTGCTCCATTTCTATCGGCAATACATCCTATATGCCTACCGATAGGTATATAAACCAGAGGACTCTTCGTCAAGCATTAAGCGGGGAGAGGGAGTTCTTAACCTGCCGAACGGTAATTAGACCCCGTTTTCGCAAGGGTCTCAATGTGACAAAGGGACTGCCCCTTTGTCACATTATTCGGAGCGCAGGGCTTCGACGGGGTCCTTCTTGGATGCGCTGCGGGCAGGCAGCAGGCCGGCAACGACCGTCAACAGCACCGAAATTGCAATGAGCACCAGCGCATCCTGCACGGGCAGGCTCATCAGATTGGGCACCTGTTTGGCAGCAAGCGCCCAGGCATTAACCGGAAAGCTCACGGCCACCACGACGACAATGGCAAAGACGCCGGCGATAAGGCCCTCGATAAAGGTCTCGGCATTGAATACGTTGGCCACGTTGCGCTTCGACGCGCCGATCGCGCGCAGGATGCCAATCTCCTTCTTGCGCTCCAGCACGCTGATGTAGGTGATGATGCCGATCATGATGGAGCTCACCACCAGGCTGATACTCACGAATGCGATGAGCACCAAGCTGATGGTGTTCACGATGTCGGTCACCGAACCCATGATGATGCCCATGTAGTCGGTGTACGAGATTGCCTGCTCATCGTGGCCAGAGGCTTTGACCTGCTTGTTGTACGCATCGATGTGATCGAGCACGCGCTCCTTGGCCTCAAAGTCGCGCGGGAAAATCTTGACCGAGATGGGGTCTGCCTCATCCGCATAGCCCAACGTGGTCAGATTGTTGTCGTAGGTGAGCTTCGAAGCCTTGGCATAGCTCATCATGAGCGAACTCAGGTCCTCGGCGTCCATGTTGAAATGGATGGCACGAGCAAAGGCACTCGCATCCACACGCATGGCGCCCGCCAGGTTTTCAAAACTCGAAGACATCTGCGTCGCCACCTGGTCCATAAGCCCTGCCGCGCCCGCCTTGAGCTGGGATGATACCGTCGACGCTATCTGCTCGCTGATTGCCTTCATCACCTGATCCATAGCCTGCTGCAGATACGGAGCCAGCTGCTTTTGCACATAGTCGCTCATCGCCTGTTGCAGGCACTCGGCCAGGGCATCGCCGCCGAGCGCCTTCAATTGAGCCAGGTATTGCTGGGCTGCGGTATCATGCTCAAGATATGCCGAGAATGCGGCAGCGAGCTTTGACGCGTCTTTAAGGTCTTCGGGTGACAGCGCCCTAAACTGATCAGACCGCAAAAAGCCCTCAAACAGTTGGTTGGCCAGCGTTCCCACCTGCTGCATTTGATCGGGCGTAAGTTCCAAGCCATCGAAGACGCCCGAGAAATCTGGGGTTGGCGCTTTTGCCATGATGTCGCTGAAATCGATATCCTTGCCAACGTCCGAAAGGTCAATGTCCAGACCGGACAGATCGACGTCCGAGAGATCAATGCCGCCGCCGGCAACACCCGAGAGTGCAGACGTATCGAACGAGAACGCGCTCTTGAGCGCCGCCTCGTCCACACTGAACATGCTGCCCAGATCCACGCCTTGCTTGGCCTCGCCTTGCAGTTCGTCGAAAGACTTGCCCGTAAAGACATCCGTCTCGGGGTGGACGAGTTGCTCCTGCACAATCTGCGAATCGGCGGCGCGCTCCATAAGCTGGCGAGTCAGTGCATGCGTATAGGCAATGCCCGGGGTCAATGCGCTCGCGTTGGCCGTCTCGTTAGGTCGCACCACGCCCACAATGCGCACGTCAATACCGTCGGCAACCTTGGCCGTCATAAAGTCGGCATCGTCAGACATGTCAGTCCACATGCCAGTCTCTTCGTTTTTGCGATACGCATCAGCCGGCGACAGCACCTTAAACGTGGTAGACAGCGCATCGTCGTAGGTAAAGTCGGTGCCGGTCTCGGGCGTTTCGACCCCACCGTCAGCCGTCATAGCGCTGTTTACCAGATCGTTGAGCTCATCGATGTCCAGCGCACCGATGCTATAGAGCGTGTAGTCGCCCACCGTACCGCGGCTCGAAAGCACCATCACGGCTTCGTTGGCTGACGTGGGCCAATGACCGGCGACGACATCGTACTGGCTGTCGAGCAGGCTCTGGTCGTCAATCATCTCGTTAAAGACCGAGGTTCCCATGGATTCCATGCTCACCGTTGCCGCCGAGCTCGCGCCTCCGCTCATTGCCTCGGTCATAGCGTTGGGAACAAGCCGGACGGGCTTCTCATCGCCCTTACCCGCACGATAGACAACCGGCGTCACGCCGTAGCCGTACTGGATGGCGTTGACCTCTTTGTCGATACCGTCGCCACCGGCATCGAGCCATGCCTTAAAGCTCGTCATGTCGTTGGACTTAACGCTTGCAAACATGTCCTTTACGGCCGTAACCACGGGGATCTTATCGGTTCCCTTAGCCTTGCCGCCGGCGCTGTCGTCGGACGAATCCTCGCCGTTGGACGCCTCGTCATCCGTAGCCCCCTGCCCGCCCATCATGGACGACAGGTCGTAGTCCTGCTTGGAGATGGTGAGCGGGTAGCTCGAGAGCGTGTCCTCCTCGACCTTTTTGATGTAGCCGTTTACGCCATTGGAGAGCGCCAGGATCGCCGCGATACCGATAATGCCAATCGAGCCCGCAAAGGCAGTCATGGCCGTACGGCCTTTCTTGGTCATGAGGTTTCGAGCAGAAAGCCCCAGCGCCGTCACAAAGCTCATCGAGGTTTTGCGCGTGGGCTTGGCCTCGCGACGCGCGGCCTTTACTACATCAAAGGGGTCGGAATCGTCGGTGATCTTGCCGTCCGCCAGGTTGACAATGCGCGTGGCATATTGGTATGCCAGCTCGGGATTGTGCGTGACCATAATAACCAAGCGGTCGCGCGCCACGTCCTTGAGCAAATCCATGACCTGTACGGATGTCGTTGAATCCAAAGCGCCGGTCGGCTCGTCTGCCAGCACAATCTCGGGATCGTTGATCAGGGCGCGGGCAATGGCCACGCGCTGCATCTGTCCGCCCGAAAGCTGGCTCGGGCGCTTGTTCACGTGCTCGCCCAGGCCAACTTTCTCCAACGCCTCGCGCGCACGCTGGCGGCGCTCGGCATGCCCCACGCCCGTAAGCGTGAGCGCCAGCTCCACGTTTTCCAAAATGGTCTGATGCGGAATGAGGTTATAGCTCTGGAACACAAAGCCGATGCGGTTGTTGCGATAGGCATCCCAATCGCGATCGTGAAAATCCTTGGTCGAAATACCGTCGATCAGCAGGTCGCCGGAATCGAAATGATCGAGCCCACCGATAACGTTGAGCATCGTGGTTTTACCCGACCCCGAAGGTCCCAGAATGGCCACGAACTCGTTATCGCGAAAAGACAGGCTTACGCTGTCGAGCGCCACCTGCGTAAACGACTGCGTAACGTACCTTTTGCAAATACCTTTGAGCTCCAACATGGACGGCAACCTCTCCCACGCGGGCGCACTTGCCCGCTCTCCCCCGCCGTTCGTATTCGACGCGTTTGTCCTACTCTATCCCCATTTTTTGCCGGAGCCAGTGAGGAATGTAACGAAGCGTGCCAAAAAACGGACGGGACGGCGCCCAAAAGAAGAGGTCCCGAGCGGGACCTCTATATGGTGGAGTTTATCTTGAAAGGTAGCGGACTACTTCGCGCAGCGGCGCACGATCTTCGCCATGCTTTACGTGTTTTCTACTGCTCGCTATTCGCAATCGCCTGGTCGATAAGCTTGTCGAGTGCTGCGCGCTGCTCGGCGGAGCTGATGGCTCCCACGATTGGATCCCCTACGATGTTGCCATTCTGATCGATGACATACGTTGTCGGGAACGAGAACAAATTTGACGTAAACTTACCGGCCTCGCTATCCGACTTGAACCAGATGTTCTTATATGTCACGCCCTTCTTGCTCAGCACGTCCTTGGCATCTGCAATCTCGCCCTTGTTGCCATCGAGCGTAAAGGAATTGACGCCCACGACCTGGCCGCCCTTCTCGGCAAGCTCCTGATTCAGTTTCTCAAGATCGCCCAGCTCGCCCACGCACGGCTTGCAAGTAGTGAACCAGAAGTTCATGACGGTGACCTTGTTCTTGGAGAACAGCTCGTCGCTGCTCACGTCGTTGCCGTCCAGATCCTTGCCCGTAAAGCTGGGGAACTTCGTCGCCTCGCTCGAAGCATTGGCACCAGCCGTCATGCCAGCGGTCGAAGCGTCGACGCTCTCGCCTGCACTCGGCGTGCTTCCACAGCCGGGGAACTCCTTCTCCAGGCTCTCGAGCTTGTCCTCGATCTCCTTGATCTGCTGTGCACCGGCCTTGAGTGTCTTAAGCTCATCCGCCGTGAACTCATCCTTGGCGCCGTCGATGGTCTTGAGCAGAAAATCGCCGTAATTGCTGCCATCCTCAATCATTGCCGAGTCTTTATTTGCCGCATTGAATACCTTTTCCCACAGCGCGTTATCACTCGAAAAGATCTCGTTCTCCTTCTGCATGAGCTTCGCATACAGCTCGGCGGCCTCGTCGGCATTGGCCGGCTTCTGCGCAGTGAGTTCTGCGATCTTAGGATCGGAGCTCGCAGATTCGCTCGCATTGCCACCGGGCGCCGAACATGCCACAAGGCACAAGGCCAATACCAGCACCATAAACAGGGCCGCAATCTTAGAAAGCTTCATGGTCATTCCTCCGTTTTGTCGAAGCTTGTTTACTTTTTATCGGCGGTCAAGGGAAGCTTTTCCGCCGACACATCCAGGCCATAGCGATAGCTGATGGCATCGACAGGACAGGCCCCGATGCACTTTCCGCACCGGATACATTCGGCATGATTGGGCGCGCGGACCACATCAACGTCCATCTGACAAACCTTTGAGCACTTGCCGCACGAGACGCATTTGCATGCATCGACCCGGATCCCCAGTAGGGACACCCTATTCATGAGCGCATAGAATGCGCCGAGTGGACAAATCCATTTGCAGAAGGGACGGTAGAACAAAACGCTCAGCACTACCACGGCAATGAGAACGGCAAGTTTCCAAGTAAAGAGCTGTCCCAACGCAGATCGAATGCCGGCATTGGCAATGGCCAGCGGAATGGCGCCCTCGAGTACACCCTGCGGACAGATGTACTTACAAAAGAACGGGTCGCCCATGCCCACGTCGTTAACCACCAAGACGGGCAGCAGCACCACGGCAAACAGCAGCACGACGTACTTGATGTACGTGAGCGGCTTAAGCTTTTTCGTGGAGAACTTTTTACCGGGAATCTTATGAAGCAGCTCCTGCAGCCAGCCAAACGGACACAGAAAGCCGCATACAAAGCGTCCCAGCAGCACGCCGAGCAAAATGAGCGTACCGGTAACGTAGTAGGAGAAGTTAAACTTGGATGAGCCTACCACCGACTGGAACGACCCGATGGGGCACGCACCCGATGCCGCGGGGCACGAATAGCAATTAAGTCCAGGTACGCAGACTGTTTTTCCCGCGCCCTGATAGATGCCGCCTTTGGCAAAGTTTGGCAGGTGAATGTTGGTAATAAGTGTTGCCGCCGCCTGAATGAATCCGCGAAATCGGGCCAAAACATGCGACGCAGTGTTTTCTCTTTTATCCAATTCCGATACACTCCAAGCACAGCCTAATCGCTTTGGCCAGCACGGCATCCGCCTCGCCACGCATAACGCCAAAGCACACCATGGCAATTCCGACGATCAACAAAGCGACCTGTACCACGGGTTTTACCGCTTTGAACAACCCAACCACTCCTTTCGTTACGCGACCATTTGACCATATCGACTATAAAATCCGTGTTAAGCGCGATTTGGAATGTGCAAGGAGACCGTTATGCGTATTTTGATCGTCGAGGACGAGCGAGCACTGTGCGATGCAATCGCGCGCAGCTTGCGAAACTTGGCGTACAGCGTCGACTGCTGCCACGACGGGCAGGAGGCGCTCGACCTACTGGGCGCCGAAGTCTTTGACCTCGTGGTACTCGACCTCAACCTTCCCCGTATCGATGGCATGACCGTGCTCAGGGAACTTAGAAAAACCGACTGCGAGACCAAGGTACTGATTCTGTCCGCACGTGGCGAAGTATCCGATAAAGTCGCCGGACTCGATGCCGGCGCCAACGATTACCTTACCAAGCCGTTTCATCTTGACGAGCTTGCGGCAAGGATCCGCAGCCTTACCCTCAGGCGCTTTGCACAAAGCGCCATAGTTTTAACCTGCGGAAAGCTCCGCTTTGACACTAAGGCGCGCATCGCTTCCGTGGACAGTGAGGCTTTATCTCTTACACGCAAGGAAACGGGAATCTTGGAATACCTGATGCTTAATCAGGGGCGTCCGGTAAGTCAAGAGGAGCTTATCGAGCACGTTTGGGATAGCAGCGTGAACAGCTTTAGCAACGCAACCCGCGTTCACATCTCGTCACTCCGCAAAAAGCTACGCAGCGCTTTGGGATACGACCCGATTCGCAATCGGATTGGAGAGGGCTACGTTATGGAGGATGGCGAATGAAAGGGCTTTCGCTGCAATGGCGCATAACGATTATGACGGCACTGCTGACGTGTGCGGCATGCGTGCTGACGAACTGTCTGGTCGGCTATACGGGCATGCGCTACATGGATGCTATCGGCAGCGACATCTCGGCCCTTAGCGCAGCCGGCGTAGATGCACCTCAGGCGTTTGACCCAACGAAGGAGAGCCTCGATGACGAGGTCACGATCGTCGTAAACGACGCACAGGAGTCTTTTGGCACGACAGCCTGGTACATCACGGCTGGAGTAACACTCCTTGGCGGCGCGCTGGCATACTTTGTGAGCGGCCGTGCACTCAAACCGCTACGGGCTTTTGCGGCCCAGGTCGAGCGTGTGCAGCCTGACAACCTAAGCGAAATCAGGCTCAGTGAAGATGTGCCCATCGAGCTACAACGATGCAGCGCCTCTTTCAACGACATGATCGCCCGTCTTGGCGAAGGGTTCTCTGCACAGCGTCAGTTTACCGGCAACGCCGCACACGAGCTGCGCACCCCGCTCGCCCTTATGCAAGCACAGATTGAACTATTCATCTCCGAGCACTCCGGTTTGCAACCCGAAACGGCCGAGCTGCTCGGCCTGCTACAAGAACAAACCGAGCGCATGTCTCGAATGGCCAAGGTATTGCTCGAGATGAGTGAGCTCCGCAGTGTTCCTTGCGAGGACGATGTGGAACTTGGTCCCTTGTCCGAAGAGGTCCTCACCGACCTTGCGCCACTTGCCGAAAATAAGGGCATAGCCCTCAATTGTGCTGGAGACGCTTTAGTAATCGGGAGCGACACGCTCCTCTATCGGCTGGTGTTTAACCTGGTCGAAAATGCCATCCATTACAGCCGCCCCGGCTCGACTGTCAACGTCTCCATCTGCGACAACGACAGCCACGTGTTCCTGCGAGTCGAGGACCAGGGCCCGGGAATACCCAAGCAGTACCGAGAGAGCATCTTCCAGCCGTTCTTTCGTCTAGACAAATCCCGCAGCAGGGCATACGGCGGCGCAGGACTCGGACTAGCGCTCGTTTGGGAGATTGCAGCGCTTCACGGTGGCGCTGTAGAGATCGAAGCAAGTTCCGAGAACGGGACCACCATGCTCGTAAGCCTTCCAAAACGATCCGCAGCGTCAACCGAACAGTAAAACGAAAGGGGTCCCGAGCAACAGGGGTACAATTGCTGCATTGTTGCCAGCTGTTGGGAGATGGAAGATGGACTGCGATGGCTACCCATGCGTTCCCATGCCGTTGATGTGCACCGCCTTTGTGCCGGGGCAGATTGACGCTGCGGTTGCAGGCATTTCCGACCCCGATTCGCGCGCCATCGCCACGGCAGAAGCGCTGTACTTTCGCGGACAGGCCACCCTCGCTGCCAAGACGGCGCGCCCCTATCTTGACGCCACCGATCCCGCACCGCGCTATTCCGCATGCTTTATCTGCGGATATGCCAGTCTGTCGCTCAACCGTATCGCCGACGCCCGTCGGTGCCTTGCGGGCATCCTCGATACGCCAGCCGACAAAGAATCGCCCGCCATCCACGCCACGCATATCCTGTTCGCCTCGGCCGCGAGCGTCCTGTTGCACTTGCCTTCCCCGTATTCTGCCGAAGAGTTTTATCCACTTGCGGCGCATCTGCCCGAAGGCCTGCGCCTGTTCGCCAGCTACGTGATGGCGCATGCCCTGTACCTGCGCGGCGAATATGGCCGCAGTCTGGGCATGGCGGAAAACGCCCTGATCATGAAACAGGGGAGCTATCCGATCTCGGAACTGTTCCTGCACCTGGCAGCTTCCATGGCATGCATGAGCCTCAAGGACATCGACGCCGCAAAAACGCACTTCGGAGTTGCTTGGAACATTGCGCGTCCCGACGGCCTTATTGAGCTCATTGGCGAGCATCACGGCCTTTTACAGGGGCTTATCGAGGCATGCCTAAAAACGCAATACCCTGACGACTTCGCGCGCATCATCGAGATCACGTACCGCTTCAGCTACGGCTGGCGGCGCATCCACAACCCCGATTCGGGCGAGGACGTTGCCGACGATCTAACGACCACGGAATTCACCATGGCCATGCTCGCCTGTCGTGGGTGGACCAACGCCGAAATCGCACGCCATATGGGAGTATCGCCGGGCACCGTCAAAAACCGCCTATCCGGCGTATACGCAAAGCTTGGCATCGGCACACGCGCCGAGCTGGTCGCGCATATGTTACGTTAGCGACCGGACTACCAAGCGCATCGAACGCGTTCCGGAACCCGGCGCTTCGCTCGATCAATTTGGACATTTTGACCCTTGAACGGCACTACCGCCACGGGGCGCCTTCTCGCAAAATTGGATTATTTCCACCGATACTTGCGGGATGGGAGCCCAAAATGCTTGATCGCCGTTCGTTACTTATCGCCGGAGCATCCTCGCTGGCGAGCATTATGTTGCCGCGCCTGCCAGGAAGCGCAAACGCCTTCATATTGCCGTTCGCGCCCACCGAAGCCTATGCCGACGAAAAAGACCCCTTCAGGGTGCTCGTTCTCTCGCGCACCATGTTTGGTGTGGTCGTGGTCGACGTCGCCAACAAGAATACGCCCATCACGGGTGCCCAGGTCACGCTCACATCGCGCTATGCCGCAGGCAAGCAGCTCACCGCCACAACCGATGACGAAGGCACAGCCATCTTTGAGGTCGCGCCGCTTTCGGAAGGCTACGTGGACGAGGCAACGCTTCTCGACGCGTACGACTTTAACGGCGGCATTTCCATTAGCGTGGCGGGCTACCGTGATGTCGAGATTCCCCTCGCTCGCATTCTGGGCGGTACTGCCATTACCGCTCCCACGCGTCCGCTTTCCGACGGCGAGCCGTACTTCCGCCAGCTCACATTCGACGAATGGGACATCCAGTACGCCGACGCCACGTTTATGGCAATGCCAGCGGACGAAGCAGCAAACGATCAGCCCGACACGCACGCTTTTACCGTGCAGGCCCATCTGCCGCAGAGCGGGCAGGCAACGTTGCATATCAATAAAGTGATGCCCGCTGCAGGCAGCTCATCCGAAACCGTCACGCAGATTGGCCAAGTCACGGCCAGCGCATCGGGCGCGGATAATCTGGCGACGTTCACGCTCGAAGACAAGTTCCTCGATGCAGCGTCGAGCCTTCTGGAAGAAGGATGCAAGCTGCGCTTTGTCCTCGATTACCAGGGCAAAACCTACACGCTCTTCTCCCCCATGGCCGTTGTTGCCGCGCCGGCGGCAAAGGCGGAATCCGGATCGACCACTATCGTCCCCACCACCATGGACCAAGAGATCACTCCGTTTGATTTCCCCGCAGCGTTTCCCGGCATCGGCGGCAATAAGTTCACGTGCTGGATGCCCACATTTCCGATTCTCTTCGATTTCTCGTTTGCTGGATACGTGCTGTTTGGCGGAGGATACAAACCAGCCAGCTATATGAACGATTCGGGCAACCCTGATCCGGAATACTGGAAGAAATCGCCGCGCGAGTCGGGTGCCAAGCAGGCAAACCGCTACCTCGACGAAATGGAGGGGAAGTGGAATCAGTACAAAAGTATGAGTGCCGGTTCGGGCACCGATCCAAGAAACACCAAGCTCCTTCGCCACCATTGCACGCCGCTGTTCACGATGGATATCGCCACACAGCTGTACGGCTCGCTCGCCTACGATTGGGTGGGCAAAACCTGGGGTAACAACAACGACCCCGCATACGGCAATATTAAGGCCCTCTTCCAGGTAAGAACCGACCTCAATTGGACCGAGCAGTTTACCCTAGGACCGGTGCCATTTTTCCTAAACGTCAACCCCTGGGTGCTGGCGAAGCTGGCGCTCGCCGTGGGTGCCCACACGCACGGCAGCGGCGCGGCGTTTTTTAAAAACATTTCGCTCGACTATTCAAACACGTCGGGCTCGTTCACCATCCAGATCGGGCTCGCCGTCACCTTTGGCGCCGGCGTTGCAGGCGTCGCTTCGTCTGCCGTGCGCGGCGCCGCATCCCTCACGCTGTTCATTGGGTACGAGAAGGCAGATGGACACCAGCTTCCGCGACTGCGCGTAGGTGCAGACGTCGATGTCGATGTGATACTCCAGTTCGTAATGTTCAAGTGGACCACCAAGGCTTGGTCGGGGTCGTGGCCCACACTCCTCGACTCGTGGAATATGTCGGTGAACAATGGCAGCCAGTATGTGCTCCAGCGCTCTGAGCTCGCATTGGGTGGAGATACGCCTTACACGTTGGATGCCTGCTTCGGCACGCCCGGCAACATCGAGGCGGGCGGCGTGCCGCAATTTATCGCATCGGCCACAATCGTCACCAACGCCGAGCTGCTCGCACGCGCCGAGGTTAAGGCCACTGCCGTAAACGTCGCGCCTACCGCGCGCGATTGGGATCAAGCGGTCACGCGCATTGAGCTCGAGGCAGACGCGGAGAGCGACGACACGGGACAGGTCGAGTATTTCGTCCACGTGCTGATGGAGAACGATGAAAATGCCGCGCCGATGTATGAGTACACCTACATCGGTCAGGCAACGAACGCCGTTGCGGACCCCAACGCCAATTCTGCCGGCGTGTCGGAGGACGAGCGTGGCGGTATCAAGCCCTCGAGCGACAACGTGCTGTTTGCTGGCGTGCTCAGCGAAGCCCACATGAAGCTGGCAATGATTGCCGGCGTAGAATGCCTGTTCCGTATCGCCTCGGTGCGCTACGGCGAGAATGGTCGTTCACGCCTGGTGGTGCATACAAAGACGAACGGCACGTGGTCCGCTCCCACGCCCGTGGACTTCCCCCTTGGGTTTGGCGAGGGCGACGTGGAGCGCGACGGCATATACGATTACGACTTCGACGTGGTGGAATATACGGACGGAAGAGGAAACCAGGACGCCTACGTGCTGCTGGTCTCGGGCGAGCGCCCCGCCGGCGACAACACCCATTTCGATACGGCGAGCACATCCGGCATACTGTCCGTTGTGCGCCTGCGCATAAGCAACGACGGAGTTCGCGTGATATCGCACACGTCGTGGCGCAGCATCTCGCGCGGACGCCTTCAGGAGGATGGCTACCATTGCCTGCAGTGCCCACGCATCACGGTGGGCAAGACGCTGGTCGACGGACGCCTGTCGGGTGCCTACCTCCACCGCCGAGGAACCACCGCAGAAAAAGCGCTCGGCAGCGAGGCCGAGGTTTCGCTGGAGTGCTTTACCCTGTGGTCGGACGTTTCGGGCGACAGCCTGACGTTCCGCCAAGTTCTCCGCTTTCCGCAGGCACCGTCGAGCATCGAGCTAGGCGCGCCCGAGAATATCAACGGCAAAATGGTGGTGCCCGTTGCATACGAGACTGCAGGCGGTTGTGGCTGCGCATCGTACGCCGTGATCGGCCAGTCCATTGCGGGCTGGGGCGTTATGTCGCCAGATGCCACAGTACCCCACGCGGTGCCGTGGCCGCAGCACACAGGCTTTTTGGCAACCGTCAACGAGCAACTGCAGCATATTGCTTGGACGCGAGGCGCATCGGCATTTGCAACGCAGCCCGTGGGTGCCGCAGGCTGTGGCCCGGCATCGTTTAGCGTAAGCAACAACGGCAGGTGCGTGCTCTATGTAGAGAACACCGATGGCAAGGTGGGACAAACCTACGACGAAGAAGGCAACCCGGTAGCAGTGATGGGCAAGCACTTCCGCATCTTCGCCAGCACCTTGGCAGGCGATCTATTCACGGAGCCGTTCGTGATGTGTGAGCTGGACCATCCCGTCGATCAGGTAACAACATTTTTGACGTCGGGGGGCATGCTCTCCGCGCTCGCCACGCACATTGTGAGTGCAGAGAAGAGCGAGGCAGAGCTACACGGCATCGAAGTGCCTCTGGTGGCATGCGCGACGCCGACGGGCGCGGTAGCCACCTCGGGCGCGGTGGTGCCCGGAGCAGCAGGCGAATCCTTCATGGTCACGGTGCGAAACGACGGCAACACCTTGCTGACCGCCGGCACGATCGATCTGTACCGAGAGGGCTCCAGCCAGCCGTTCTCCAGCGCATCCATCGGATTCGGAGTGAACGCACGCATGGCTTCGATCTACGATCCGGAGCTTGCCAAGGACGCTTCGGCCAACGATATGGCACACGTGAAGTACGCGCTCGAGACGTTGGGTGCACGTTTTGCAACGCACCCGCTGGTAGCCGACAGCGGCAACGCCGTGCTGGCACCGGGTTGCACGGCACAGTTCCGCATGAGCTTCGCCATCCCCGAGAGCTGGAGCGACGAGGTGGGCAAACGCGTAACGCTATATGCGAAGGCGCGTAATCTGGTGGCGCTCGATCCCGTAACGCTCGAGGAAATTCGACCGGGCGCAAACTCGGCGCTGGGTGCCGTACTGCACGAGCTTCATGTGCCCGACGCGGCATGCGAGCGCTCAGAAGTTCAGGTCGGCGTATGCGGCAGCGCGGATACGACAGGACTTCACGATGCACCGATGACGGCGGACGGCAGTGGCAGCTCGAGTGGCGGCGGTACTGACAAGGGCGGCGGCTCCGGCGGAAGCAGCTCCGGTGGCGGCAGTGGCCCTGGCAGTGGCAAGGACCACGGCACTAACAAGCGCTTCGGAAAAGCGGACGCGCTTGCGGGCACGGGCGATGTCAACGCTCCCCTTACGGCAGCCGCTGCAGCACTCGCCGCGGCAGGTGCCGGCCTCGTCGCCTACAGCGCCCGCCGCACGGCGCTCGAAAACGACACCGCCGATGAGGTCAATTCGGATAGGCCTCGCTAGCTCCTAGTTACCTTTGTGAGAGACGCCGACTCGGCTCATCGAACACCAAAAGGGCTGGCCTCGGGTACCCGAAGCCAGCCCTGAGTCGCCTGACATGGGAATCGCAGTCCGCTACTTGAGCTTCAGCGCCTCCATCATGGGCGCGGCAGCATCCCAGTCGATCTTCCAGCCGATCGACACACGGACGGTTTCACCCGTCGCGGGAGCCGTCGCAAACAGCGTATGGCCGTTGTCGGGACCGGTAAAGCGCAGCCACGTTATGCCGTTGTACTCGACCTGGTCGGTTGTTGTCTCCTTGCCTTCGTAGACCTGCTCTAGGCTTGCAACCTCTTCCTCCGGCGAGCGCAGGAAGATGCTGATGTTCAGGCGTCCTCCAGTCTCGTCGTGGAAGAAGTTTGCCTTTTCGCGCTCTTCGTCGGACGAATCCAGCGTGTACCCATCGGCGGCCTCGATACTGTACGATGCGCAATCGATGCCGGTCATATTGGCCGCGTCACCAGAATCGGCCACACCGCCGGCCGCCTTGAACTCCTTGGTCTCGCATCCCGTGGTGTCAAAGTGCATGGCCTCATGATTCTTGGCGGGGGCATAAGCGTCTACGAACTCGACAGTGATGGGCCCGTAGTACGCCGTCTTGGGCGCCCAGAAATACACGTACTCAACGGTCTCGCCCGGGCCGATATCTGGCCTCTCGGAAAGGTCGATGCCCTCGTGCAGCTCATCGGGAGCCTCGCTTGCAACGTAGTCGAGCACGGCCGCCTTGCCGGAAGTAAACAACGGGTCGCCTGCCTCAAGATCGCCCTGGGCAGCATGCACGTTAAAGGAACTGAACGTCCTGTTCTTTGTGTTGCTGTTGGTGATCTTGATGTGCAGGTAAAAGCCGTCCTGCGGCTTGGCATCGCCGCGATAGAACGTACCGTGAGCCACAGACTCATAGGTAATGCCTGCTACCTCGACCGTCTGCGAATCATAGGCCTTGGCCTTCTTGGACTTCTCCTGCACAGGTGCGCTCCCGCCCGAGCCACTCGGCGCATTACCGCCGCAGCCAGCAAGCGTACACGCCAACACAGCCGAAAGCGCCACGGTGGGAATTCCTAACAGCAGCTTCTTCGTCATGGGCTTCATCATCCTCACCGCTCCTTTCGCTTGCAGCTCATCCGTTGCCCGAGGCCTTCGTCGCCCCGTGGCATCGGCTTCCACAATGAGCGTATGACGAAACACGGCGCCGGCGAAGTGACCCGTGGCCCAAATAACGCCCCGTTAGACCCCCTTTCAGACCAAAAGGGCCCCAGTTCGCATACCCTCGGCCCACAAAACGAGACGCATGTCCCAATGTTCGATTCAATCCAACAATCCGCATGGCGCGTTTTTGACAAACGCGTCCAACCGCAAACGCAGCAGGACGCATTCGACCGCTTTCAAACTTACTCGGACAGATCCGACTCGGTTTTGTCCGAGTAAACTAATCTCCATCGAACTCCGAACGATTGTTCGATGGATTTCGTGTTGGTTGGAATCGCCTATGGGCTGGGCTATGCTACCTTGACTATCTATATGACTTAAACGCAGCAAGGGAGCACCGAGAGAGCGAGTATGGCAAAAAACACCGCAAACTATGGTAACGACAGTATCCGCCAGCTCAAGGACGAGGAGCGCGTACGCCTGCGCCCTGCCGTTATCTTTGGCTCGGACGGACTCGATGGCTGTGCACACGCTGCCTTCGAGATCCTGTCCAACGCCGTTGACGAGGCGCGCCAGGGCTACGGCAAGCTCATCACCCTTACCGCCTTTCGCGATGGTTCCATTCAGGTAGAGGACAACGGCCGCGGCTGCCCGCTCGACTGGAACCCCTCCGAGAAGCGCTTTAACTGGGAACTCGTCTTTTGCGAGCTCTACGCCGGCGGCAAATATAACAATAACCAGGGCGGCGACTACGACTTCTCGCTCGGCACCAACGGCTTGGGCTCCTGCGCAACTCAGTACGCTTCCGAGTACATGGACGTCACCGTTTGGCGCGACGGCAACAAGTACTCCCTGCACTTTAAGAAGGGCAAGGTCGTCGGTGCCAAAAAGAAGGCACTCGAGATTGAGCCCAGCGACGAGAACCGCACCGGCACCACCATCAAGTGGCGCCCCGATCTTGAGGTCTTTACCTCCATCAGCATCCCCCACGACTGGTATCGCGAGACCATGCGCCGCCAGGCCGTGGTCAACGCCAACGTGACCTTCCGCCTGCGCATCGAGGGCGACGATGGCGAGTTTTCCGAAGAGGATTTTTGCTATCCCAAGGGCATCGAAGACTACGTGCTCGAGAAGGTCGGCACCGACTACCTCACCGAGCCTTTCTTTATCGAGGCCGACCGTCGAGGTCGCGACCGCGAGGACCTGCCCGACTACAACGTGAAGATTACCGCGTGCATGTGCTTCTCGCGCACCTTCATGATGCAGGAGTACTACCACAACTCATCGTGGCTCGAGAATGGCGGCTCGCCCGAGAAGGCCGCCCGCAGCGCTCTGACCAGCGCCATCGATGCCTACATTAAGCAACAGGGCAAGTACAACAAAAACGAGAGCGGCATCAAATGGCAGGACGTCCAGGACTGCCTGGTGCTGGTGACCAACTGCTTCTCAACCCAGACGTCCTACGAAAACCAGACTAAGAAGGCCATCAACAACCGCTTTATCCAGCAGGCTATGACGGCCTTCTTTAAGGAGCGCCTCTCGACCTACTTGATCGAGAACAAAGACGCCGCCAACAAGATCATGGAGCAGGTGCTCATCAACAAGCGCTCGCGCGAGAACGCCGAAAAGACGCGCCAGAGCATCAAGACCAACCTGCAGCAGAAGACCGACATGGCCAACCGCGTGCAGAAGTTCATCGACTGCCGCTCCAAAGATAAGAACCGTCGCGAGATCTACATCGTAGAGGGCGACTCGGCAGCAGGCGCCATTCGCACCTCGCGCGATGCCGAGTTCCAGGGCGTTATGCCCGTCCGCGGTAAGATCCTCAACTGCCTGAAAGAGGACTACCCGCGCATCTTTAAGTCCGACATCATCATGGACCTTATGCGCGTGCTGGGCTGCGGTGTGGAGATCAAGGACAAGCGCATCAAGAACCTTGGTTCCTTTGACCTGGACAACCTCAACTGGAACAAGGTCATCATCTGTACGGACGCCGACGTCGACGGTTATCACATCCGTACGCTCGTGCTCACCATGCTCTACCGCCTGGTGCCCACGCTTATCGACGAGGGTTACGTATATATCGCCGAATCGCCGCTCTACGAGATCAACTGCAAAGAGAAGACCTACTTTGCCTACACCGAGCTCGAGAAGAACGGCATCCTCAAGGAGATTGGCGACCAAAAGTGCTCCATCAACCGCTCCAAGGGTCTTGGTGAGAACGACCCGGACATGATGTGGCTCACCACCATGAATCCCGAGACGCGTCGTCTGATCAAGGTGGAGCCCGAGGACGTCACCAAGATGGAAACCATGTTCAACCTGTTGCTGGGCAACGACGAGGCAGGCCGCAAGCGCCATATCTCCGAGCACGGCAAGGAATACCTGGACCAGCTGGACCTGCAGTAGCAGCAAATCGATAACGACGGCCCATAAGAAGTTCAAGAGGAAATCGTGGCAAAGAAGAAGACGAAGAACCAGCCAAAGAAAAAGCAGGTCAACGCCGAAAACGTCATCGGCCTGCACTCCGAGGTCACCGACCAGCCGATCACGCAGACGCTCGAGGTCAACTACATGCCCTACGCCATGAGCGTCAACGTCTCGCGTGCATTCCCCGAGATCGACGGCTTTAAGCCCTCGCACCGCAAGCTGCTCTACACCATGTACAAGATGGGTCTGCTCAAGGGCGAGCGCCAGAAGAGCGCCAACATCGTGGGCCAGACCATGAAGCTCAACCCGCACGGCGATGCCGCGATCTACGAGACGATGGTGCGCCTGGCGACGGGCAACGAAGCGCTGCTTGCGCCCTTCGTGGAGTCGAAGGGCAACTTTGGCAAGTACTATTCGGGCGACCTGAGCTACGCCGCCTCGCGTTACACCGAGGCCAAGCTCTCCCCCATCAGCGCCGAGATCTTCAAGGACATCGACAAGGACCCGGTCGACTTCGTCGACAGCTACGACGGCGCCATGAAGGAGCCGCGCCTGCTGCCCACCACGTTCCCCAATATCCTCGTCTCAGCCAACAAGGGCATCGGTGTCGCCATGGCGTCCGACATCTGCGGCTTCAACCTCAACGAGGTCTGCACTGCCACAATGCACTACCTGCAGGACCCCGACTGCGACCTG
The DNA here is from genome assembly GCA_900545665.1 of uncultured Collinsella sp. Taxonomy (GTDB): domain Bacteria; phylum Actinomycetota; class Coriobacteriia; order Coriobacteriales; family Coriobacteriaceae; genus Collinsella. The sequence continues at coordinate 52,697 of UQZU01000010.1, forward strand.
CTCGAATACATGCCCATGCCCGACTTCTCGACCGGCGGCGAGATCATCTACCGCCGCGAGGAGATGGAAAAGATTATCGAGACCGGCCTTGGCAGCTTCCAGATCCGCTCCCGCTGGCGCTGGATTCCCGAAGAGCGCATCATCGAGGTCTACGAGATTCCCTACACCACCAAGACCGATGTCATCATCGAGCGCATCGTCAAGCTCTCCAAAGAGGGCAAGGTCAAGGAGATCGCTGACATCCGCGACGAAACCGACCTCTCGGGCTTGCGCATCGCCATCGACCTTAAGCGCGGCGTCGACCCCGACAAGCTCATGGCCAAGCTCTATCGCTCGACCACGCTGCAGGATTCGTTCTCGTGCAACTTCAACGTGTTGGTCGATGGTTACCCTCGCGTTATGGGCGTGCGTCAGATCCTGCACGAGTGGGTCAAGTGGCGTATTGAGTCCACGCGTCGCCGCATTAACTTTGACCTGGGAAAAAAGTCCGAGCGCCTGCACCTGCTGCACGGCCTCGAGGCGATCCTGCTCGACATCGACAAGGCGATCGCCATCATCCGTGGCACCAAGCTCGAGGCCGAGGTCGTGCCCAACCTTATGCGCGGCTTCGACATCGACGAGACCCAGGCCGAGTTTGTTGCCGAGCTCAAGCTCCGCAACATCAACGAGGAGTACATCCTCAACCGCACCAAGGACATCGCTAAGCTTGAGGGCGAGATTGCCGAGCTTGAGGAGATCCTCTCCAGCGAGGAGAACATCAAGAAGGTCATCAGCGACGAGCTGGCCGCGGTCAACAAGAAGTATGTGATGCCGCGCCGCACGGGCAGGATCGAGCCCCATGAGGTTATCGAAGTAAGCTTGGAGCCCGAGGTCGAGGAGTACCCGGTCACCATCATGCTCTCGCGCGATGGCTACCTTAAGAAGATGACGGACCGCGTACTCAAGAAGGCCACCACGCTCAAGTACAAGGACGGCGATAAGCCCTTTATCGAGTTCCCATCCTCCAACACCCACGAGCTGCTGGTCTTTACCAACAAGAGCCAGGTGTACAAGTGCAAGGTTGCGGCTTTTGAGGACACCAAGTCGGCCCAGCTGGGCTCGTACCTGCCGACCGATCTTGAGATGGAACCCGACGAGAGTGTCATCTGGGTCATCGACCCCGAGGACTACAAGGCCGACGTGTTGTTTGTCTTTGAGAACGGCCGCGTGGTGCGCGTCGCACTTTCTGGATACGTCACCAAGACCAACCGCAAACGCCTCAAGAACGCCATCTACGGTGGCAGCAAGCTGCTGTATGCCCAGGTGCTCAACACAGATCGTGACATCGCGCTGGTCTCGAGCGACTATCGTTTGATGAACTTCAACACGTCGCTGCTCAAGACCAAGACGACCACCAACACGCAGGGCGTCCAGGCCTTTACAGCCAAGAAGGGTCGCTCGGTCACCACCGTCGGCACGACCGAGGAGATCCTTGGCGCCGGCGTCTCGGCCGAGAAGTTCACCGCGCAGAACCTCCCCTCCGCCGGTGCCCTTATGAAAGAAAACGACATGCCGAGCCTGTTTGACTAGGTACCCCGGCAACGAGACCGTTAGATACTTCGCAAAGCGACGAGGCCCGGAGCGCAACGGCATTGCGCCCGGGACTCGTCGTTTTTCTTCTCAACTATTTCTTAACGCAGATTAATTGATTTCTGCTTATTTTTCTGCGTTAAAAAATGTCAGCGTCACTGCTTCGATGCCCTTTGGTCGGTCGTTAGCAAAACTTGCAAAAATTAGCAAAATTTGCAAAAATTAGCAAAACTTGCAAAGGAGATACCATGGAGTACAGCAAGAACCCCTTTACCCCGACGTTCGGAAGTATCCCTCCCTTTCTAGCGGGTCGCGAGCATATTCTGCGTGACATCAACCGTGGTTTTATCAACGGCCCGGGAGATCCAAACCTGTCGACTATTTTTACGGGCGCAAGGGGAACGGGCAAGACGGCGCTTCTCTCGCTCCTTTCAGAAACAGCGCTTGAACACGGTTGGATCGCAGCAAATGTCTCCGCCATGCCAGGCATGCTCGAAGATATTATCGAGCGAACCAAAGAAGCCGCAGATAGCTACCTCTCACAGCCTCATGCGCGCATAAACGGCGTTCAAATTGGTCCAGTGGGCATCGATTGGACATATGCTCAAGAGGTCCAGGGCAACTGGCGCACACGCATGAATGGCATCTTTAAGCAACTCGAAAAACATGACATCGGACTTCTCATTACCATCGATGAAGTCACCGTCGATCTCGAAGAAATGCTTCAATTTGCCTCTGTTTACCAGCACTTTGTACGCGAAGGTAAAAAAGTTGCCCTACTCATGGCAGGACTGCCCTACAAAGTATCGGCGTTGCTGCGTAACGATTCCGTCTCGTTCCTCAGGCGTTCCCAATATCATCAGTTGGGACGAATCACTGACGTTGAAATTGCAAACGCATTCCGCAAAACCGTTGAGGCCGGAGGACGTTCAATCACACCAGAAGCGCTCGAGAATGCTGTGAAGGCCGTCGACGGATTCCCCTACATGATGCAGCTCGTCGGATATCGCACTTGGGATGTTTCGGAGAACTCGCCCCAAATCAGTGCATCCGATGTCCAGCAGGGTTCCCTACTCGCACGCATGGAGCTGCGTGATCGCATTCTCGAAACGACCTATCGAGAGCTTTCCGATAAAGACATTGAGTTTTTACTCGCGATGCTGCCCGATTCTGGCCCCAGCAGGGTCTCGGAGATAGCCAAACGCATGGGCGTCGCCAGCAACTACGCAAGCCAATACAAACGCCGCCTTCTCGAGGACGGCGTCATCGGGGAACGTGGGCGTGGTCTCGTTGGCTTTGACATCCCCGCATTCAGGGAGTTCCTGAGCGAGAAAGTCTCCTAGCACGCGGAGATTGTCCATAAGGACATCAACGCATGGCAATCAGTAATCCTCTTGGTAAGGGAAGTAGGCTTTCCGCCAACGCTGATTGCCATGCGTTCTTCTTGTCCTTAGGCGAGCTTGCGAGCGAGCTCTCGCACCTCTTTCAACTTGGGCGACGATGCCATGCTGTCGCGCTCGGTCATACCGCTGATGGCGACAATGCCCTGGTCCTCCCACTTGCAGTACGCACAGGTCGACTTGTACATAGCGATCGCCGCATCATAGACGCCCTCGCTGTGGCTATCGAGTAAAAGGGCCGTCTTGGTGAACGGGAAGCCCGTAGCACCGAAAGCGTATAGGCGATCGATGGCGGCCTTCTCCTGCGCAGTGATATCAAACCAGTAGATAGGCGAAGCGAAGACAACCATGTCGGCGTCTTTCAGCGACTCGATCACGTTGGCCATGTCATCCTTCTGCACGCAAGTGCCCTCGTGGGCGAAGCAATACTGACACCCCAGACAACCAGCGATTTTCTTACTGGCAACGCGGATGACCTCGACCGTATGGCCACCCTCACGCGCGGTCTCAGCAAACGCCTCGACCATGGTGTCGGTATTGGCGCCCTTGCGCGGGCTACCGCTCAATACAACGATATTCATAAGAATCTCCCTTCTTCATGCCGCAGGCGCGCGGCATACATTTCGTTGTAACCAAAACGGATGGAGCTATTCAGTCGTCTGCAGGCCACATCTCTCGTCAGTGTTCTCTAGACATAATCTCACCGCCTGATAACTCCTCGACTGTCTTGACTCTCTCTCCGAAAATTGAACAGCAAATCGTTGCTCGCAAAGTATCGACTGTGAGAAAATTAGCTTGAGCTTTCTCCCTGCTCGCATAAGCGTTCGCGTGAAAGAGCCTAGCCGCATCGGCCAGGCGCAATATAGATCCGCGGAAACCGGCCTACGAACAAGGAGCGTCTTATGTATGGACAGCATGTTGCACCGCAGACCCATAACAAACGGACTGGCCTGTCTATCCGCGACGTCAAGCGTCATGCAGACGCCAGAATCGCCGCCTTCGGAGTAAGCATTCTTGTGGCAGGACTGCTTTTGCTACCCTGCGCAGCACTGGCGACAGAAATGCCCGAAACCGATGTCGCAGCACCCATTACCTGCGACGAAGCCAACGCGGAAGGCAGCCTCACAGCTACCACCGTTGTCGACCATAACTATGACCTGGAGCTCCCTCCTGCCTTCATGTTGGTCCAGAATGAGGCGTTTGTATACGATTTCCCCGACAAACCCGAGGACTTCATCTACGGGCTTAACGACACCGTCCATCTCTTCAAGATCGACACCGATACCGAAGGCCTTATAAAAACCGAGAACCCCAAAGAGGCCAGCGTCTCTATTGCCCTGACCATGATCGACAATCACGTTAGAGCAACCGCTGTCTTTACAGGCGGCTACGCCGACGACCAAATCCCTTACAGGCTGAACCTCAACAGCTCAGCCCACCTTGGCACACACGTTGACCGTGACTTCGACAGCGGGCAGGGGATTATGCACGAAACGCGGCACGATTACTACATCCGTTACGTCTTCGACAGTGACGTGCACTTGATTGCAACCGACGTGACCGATCCCGAGCCCAGCCCTGACGTTAAGCCGAACCCAGAGGTTAAACCCGAACCGGAAACCAAGCCCGAGCCCACACCGCAGCCCAAGGCAGAAAAGCCCGCGGCAAATCCCGTTTCCACCAAGGCAGTAGCGGCGGTTAAACCAGCCGGGACCACCCTACCCGCGACAGGCGACAACGGTGCGATGGCAGTCGCCCTGAGTGTTGCCGGTGGTGTAGTTGTGGCAGTTGGCATTTCCGCAACAAGGCGTCGCAACCACTAGCCAGCATTTCGTACCCCGCAGACAAAGCTCTATCCCCGCTCCGATGAGCTTTACTCACCGAGAAGTTTCTTCCCCACGGAAATGAGTTTCTTTCCAACGGCCGCCTTCACGCCATCAACGCCCCGCGAAACCGTCGAAACAGACTGTGCCGAACCGCCATCGAGCTCTACCCCATCGCAAACAGTGTCGACGGCGTCTTCTGGCAACATTTTTGGTCGCCATAGCTCCGATTCGGCAGGGCCCAGTCTCCGCTCGATCTCGAGCAAGACTTGTAAGGAGTCCACAGTCAAGATCAACTACGGGAATCGTGACGAGCCGATACCGCCCGCATGCCCCCTTCGGAATAGGCGCTGAGCAGCTCCTGGGCGTAGGCGAACTCGGGCCCTCGCCTCCAACCAAGCAGGCGGTTGACCGCGAGATTTCCCTGGACGTTGTGGACGAAGAGCAGAGAGGCGTCTGCCAGCCCCAGCTCCCGGGTCGCCCGGTGAAGGCGAGGAAAAAGGGCACGAAGGGAGCGAAGAGCGTTCCGTCGGAAAGTCGGAACGCTCTGTTTGCATTTTTGGGATCGTCCCAAATCCTTGCCAGCTCTGTGGCGGATGCCGAAAGCTGTAGATCGATTATCTGCAGATTGTATCAATCCATGCCTGAATATCTTTCTCAGAAGTACGGAGCATGGATTCATCGAACAGCACATCGAGGCCCGGTTTCACGATTGCGCCCTTGCAGGCTTCCTCAAAGTCCTTCAGCGCGTGTCCCAGCCAGCCGCCATTGGTGGCAAACGGATACACGATCTTCCCGGTCAGGTCAGCCCGCTCCAGGAAACTGCGCATGGCGGGCGCAAAGGTGTACCACCAGACAGGAGAACCCAGAATGATGGTGTCGTAATCTCTCCAGCCAATGTGCAGCGGCTTCAGTTCCGGGCAATAACCCTCGGCAATCTCACGCTGCCCCTGATTGACGACTTCATCATAATCGCCATCGTAGGGAACAACCGTATCCATACGAGCAATATCCCCGCCGATTTCCCTCTGGATCATCTCGGCGATGCGCTTCGTGTTGCCTCCGTAGGAGCAGTACAGAATCAAGGTTTTCATTTCACGCTTGCTCCTCATGCAAGAGGCTTCCCGCTGAACACGGGAAATGCGCTGAAGTCACCATAGTTGGCGATGCGCTCCATGTTCTTGAGAGTTTCCATATCTTCCTCGGAGATCGCGAAATCCACGTCCGCGTTGCTTTCCATGTGGGCGGGATCTGCCGTCTTGGGAAGCGCAACGGCTCCAAGCTGAAGGACATAGCGGATGCAGAGCTGGGCGGCAGATACGCCGTACTTCTCTGCCATCTTAACGATCGCCGGATTCTTCAGCGCCTCGCCGTGGGCGATGGGAGAGTATGCCTCCACCTGGATGCCCTGCGCCTTGCAGAAGTCCACCAATGCCGAATCGGTGTTGGTGATGTGCAGGAGGATCTGATTGACCATGGGCATCACGCAGCAAGAGCTCAGGAGGTTCTCAAGGTCATCTTGCAGGAAGTTGGACACGCCGATTACCTTGACCTTGCCCGCCGCCCGCGCATCCTCCAACGCACGCCAGACCTCCTTGTTCTCCTCGAAATAGCGCTTCTCCACACGGAACTCGCTCCACGGCTGGGGAGAGTGGATGATCATCTGGTCGAGGTAGCCGAGCCCCATCCTCTCCAGCGTCTCATCGATGGACTTCGCCGCATCCTCGTAGGTCTTCAACTCTGCCGCGATCTTGCTGGCGACGAACAGCTCTTCCCGGCGAACGCCGCAGGTGCGCACGCCCTCGCCGACGCCGCGTTCGTTTCCGTAGGCCTGTGCGGTGTCGATCAGGCGATAGCCCAGCTTTACCGCCTCGCGAACGGCTTCCGCCGCCTCGGCATCGTCGATGAACCAGGTGCCCAGTCCCAGCTTGGGAACCTGGACTCCGTTTGCCAACGGGTAGGTTTCATTCAAGATCATCGTTCTACTCCTCGCCCCAGACATCCTTTGCCATGCGGAAAACCGCCCACGCCTTGGGCCAGCCGCAGTAGAAGGCTGCATGGGTCACAACCTCCGCGATTTCTTCTTTTGTAATACCGTTCTTCTTTGCCTCCGCCAGGTGATAGCGGAAGCTCTCATCGGTAAGTCCCTGAGCCATCAGCGCGACGACGGTCACGAGGGAGCGGTCGCGGAGGCTGAGCTGCCCCTCTCGGCTCCAGACCTCTCCGAAGAGCACGTCATCGTTCAGTTCCGCGAATTTCGGGGCGAATTCGCCCAGGGCATCTCTGCCTGCCGTCTGCTTGACTGCCATGTTTCGTTCCTCCCTACAGCCTTGCGTACTCTTCATGGGATACCGGCTCGCACCACTCGTTCTCGCAATTCTCGCCGGGAACCTCCACTGCGATATGGCTGAACCAACTGTCCTTCTTCGCTCCGTGCCAGTGCTTGACGTTGGCGGGGATCATCACGACGGAGCCCTCGTGCAGGCTGACGGCGGCCTTGCCTTCCTCCTGGTACCAGCCCTCGCCAGCCGTACAGAGTAGGAGCTGACCGCCTCCTTTGTCCGCGTGATGGATATGCCAGTTGTTGCGGCATCCCGGCTCGAAGGTCACGTTGGCGGCGAACAGGCCACCTTCCGGATCGGTCAGCGGATTCAGGAACGAATCGCCGGTGAAGTATTGGGCATAGGCGGTGTTCGCCGTTCCCGTGCCGAATGCGTTGACCTTCTCGAACTGCTCTTTTCGTTCATACCTCATAATTGAAACCTCCTGCTTAGGATTATCGATTCACGCCATAGCGCAGCCAGACCGCCCCGCCGTCCATGGCCTTCGCCTCTTTCAGCGTGAAGCCAAGGGCCTTGCTCTCCGAAATGCCTTCTGCGGCTCGGAAAACCGGCGGCGTATCCGGGCTCCCGTCTGCCGCCGCCGCCAACACGATGCTGATCTCATCGCACATCCCCGCTTGCAGGAACGACCAGTTCAGCACGCCGCCACCGCCCAGCATCAGGGTCTCGATGCTGAATTTTTCTTTCAGCTTGGAAAGGGCCAGACCGTGATCCAGCTCCGTTTCTCCCGCGATGATGTACGAGATTCCCAGCTTTCTCAAAAATGCCCTGTAGGCGTTGCCGACCTGTTCTGTCAGCACCTCGACGACATGGGCGGTGGTGTCCACATAGCGCAGGGTGCTGCTTTCCCACCCCAGCTTGCCGTGGGGGTCCACGGAGACATAGAACATTCCGAAGTCCGGCTGCGCGATGAAATCACCTGCCGGAACGGCCGGCGCATCTTCGTCCAGGTCCGGCTTCCTGTAGAAGGTGAAGTTGTCGTCCGTCGTCACCCTGCCGGACAGCCAGCCCTGGTGATGGTAAAAGGGCTCTTTCCCGAAGGCGATGTCGTAGAACGCATCGCCCGCCGCTTTGCCCTGCGGCGTTCCCATGTAACCGCCCATGATCTTTCCGTCCAAAGCGCACATCATGTGGCAGAAAACATACGGCCTGTTCACGTTCGATTCCCCTCCTTATGATTGACAAACATTCTGTTTGGAAGCATGCTTCCTTTGAACTTCATGTGCATCCTAGAACTTAAAGTTAACTTTAAGTCAAGGGGATTCTGGAATAATTCGGAGGGGTTTTCAGATGGTCTATACGGTGGGGGAAATGGCGAAACTGCTGGGGGTTGCGGCGTCCACCTTGCGCTACTACGACAAGGAGGGGCTGCTGCCCTTCGTGGAGCGCTCCTCCGGTGGCATTCGCATGTTCCGAGAATCGGATATCGAATGGCTGCAGGTGATCGGCTGCATGAAGAAAGCCGGGATGTCCATCAAGGACATCCGGCAGTACATTGAGATGGCGCTGCAAGGAGACGACACCATCGATTTGCGCCTTGCCATGTTCCGGCGCCAACAAGAAGTTCTGAAACAGCAGATGGCGGAATTGCAGCACACCATGGAGATGGTGGATTATAAGTGCTGGTATTACGAAACGGCGAAGGAAGCGGGTACGGTCGATGCCCCGCAGAAGATGGAGCTTGCCGAAGTCCCGGAACGCTTTCGGAAGATTCGGCAGGAGCTGCGCACTGCGCCGGGGACTGCGGCAACGATATAACAAGACTGCTTAGGCAACGGCAGTCAACCGCTTGATAATCACGGTAACTTTACCGTTCAAAAAAGTACTACCAACAAACGACCACCCCGGCTATCCGCTGTTCGCGGAAGAGCAGGGGAGCTCTTGTCGCCGGGATGGAACCTTTTCAACTCGCAGAATAGCAGAATCGCCTCGCAAGCCAGAATCAGCACGGGACGGCAGCGGGCAGAACCGCCACCGCTAAATTACCCTCACGCTGTCACTGGCAGCCCTGATTAAATATGCTAGGTATCTCGGGATAATGCTATCGGTCGCATACGCGCAAGAGTGTCCGCTGATTGCAGCCGGTTGTTCCCCTTCCTACGCCAACGGTGTGCAGACATCTTCGATATTCTTGCTCGTTCTGGCGAAAATCGCGTCTCCAGGGTTTGCCTTTTTCGATTTAGCGTATTGCTCTTCAGATCATCGTGGTGTGCTCGTAGCCGCGCTCCACGAGGAGCCGCTCGGCAACGTCGAGAATCTTCTCGACCGTCTCCTCCAGGTACTTATTGCGTGCCACGGGCACCTCCATCCTTGTTATCGCGTAAACATACCATGAGTGGCGTACGGGTCGAGAAGGGCTGGCGTCAAAAGAGCCCAACGGCCGTTACGGCTTCGTTAGAAACGCGTCCCACCATGGATGGTGAACCCGAAAGGTAAGGCGCGCGGGCACGGCGACTCGGCCCGCGCGCCCGGAAGAGAAAGGACGAACCCATGGGTTACATGCTCGAGACGCGCGGGCTCACCAAGCGCTTCGGCCGCGG
>UQZU01000011.1 GCA_900545665.1 uncultured Collinsella sp.
CCCCCGCCGCCGCACCCGCGGCCGGCACGTGGACCTGCAGCTGCGGTGCCACCAACACCGGCAAGTTCTGCTCCGAGTGCGGCAGCCCCGCGCCCGCCCCGGCACCGGCCAAGTGGTTCTGCCCCAACTGCGGTAGCGAAAACGGCGGCAAGTTCTGCAGCAACTGCGGAACGCCCAGGCCCTAGCCCCTCCATCTGGTAATTGGCGGGGGATCCGCCACCCCCGCATTTGCTTCTATGGGTTTTCACACACGAAGGAGGACACCATGAAGACAACGTTCAAAAAGTCCGTACTCGCATTTCTGACATGCGTCCTGGCGCTCGCCTTTGCCCTGACGGGCTGCAGCGGCGGCGGCAAAGACCCCAAGGCCAACTTCGTCGGCAGCTGGGAACTCTCGGGTGGAACCTTGGACGGCGAAGAGCTCACCGATGAGTACATGGATATGCTCAAGGAGTGGGGCCTCAACTGTATCCTGATCCTCGACGAAGACGGCACGGGCGTCCTCGACATGTTCCTTGAGGTCGCCGACCTGAAATGGGAGGCCAAGGACGCCACCACCGTAACGATTACCGCCGAAGATGAGTCGCACGACCTGAAGCTCAAGGACGACAAGCTCGTCCTCGAGGTGGAAGGCGACAAGCTTATCTTTACGAAGTCCGACAAGGATCTGTCCGGTACGGTGAAGAAGGATCGCGAGGCGGCCGAGAAGGAAGAGGAGATCGATGAGGCCGTCGAAGACGAAGATGTCCAGAGCATCGAAATCTCCCCCACCGTCACCGTCGCCGATGACGACCTGTGCACCATCACCATCACCGAGAAGTTCAAGGACGACTGGGGCGACATCGGCTTTGTCGTCAACATCACCAACAAGAGCGACAAGGACCTGACCTTCTACGCTCCTTCCGGCAAGACCAACGTCAACGGCACCATGAAGGAACCCTGGTTCTCGGCTCACCTGATGCCCGGCACCAACGCCACCGAGGAATTCACGTTCTCGAGCGGCGAGCTTGACAGCCTTGACGACCTCGTCAATACGACCATCGGCATCGACGCCTACCTGACCGATTCCTATGAGGACGTCGCCTCCTACACCGCGACCATCGCGTAGCGGCACGTAACATCAGCCGCGGATTGGCGGACACATCCGCGCACTTGCCAGGCGGGGCCGCAGGAGTTGATCCTGCGGCCCCGCCGCTTTATGCCGATGCGTAACGAGCGCTAGCGCTCCATGTTGGGAACGATGCTGCCCTCCGTTACTGCGCGCACGGCCAAGCGCATGATGTTGTCGTAGCCGGTCTTATTGAGAATCTCCGAGATGCGGCGTTTGATGGTGCCCTCGCTCATAAACAGCTCGGCCGCGATCTCGCGGCGGCTTTTACCCTCGCAGGCAAGGCGCAAGATCGACAGCTCGACATCGTCGAGGGCCGCCGTGCCCGAGAAGATGCTCTCGGGCGGCTTGGGAAACGTGCAGTAACCCGCCAGCGTGGAGCGCATCACGGCGAATAGCTCGTCGATACCGACGTTCTTGTACACAAAGCTGTCGACGCCCGCCTCGCGCGCCTGGTCCACAAAGGTGATTTCGGGCATACCCGTCATGATAATGACGCGGCACTCGGGCAGTTGTTCTTTGATGCGCGCCGCCGCCACGATGCCGTTGGAATCATGCTCGGTACATACGTCCATCAGTATCATGTCCGGGCGCTCCTTGAGCGCGACACCCAAGGCCTCGGAAGCATCGGCAATGGCGGAAACAACGGTCATATCGGGCTGGTCGCCAACGGAGCGCGCCAGGCTCTCGCGCAGGATGGCCTGGTCTTCGACTATAAGGACGCGGATCATGAACTTCTCCTTTGGACCGTGGCGTTGGAGGCGAGCGGGATGGACACCGTAAGCGTGAAGGGCGGGGCGGTGTGGACTTCCAGGCTGCCGCCCAGATTCTGTGCGACATGCCTCATACCTGGGATACCCGTTCCCTCGCGATACGATACGGGTGCAGGCGCGCCGTCGTTAGAAACGGTCATCCGCGCAACAGCACCGTCTTCCGACGTCTCCTGCCACAGACGCACGTGGACCCGATGCGCCTGTGCATGCTTGGTGGCATTGGTCGAGGCCTCGCGGATAATCTGCAAAAATGCGGCGGCGACACGCGCGTCCTCAGGCAGCGCACCCTCAACATCGATCTGCACACACACCAGGCCAAAGGCATGGACGATATCTCCCAGTTGCTCTGCCGGTTCGGTGTCGCCCCCGCTGCGCAGATCGGCAGCGATTGAGCGCAGCAGCGGGTCGATCTGCTCGAGTGACTCGTCATCCAGGCGCCCCTCCTCCAGATAACGATGGAGGATGGACAGGCGCTGCCCGATCACGTCGTGCACGCGAGCGCGCATACGCAGATAGGCCGCATTATCAGCAACTTTTTTGACTTCTTCGATCTGGGCTTGGAGCTCTTGGCCCGCAAGCTCAAGCAGGTGGTTGGCTTGCGCCAGGCGATCATGAGCATGCGCATACTCTGTTACATCCAGGCCGATAATGCGCTCGAAGAGGCGGCCCGAAACCATAACGTCATCGTGCACAAACAAGCGAATCTCGGCGGGAGAAACCTCGACCACCGCCCGCGCCTCACCAAAGCGGTCCAGATTAATCCGCACGCGGTTCTGGCTGCTTTCGGGCATTTGCATGCTGAGTTTGCGCAGGTCGTTCCATGTACCGCTCATATCGCCTAGGTCGGTGGGCATATGAAGCTCCACCAGGTTTTTTCGCATGCAGCGGTTCATGAGCAGCGGACGGCCCCTCGGGTCCAGATACAGGATGCCCACGGGAATCACGTTGATGGTTTCGATCGTCGAGAACGCGGTGATATCCTCCTGGCGGTTGCGGACATCCATCAAGAGCGCCGCAATGGAGCGGAACAGGAAAAACGCTCCCTCTGCGATAAGGACCGTGGTCCACGCCGAGCCCATGGCAAGCACCACCGGCGGTGTCACGGCGACTACGAGCAACAGTTCGGCCAGCATGACGGGGCGACGATAGTGCACCATAAGCACCATGCCGTAGGCAAAGATCACGGCATTGAGCCACAACGCTCCGCCCATTGCCCTGGCGCAAACGTCAAGCGGCGCCACCAGATATGAGCCAGACGACGCGAACAAGATGAGCGCCGAAATAATTAGGTGAAGCACAAGGCTCGCCTCGTAGGCACAAATCACCTTACGGTTATAGGACGAGCGGCGCGATGCGATGAGCGGGACGTGGATCGTCTGCAGACACGCAGCCAGGGCAAAGACAACATCGAGCGCAACGATTTGGGGAAGAATGAGCGAAATCTGCATCGTCACTCACCCGCCCTCGGCATCAAGACGATCATGCGCAGCTGGCCGGGCTCGCCCTCAAGGCGGTATGCCACGTTGCGCCCTTGCAGAGCGCTTTCGAGCTCTTGCGCGGCGGGCGTCTGCGAAAGATCTTCATCATCGTTGGAAAAAAGCGTGGCGCGCAGCTCGACACTGCATCGGTCATGGTCGCCCAAGTGATACATAAGCGCCGGATGGTCGGTGGTGTAGGCAAAAAACGCAAAGTCATACACGCAGTCGTACAGGGCGCTTACCGTACTGGCGTGCATCGGGCGCCGTATGGCGATAATCGAAGCGCAATCGATATCGATGGTGCGCAGGTCGCTTGCGAGCTCGTTGGCAATGAGCTGAATGCGGTCGCGATCAAAACCGCTCTCCCCGTGCTGTGCCAACGTGAGCGACCCTTTGCGCTTGCAATAGGCGACGAGCATCTTGGCTCGCTGCAGCATGCGGTAACGCTCGTGCGAAGACGCTTCATCGGTCAACGGCGGCAGCGAGCTCAGCAGGTCGTACATCCCTTCGAGCGCGCGGGCAAGCGCCTGGTCCACGTCTTGAACCAGCAAGGTCTCGGCCTCTTGATCTGCCAGGTGCGTCTTAAGGTCGTAGTCGGCAGCGAGCAGCTCGTTTTGACGCTGCAGCTCCATGCGACGGTGTGCCAGTTCACGGTTAAGCTCGTTGAGATCCGACACGTCTTGGGCAAGCAGGGCCGATCCACCCAGCAGTGGAAAGGCACGGTACATCACATCGGGATCGGACGCCACGGCAAAGGCATGGGCGCGGCTGTGCGCCTGGGTCCGCAACTCCTCGCGCACGCCTACCGGCATTGGCTTTGACACTGGCGTGGCATAGACTTCCTGCAGGTCGCGCGTTAGAACTTTGAGGTCAAGCGGCAAGGTGTCGAAAATGCCGGCGATGTCGTGATATGACGGAACGACACCGCAATCGAGACAGATTTCCATCGCCACCACGCACAAGACGCAATAGACGAGCGAGAAGTTGAGCCTCCATGCCCAGGGCACACGCAACGCATATGAGATGGCAAAGAACGCACCGCCCAGCAGCACGAGCGCCGCCGTGCCCGAGAAACGTTGGATGCGAAAGGACGAGGACCGGCCCACCAGGATAAAAAAGGCCACAAAGTTAAAGGCCGTCCACACGAGGACGGCGAAATAACCCCAGCCGTACGTGTAATCGTTGCTCCAGGTGTCGCTTGTACGGTCAAAGTGGAAGACCTGCTGGTGAAAATCGTTGGTGAGCACAAATCCGATAAGCAGGATAGCCACAATCCACAGCGCAGCGCAGTAGCGGCGACCCAGGCGGTGTTGCTCCAGGCCCGCAAGGCGCAGACCACACAACTGGTAGAGCAGCGGAATGAGTGTCATGGGCACGTAGTACAGGTACCACAGCACGGTGGCATAGAACGGCGTGAACGACTTGTACTTGAGAATGACTTCGATCATCCACAGGGCGCAGATGGTGGCGACGGCAACAAGGCGGCGGCGCAACACATAGTCCAAACAGCGCAGATAGACCGATACGCCCCAGATCGAAAATATAATTGCGGCGACAAGCAGCGGGAGAGAGCTCGAATGGACAAGCGCATCCACGACCTCTTCGGACACCTCGCCATAGGCTGGCACGGCGTTAGAAAGTTTGGGGTCGAAGGCGAACAGTGCCGGCAAGACTGCCAAAAGCATGAGGAACAGCGCGGTGATGGCGCCGGCGATAGCGAAGACGCGGTGACGGTACACCTGATGTGTTATGCCAACAAGGAATCGCGGCATGGCGAAGAGCCTGCCACCCATAGGATCCGCCACGGGTGCGGATCGGGCGGCCGCGTTGCCAATATGTCGTGCGCGGGTACCCATAGTGCTTTTAGTGTACCGACAGGCAGGCTCAAAAAGCGGGCCACATGTCCCAAAATCCGCAGACGGCAAGGCGCCCGGCAGCCTCCCCCGTCTGGCACTTCCCGATATCCGCCCGCCCCAAACCACCGCAAAGGAGACAGGCACCTTTGTGGTGGTTTGGGGCGATGCGCTAGTCCACGGTGATGTCGATATTTTTGCCGATGAGACCTACGTAGCCGCTCTCGGCAGCCTTGGGGCTGTCGGCGTGGCAGAGAACCCACTTGTCGGCCTTCCAGTAGCAGTAGCTGTCACCGGCGGTAGGCATGTCGGCCGCAGCCTCGGGGCGCGGACCATTGGTGCCAGCGGGCAGCGCCACCATCACCTGGAAGCCGCCTTCGTCGACCATGCACGGCGTGTAGTGAAGCGTGGTGTTGAAAACCTCGACAACCTTGCCGGCCGGCACGCGGAACGCCTTGACACACGCGGTGTCGAGTTTGCCGTCCTCGATCTCCCAGCGATGCGCCACGAGCAGGATAAAGTCGCGCGCGCCCAAGTTGAACTCGCTGGCACGGTGATACTCCAGGCAGTTGAGACGCGTGTTGTGGCCGTTGCACCAGCCGAGCTGGAAGGGACGGCCACCAAACATGAGAAAGCCAAGCTTGTCGGCATCCTTGACGTCCTCGAGCTCCGGCGCGCTTGCTACGTACTTGCTGCCCTCGGGAATGGGCGTGGCAGAGAGCGCCTCGAGCACGGGCGACGTGAGCTCGGACGAAACGTTATCCCAAACGTTGCCATAGGATTTGAACTCGGGATCGTTGACAGAGTAGATATGCATGTTCACTCCTGTTCGTAAATGTGACTATACGAACATTCTAGAACAAACATGAGCGATTTTGAACGCTCGCCCCGACCAATCAACAAAAAGGCGCCCCCGCATAAGCGAAGGCGCCCAATGCGCGCGTTTTGGACGATAAAGCCCTTATGCCTGCTGATAGTGCAGGTGCTTCTCGTCGATATCGGCCAGGTCGCGGTCGAGGTAGCGGCGCGCAAGCCAGTTGGCCATGGGAAGGTTCTGGTCCAGGTAGTTGCCGCACTCCTCGGGAGCGGCACCGGGGACATCGCCCTCAAAGTCGGCGACAAACTCGAACAGCTCACGCACGAGCGGCAGGATCTCCTCGCTCGTCACCTCGCCAAATACGACGAGGTAAAAGCCCGTGCGGCAGCCCATGGGGCCAAAGTAGACAATGCGGCCCGACCACTCGGCATGATTGCGAAGGAACGTCGCGCCCAGGTGCTCGATGGTGTGGCACTCGGCCGTGTTCATGACCGGCTCCTTGTTGGGCGTGGTCAGGCGCAGGTCAAAGGTGGTGACGGCGGCCCCGGTCGCCGGATCGCGGTCGATGCGGCTCACATACACGCCGGGCTCAAGCAACAGATGGTCAACGGAAAAGCTCGCAATGCGCTCCATGGCAGATCCTCTCGGTAGTCAATTTGGGACGGGCTCTTTTAGCTGGTTCGAATGGTCGCACCAATCATAACAGTCAAAAAAGCCCCGTCCCAAAAAGACAACTTAGCCCAGGACGCGGGCCATACGCGTCTTGAACTCGGACAGGAAGCGCGGAGCATCCACGGTCAGTGCCACAAGCGTGCTCTTGTCCGGATCGGACAGGCGGCGCTCATCGCAGATGGTGCGACCGCGGTACTCGCCCAGCAGATCAACACGCAGGTTGCAGCCGAGCGCACCTACGAGCGTGGGGTCGATCGCCACGGCAACGGCCAGCGTATCGTGCAGCGCACAACCACCCAGGTAGGGTGCGTTCATCTCGTACGAGCCAATGTAGTGCTCGACCATGCTCGCAAATGCGCAGCCCGCCATGGTGCCCGAGCCCGTCCAGCCGGCAATGTCGCGGCGCGTGAGCACCACGCGATGCGTCACGTCCAGACCCACCATGGTGAGCTTACGGCCCGAGCGCAGCACCGCGTCGGCTGCCTCGGGGTCGCTCGCCATATTGGCCTCGGCGCCCGCGCTCACGTTGCCGGGCACGGTAAGGGCGCCGCCCATCACGACCACGCGGCCGATGGACATCATCGCCGCCGCAGCGCGCTCCAGGGCGAGCGCCAGGTTGGAGAGCGGGCCAGTCGCCACGTAGACCAGATCGGGACCATAGGTGCGCGCGGCATCGATCAGATAATCGACCGCAGCGTTGCCGTCGGCCGAGGTCGCCCCCACCGGCTCGTAGGGCGACGCGGGCACGCTCGCGCCGCCGATGCCGTTCTTGCCGTGAATGAGCGCGGTGGACGCCGGCGGCGTATAGGGCTCAGTCGCCTGCAGAGGACGGTCGGCACCCAGGTACACCGGAACCTCGGGGCGACCCAGCAGATCGAGCACCGCCAGGCAATTGTGCGCCGATTGCTCGACGCGCACGTTACCAAAGCACGTGGTGATGCCCACGAGCTCCACCTCGGGGCTCGCGATGGCATAGGCCAGCGCCATCGCATCGTCAACACCCATATCCAGATCAAGGATCAGCTTCTTGATTGCCATTGTTCTACTCCGCTTCTCCGTCTTGTACTAAATCGTCTAAATCAAACACGCGCTCAACTTCGGCGCGCGTGGGAATCGATTGCTGAGCGCCCAGGCGCGACACCGTCACCGCCGAGGCGCGAGCGCCCGCGGCCATGCACTCAAAGAGCGGCAGGCCCTCTAGGCGAGCCGCCGCCAACGCGCCGATAAACGTATCGCCGGCGGCCGTGGTATCGACTACCGTACTCGAAAGTGCCGGCATGCGCAGCAGCTCACCGCCATCGCCGAGCGTAACCGAGCCGGCACCGCCCAACGTGATGACCGCAGCCCCGGCACCCTTGTCGAGCAGCGCATTGAGCGCCGCGACGCAGCTTGCATCATCCGTGGGCAGAATGCCCGTCAGAACCTGGCACTCGGTCTCGTTGGGGCAGACCAGGTCGACCGCAGGCCAGACCTCCGCAGGCAGCTCGCAGGCAGGCGCTGGATTAAAGACCGTATAGAACCCCAGCTCGTGAGCACAAACAAGCGCCTCGGCCGTCGCCGCAAGGTCACATTCACCCTGGGCGATAAAGACGCTTCCGGCAGCCGGGGCAATCTCGCTGGCGTCGTCGTCGAGCTCATGGGCCACCAGACGCCTCAACGCGCAGGCAACGTCCGCGCCCGCAAGCGCATGGTTGGCGCCCGGTGACAGTATGATGCGGTTGTCGCCCTCGCAGCGAATGATGGTCGCCGTTCCCGTCTCCACGTCATCGCGATGCACTACAAAGTCACAGTCCACGCCGGCGTCTTGGAGCCCCACCACGAGCGACGCGCCGAACGCGTCGCGACCGACCGCGCCGATCATGTGCGTGCACGCGCCCATACGCGCGGCAGCTACAGCCTGATTGGCGCCCTTGCCGCCGGCGTTGGTGATAAACCCGCTGCCGCCGACGGTCTCGCCCGCACGCGGTATGCGCTCGCACGCCACCGAAAGGTCCATGTTCATGCTGCCGAACACCGCAACGATGCCGCGATCTGCCATGGAAACCTCCTCATCTGCGGGCCTTATGCCCACCGCCGGCCGTCGATCGTGCACTCTCGCACCCCCTATAACTTTAGTTCACTTTGATGTGGACGCGCGCTTGAGCTTGCGCCAGCAGCAAGCATTCACAGGAGCAGGCAGCTACAATGAAGGCGTGCTGATTATTCTCGTCATTGGATGATGTTTTATGGAACAACTCTCGCAATCGGGCTCGCGCGGTCGACGCCGCACAGGCAACGAGCCGGCGCCGCACGAACGCGTGAAGAGCGAACGCCGTGCCAACGAGCCGCGACGCACCGCGAGCCCCCATCGCGCTTCTGCCAACAACGCGGGTCGCGCCAACACTCCCGCCGCGGAGCAGACGCCTGCTCGCCCCAAGTCCCGCTACATCCCTGCCCTTGACGGCCTGCGCACGCTTGCCGTCGTCGCGGTGGTGCTCTATCACCTCAACCTCACGTGGGCGCAGGGCGGTCTGCTCGGCGTCACGATCTTCTTTGTGCTTTCGGGCTATCTGATCACACGCCTGCTACTCAACGAAGTCGCTAAGACCGGCCGCATCGACCTCAAGAGCTTCTGGATCCGCCGCATCCGTCGCCTGGTCCCCGCCGTGGTGACCGTCGTGGTGGTGACCTGTGCGCTGTGCACCGTCTTCAACCACGTGATGCTCACCAAGATGCGCCCCGATATCCTGCCGTCGCTGCTGTTCTTCAACAACTGGTGGCAGATTGCCCAAAACGTCTCGTACTTCAACGCCCTGGGCGATCCCTCGCCGCTTACGCACTTTTGGTCGCTCGCCATCGAGGAACAGTTCTACCTGGTTTGGCCCCCGCTGCTGCTCGCTATGGTATCCATGCACATGAGCAAGCCCAACACGCGCCGCGTGGTTCTGGGCCTTGCCGCGGTATCTGCCCTTGCCATGATGGTGCTTTACAACCCTGCCGCCGACCCCAGCCGCGTGTACTACGGCACCGACACCCGCGTGTTCTCGCTGCTGCTGGGTGCCTGGATGGCCTTTATCCCCGATCGCGACCTGGCGCCGGTGCGTCTCGCTCGTCGTTTGGGGCTCAATCGCCTGGCCGGCGCCGCCAAGCACGGCAAGAACGCCGAGGGCAAGCCTGGCGAGAAGGCCGACGAATCAGCCGAGACCGGCCCGGCACAGCCGAGCGCCCTCGTGCGCTTTTGGTCCTCGCCCGCATCCATCGATGTGTTGGGCCTCGTGGGTCTGGTTGGCCTTGCCGCCATGGTCGCGCTCACCAACGGCTACACCGCGTTCCAGTATCGCGGAGGCACGCTGCTGTGCTCGATCCTCACACTCATGGTCATCGCGGCCTGCGTGCAGCCCCAGGGAATGGTTGCCCGCGCGCTGTCCGCCGAGCCGCTCGTATGGGTTGGCAAGCGCTCGTACAGCATCTACCTGTGGCACTATCCCCTGCTGTTGCTCATGAACCCGGTCGCCAACATCAACGATACACCGTGGTGGCAGTACATTTTGCAGGTGCTGTTGGTGGTCGCCGTGGCCGAATGCTCATATCGCTTTATCGAGACGCCGTTTAGAAAGGGCGCCTTTGGGCGCACCGTATCCGAGTTCCGCGACGGCACCGCCACGCCCGCCAACTGGGTGCGCGCGCACGTCCCTGCCTGTGCAGCCTGCGCTGTCGTGTTGGTCGTTGCACTGGGCGGCCTGATCTTTGTGCCCGAGACGTCTGCGCTGAGCGGCGAGGGCGCCGAAGTTCTGAACAAGGAAGCCAAGAACGCCGCACCCACCGACCAGCAGGCGGCCGACGACACCGACAAGGACAACGACGGCTTCCCCGACGGCTCCTACGACCTGTTGATGATCGGTGACTCCGTGTCGCTGCGCGCCGTTGATTCCTTTGACGGCGTGTTCCCGCACAGCCATATCGATGCCGAAAAGGGCCGCCAGTTCGATGCGGGCCGTGCGACATTTGAGGGCTATCTTCAACAGAACCTTGCCGGCAAGATCGTGGTCTTTGCGCTGGGCACCAACGGCTTGGTAACCGACGACCAAATCGACGCCATCATGGCCGATGCAGGAGATAAGCGTATTGTGGTGTTTGTGAACACGCGCAGTCCGCAGCCGTGGGTTGGCTCTACCAACCAGGCCATCGCTAACGCCGTTACGCGCTACAAGAACGTGCGCGTTATCGACTGGTACGGATACAGCGCCAACCGCAACGACCTGTTCGATGGCGATGGCACGCACCTATCGACCACTGGCGTGACTGAGTACCTCAACTTGATCCACGATGCCGTCAAGAAGGACCTGCCCGTGCATCCCGAGGATCACGTCAACGATCCGCAGCCGGCAGCCGTCAAGTCTGCCACCGACGCACTCGTCAATGCGCTCGCTCTCAAGCCGCACAAGCTGGGCACCGACAAGTAACCTGCAGCGCAAACTTCCCACATCCGGAGGGGGTGTCTGCCACGGCAGACACCCCCTCCGGCAGTTAGGGACACTCCTGGCGCAGCCAATGAAGACCTCTACGGATGAATTCCAGGCCGCTCCGTCGCTCCAGACATCGTTTCCGCGCCTCGTGCCTGCCCCAAACAATCAAAACAAGCCCTTTTCGCCGCACCCTCAAAGGTCTGTGGGCAAAAAAGGGCAAATATGAGTACTGTTACCATTTTAGTAGCAGGCAAAACCACCCAAAATGACGTCCGAGCGACCCCTACAACCCCCTAAAGCAGCCAACCTGACTGGTTTAAGGCGTATTGGAGCCAATTTTAATGAACATACTAAAGGCTATGTTCATTATCTTTTAGGATGTAAATGCTATTCACTTAGCAACAGTACTCATATTTGGCATTTTTTGTCCATTGCTATATAACTAACACCCTATAGCAGACAAAAAACAGGCCGCAGCCCATCGCTGCGGCCTGTTCGGAAGCAAAAGTGGGCGTTAAGCGCTGTAGCCCATCGCTTGCAGCACAAACATGACGACTGTCAGCACCGTAATCACGGCGATAGTCGCCCAAGTGAGCACGTTCCACACGCGGCCATTGCGGTTGGCACCCATGATGTGACGGTCGGCGGCGATAACCACCTGGAACACCAGAACCACGGGCAGTAGCACGCCATTGATGACCTGTGAGGTCATCATAATCTGGAACAGATCGACGCCGGGCATAAGCACCAGCACGGCAGAGATACCGATGATGGCCGTAATGATGCCGCGGTAAACCGGGGCCTCGTCCCAGCTGCGGTCGGCACCGCGCTCCCAGCCAAATGCCTCGCAGATAGCGCTCGACGTAACGCCCGGCAGCACGCAGGCGGCCAAGAAGCTCGCCGCGACCAGGCCCGAGGCAAACAGTACCGTGGACCACTGACCCGCAATAGGCTCCAGCGCGCGGGCAGCATCGGCGGCATCGCTAATCTGAATACCCGCCGGGAACAGCACCGTACCGGTCGTGATGATAATGAAGCCCGCAATGATATCAGCAGCGATCGAGCCGCTCACGGTATCAATACGCTGCAGCACGATGTCGTCCTCGCCCGCGTTCTTATCGACCACGTTGTTCTGCGCCAAGAAAATCATCCACGGCGCGATGGTGGTACCGATCGTTGCGACCACGAGCGACACGTAGCTGGGGTCATTTTGAATGTTAGGCACGACCAGGTCGACCGCGACCTCACCCCAGTTGGGGCCAGCCATAAACGCGGCGACAATATAGGTCACGAAGACGCAGCTTACCAGCAGCAGAATCTTCTCGATGCGCTGGAAACTACCCGACATGGTAAGCATCCACACCAGCAGCGCCACCAAAGGCACCGAGATGCTCGCCGGCACGCCAAAGAGAGCAAGGCCGCTGGCGATACCCGCAAACTCCGAAATGGTCACAGCCGTGTTGGCGATCAACAGCGCCGCCATAGCAAGTACACTCTTGCGCACGCCAAAGCGCTCGCGGATGAGTGATGCCAGGCCCTTGCCCGTGACGCAGCCGCAGCGCGCCGCGGTCTCCTGCGTCACGATGAGCAGCACAGTCATGACGGGAAGCATCCAGAGCATCTTGTAGCCATAGTTGGCGCCCGCACTGGAATACGTTGCAATGCCGCCGGCGTCATTGCCCGAAAGCGCCGCCAGCAGACCGGGGCCCATAGCGCCAAAGATGGCCGCGATGGTCAACTTTTGCTTGGTGCCCGACTTTTGCTTGGTATTTTGCACGCGACCACCTAACCAATGACCGACATGGTGAGCAGCACCGCAGCGGCGCAGTACGCTACGCACGAGATCATGACGGCAATAACGTTCATGGCGGTGCCCGACGTGTTGAGGTCATGCTCGTCACGCCAGAACAGCACCATCAGGTAAATCACGGCGCTCATGTTGCCAACCAGGCAAATGATGGCAGCGATATTAAAGCACCCGGTAAAGAGTTGCTCCTCAAACATGGGCGCATCGGGGAACGCGGCGGTGCGCACCAGCTGGGCGCACAGGTAGGTCACGAGCGAAAGGATCAGGCCCATACCCGTGCTCTGGAAGAAGAATCCCAGGTACGGTTTGGGCTCATCGTCGTGGCCGTCGTACTCGAGGAAGTAGTTCTTGACGAACGACACCATGCGCGAGGCCGCCAGCAGCACGAGCGGCATGGCGCACATGGGGAACACCACCAGATGCGCGGAGCCGAGCGCCGTTCCCAGCACGGTCGCCATGATGCACGACGCGATGCCCCATACAACAACCCAGTACTGGCGATGCACGAACCAGCTGAGCACGTTCGTCGAGTCGTCCGACGCGCTATCGCCCGAGCCGACACCGGCGATCTGCAGGTCCTCCTGATGCTCCTCGGCGATAACGTCCATGGCGTCGTCAAAGGTCACGATACCCAGGATATGACGGTTCTCGTCGCAGACAGGGATGGCAACCAGGTCGTACTTGGTCATCTCGTCCGTCACGTCTTCCTGGTCCTCGTCGGGCGACACATAGACCAGGTCGCGATAGGCCAGCTGACCCAGCGTGGCGTCGCGGTCGGCTACGATCAGCGTGCGCAGCGAAAGCACGCCGGTCAGCATGCCGCTCGGATCCTCGGTATAGACGTAATAGACACTCTCGAAGTCCTCATCGAGTTTGCGAATCGCCTCGATGGCATCGCCGACCGTCGCCGTGGCGGGCAGCGAGACAAACTCCGAGGTCATGATGCGGCCGGCGGTGTTGTCCTCATACCCCAGCAGGTTACGAATCGCCTTCTCCTCCTTGACGCCCATCAGGCGCAGGAGCTTCTCGGCCTTCTCGTAATCGAGCTCGTCGATCAGGTCGGCGGCGTCGTCCGGGTCCATCATGGCCAGCATCGACGATGCGTCCGTGTCGGACAGGCCCTCGAGCATCTCGGTCATAAGCTCGTCGTCATCGAACTCCGAGATGGCCTCGGCGGCCTGGGCAGTATCGAGCTGTGCAAACACCTGCGCACGCAGGCGCGGGTCGAGCTGCTCGATGATGTCGGCAATGTCGGCAGGGTGCAGCTCGCCAAGCGTCTTGTGCGACACCGAGAGCTGGATGTTCTTAGTCGAGCGATCGAGCAGGTCCATGTAAGACCAGGCGATAATGTCCTCACTGAGCGGCTTGCCCAGGTGCTTCATAAAGCCCTCGACGATATGCTCGAGTGCGGGGCTGATCGCGCGCAGCAGACCGCGGGCGCCCACTTCGGCGCCCAGCAGGCGCAGCTGGTTTTCGCCCGACATGGAAAACTTGATGTCGTTTACGCGCACGACCTTCATGCCCTGCGTGTCGACAATCTGCTTGTTGAGCACGTCGCGGGCAAGCAAGAGTTCGGTCGGCTGCAGGTACGAAAAACGGATTTCGGTGGCCGACGTCTTAAGGTGTACACCCGTCTCGTCGATACGGTCGACCCATTTGCGCCAGCTGATCATAAACGGCGTCTTGCCGGGTCCGCGGAACGCGAGCGACGTCACGTGCGGAAAAACTTCGCCGGTGGCAATGCCAAAATCGTTCACTACGCCGAGCTTTTCGCCATCGACGTCCAAGACCGGCAACTTGAGCATCTCACTCAGATAATTCAATGGTGCTCCCCATCATTATTCCTTCGGGCTGCGGCCGTGATGGCGCACGCTCCTTGGGCTTCTGGATATGTATACGCATGCGCGGGCGGCACGCCGCTCGACGCTTACACCCCGTGCATGCGCAAAAAGCACCTGCATGGGGTCATCGACTGTATGGTCGAGGTTTGGATTTCACCTGTAACCTTTCTCTTGACCCTCATTAACCGCAGTAACTATAGCATCAGCATCGCCCTGCGGCATCGAATTTATGCGCTGCACATTGCAGGCATACCAAACACTGACGCATCCGTGACATAGTCATTGGGGACGTTCTTAAATGACTACCCAATGACTACTCCGTGGTGTCGTCGTCCTCGGCAAGCTGGGGGAACACGGCGTCCTTGGGCATGGTGACCTTCGTCAGCGAGGTGAGCTTTTTGCTCAGCGACGTGTCCGTCTTGACCAGGTCGCTGAGCGTCACGATCTTGTAGCCGTCGGCAATGAGGCCGTCGATAATCTGCGGCAGCGCCTCGAGCGTCTGCTCGGCGCATTCGTCTCTATCGGTGAGCAGCACGATATTGCCCGGCGTCACCGAATCGAGCACCGTCGAGACCTGCTCGTCGGCACCGTTGAGCAGCCAGTCGCCCGAGTCAATATTCCACGAGACCACGGCGGAGACCAGGTCCATCGCATCAATCCAGTTTTGCTCGTCAAAGGCAGCGTAGGGAGCACGCAGCAGCATCGTCTTCACGCCGGTCGCCGACTTAATCGCATCGGTGCCTTTCGTGATCTGTTCGCGTACCGCCTCACGGTCCTGACCCTTGAGCGAATCGTCGCTGTAGCTGTTGGATCCGATCTCGCACCCGGCGTCGACAATCGCCTTGGCCGTGGCAGGCGAGGCCTCGGCCGCATCGCCCGAAAGGAAGAACGTCGCGGTGACGCCCTTTTCCTTGAGCACCTGCAAGATCTGTTTGGTGGCGCCGCTCGGACCCTCGTCAAACGTCAGTGCCACGTACTTTTTGTTGCCCTTGGGCGCCACGCTGGCGCACGCAACAACGCAATCGGTGGCGGGCACAACCTCGCCGCGGTCTTGCGTCTTGCCTGACTGCTCACCAACCCACACCTCGGATCGGCCCTGGACACCCCATGTCTGCACATACTCGATAGCGCCCGTGCCCTCGACCTTGAGCTTGGGCTCGATAACCGTAGCCTGAACCTCGTGCTTCTCGTAAGTGTTACGGCCATCCTTGACCGTCACCTTCTCGCCGCCCTCGAGTTCGCGGCTATCCCATTTGCCCTGCTTCACGCGCTTGCCGTCGACCTTCACCGACAGCTTTTCGCCCCCATGGCGCTTGAGCACGCTGTCATCGACGGCCAGCAGGTCGCCTGCGTCGTAGGTGTCAGTCAACTCCTGGTCGTCGATGAGGTTTTGTAGCGTAGAGCCCACGCGCACCGCGGTCTTCTGGCCGTTGAGCTCCACGTCCACGCTGCGGTTGACGTAGCCCACGACGGCAGCGATAAACAGCACGAGCGAGCAACCCACGGCGATGAGCGCGTAGGGCAGGCGAGACGAACGACGGGGCGTACGGCTGTTGCCGATGCGCGCACTGCGATCGCTAAACCCACGGCTATGGTTGAGGTACATCGCGCCGGGCTTACGGTGACGCTTGCGCTGACCGCTGGGCAGCTGCCCCAGATCGCGGCGCGCCGTCGGACGCGCACCCGAACGCCCGTTTAAGTTGGATCCGTTTTGGCGCATGTGCCCTCCCCCATAAACACAGCAAGCCGGAGCAACAGGTCTCCGGCTTGCCTCCCATCATTTGGTACGTCGCTATTTTGTAGCTTTTGACGAGCCTCCGCTCGCCTTTTGGTATTCGTCCTTAAAGGCCTTGAACATGCCGCGCGTCTTGCCGAGCTGCTTGCCCAGTGCGCGACTGCCCTTGTCCACGGCAACCGATCCCTTGTCGTCGAGCACCTTGGCGCCCTTTTTGACCTTGTCGCCCACCACGACGCTGGCCTCGGCGGCCTTGGCAGCCGCACCGCCCGAATACCCGAGCGACTTGACCTCGTCCGAGACGACCATCGCGCCGTTCTCGTAGCCGCGCAGCATCGTCGGCGGCACCTGCGTGTCACCAACCAAAATACTCGAAGCAGCACCGGCGGTCACATAGAATGCCTGCACGATGCCCGAGCGTGGCTTGAACTCAACGTCCGAGCAATAGCCCACGACGTCGCCCGATTCCGTGCGCACGTCCATACCGACCCAGATGATGCAATCGTCCAGGTTGATGTCGAGGCGCTTGGCAGCGGCGGCATCGTACGTGTCCTTGACGTCATCGACCGCAATGGCGCCCTCGTAGACACCAATGGCGTCGAGCGCTACGAATCGGTCGGGACGCTCGATCATGCCCGCGATATCGGACTGGCGGACCATAAAGCCGACCACGCGCGTACCGCCCGGGGTAAAGACCGGAAAGTGAATCTTTCCGAGCTTTTTAGGGCTGCGCGGCGTGCCGTCCTTTTTGGTGCGCTTGTCCTCGGTAGGCTTGCGATAGATCTTGGCGCCGACAAAATCCCCGGCGCGCATTATGCCTCGGTCGAGGGCTCCGCAGCCTCGGTATCAGCCTCGACGGCGTTTTCGACCACGACGTCGGCGGCAGGCGTCACGTTGCCGCCCGAAATGGCGTCGTTGAGCTGCTCGCGCAGCTGGTCCATGCGCTCGCGGGCCAGGTCGACCTTGGCGCGCAGGTCGTCGGTCTTGGCGTCGACCATCGGGCCAAAGTCATTCACCGCAGCACGGGCCTCCTCGGCGCTGTGCTCGTAGGTGTCGCGCATATTGTCCCAGGCGTCGTTGGCGATATCGGCAGCCATGGCGCGGGTCTCGGCGCCCGAGCGCGGGGCCAGAGCAACGCCGACAATAGCGCCGGCAGCGGCGCCAAAAAGTGCGCCGGAGACAAAGCTGAAAGTCTTACCCATGATCATTCCTCTCCTGCGGGCACGTCGGTGCCCACCGTTTGAATGCTGTCCATTATACCCGCAGCGCATCACTTGCCGCTCCGCTCATCTGCGTACGGCAAAGGCGCAGGTACGTGATGGTGATAAACGCGTAGGCCTACTCCTGAGGCATAGCCGGCATGGCCACCGTGGCACCCGGGTCCTCGCCGGCGCCGTCCACGAGCGGCAGACCGCCCTCATGCGCAGGTCCTGCCGGAGCCGTCGCCGCACCGCCAAAGACGGCAGCGGAGGCCTCGTGGTTCTCGGCAACCGCACCCTCGGTATCAATCGCCACCTGGGGCTCGTCGTCAAAGTTGGGGACGCCCTGGGGCTCGGTGGGAACGGGCTCGGCGGTCGCATCGGCAACGGGCTCGGCGTCGACCGGCACATCGCCCTCGTCAGCGCCCTCGTCCTCGGCAGCATCTTCGCCGTTCGCAGCGGCGACGGCCTCGTGAGGATCCTTGCCCTCGGCCTCGGCGCGCATGCCCAGCACCAGGTTGCGCAGGCCCGCGACCGTGCCCTCCACGTCGGGGGCAGGCTGGTCGGCGTGCAGATAGGCCCAGTCCATCATAAAGGTGGCCGAAGACAGCGCACCGATGGCCAGCGCGTCGTCGGGGCACGAAAGCTCAACCTCAAAGACGCGCTCGTCATGCTCGCTTACGCGCGTGCGGCCGCACGAGATGCTACCGGCAAGACCGGTCTCGTTCATGAGCTCGACCGTCACATGCTCAAGCAGATGGCAAAGCTCGGTCTGGCCCATGCAGTCCTGGAACTCGCGACCGGAATCACCCAGGCACAGGTGCTTGGCAATCGCCGGCACCAGGTAATACACGCGCGCCGTAGCCTCGATATCCTCCGAGGTCATGAGCGGCATGCCGGGGTTCACCAGCACGTGCGCGCAAATCTTGTCCTCGCTGACGGTGACCTTAAGGATGTTGAACAGGCCTGCCATAACTCTCCCCTACTCTTCCTTGTCCTACTCGTCGCCGTCATGCGGATTCGCGGAACCCGCACCCGACGTCGTCGGCTCGTCTACCGAAGACTCGGAATCCTTCTGATCGGTTTCGGCCGGAGCGATCACGCGAATGAGCGAGATGCGCTGGCCACGCATCGACTGCACTTTAAACTTGTACCCCGCAACCTCAAACACCTCTCCGATGTCGGGCACCGAGTCGCAAAGCTCCAAAATCCAGCCGGCGATGGTCTCATAATCATCGCTTTCCTCGAGCGGCCAACCAAGCTCAATCGCGTCATCGCACGAAAAACGCCCATCAACGAGCCACTCGCGGCGCGAAAGGCGCGTGAGATACTTGTTGTCGGGGTCGAACTCGTCCTCGATCTCGCCGACGATCTCCTCGACGATATCCTCGATGGTGATAATGCCGGCCGTGCCGCCGTACTCGTCCACGACCACCACGATCTGGTCGTGCGAGGTCTGCATCTCGGACAGTAGCGGCAGGATGTCCTTGGTGTCGGGCACAAAGGTGGCGTCGCGCAAAAAGCCGGCGATGGGCTGGTCACCCTTGCCGTCGAGCGCGGGTTGGATCAGGTCCTTGATGTGCGCGATGCCGGCGACGTTGTCGGGGTCCTCGTGATAGACGGGGATGCGGCTGAAGCCGGTCTGGCGCATGGTGGACAGCACGTCGGCGACCGTCTCGTCGTCCTCGCACATGGTGGTGTCCACGCGCGGCACCATGACCTCGCGGGCAACGGTGTCGCCTAGGTCGAAGATCTCGTGGATCATGCGCTTTTCCTCGTCGAGCAGGTCGTCCTGCTCCGAGACCATGTACTTGATCTCTTCTTCCGAGACGTTTTGGCGGTCGTCGGCGCTCTTGATGCGCAGGATGCGGGCCAGGCCATCGGAGCAGGCGCCGGTCAGCCACACGAGCGGACGGGCGATCTTTTGGAAAAACGACAACGGTCCCACGACCTGCTTGGACACGCCCTCGGCATTGGCCAGGCCGATGCGCTTGGGGACGAGCTCGCCGATCACGATGGACACGAAGGCGACCGCGACGGTGATGATGACCGGCGCCAGGCCGCGCGCGATGGCGGAGAGCGGCGCGATGCCAAAGCTCATGAGCCACGTGGCGAGCGGGTCGGACAGACTCGTCGAGGCGACGGCGGACGAGGCGAAGCCCACGAGCGTAATGGCAACCTGGATGGTGGCGAGCAGCTGGTCGGAGTCGGCAGCCAGCTTAATGGCACGCTCGGCGCGCTTGTCGCCCTCCTCGGCCTCGTGCTCCAACACGGCGCGCTTGGCCGTGGTGAGCGCCATCTCGGACATAGAGAAGTAGCCGTTGATGAGGGTCAAAACGAGGGTGGTGATAAGGGAGATGGTTATGTCCATCGGGAGTTTCTCGAACCTCCAAGATTCGGGACGTCAGGTTAAAACGTTGATGGCGGATACGGCAATTGCACCGGCGCCCAAACGAGAACGCGGGCGCGCAGGCGTGGTCGCTAGATTACGAAGAGGATCACCGCCATGAACTGGAAGATGCTGCCGGCGAGCACCCACAGGTGAAACACGCTGTGCAGATAGCGCACGTTTTTGGCGATATAGAACGGCACGCCCGCGGTGTAGCACACGCCGCCGACGGCGAGCAGGGCAAGTGCCACGGGGTTGAGCAGCGCAACAAGTTCGGGCAGCTTAAAGACAACGAGCCAGCCCATCAGCAGGTAGACCAGGCCGCTTACCCAATGCGGCTGGCGCTCGCGTAGGAAGCACTCGAGGGCGATGCCGATGATGGCGATGGCCCATACGGCAAAGAACAGCACAGCGCCGCCGTCGTTTGCGAGCGTGATGAGGCAAAACGGCGTATAGCTGCCGGCTATGAGCAGGTAGATGCAGCTGTGGTCGATGATGCGAAACACGCGCTTGGCGCGCGCGGGCTGAATCGCGTGGTAGAGCGTGGAGGCTAGGTATTCGAGGATAATGCTGACGCCATAGACAATCGCCGCGGCCATATGGGCCGGGCCTCCGCCGCGCAGGGCGGCGAATACGATCAGGAGCACCAGGCCCGCGATACCCAGCAGGCAGCCGACACCATGGGTGACGGAGTTCATGATCTCCTCGCCCACTGTGTAGTGTGGAACGGCCGCGGTCTTGGGTCGCGGCTTAGAACTGTCGCTCGAATCGGACATGCCGGTTACATCCTCCAACGTAAAGAGTTCTCAACACTATATCAAAGCGTCTAGGTACGTGCGAAATTTGCACCATACGTGACCCTTTGTTTACCCATTCTTTGCCTGTTGACGCATCAACGGCGAACGTCCATAATGCGCTTGCATTAAATGTTGATTTATTAACATCTTATAGGAGAATACCGCATGGCTCAAAACGCACGTTCCCATCGAAAGCTCAAGATAGCCGGCGTCGTTGCGCTGGTGCTCGTTGTCGCGCTGCTGGGGTTTGCCGGCAACTTTTTGTTTGACTTTGCCCTGAACCCCCAAGCGCCGTACACCATGAAGATGATGCAGGATGGCAAGGACGCCGAAAAGGGCGAGCAGATGGACGCCGAGGAGGGCGAGGCACGGACGTGGTTTAAGGAAAACCGCGAGAGCAGCAGCCTCACCGCGAACGACGGGACCGAGCTTGCCGCCTGGTATTTTGCTGCGTCGGAGAGCACGCACGACTACGCCGTCTGCCTGCATGGATATACCAACGAGCCCATCGGTATGGCCCGATACGTCAAGCGATTCCACGACCGCGGCATGAACGTACTCGCACCCGCCGCACGCGCCCACGAGCGCTCCGGCGGCGACTATATCGGCATGGGCTGGCCCGAGCGGCTCGATGTCGTCGCATGGATCGAGCGAATCGTTCAGGCTGACCCCGAGGCGCGCATCCTGGTCTTTGGCGAGTCGATGGGTGCGGCAACCGCCATGAACGTCGCGGGGGAATCTCTGCCCGCAAACGTGAAATGCATTATCGAGGACTGCGGTTATACAAGTGTTTGGGACGAGTTTTCTCTGCAGCTCAAGGACGTGTTCGGCCTGCCCAGCTTTCCCTTGCTCGATATAGCAAACTTGGTGTGCAACGTGCGCGCGGGCTACGACTTTCATAAGGCGAGCAGTGTGGAGCAACTCAAACACGCGACGGTTCCCATGCTGTTTATCCACGGCGACCAGGACACCTTTGTACCGTACAGCATGCTCGACCAAAATTACGACGCGTGCGCCAGCAAGGTCAAGCAAAAGCTCACTATCCATGGCGCCACCCACGCCAAGAGCGCGCAGGTCGACCCCGAACTCTACTGGAACACGGTCGACAACTTCCTCGACAAGAATTTTTAGGCAAAAAGCAACGTCTGGGGTTTTGTTGCCAAAAATCGGTTTGTGGTCGGCGGTATTCGATTTTTCACCGCACTTCCGAAAAGCCGCCCGCGGGCACTGTGCTCACGGGCGGCTTTTGCTAACGCTGCGCTACAAAAACGCTTGATTTGTCCAATAGCTAGACGCTACTTGACCTCGATGAGCTCGTACTTGCTCGTGCCCAGGCCGATCTTTTCGGCGTGCGCGATGCACGCGCGCCAGTCGGTGTCGGGATGCGTGATGCAGAAGGGATCCTTGGCCTGCTCGCCCTCCAGATGCTCGTGATTGTGCTCCATCTTGGCCGCGCTATCGGTGAGCTCGGTGTTGGGCAGCGGCTCGGATGCCATGACGGCATCGGCGCAGGCCTGGTCGATGGCGACCGGGTCGAAGCTCGCGAACATGCCGATATCGTTGACGATAGGCGTGTCGTTTTCGGGATGGCAATCGCAGTTGGGGCTGATATCCATGGCGAGCGAGATGTGGAAGCTCGGGCGGCCGTCGACAACGGCCTTGGTGTACTCGGCGATCTTGCAGTTGAGCACGTCTGCCGCGGCCTCATAGCCGGGCTTGATGCAGTCCTGGTTGCATGCCGCAATGCAGCGTCCGCAGCCCACGCAGCGATCGTGGTCGATGGCAGCCACGTGCACCGTGCGAGTAGCGCCGCTGGCAAGCTCGCGCTCGCGGGTGTCGTCGAACGAGATAGCGTTGTGCGCGCAGATCTTTTCGCAGGCACGGCAGCCAACGCAGTGCTCGGGCGCGACGTTCGGCTTGCCGGCGGCATGCTGCTCCATCTTGCCGGCGCGACTGCCGCCGCCCATGCCCAGGTTCTTCATGGCACCGCCAAAGCCGGCCTGCTCATGACCCTTAAAGTGGGTGAGGCTGATCACGATATCGGCATCCATGAGCGCCTGACCGATCTTGGCCTCGTGCACGTACTCGCCGCCCTCGACCGGGACAAGCGCCTCGTCGGTGCCCTTGAGGCCGTCGGCGATGATGATCTGGCAACCCGTAGCATACGGGGTAAAGCCGTTCTGGTAGGCGGTATCAATGTGCTCGAGCGCGTTTTTGCGGCTACCCACATAGAGCGTGTTGCAGTCGGTGAGGAAGGGCTTGCCACCCAGCTCCTTCACGACATCCGCGACGGCGCGGGCGTAGTTGGGACGCAAAAAGCTCAGGTTGCCCAGCTCGCCAAAGTGAATCTTAATGGCGACGAACTTGTTCTCAAAGTCGATCTGCTCAATTCCGGCGTGACGGATGAGGCGCTTGAGCTTGTCGAGCTGGCTCTCGCGAGCATGCGTGCGCAGGTTGGTGAAGTACACCTTAGCGGGTGCTGCGGGTGCAGTTGCGGTCATAGATCTATCCCCTCGGTCTATATGGCGTTACAGACATAGAGGATGGTACCAGTTAAAGCAGAGTTAAAGTCAAGTACGGAACCTAGTCATTGGGGACGTTCTTAAATGACCAGTCGCAAGGGACACTCTTTCGCCGCCCGGCAGTTAGGGACAGTCCTTGCCAGCCGGCCGGCGAGCCGACGAATGGCAAGGACTGTCCCCGATGGCTACTCCTGCACTTTGAGGGCTTCGGCCAAGCTGACGCGCTTGATGGAGCGCGTGTGCAGCAGTGCCACGACCAGGTAGGTCGCAAAGCCGATTCCTGCGCACGCCGCCATGGACCAAGCGGGCACGTAGATCTCGATATTGCCGTTGTAGGCGAGCAACATCGAGCGGAAGATGGCCGTGAGCGAGCCAATAATGACCGGCAGGCTCAGCACGAGTGACGCTGCCACGCACAATGTGATCGAGCGGATGTACAGATGCGAAATCTCGCTATCGCGATAGCCAAAGACTTTCATGTAGCTGATCGAACGGGCGCTGTGGTCGATCACAGCCTTGGTCAGCAGGTACATAAACAGCAAGAAGATGAACACCGCAAGCCCAACCATCATGCCGATCATTTTGCTCATCATGCCGATGAACTGGTCGCCCACGGCGCGCATGTCGTCGGGCGTGGTGTCGCCGGCAAAGTAACGAGCATCGAGGTCGAGCTTCTTGTTGCTCGCATAGCCGTTAAAGTAGGTGGCGTCGTTGTCGAACAGCTCGTTAAAGTCGTCGATGCTCATATAGACATTCATATCCGACTTGGAGCCCCAGGCACAGTCCTTGCCCGCGTACTCAAAGGAATAATGCTCGCCCTCGTACTTGTCGCTGAGCGTGACCTTCTGGCCCTCGCTCCAGCCGAACTTGTCGAGTAGGCCGCCGCCAAAGACGACACGGCCGTCGCCGACGTTGAGGTCTTTCCAATAGCGTGAATCGGATGAAATGCCGTAGACGGAAATCGTCTCCTCGCCATTTCCATCGCCGCGGTCGTATTGCAGCTGGTAGACGGCGTATTTCTCGGCTTGCGCAATTGCGCCTGCACCATTGTCGATCGTATTGACCGGGTGGATATCGTCGTTGTCGGTGTCAATCTTAGAGGCCTTATCGATCAGATCGATGGCCTCATCGCAATCGCAGCCGAGGGCATCGGCAAGATCGTCAAGGCGCGCGTAGAGCGCATTCTTCTTGTCCTGGACCTTGGCGAGCGCGTCCTGCGCCGCGGCCAGGCTCTCGGCAGACGGAGATGCGGTCGCGGCATCGGCTGCCGCCCGCGCCGCATCGGCCGCGTCGTCAAGCTCGTCATCGGCATCCTGAGTGGCGGAAAGCAGCGCGCCGTCAACCGACTGCAAGCGCTCGAGTGCCGACCACTGCTCGCGCTCCTCGGCAGTGCCCTCGAGCTCCAACGGCGCCTTGAGCGTGTACTGGTGCTCGGCGACCAGGCTTGTCTCGAGGTTGTCCGCATAGTGCGTCATCGTGGGCAGAATCGCCAGGCCAAAGAGCAGCAGTAGCGACGCAAATGCAATGCCCACGAAGAGTGTGGCGAAGTTGCCCAGATTGCGCAGGAAGATACGCAAGCGGAAGCGCGAGACAAAGCCCATGCGCTCCGGCAGCCGCAGGCCGCGCTTGGTGCCCGATTTGCCGCTCGACTCGTGACGAAGGAACTGCAACGGCGTCTTGCCCATCTTGCGAAGCAGACCCACCAGCGTGATGAGGACGAGCGCGGCGGCGGGAACCACGGCGCACTTCACAAAGATCTCCCAGCTCCAGTACACCTGGAAGGGCGGCAGGCTGTACGAGCCGTAATAGAGGTTGCGCATGGGCTCGGTAAAGAACACGACGCCGAGCGCAGTGCCCAAAAGCGCCGCGACCACGCCCACGATGGCGGGAAGCGCAAGGTAGTGCAGCACGATCTCGCGTCGACGATAGCCGCTGGCGAGCAGCGTGCCGATGATGGCGCTCTCCTCCTCGATGGTGGCGTCGGTAAGGACCACAAAGACGAACGCCATGATCACGATGATGATGTCGAGCAGCGTCATCCACATCATGGAGTCGCCGTCTACGTCGTCGCGCGCGTAGCCAATGCCCTGGTTGGAATCGGCGTCGATGAGGTCATCCACGCGTGCATCGGCATCGGTCAGCGCCTCGACCATATCCTGCTCGGCATCGATGCGGTCTGCAGTGGAGAGATCGCGATCGGTAAAGGTAAAGGAATAGGTGTAGGCGGGTGCGCCGCCGGCGTCCTCGAGCGCGGCAAAGCCGGCGTCGCTGACCTCGGCCACGCCATAGGTGATGGTGTTCACCGTAAAGTCCGAATTGTTGAGGAACAGCGCCTGGCTATCGGGCTGGGTCATGATGCCGCAGATGGTGTAGGTGCGGCCCTCAAGCTCGACCTTATCGCCCACGGCGAGGTCGTTGTTGGTGGCGAAGACACGGTCGATGGCCACCTCGTCGTCCGCCTTAGGCTGCCTACCTTCGCAGTAGGACGCGATATCGACCTTGGTGCGGTGCGCATAGGTGCGCAGCGTGCGCTTGGTGCCGTCGTCGCCGGACGCCTTTTTGATGATGACGTCGATGGAGAAATTCTTGTAGAGCGTGACGCCGCCGACGTCACTGGCGGCACCCTCGGCAGCCTTGAGCTGGTCTTTGGTAGCCTCGAAGGAGGTGGTCACGCGACCGTCTTCGATCGTGTACGCATCGCGCATGCCGTCGATAAGGCAACCGATGGAATGCGCCGCGAGCAAAAAGCCCGAGGTAAGGGCGATGCTTCCGCACATAAGCAAAAAGATGCCCAGGTACTTGCCGATATTGCGGCGCAGCTCGCGCGGGAGACGTTTTGCGAGAGGTGTCATGGCGCCGCCTACCAATCGAGCTCGGCGGCCGCGACGGGCGACTCGTTGAGCTCATCCTCGACGATGCGCCCGTCGCGCAGGCGCAGCACGCGATTGGCCATGCGCGCGATGGCGGCATTGTGGGTGACGATAATGATGGTGCAGCCGTAGGTGCGGTTGACATCCTCCATGAGCTGCAAGATTTCCTTGGACGTCTTGTAGTCGAGCGCGCCCGTGGGCTCGTCGCACAGCAGCAGACCCGGGTTTTTGACGAGTGCGCGGCCGATGGCACAGCGCTGCTGCTGGCCGCCCGAGACCTGGCGCGGGAACTTGTTGCGGTGCTCGTAGAGGCCCAGCGAGCGTAGCAGGTCGTCAATGTTGAGCGGGTTTTTGGACAGGTGCGCCGTGACCTCGATGTTCTCCTTGATGGTGAGATCGGGCACCAGGTTGTAGAACTGGAAGACAAAGCCCAGCTCGCGGCGGCGGTACTCACCCAGGTCGGCGGGCTTGAGCACCGTGAGGTCGCAGCCGTCCACCATGATGGAGCCGGCGTCGGCATCCTCCAGGCCGCCAATCAGGTTAAGAAACGTCGACTTGCCCGAACCCGAAGGCCCCAGCATGACGCAGATCTCGCCGCGATTGATGGACGTGTCGATGCCGTCGAGCACCGTCAGGCGCGCATCACCGTCGCCATAGTGCTTCTTGAGCCCCTTGACCTGGACGTAGGCTTTCTGCGTTGCCATGGTATCCCCCATTGTTAGCCTCGTACTACTTTATGAACGTAATAGTAAACCTTAGCGAACTATTTTGGAGCGAGGCCTGGGATTTATTTCAGACTAGTCATTGGGGACGTTCTTAAATGACTAGTCGCAAGGGACACTCTTTCGCCACCCGACAGCTGGGGACAGTCCTTGGCAACCCGACCGGCAAGCCGGCGGTTCGGCAAAGACTGTCCCCGATGACTAGTCGTTTAAGTCTGTCCCCAATGACCACTCTTGGTCGTTTAAGTCTGTCCCCAATGAGTACCCAATGACTAGGTGGCTAGGCGCGGGATTTGGCGCGTGCGAGAGCCAGGCCTACAGCGGCGATGGCCACGGCAAAGAGTACCGTGACGCCCAGATCGCAGGCGATGTCGCCCAGCACGGCGGACGTCAGGTCCGAGGCAAGCGCCTTGCTGATCGCGTCGTTCACCCAAAACGTCGGCACAAAATGCGCCGCGGTCTGCACGGCCGAGCCCATGAGCGACAGCGGCATCCAGGCACCGCCCAAAAACGTCATGAGCATGCCGAGTAAGTTGCCCACGCCGTTGAGTAGCTCCTCGCGCGCGCCCAAGCTCGAAAGGGCAAAGCCAACGGCCAGAGGCGTGCACGCCAGGGCAAACGTCGCCGCCAGCGCCAGGCACACACGACCCACACCGACCTCGGCGACCGCGCCGGCAAAGCCCACGACGCCCATCATGCTCGACACAAACCAGATGCAGACGGTAAGCACGGCGGCGGCCGCGAACACGGCGAGCGAACGCTGGCGCTCGGAGATTGGGCCGGCCTCCATGCGGCGCACGCGCTCGGGCTCGTTCATACCCGAGAACACCAGTCCCACCGACACGATGACCGACGAGATGATTGCGTACGCACCAAAGTTGAAGTACGACTCGAGCGTGGCGGCGGCAGTCGAGTCGACCTTGACCTGCTTGACCTCGACCCTGGCGCGCTTCGCGGCGGCATGCTCGGCCGCCTTGGCAACATCGCCGTTGGGGGCAGCGGGCTCAAGCGCGGCCGCAGCACCCGCGAGTGAGATCCAGCGCGAGGCCTCGGCAGACGAAAGCGCCGCCGCCATGGTGCCGGCACCGTAGGTCACATCGAGCTTGGGCAGAGACTCCCCCGCACGGGCGGCTGCAACGAGGTCGTCCTCAAACCCCTCCGGGATAAAGAACACGCAGTCGGCGCTACCCTTGGCGCTGTTGCTCTTGGAAAGCGCGTCCGCAAGATCGTACGTATCGTCGCCGATGCCCGTGACCAGCTCAAAACGCGAACCCAGGTGCTTGGTAAGCGCCCGCGAAAGGTCGCTATTGTCGCGGTCGACCACGATCACGTTGGCATCGTAGGGCTTGTACTCGGTGAGCTGCGACGAGTTCCAACTCACCGAGGCCGCGATGAATACGCCCATGAGCGAGATGAACACCGTATAGATGAGCAGGTAGAACGGGTGCGCCAGCGCCATACGAAGCGCGGTCTTAAAGGTGCTCATAGCGGCTCCTTCCAAAGATCAGCGTAGCGGCGGCGACAAACACCAGGGACATGAGGACGAGCGCGCCGGCGCGGACGGCGAAGGGCCCCAGGTCCTCAAAGAAATACAGGCGATTGAACATGTCGCAGATAAGCTTGACGGGGTTGAACCAGCACTCGGCCGGGCAGGCGCGGGCGACGTCGTCGGCAAGCGCCATCGCCGGCTCGCCGTAGAGGCCGGCGAACAGAGCGCACGTGGTGGCAAAGCCCGTGAGGATGCCCGACTTGGACGCCTTGCCGCCTTTAACGGGAAGCGTGCCGGCAAAGAGCCCCAGGCCCGTGGCGGCAAGCGCGGAAGCGGCACCGCCCACCAGACACAGCCGCTCGCGCCCGCCAAAGTCGACGCCCACGACCAGGCGCACGCAGCCGATCGCAATCGTCATCGAGGCAAAGGAAACCAGCCACGAGCCCACAAAAATGCCAGCCAGTGATGCCGTTTTGGAAAGGCCGCCCACGCAGCGACGTGCGCCAAGGCCCGACAGATTGGGCTGCAGGTCGACGACGCTCAAGGCGGCAAACTCGGCAGACATCATCGCGACCAGGCCAAAGAGCGCGTAGTAGTAGATGACCGTGCCATCGGGCGTGGTGCGTGTCAGGCTTACGCGGCGGGTGCCGCCCTCGAGCGACAGAGCGCGCGCAACCGCCTCCGGGTCGGCGAGCGCCGCCGGGTTGTCCTGGGTAATCTGGGACATGAGCTCGGCATTTTGCGTATACGAGCTTGCCACCGTCTCCAGAATGCTGCGGTCGGTGAGTACCGACGAGGCGCGCGAGTTGTCATAGCTCGAAAGCAGCGTGAGCTTGGGCGCGCCCGCATCGTCGACCGTATAGATGCCCGCGACCTCGCCGGCCTTGAGCGCCTTGCGCGCGGCAGCCAAGTCTTCGCACTCGTGGATCTCGAGCAGCTGGTCATCGCCTTCCTTGGCAAGCGACGTCGCCACGTCCTTAAAGGTCGAGGCGTCCCAAGCCTCATCCGCTACGACGGCCACCGGCACCGGGTCGACCGTGCCGTCGGAGCTCAGATTCGCAAACATAAACATGAACATCGTGGAAAGCGCGACGGGAAAGACCGCGCCCCAAACCCACGTGCTCGGCCGGCGCAGCAGCGTCTTGACCGTAATGATAATGGTGTTGAACATGGCCGCCCCCTAGTCGCGCAGCTCGCGGCCGGTGATCTCGAGGAACACGTCGTTGAGGGTCGGCGGCTCGCTCCACACGCGGCCGAGCGCAACGTCGGCAGCGCGCAGCGTGTCAAGGATGTCGACCAGGTTATGCGGGCTCGCCTCGCAGGCGCAGACGAGCTCGCCGCCGGACAGCTCAACCGAAAGCACGTGCTCGAGGGCGCGCAGCCGCTCGACCGTGGCGGCCTCGACGGCGCCGACCTCGACGGTCACGCGCTCGCCCATCTGAATCATGCGCTTGAGCTCGTCGTTGGTGCCCTGCGCCAGCACGCGGCCACCGTCCATGATCATGATGCGGCTGCAGATTTGCTCGACTTCCTCCATGTAATGGCTGGTATACACCACCGTGGCGCCTTCGTCGCGCAGGCGGCAGATGCCCTCCAGGATGGCGTTGCGGCTCTGCGGGTCGACCGCCACCGTGGGCTCGTCAAAAAAGATAAGCTCGGGCTTGTGCGCGATACCGCAGGCGATGTTGAGGCGACGCGCCAGGCCACCCGAGAGCTTGCCGGGGCGGAACTTGGTAAAGTCGCCCAGCCCGACAAAGTCGATCGCCTCGTCCACCAGCGCGCGGCGGCGCTTGCGGTCGTTGACGTAGAGGCTGCAGAAATAGTCGATGTTCTCGCGCACCGTGAGCTCGTCGAATACCGCCACCTGCTGCGGCACCACGCCGATGCGACGCTTGAGGTCGTAGCGGGCGGGTGTCATGGGCTCGCCGAACAGCTCGATGGCGCCTTTGTCGTAGGCGAGCAGCTGCAGAATACAGTTGATGGACGTGGTCTTGCCCGAGCCGTTGGGGCCCAGCAGGCCAAAGATCTCGCCGGGGGCGATGCTCAGGTTAAAGTGGTCGAGCGCGATAAGATCGTCGTAGCGCTTGACGAGGTTTTCGACGTGGACGATGTCTGTCATGAGGCGGCCCTTCTGTTGATTGCAGCCCGGTACGATTGCATCATCGCAGGAGCCGCCGGCGCGCGCCAGTGAGCTTTGTCACGAGTGCGAGGGGGCAGAGGTGAAAACCCCCGCTCGCGCGAGCGATCGACGCCGCTTTGCCGCGTGGGAGGAATGTCACGGTTGCCCCAGGCGGCCCCTCCACCACGCGCGGCTTCGCGTACAATACCCGTATGAACAGGCTTTTCGACAAATCGATCGTGCTGGCGTGCTGCATTGCGGCCGCCATGGGTCTTGCCGCGGACGCTCGCTTGGTCACGGCGTTTTGCCTTGGAGTTATCGCCACCTCGCTGGCCGAGGTCGCACAGGGAGAACGCATGCGCCGCACAAGCGAGGCCACGAGTTACGTTTACATCATCGCGGCTGTCTTCGTGCCGCCGTTTGTGCCGTTTGCGCCTCTCGCCCTCTATGACATCGCGCGGCGCGTGCGCCGTGAACACGTTTGGGTCGCGCTGGGCATTGGCGTCGCCTTTGTCTTTGCGCTCGTCGCGGACCTTCGTGCCGATGCGCTTACCGCCCGAACGCTCCTGCTGACCGCCATCCTTTCGGTTGCCGCCACCTTGTTATCACTACGTACCGCCCAGTTGGAGCGCGAGCAGCAGCGCATGCACCGTATCCGCGACGAGTTGCAGGAACGAGCCCTCGTGCTCGAAGCGCGCAACCGCGATCTTGCCGACCGCCAGGACTACGAAGTCGAGCTCGCGACGCTCGCCGAACGCGCCCGCATCGCGCGCGAAATCCACGATAACGTCGGACACCAGCTCACGCGTGCCTCGCTACAAGCCGAAGCCCTGCGCGTGATCCACGTCGACGAACCCGGCGTCGCCGCCGATTTCGCCGACGTCAAACGCACGGTTGACGAGGCGCTCCAGCTTGTGCGTACTAGCGTCCATGCGCTCAACGACAACGCCGTCGACCTTTCCGTGCAGCTCGAACGCATTGTTGAAGGCGCGCGCTCGGACAGCGGCCCGCAGATTGAGCTTGAGGTTATGACCGAGCATGCACCCGCAAACGTCGCGAACTGCTTTGCGGCGGTCCTGCGCGAGGCGCTCTCCAACACCATGCGCCACGCTTGCGCCCATACTGTCACCGTACGGTGCATGGAGCATCCGTCGTTTTACCAGCTCATCGTTACCGACGATGGCGTGGGCGGGGTCCAAGCAATCGGCCGTGGCGCCGCGGAGGGCATGGGGCTCGCCTCCATGCGCGAGCGCATCGAGGCGCTTGGCGGCACCTTCACCGCCGGTCCGCGCGCCGGCGTCGGCGGCTGGCGCGTGTTTGCCACCGTTCCCAAACAGCAAGGAGATGAGGACCGATGAGGCTCATCGTTGTCGACGACGACCGCTTGGTGGTCGATTCGCTCAAGATTATCCTGGGCGCCCAGCCGCAGATCGAGGTGGTGGGCACCGGCGCCAACGGCAACGATGCGTTGGCGCTCTACGCCGAGCACGCACCCGATATCGCACTGCTCGACATTCAGATGCCGGAGCGCGACGGCCTTTCGGCGGCACGCGAGATCCTCGAGCGCGACCCTGCGGCGCGCGTGGTGTTTCTGACGACATTCTCGGATGACGAGTACATTGTGTCGGCGCTCAAACTGGGTGCCCGCGGCTATCTGATCAAAACCGATGTCGCCGCCATTCCGCCAGCGTTGGCGCAGGTCATGGACGGCAAACGCGTGCTCGAGGGTAAGGCGATCGAGGATATCAACTTTGATGGGGCGGACGTCGAGGCCGGCGCGACCCGCCGGCCCGCCGCCTTTGCCAGCCTGACCGACCGCGAGTTCGAAGTCGCCGAGCTCATCGCCCGCGGCCTCGACAACAAGGAGATCGCTGCCACCGCCTATATGGGCGAAGGCACCGTGCGCAACCACATCAGCTCAATCCTAGCCAAAATGGGGCTACGCAACCGCACCCAAATCGCCATCGCCTATCTGCGAGGCTAGCCGCTGGCTGCCGCCAATTTGATGCCATTTCAAAACTATGCCGGTTTACTACGATGAACCGCATATCTCCGACCACGGCAAATTGCGCACTTACAAAACCGCAGGTAGAACGCTTGCAGTATTTAGAAAAATGCAGTCATGGTCGGGAATGTCAAATTTATCGTAGTAAACCGACATAGTTTTGTTCAGGCGGCCCTGCACGAGCTCCTCCGCAAGCCTCGCGGGGACCAAAATGATCCGTTTTCTTCCGCCCGCGGAGATCGGCTGACGGCGCCCGCCACGAAATGGGCCCATCTACTACGTTTGACTCGATACCCCCGGCCATACCCACTTTTCATGAAAAACCGCAGGCGTTCTACCTGCAGTTTTTATTTCGCATTACTTGCCATGGTTGAGGGCGGTGGCTTAAACGTAGTAGATGGGCCCATTTCGTGGCAGACGGGTCACGCGGCAGCCCTCGCAAGGCAAAAATGATCCGTTTCCCTCTGCCCACGGGAGATCAAGGGCTGTTACAGATATGGTGCCATTTCAAAACTATGCTGGATTACGGGGCTAAAGTCGGAACCCTCATCCATGCCTTCATTTTTTGAAAAACGGCAGGCTATCTACCTGCGGTTTTGTTTTTGCAATTTTCTGTATGGTCGGAGGTTCGCTATCCAGCCCCGTAAACCGGCATAGTTTTGTTAGCGGCAGCCTAACCGCGCGTTTAAGCGCGGGGCCGGTGGGGCATTTTTGCCCCACCGGCCCCTATTCCAGCTCTATTCCAACGCTACTCCGGCTTGGTTTCTACCGTGGGAGTCTTGTCCGCCGCAACTGGAGTGCGAGCGGTGTCCATGCTCAGGCAGTGTTTGGGACAGCTCTCGATGCACTCGCCGCACACCACGCAGGCGTACGGGTCAATCGACCAGGTACCGCCTTTGCGATCGACCGCGAGCGCGCCCGCCGGGCAACGCCGCGCGCACATACCGCAGCAAATGCACACGTCCATGTCGTTAACGATGTGCCCGCGCAGTCGCTCAGGTGCCGCGAGCTTCTCCTGCGGATAGCACACCGTAACCGGCTG
Source organism: uncultured Collinsella sp. (assembly GCA_900545665.1). Taxonomy (GTDB): domain Bacteria; phylum Actinomycetota; class Coriobacteriia; order Coriobacteriales; family Coriobacteriaceae; genus Collinsella. Next base: position 33,684 of record UQZU01000011.1, read on the forward strand.
CTTGACCATAGAGCCCAAGGCCGTCTTGGCAAATGTCAGTAAACTCATGCCACGCCTACCTTTCCGTGCAGCTAATGCAGGGGTCGATGGTCAGGATAATCATGGGCACGTTGGCAAGAAGCACGCCCTGCAGCGCATGCGTCAGACCCGCCAGGTTTTGCGACGTCGGCGTCCGCACGCGGAAGCGGTCCAAGTTCTTGGTGCCGTTACCGCGCACATAGTAATACGCCTCGCCGCGCGGCTGCTCAATCACAACCTCGCCACGCGCGCCGTCGGCCGGCGTGAGCTTGGTGCGCCCGCCGATGCCGTCGTGCGGAATCTTGCCGACAAGCTCCTTGATGATGTCCATGGCCTGCGTGACCTCGGCACAACGCACCTGGCAGCGGGCATAGCAATCGCCATCGGTGGCAACAATCGGCTCAAACGCAGCCAGATCCGCATAGGCGCCGTCACCGAACATGCGCACGTCGTAATCCACGCCCGAGGCGCGCCCAAACGGGCCGACCATCGAAAGCTCCAGCGCGTCCTTCTTGCTGATCACGCCCACGCCATGCAGGCGCTCGCCGCAGCTATTGTCGTCCAAAAACGTATGCACCAGGGCCTCGTAGTCGGGGCGCATGGCATCGAGCGTCTGGACAATGCCGGCCAGCTCGGAGTCCTCGATATCGTGCTTAAGGCCGCCGATCTCGTTAATCGAAAGGATCACGCGGCCGCCGCAGGTGCTCTCAAAAATCTTGAGAATCTGCTCGCGCAGCGTCCACGAACGATAGAACAGCGCCTCGAAGCCAAAGGCATCGGCGAGCAGGCCCAGCCACAGCAGATGCGAGTGAATGCGCGAAAGCTCGTGCAAAATGGTGCGGATATACTGCACGCGGCCGGGCACCTCGATGTCGAGCATGCGCTCGCAGGCGCTGGCATAGCCGTAGCTATGGCCCACGGCGCAGATGCCGCAGATGCGCTCGGCGATGTACCCAAACTGATGCATATCGCGCTTTTCGGTGAGCTTCTCGAGTCCGCGGTGCACAAAGCCAATCTGCGGAATTGCCTCGATGACGCGGTCGTCCTCGATCACCAGGTCCAGATGAAGCGGCTCGGGCAGCACCGGGTGCTGCGGGCCAAACGGAATAACGGAGCGATGTGCCATGGACCTTACGCCTCCTTGTTCTGCTTGTCGCGGGCGGCCTTGGCGGCAAGCGCCGCGCGGACCTTGGCCGCTTTCTCGGGATCCATGGCGGCGAGCTTTGCTTCCAGCTCGGCGGCTTTGAGCGCCGCCTTCGCAGCAGCCTCATCGTGCTGAGCATCGGAGCCGGCAGCCGCAGCGGGCTGAGCGGCAGCAGCGCTCGCAGCATCGCCGGCACCTGCGGCGCCCTCCCCTGCAGCAGCAGCGGCAGCGGCCTTCTCGGCTGCGGCCTTGCGCGCCTTGGCCTCGGCAGCGGCACGGACCTTCATGGCCTTCTCGCGCGCAGCCTTCACCTCGGGCGTAATAACGCTCATGGGCTCGGCAGTCGAAACCTGGTAGAAAAAGCCCTTAAAGTCGATCTGCATGTCGGTGATGGCAAGACCAAATAGGTCGTGCGCTTCGTTTTCAAACGGGAATACCGCCGGATAGTACGAGCTGATGGACGGAATCTCCTGGTACTGGCCGATGCCCTCAACCACCAGGTTGTCGATCGCATAGCTGCCGTCCCGCGCGATCTGCTCTTGCGCAGCGCGGACGTTGATAAACGTATAGACCAGGCGATACGATCCGTCGTCCACACAGCGCTCGGCGTGCATTTGCACAAAGCGCGCGCCGACGCCCTTGAGCGCCTGGACATGCGACAGGAGCTCGTCGATCCCGACGGTGGTATAGATTGCCTTTTGCATTACTCGGCCTCCTTTGCAGCGACGGGCGTCTCAGCAGGTGCGTCGCCAGCGGCGGGCGCGGCGGGCTTCTCGGCAGGCGCGTCACCGGCATCGTCAGCCCCGGCCCCCGCAGCCACAAACCCGTCCTCGCCCAGCTCAACGCCACCGTCCCAGGTTGCGGCACCGCCCACGGTGAGCGGGTCACCGCCAGCACGCATCACGGCCTCCTTCTGGTCCAGGATGCCGCACGCCTCCACAATGGCATCGATTACGGTCTCGGGGCGAATGGCGCACCCGGGCGCGTACACGTCCACGGGAATCGCGCGGTCCACGCCGCCGATCACGTTATAGGCATCGCGGAATACGCCGCCCGAACACGCGCAAATTCCGCACGCCACCACGCACTTGGGCTCGAGCATCTGGTTGTAGATCTGGCGCACGACGGGCAGGTTCTGCGCGTTGACCGAACCCGTCACCAAAAAGATATCCGCATGCTTGGGGTTGCCGGTATTGACCACGCCAAAGCGCTCCGCATCGAACAGCGGCGTGAGCGAGGCCAGCACCTCAATATCGCATCCGTTGCAGCTCGAGCCGTCGTAATGAATAACCCACGGCGAGCGCGACATTTTATGATCCATGGATGCCGCCTCCTAAATAAACACGTCGACGAGGATGGGCATAAGGTTGAGCAGGCCAAACACCAGCGCCACGCCCCATCCGAGCTTAAAGCAGCTGCGCCAGGTGCTGCGCGCGAAGGTGTTGTCGATCAGGACCTCGACAAAGTACGTCGCGGCCATCACGATCAGGGCGACCACCCAGCTCACCGGGTTGTCCCAAACAAAGAACATGCCCACCCACATCAAAAACAGCACGGTCTCGCACCAGTGCATAAGGGTCATCTTGGCCAGCGTGCCGCCGCTCATCTCGGTGGCGACGCCCTGGACGATCTCCTGATGCGCGTGATGCGAGTACGAAAGGTCAAACGGCGACTTGCGCAACTTGATGGTAAGCACCGCGAGCAGCGCGAGGAAAATGGGCGCGCTGTACACGATGATGGGGGCCGACTGCCCCGTCACGGCGATGGAATCGAAGCTGTCGGTGGCAAGGTACAGGCCCACGCTCATCAGCAGAACGGCAGGCTCGTAACTCATAACCTGCAGCAGCTCGCGGTCGGCGCCGACCTGGGCAAACGGGCTTTGCGTCGAGGCGGACGCCAGCACCACAAAGATCGCGGCGAGCGTCACCATAAAGGCGCACAGCAGCGTGTTGGAGCCCGACACAAAGATGCCGCCGCCCACGACGGTAAAGATGAGCGCGCACGCCATATAGGTATCGTCCATGGTATTTACGCTGGCGGGGGCCTTGCGCAGCAGCTTGGCAACGTCGTAGAAGGGCTGCAGCAGGCGCGGGCCCACGCGGCCCTGCATACGGGCGGACAGCTTGCGATCGATGCCGTCGATCAGGCCACCAACCAAAGGCGCCAGCAAGGCAAACGCCACGGTGCCAATAAAGATGCCCACGACGCCCGAGCCTTCGAAATACTTGCCGCGCAGCACCGAGGGCGCGCTCATGGCAAGCCGCTCGGGCCCAATCCACGCGCAACACAGCAGCGCAAACAAAATAATGCTGCAACACACGACGCTACCCGCGGGGCCAATACGCTTCTCGCCAAGGGCGTCCTCCGAGTACCAATTGCGCTTTTCGGCCTTCACCTCGCGTCCCATCGAGCCGCGGAAATGGCGGTAATTGTCGGTCCCCACACCCGAAAGATATACGTTTACGTGCGGTTTGTTGCTCACGCGGAACGACGTCAGCAGCACCACGGCGATAAACGCCACGATAACCACCATCAGATACATGGCGTCCTTGCCGATAACGTACGGCACGCGGCCAAACACCATGGCCAAGTAAGGCGACACCAGGCCGCTCGAGATGAGCGGGAACGCCACGCAGCACAGAATCAGCAGCGCGGCGATGGTGTTGAGCGCCATCCATTCGGTCTTATGGACATTGACCTCAACGTTTTGAGCCGTGGGGTCGACGCCCGAAAGCTTGGCGAGCCACTTGCCCCAGAAGAAGAACGTCGCGGCCGAGCCAAAGGCAAGCACCATGATCATGAGCACGTTGCCGGTCTGCGCAAACGCCACCAGGGCGCCCCACTTGGACACGAGCATGCCAAACGGCGCCACAAACATGCCCATGATGCCCAGCATCATCAGGCGCGTCAGGTGCGGCATGCGGCTGAACATACCGTCCATGTCCTCGATATTGCGGCTGCCGATATGGTGCTCGGCGGTGCCCACACACAGGAACAGCAGCGACTTTGCCACCGTGTGGAAAAGGATCAGGAAGATGGCGGCCCACACGGCCTCGGGCGCGCCGACGCCCAGGCAGGCACTGATGAGGCCTAAGTTGGAAATGGTGGAGTACGCGAGCACGCGTTTGGCGTTGCTCTGCGAGATCGCCATAAGGGCAGCGAGCAAAAACGTGATGGCACCCACACTCGTGACCATAAAGCCCGTCACGGGATAGATAGCATAGAGCGGGCTCAGCTTGACCATCAGGAACACGCCGGCTTTGACCATGGTTGACGAGTGCAGCAGGGCGCTCGTGGGCGTGGGGGCAACCATGGCACCGAGCAGCCAGGTATGGAACGGCATCTGCGCGGCCTTGGTAAGGGCGGCGAGCGACAGCAGGATGACCGGCATCACCAGCAGCGCGGATTGCGCGGTGCCGGCGCCGGAAAGCTCGATCATGCCCGAGATGGTCAGCGGCATGCCGTTAACGTGCAGGTACATGAGTCCGGCCAAAAACGCGATGCCGCCCAGCATGTTGAGGATGATCTGGGTGAAAGCGTTTTTAATGGCCTCGGGCGTGCGCGTGTAGCCAATCATAAGGAACGAGCACACGGTGGTGATTTCCCAGCCGCAGAACAGCCACTCAAGGTTGTCGCTCGTCACGATGACGAACATGGCCGAGAGAAACAGGAACATGAGCGCCAGGAACTGCGGGCGACGGTCGGGCGCGGTCTGCCCGCGCAGCGCGGCCTCGTGCTCGTCATGGGCCTGGAAGTCCTTCATGTAGCCCAGGGCATACACGCAGATGAGGCTGCCGACGATGCCGACGGCAAGCACCATGATCACGCTCATGTAGTCCAGGTAGAGCGGCGTCGCCGTGACGGCTTCGGCCGCGGGCAGCGTCATGGCTGCAAAGGCAACGGAGCCCACTAGCTGTACTACGCCGAGCACACCGGTAAGCGCGTTCCTATATTTGTACGCGTTGTACAGGATAACGGCGCACAGAATTACGTCGATGACGGAGCTGATGATCGAGAGCACATGCGAGGTGCCGGGGGCAACCTCAAAGCTCTGCGGACCCGTGACAAAAAACATGACGGCGACTACAACTGTCACCGCCATAATAATGCCGGAACCTATGAGCCCCACCGCATCGCGGGCGCGGTCACCGCGCGCAAGCAGCATGCCCAGCGCCGGTACCAGCGGAAACAGGGTAAGGAAATACAGTAGCGTCATACCATCACTCCCCCATGCAAAAACGCTGCAATTGTTTAACGTTATAGCTCAATTGAGGAGCAACGGCGGCAGGTTTTCGGTCAACTGGGGAGTTTTAGGCGTACGGGGCAAGGGCGTGTCCGCTTTGGAGCAGAGAGGCGGCAAGAAAAATGCGCCCCTGCGGGCGCACCCTCTTGCTACTCTGCCTGTTTAACGCGCGGCTTGCGACCGCGCGGCTTATCGATAAGCGCGTCGGCGCCGCCATCGCGATACTGGCGACACCAGGCCTTGACCGAAGACTCGCTGGGAATCTTGTGCTTAATCATGGCTTCGCGAACCGTCAGGCCGTTTTCCAGGCGATCCTTTACCACGGCGAGCTTGACGTCGTACGAATAGGTGTGATGGCGAGCGCCCGCGTTGAGCACGGCGTCGGCGCCGCCCACGGCATATGCGCGGGCCCACTGACGAGCCGTGGCCTGGGGAATGCCAAGCTTTGCGGCGAGGGCGCGGTGACCGACCCCCTCTTGGAGGATCTCGACGGCGCGCTGCCTAACCTCGGGCGCATGCGTGCGAGTCCTAGTTGCTTCCGACATACCTGCCACTTCTTAGCCTTAACCGTTAATCTGCTTTCTTACGTGCACGCTAGATAGTAGCATTTTGCTGTTTGCTCAAAGTAGTTAATTAAAATAGACGCGGCGTTATCTGGGCATTTGACACCTATTTACGACATTTCTTTATCGATTATTTACGCTGGTAGCTAGCTCGCAGCTAATCGTCATTCGTTTGCCAACAAAATTGACATCTCTTTATGTCCTTTGGTCTAGAGGGAATAATTATTAACCCCTCCCCCAATAATTTTGAGCGGCCTGCAGGGCAGTGACGCCTCACTCCTCATGATTACCGCGCATTGCCATCCACCCGAGCAAAACAAAAAGGACGGGACCTGCTGCGCTTGCAGACCCCGCCCCGGTTGACACCCGATGGGACGCAGTCGGGCGAGGCAGGTCCGTGCTGCCGCCCCGCCTGGCCGCGATGTTCAACTACAGCTCGTTGGCCGCGTGATACGCCGTGCGAATGGCGCTCGCAATGTCGGCGGTGCGCTCGCCCGAGCAGTCGCCCACGCAGGTCACGGGCACCGTCACGCCGTCCAGGTCAAACGCGTTGGCCTTGGAGCCCACGGCCATCACCACGTAATCGCAGGCGATCTTCACCGGTTCCTCGGCGCCGTCCTCGGTGGTGCGAATGGCCTCCACGCCCTCGTCGGTAATGGCGGTCAGGCGGGTCTTCACGTGCTGCTCCACGTTGTGCTCAGCGAAGTCGCTCATGATCAGCGGCAGAATGGTCTCGGACTCGCCCGCGGCAATCTTGTCGAGCATCTCCACGATCGCCACCTCGCAGCCGTGCTGCAGCAGGTACTCGGCAGTCTCGGTGCCTACCAGGCCACCGCCAATGACGGCGACGCGGCCGCTGAGCTCCACCTTGCCGGCCAGCACGTCCCAGCTCGAAACGACCTTCTTAGAATCGGCACCCGGAACGGGGATGACCACGTCGTGTGCGCCCACAGCCACAATCGCGGCGTCGGCGGCGTTGAGGTCCTCAGCGGTAGCGACGTGGTTGAGCTCGACCTTCACGCCCAGGCCAGGCAGAATCTTCTCGTAGTACTCGACCGAGCGCATGATCTCATCCTTGCGCGGGGGTGCTGCCGCCAGCACAATCTGGCCGCCCAGATGATCGCTCGCCTCGTAGACGGTCACGTCGTAGCCGCGCTTGGCCGCCACGCGTGCGGCCTCCAGGCCGGCGATGCCGCCGCCCACCACGGCGATCTTCTTGTCGCCCTCGCCCGGCTTGATGGCGATGGTAGCCTCGTCACCGTTCTCGGCGTTGAGCACGCACGAGATGTACTTGCGGTTTTGAATCGCGTCGACGCAGCCCTTGTTGCAGTTGAGGCACTCGCGGATGGGCTCGCCCGTGGCGGCCTTCAGCGCAATGTCGGGGTCGCACATGAGCGAGCGGCCATAGGCGACGATGTCGGCCGAGCCGTCCTCCAGAATCTTCTCGCCGGCCTCGACCGAGACAACACGGCCGACGGTTGCCACCGGCACGGAAACCAGGGCCTTGACGCGCTCGGCCACGGGCAGCGTCCAGTTGTAAGGCATGGCGCCCATGGGCGGAATGGTGTCGCCCATGTTGCCGGTGTGGTTTGCCTGCGCGACCTGGATCATATCGATGCCCGCGCCCTCGAGCAGCTTGGCGAACTCGCAGGCCTCGTCGGGCTGCAGGCCGCCCTTGCCGCGCGGCGTGCCGTCGGGGTTCTCCATGATCACGGGGAGCTTGTACTCCACCATCAGCTGCGGTGCGGCTTCCTTAATGGCGGCGACGACCTCCAGCGCATAGCGGACGCGGTTCTCGAACGAGCCGCCGTACTCGTCGGTGCGCTGGTTAAGGATGGCCGAGCACAGCGAACCCACCAGGCGGTCGCCGTGGACCTCGATGGCGTCGATCCCGGCCTGCTGTGCGCGAGCGGCCGAGGCGGCGATGGCTTCCTTGATCTGGGTGAGCTGCTCTACGCTCGCCTCGTTCACAAAGTGCTGCATGTCGTGGTGCAGCTTGGCGTAGGCCTGCTTGCGGATCTCGTTGGACTCGGCCATCTTGGCGGCAAAGGTCTCCTCGTCGCCGGCGGCCTTGGCCTCCTGCGCGGCTTTGGCGGCAACCATGGAGCCCATGACCATGCGGCCGACACCGGGCACGTCGTACTCGGGGTGGAACAGCTGCAGCGCGATCTTGGCACCGTGCTTGTGGACGGCGTCGGCCAGTGCCTTAAACGTGGGGATCTGGGCATCGGTCGCCAGCTTGGGCGTGGGGCTCGCGGTCATGACGGGAGCGACGTCGCCGATGACGATGTAGCTCACGCCGCCACGGGCCAGTCGCTCGTAAAAAGCCAGGCTGCGCTCGCCAATGGAGCCGTCGCGCTCCTCGTAGCCGGTGGTCAGCGGCGGGAACATAATGCGGTTCTTGAGCTCAAGGGGGCCAACCGTAATGGGCTGGAGCAGCTTGGATGCAGGTGCGGTCATGGACATTCCTCTCTTGTAGGCGCGGCGGCGATGGTGCCGCGTAGTTGTCTAGAGGATATGGCATGGGAATACAACAGCGCAACGGAAATCGGCGGACAGCAGGTAGCGGCAGGTGGATGGGGATGGGCGGGGCGGCCCGTCGGCTTGTCTCAATCTGTAACAGTTACGCGGCAAAACCGGGTCTTACTGTTACAGATCGAGATATTCCCCTCGACCCAACCTCAACAATCTCAATCTGTAACAGCTAGACCCACTTTTGACCCCTACCTGTTACAGATCGAGACAAACCAAACCCGCCTGCTAGAAAATCTCAATCTATAACAACAACTCGGCAAAATCCGTCCCTCGTGTTACAGATTTAGACAAACGAAGACCGTCCTGCCGAAACATCTCGATCTGTAACACTTAGCGGCTTATAGGACAAAATGTGTGTCCACGTTGGGGGCATCGGCGCAGGTCGATGCCCCTTTTTCAGCCGTTTAAATTCCGTGCCCGCTTTTAACCGCTCGGACAGAATGTGTGTCCGGTTGCCTATCGTTCCCGCAGGTAGATAACCTTTTCCGGAACCGTTAAATACCCTTTCGGAAGAGGTGCCCATGAAGGCCGTTTATTGCCCCTACTGCGGCGGTCGGACCAAACGCAACGGCAGGACCTCATCGGGGTCCCAGCGGTGGAGGTGCACGGCCTGCGGCGCGTCGACGACGGTAAGGTACGACGACACGGCGACGAGGCTGGACGAGTTCCTCGGGTGGCTCCTCTCCAAGGACTCCCAGGCGGCGATGCCGGGCGGCGGACGGTCCTTCAGGCGCAGGACGGCCGAGTTCTGGGAGGTCTGGCCCATGCCCGTCCCCGACGGCGAGCTGCACCGCGTGCTCTACGTCGACGGGATCTGGGTCGCGCGCGACCTCGTGGTGCTCATATGCTGCAGCGGCGAGAGGGTGGTCTCCTGGTACATGGCCAGGTCCGAGAACTCGGGGGCGTGGTCGGCCCTCATGTCGCCGATCCCGGCGCCCGAGGTGGTCGTCACCGACGGCGGGAGCGGGTTCGCCAAGGCCGTGCGCGAGACCTGGCCGCGCACCAGGGTCCAGAGGTGCACCTTCCACGCCTTCTCGCAGGTCAAGCGCTACACGACGACGCGGCCGAAGCTCCAGGCGGGGCGCGAGCTCTACCTCATCGCGCGCGACCTCATGGGCATCGAGACGCTGCACCAGGCCGAGCTCTGGGTCGAGCGCTACCTCGACTGGTGCGGGTTCTGGGCCGACTTCCTGGAGGACAGGACCGTGGTGGACGGCAGGAGGGCCTGCACCCACGAGAGGCTGAGGCGGGCGCGCTCGTCGCTGTCGTCGCTGGTGTCGGCGGGGACGCTGTTCACCTACCTCGACCCCGCCCTGGCCAAGGCCGGCCCGCTGCCGTCGACCAACAACATGATCGAGGGAGGGGTGAACTCGCAGCTGAGGGCCGTCCTGCGCAACCACCGGGGGCTGACGTCGGCCAGGCGCGTGAAGGCGGTGTTCTGGTGGTGCCTCGCGCACTCGGGGGACGCGAGGACGGCGCGCGGGAAGCCCGCCGCGATGCCGACCGACGCGGACATCGACTTCCTGTTCAGCGTCTACTCCGCCTCGCCGTCGCGTGACGACGGAGGGCCGGAGCGGGGCGACAGGGCCGTGTGGGAGGACCTCCACCACAGGGACCCGTACCCGTTCTGGCTGGATTAATGGATGGAAACGGGTGTTCTATCGGGACACACATTTTGTCCTATAAGCCCACTTAGCCGCCCAAATCGGGTCTAGATGTTACAGATCGAGATTTTGTTTGAGAGGCCAAGAATTGGACCGAAAACACAGTCCCGGGATAACAAAAAAGCTCGCCGGCTAGGCCGACGAGCTGCAAGTTCTTGGTCGCGGGGGCAGGATTTGAACCTACGACCTCCGGGTTATGAGCCCGGCGAGCTACCAGACTGCTCCACCCCGCAATGTCTGGGCGCCTCATGTGCGCAAGAAGGAATATTACGCGGGAGTTCGGTAAACGGCAAGGAAAATCTCGTAGAGCATAATTCCTTCATATTTAAACCCCTCAGCCCCTATCACCGTAAACGAATCGCAGCCGAGCGCCGTCGACGGCACGTATACAATGGTGCGCGTCCTTTTATGCCAACACCGGGAGTAGACATGCTGCTCGCTATCGATATGGGAAACACGCAGACGGCCATGGGCCTGTTTGACGGAGACGAGCTGGTGCAGTCGTGGCGTATGCCCACCGACCGCTCCTATACCGCCGACGAGATCCACGTGCGCCTGATGGGCTTCTTTAAGATGTACGACCTCTCGCTCGGCGCGGTCAACGCGATCGCCTTTGCCGGCGTGGTGCCGCAGCTCTCGCGCGAGTGGCACGCCGTGGCCGACCGCATTGCCGCGGACGCCATCGTCATCGGGCCGCAGACGGCCGCGGTGACCAAGCTGCGCGCGGCGCGTCCCCAAGCCGTAGGCGCCGATCGCGTCGCTAACGCCGTTGCGGCCGAAACTTTCTACGGCGCGCCGGCAATCGTGGTGGACTTTGGCACCGCAACCAATATCGACGTCATCGACGAGGACGGCTATTACATTGGCGGAGCGATCGCGCCGGGCATCCGCATCTCCATGGACGCGCTTGCCACCCGTGCCGCCAAGCTCGCCAGCGTTCCGCTCGAGGCGCCCGAGCACGCCATCGGCCGCGATACCGAGGAGTGCATCAAGGTCGGCGCCGTGATGGGCGCCGCCGCCATGGCCGAGGGCCTGGTCGCGCGCATGAAGCGCGAGCTGGGCCGCGAGGATGCCACCGTTATCGCCACGGGCGGTCTCGCCGGCATCGTCGCCGATTCGACCGATGCCTTCGACGTGGTCGACGGACAGCTCACCATCAAGGGTATCTGCGAAATCTACCGCCGCATGCAGGAGCTAGGGTAGGACAGGGGCTTAAGTCGAGCACGCCCGATGCCACAGTCCCCGCAAATGCTCGCCAAGCCTATTCCTCAAAACTGAAAAATTTTCAATTTTGAGGAATAGGGCGCTGGCAACCCATTCCCCAGATAAGCGAAACCCTCCCCGGCACAGGCCAAGGAGGGTCTTGTTGTCATCGTTATCTTTGAGCGCTGGCGCCCCGCGCTACAGCCCGCGAATTCGTACAGCCTCGGGCGGAAACTCCTGCTCGCCGGCATCGGTCTTGATGGTCGCGCGGCCCCAGATGTCCAGGCCCGCAAACACACCGACCGCAAGCGGCAAGCCGTTGGGAGACACCGCCGCAACCTGGCGGCCCAGCAGCGGCACCATGTCGAAGTACTCGCCCAGCACGGGAGCCAGCGGCCCTGCGGCGCCTTGCGGCGTGTTGGCAACAACCGCCCAGGCGTCCACGCGGGCCAGCACGGCGGCGGCCAGCGTCTCGAGCAGCGCTTCGTCAGCCACGTCCACACCAAGCTCGCTCAGCGCCGAACGCTCAATATCCACCGTCACGGCACCGAACATGCCCGCAGCACCGGCACCGCCGTTCACGGCAACACGCGCGAGCGACGTCTCAAACGCAGGCGCACCGCACACGATATCGCTCGGCCACTGGATACCCACCTTACCGGCAAGGCCCAGCCCCGGTGTCGACGCCGCGCCCACGAGCGCGTCCATCATGCCCATCGCGGCCACAAACGGCAGGCCGTGGAAGGCATGCATGTTCACATCCGGGCGCACGACCAGCGAAAACGTCAACGACGCCTCGCCCGCGCTCCAAGCGCACCAGCCCGCGGACGCACCCTCGCGGCCCGCGTCGCGCGCCGCGTCGAGCTCGGTGCCGGCGGCAACAGCATTCATCTCGATCATCTACATACGCCCCAATTCGCCCACGATATGGCCCACGCGGTCCTCGGGCTCCTTGACCTCGACACCGTTGTAGCGGAAGAACCGCGCCGGGTCGTGCATCAGGTCCTCGAGCGGCACCAGCACAAAGTCGCGTTCGCCGATCAGCGGATGCGGCAGGCGCAGCTTTTTGCCGCCGTGGGTCTCGCCGTCCATCCACAGCAGGTCCAGGTCGATGGTACGCGGACCGTTGGCCTTGGCCTTTTTGGAACGGTCGCGGCCCAGCTCAGCCTCGATCTTCATGAGCTCGTCGAGCAGCACCAACGGCGCCAGCTCGGTCTTAATCTCGATGACAGCGTTGGCAAACGCGTCCTGGCGCGTCTCGTAGGCAGGCTCGCTCTCGTAAATCTTGGAGGAGTTAGACACGCAGGTGAGTGGGATCTCGGCGATCATCTCGCGTGCGGCGCGGATGTTGTCGCAGCGATGCCCCAGGTTGGAGCCCACGGCCACAAACGCGCGGCGCGGCTGTGGCTTGGCAACCGCCCAGTAGCCGTTCAGGAACTGCGCAAAACCCGCGGCGTCGTGCACGCGCACGATGTGGGCACCGGCCTGGATAGCGCCCAGGCACACGCCAAACGTAGCGGCATCGCGCTCGGCGGCCTCGGTCACGCCCGAGACGGCGCCCACAAAGCGCTTGCGCGACACGGCGCACATGAGCGGATAGCCCAGTGACGCCATCTTGGCAGTCTCGCGCTGGATGACGATGTCCTCGTTAGCCGACTTACCAAAGCCCGGACCAGGATCGATGCAGATGCGGTCGCGCGACACGCCGGCATGGATGAGCGTGCGGGCCTGGTCGGACAGAAAGCCCATGACGCGGCGCATGATGGGCGCCGAATCGGGCAGGGTGAAGCGGCGGAGCTGCGAGGTGGGCACGTAGGCTTCCTCGCGGCGGGCGCTGCGGCGCATCATGGCGGCCAGGCGGTCATTGGACTCCGATGCGGCCTCGGTGGCTGCGGGCGCGGCCTCGGGCGCGGGCGCGACGGTCTCGGCGGCAGCAGCCTGCTCGGCGGCCGGCGTCTCCTGCTCGCTTGAAGGCTCGGACGTGGGCTCCGGTTCGCCAAACGGCAACGAGGGCTGCACCACGCCGCCCGGAAGCTTGGCCTCCGGCTTAGGCTCGCCCAGCAACTTGCCGCGACGGCGGCGAGCCGGCTTCTCGGCCTCACGCGCGGCCTCGGCAGCCGCCTCGCGCGCCTTCTCGGCAACAAACGCCGCTGCCGAGGTATCGAGCTGCACCGTTGCGTGCGTGCGTGCGGGCGCGGCGACCTCGCCGGCATGCATCACGATGATGCCGCAGGTGCTCGTCTTAACAAACTCGACCATCTTGGGATCGGTGAAGCCGGTCACGTCGTTGACGATCGAGGCGCCGCAGCGCACGGCCGCCTTGGCAACCGCCACATGACGCGTGTCGATCGAGACGATGGCGCCCTCCTTGGCCAGCGCGCGCACCACGGGCAGCACGCGGCGAGCCTCCTCGTCGGGGTTGACCGGGGTAAAACCAGGGCGCGTGGACTCGCCGCCCACGTCGATGATGTCGGCGCCGGCGTCGAGCATCGCCAGGCCGTACTCGATGGCGGCATCGGGGTCGAAGTGCTCCCCGCCATCGCTAAACGAATCGGGCGTCACGTTGAGGACGCCCATGATGCGCGGACGGTCAAAGCTGAGCTCGTACTTTCCGCACCGCCATGTCTTGCTGTCGTTCGCCATGAACATCCTCCTAAAATGCCCACGCCGCCGAGCTTGGGGAGCTGGCGGCGGGGTCGCTTTGCACTCAGTCTTTTTATTGTATCCGCGCACGCGGGCTAGAACGCAAACGCGGCCGCGATGTCGCAAGAAATCAGCAGGTCGGCATTTGCATCCTGATCGGTAGGAGCAAGATTGCAAATAGCCAGCGTATCGCCGGTAAAGTATCGCGTAAGGCCTGCCGCCGGATACACCACGAGCGAGGTCCCGCCCACAATGAGGGCATCGGCCGCGACGATGGCGGCAACGGCACCGGTCAACACATGCTCGTCGAGCGGCTCTTCGTAGAGCACTACATTGGGCTTGATGCGGCCGCCGCACGCGGGGCACGCAGGCACGCCCGCGGCGTCCTCGTGCTCGCGCGAGCAAATCCACTCGGCGCTATAGACCGCGCCGCACGACTGGCAAATGTTGCGATGAACCGATCCGTGCAGCTCGAACACGCGCTGCGAGCCGGCCGCCTGGTGCAGACCGTCGATATTTTGCGTCACCACGGCGTCGAGCTTGCCGGCGCGCTCCAGCTCGGCCAGCTTGGTGTGGCAGCGGTTGGGCTTGGCGCCAAGCGCGATCATCTTGGTGCGGTAAAAGTCGAAGAACTCGGCAGGATGCGCCTCGTAAAAGCTATGCGACAGCATGGTCTCGGGCGGATAGGCAAACTGCTGGTGATACAGGCCGTCCACGCTGCGGAAATCGGGGATGCCACTTGCCGTGGAAACACCAGCGCCGCCAAAGAAGACCACGCGCTTGTGGGTGTCAAACAGATCCGCCAGGGCGGCGGAGGCCTGCCTGGGGTCCGATATTGCCTGAGTCATATGAGTCCTCCGTCCTTGTTAATCGGGCAGCGTTGAGCGACGTCCCAGCATGCAGCCTTTAAGTCAGCATGCACGGAGCCCACCCCGCCCTTATTGCGTTAATCTTAAGCCTGCCAACCCCGTCGAAAGGACACCATGCCTCAGACTTACACCTTTGCCTCGTGGAACGTTAACGGCCTGCGCGCCGTGCTCAAAAAGGACCCGAGCTTTATTCAGATCGCGCAAGAACTCGACGTCGATATCTTGGCGCTGCAAGAGACCAAGTTGCAAGAAGGCCAGGTGCAGGTCGACCTGCCCGGCTATCACCAAACCTGGAGCTACGCCGAGCGTAAAGGCTATTCGGGCACTGCGGTCTTTAGCCGCCAGGAACCGCTGCGCGTGCTGCACGCCGACGCGCTGCTACCCTACGCCGGCGAGGGCGAGGCGGCCGAGCTCGTCGCCCAAGCCGCAACCGAGGGCCGCGTCTGCACGCTGGAGTTCGACAAGTTTTGGTTTGTGGATGTCTACACGCCCAACGCGCAAAATGAGCTCGCGCGCATCGATGTGCGCATGGCCTGGGATGATGCCTATCGCGGCTTTTTGAGCGCGCTTGAGCGCGAGACCGGCAAGCCCGTCGTAACCTGCGGCGACTTTAACGTGGCACACGAGGAGATCGACCTTAAGAACCCCAAGTCCAACCGCGGCAACGCCGGCTTTTCGGACGAGGAGCGCGGCAAGTTTACCGAGCTGCTCAACGCCGGCTTTACCGATACCTGGCGCACGGCTAATCCAGACGTCGAGGGCGTCTACAGCTGGTGGAGCTATCGCTTTAATGCCCGCAAGAACAACGCCGGCTGGCGCATCGATTACTTCTTGGTAAGTGATTCAATCGCCAATACCGTGCGCGACACCGGTATCCGCGGCGATATCTTCGGCAGCGACCACTGCCCCGTCACCCTCACGCTAGAGCTCTAGCGCCAAGCAATTCCTGGGGGACAGAGGAAAACAGATCATGTGACCCCTCTCCCCCTATAAGTTGCGGTGGAATAGTTCCTGTTTGGGCAGCAAATAGCCAAAAACGAGAACTATTCCACCGCAAGTTCGTGAGGAAACGCGAAATGCCTTACAGCCCGTATTTCACGACGACACGGTTAATGCGACGGCACCAGGGCTTGTACAAGGCGGCCAAAAACACGCAGGTCGCGAGTCCGTGCGTGATATCGAACGGCACGGCGGTGGCAAGACGTGCCACGGCACCTGCCCAAGTAAGCGGCTGTACAAAACCAATGATGTCGTAGGCGTTGATCACAACGCCGTACAGCAAACCCGAAGCAAAGCCGTAGGTCAGCAGCGCCGGCATACGCACGGTGCCATCGGCGCGGTCGAATGCACCCGCATACGCCAGCGCACCGCCAACGTATCCCACGAGCCCCCAGGCATACATCTGCCACGGCGTCCACATGCCCTGCCCAAAAAAGAAATTGCTGGTCAGCGCCGCCAACGCACCGACCATAAAGCCGTTACGACGACCGAGTGTCGCCCCGGCGATAATGGCGATGGCACTCACGGGTTTAAAGTCGGGAATGGGTCCAAACAGGATGCGCCCCGCCGCCGCCAGCGCCGCCAGCACCAGCGTGGGCATAATCTGACGCAGGCCTGGACGCGATGCCTCATAGCCCGCAAAGAACAGCGCAAGCACCAACGCCACCACAACCAGCATGGCCAACGCTGCCTGCTCAACACCCGCCAGCAACGCGGCAGCCATCACCGCCGGCACCGCCAACAACAGCGGGATCTCCAGTTTTGCAAGCAAACGCGAGAAACGACAGTCCGTCATCCCATCACGCCCTATAGAACACGTTGTCGGCAAAGAAGTCGGCCGGGGACTCCATGCAGGCAATCTCGCCGTCAAACATCATGGCGACGTCGTCGGCTACCTGCTCGGCAAAGTCCAAATCGTGCGTAGCCATGATGACGGTGCCGCCAGCCTTCGCATGGTCACGCAGGGCGCGGGCGATGGTGCGGCGACTCTCCAGGTCCAAGCCCTTCGTGGGCTCGTCAAGCAGCAGCAGCTCGGGGCCGATCAGCAGCAGCTTTGCCAGTGCGAGCAGCTGGCGCTGTCCGCCCGAAAGATCGTACGGATGGCGTCCATCCAGACCCGACAACCCCAAGCTCGCCGCACGCTCCCGCGCCAAGTTCTCGTCATATCCGCAGGTCGAGGCCCATTCCATCAGCTCATCGCGAACCGTCTCGGCAACCAGCAATGCTTTGGGATTCTGAGGCAGCAGCGCCGCCGAGGCCGCTCCGCGCACCATGCGGCCGCGCTGCAGCTTGGCGGTCTTCGCCAGCACCGAGAGTATCGTCGACTTACCGCATCCGTTGCCGCCCACGATCGCATGCACCGCACCGGCCGAAAACGACGCATCGAGCCCGCGCAGCACCCAGCCGGACGCTCGATCGTAGCGAAACCAGCCTTCCGACAGGGTGGTAGCCGACCCGCCGTGCATTTTTTGGAGTATTCTGCTTCCATCCGTGCGCGAGAAGGCTTCCAAGCCGTTCTCGAGCGACGTTTGCGCCACAAATTCGGACGATTTGTCCAATTCCAAACTTTTTTTCGCGCTCGATACGTCCCCGGGCGGCTCCAGAGAGCCCAAATTGTCCTCACGCCTGCTGAATACTCCGTTTTTTGCACATCGGATGGCACCCCACCCCAACGTGTCATCGGAAAACAGCGATTCTCGGCATACCAAAGAAGCCATATCCGCCGCCTCGTGCACGCGGCCATCCTCAATCCGGTACGCACACGTCGCGTATTCGAGCATTGGGCGCGGCTGATGCGTCGCCACAACAACCGTGCAGCCCAGCTCGCGATTCACACGAAACAGCGCGTGCAGGAAATTCTTCTCGGCAACGGGATCGAGCTGAGACGTGGGCTCGTCGAGCAGCAGCACGCGCGGGCGCAGCGCCAGGACGGCGGCAAGCGACAGCAGCTGCTTGCGGCCACCCGAAAGCGTATCGGTATCACGATGAAGCCAGTCCTCCAGACCAAAGAAATAGCTGGTCTCGGCAACACGGCGGCGCATCTCGTCGCGCGACACACCCAGATTCTCTAGGCCAAACGCCATCTCGTGCCACACGGTCTCGCACACAATCTGGTTCTCGGGATCCTGAAACACATAACCCACGCGCTCTGCCGATGCCCGCACGTCCATGTCGGCAACGTTCTCGCCCAGCACGCGCGCATCGCCAGTGCGCTCGCCCGCTGGAGCGATCTCGGGCTTGAGCAGCGACAGCAGCGTCGACTTGCCCGAACCGGTACCGCCAACAAGCAGTGCAAACGCACCTTGGGAAACACGCCAATCAAGCCCCTCGAGCACCGGTGCCTTGACCCCGGGATAGGCAAAACTAAGGCCTCGCACCTCAATCGCCGGCGCGGCCGAGCCATATGCCACACCCGCCGCCGAGCTCCTATCAAACCGAGCCATCAGCCAAACCTCTTCTCATCAATCGCGTGCAACGCGCAAGGCAACACCATCCAGGCGGCGTACACGACATAGCCTGGCCACGGCGCCGGCACCGAGAGCTGCGGATAAAACGAATACTGCGTCGTCGCGGTCGCCGCCACGGCCACCGCGGCGGCACCAAACAGCGCGAGCCCGACCAGCGCGGCAACGTCGCTGCGCCCCAGTCGATACCGCGCATACGTCGTACGACGTGTCGCGGCACCCCACCCGCGCGAGCGCATCGCGTCCGCGCGCTCCAGCGAATCTTCCATGCCCCAGCCCATCAACACGCTCGACGCCCGCAGGCGCGATCGCACGGGATCGGTGGGCGCGCGGCCCGGCACATCAATCGCATCTTGCACCGCCAGCACCGTACGACCGCGGCGTAAAAACTGCGGGATAAGCCTCATGCACATCGAGATCATGAGCGCGATCACCGGTGCGGCATTGCCCAGCAGCGCGAGCACCTTGTCGTATTCGAGCATCGACGCCGCGGCCTCAAACCACAGCACGCTCGCCACAAACAGCCCGCCCATGCACAGGCCGTATACCATGCTTTCCAGATACACCGCGCGCATGCCAATACGGAACAGCTCCGTCGAGCCCGAGGCGCTAAACAGCGGATTGACCAGCGCGATAATCAAAATCACCGGCAGCTGCCAGCGGAGTGCGCCCAGCGTGCGGGCAGCCCCACGCGTCACAAATCCATACGCCAGCCCGCCCGCAAGCGACAGCGCAATCAGCACCGGCTGCATCGAGAACATGGCGAGCCCCAGCGTCAGCACTATATAGAGTGCCGGCACAGCCGGATGCGACATCGAGAACGCCGCGACGGGCTCGCCGCCAAACTCCTCTTGTATGTTGTCCACGGGCACCCCCGTCCCCTCGCTCAAACGACAGCTCCGCAGCACCGCCAACGCCGCACGCAAGCAGCGCAAACGCCACGACGGCGGCGCAAGCCCCAACCGCCGCAAACCAATCGCTACGCGCTCAACATATGCCTGCGGTATCATATTGCGCCATGTATCGTTTCCAAACACACGTCTCTATAACGTAACAGGAGATCACATGGACGCAACCGCAATTATCCTCGCTGCCGGCGAGGGCACCCGCATGAAGTCGAACCACTGCAAGGTTTCGCACAAGATCCTGGGCAAGCCCATGGTCCAGTGGATCGTCGACGCCACCATCAAGGCCGGCTGCAGCCGCGTCGTGGTCGTCATCGGCAGCCACGCCGACGAGATGCGCGCCCTCATCGACGGCGTCTACGCCAGCAGCGCCACCAAGGTCGAGTGCGTCGAGCAGACCGAGCGCCTGGGCACCGGTCACGCCGTGAAGGTCGCGCTCGAGGCCTGCGGCATCACGCAAGGCCCCGTCGTCGTGCTCAACGGCGACCTGCCGCTCATCACCGCCGACACGGTCGCCAAGTTCGCACAGACCGTCGCCACCGGCGAGCTCGCCTGCACCGTCATGACCATGACCCCGCCCGACCCCTTTGGCTACGGCCGCATCAAACTGGGCGACGACGGCCAGATCGAGCGCATCATCGAGCAGAAGGACTGCACGCCCGAGCAGGCCGCCACGCTGCTGGAGTGCAACGCCGGCTGCTACGCCTTTGACGGCGCGCAGCTCGCCGCCCACATTAACGAGATCGGCAACGACAACGCGCAATCCGAGTACTACCTGCCCGACATGCTCGAGATCCTCAAGGGTCACGGCCAGGCGGTCTCCATCTTCCACTGCGATGACTACCGCGACGGCCTGGGCGTCAACAGCCGCATTCAGCTCGCGCAGCTCACCGCTATCGCGCGCGACCGCATCAACGAGCACTGGATGGCCGAGGGCGTCACGTTCATCGATCCCACGCAGGCCTGGATCGGCCCCGATGCCACCATCGGCCGAGACACCATCGTGTGGCCGCAGACGCATCTGATCGGTCACGTCACCGTGGGCGAAGAGTGCCAGCTCGGCCCCAACAGTCGCCTCACCGACACCACCGTCGGCAGCGGCTGCACCATCGATGAGACCATCGCCATCGAGGCCGTCATCGAGAACGGCGTCGACTGCGGCCCGCGCGCCTACCTGCGCCCGGGCACCCACATGCTCGACGGCTCCAAGGCCGGCACGCATGTGGAGATCAAGAAGTCCACGATCGGCGAGGGCTCCAAGGTGCCGCACCTGTCCTACATCGGCGACACCACCATGGGCTCCGGCGTCAACGTGGGCGCGGGCTCCATCACCTGCAACTACGACGGCGTGCACAAGCACAAGACCGTCATCGGCAAGGACGCCTTCATCGGTTCCGACACCATGATGGTCGCGCCCGCCCAGATCGGCGACGGCGCGCTCGTGGCCGCCGGCTCCGTCATCACCGAGCCGGTCCCGGCCGACGCACTCGGCCTGGGCCGCGCCCGTCAGGTAAACATTGAGGGCTGGGCCGCCGATTATCGCCGCCGTCTGCACGAGGACGACGAGGTATAACGTTTTACCAAGCATCTAAGGAGCTGTTCCCATGGGGACGGCTCCTTTTTCTATGCTGACCTGCGCGGCCAGATGAGTGGTCGGTTCGTGTCCGTTGGCGGTAAAGACGTTATCAAGACTCGATAAACCCCGCCGCGCGGTTACAATGCAACAAGGCATCTATATGGCATTCGATATATAAAGGAGAAGGGTAATGCCGATTAATGATCCCGAGAAGTCGGAGAATATGCGCAAGTCCATCCGCGTGTATTCCGGTTCCTCCAACCGTCCCCTCGCTCAGAAGATTGCTGAGTACCTTGGGGTCGAGCTTTCGGGCCTTACGCTAAAGCAGTTCGCCAATGGTGAGATTTACGCC
The DNA here is from genome assembly GCA_900545665.1 of uncultured Collinsella sp. Lineage (GTDB taxonomy): Bacteria > Actinomycetota > Coriobacteriia > Coriobacteriales > Coriobacteriaceae > Collinsella. The sequence continues at coordinate 54,863 of UQZU01000011.1, forward strand.
CGCTACGACGAGACCGTCCGCGGCGCCGACGTCTTCCTGATTCAGTCCGTGGCCGGCGGCAACGTCAACGACATGCTCATGGAGCTGCTCATCGCCACCGACGCTGCCAAGCGCGCATCCGCCCGCTCCATCACCGCCGTTATCACCCACTACGGCTATGCCCGCCAGGACCGCAAGGCCGGCCCGCGCGAGCCCATCACCGCCCGCCTCGTCGCCAACCTGCTCGAGCGCGCCGGCGTCAACCGCATCATCACCCTCGACCTGCACCAGGGCCAGATCCAGGGCTTCTTCGATATCCCGGTTAACCACCTGTCCGCGCTGCCGCTGTTTGGCCAGTACTACAACGACATGCACTTCGACACCGACAACCTGGTTGTCGTCTCCCCCGACGTGGGTCGCGCCAAGGCCGCCAAGAAGCTGTCCGACATGCTCGGCTGCGACCTGGCCATCGCCCACAAGGGCCGTCCGCGCCACAACGCCGCCGAGGTCATGGGCATCATCGGTGACATCAAGGGCAAGACCTGCATCATCAACGACGACATGATCGACACCGCTGGCACCCTGTGCGCCAACGTCAAGGAGCTCAAGGCTATGGGCGCTGGCGACATCTACGTCTGCGCCACCCACGGCATCTTCTCCGGTCCGGCCATCGAGCGCTTGAACGACGCCCCGATCGTCGAGTGCCTCGTCACCGACGCCATTCCCGTCGAGGTCGGCGGCAAGATCAAGACCATCTCGGTCGCCGAGGAGTTCGCTCAGGCCATCTCCGCCGTTTACCACGAGGAGCCCGTCTCCACGCTCGTCGGCGGCGACTTCGCGCTGTAGTCGCTCGACCCTCGCATCCCTCCGGAAGCCCCGGACGCGCCTGCGGGGTTATCAAAGCGAACGTCCTCGCCGCTTTGCGGCTGCGGGATGTTCGCTTTGATAACCCCTCCCGGCGCGTCCGGGGCTTCCTGCTGTCTCGGGGCAGCTGTTTTCTGAAATGACTTTGCTGCAACCTTTCCTCGCCTTCGGCGGGCGTGGTAGCCTTTGTCGTTGATTAAACTTTTTATGTAACGGAAGGACAAACATGGCAGCTGCACAGCCGCTTAAGATTCGCATGGTTGCCGGGCTTGGCAACCCTGGCGAGGAATATGCCGAGACCCGCCACAACGCCGGCTTTAAGGCAATCGACGAGCTGGCCCGTCAGGCCGGCGTCACGTACTGGAAAAACCAGGCCGGCGCCGAGGTCGCGCTCATCAACATCAACGACCCCGAGGAAGAGGACGGCAAGCGCCAGATTGTGCTGGTCAAGCCGCAGTCGTACATGAATACCTCGGGCGGCCCCATCTCCAAGCTCTGCCGCGAATACAAGATCAAGGCCGAGGAGCTGCTCGTAATCCACGACGAGCTCGACATTCCCGCCGGCGACGTGCGCGTTAAGGTGGGCGGCGGCCATGCTGGCCACAACGGCCTGCGTTCCATCATCGACAAGATGGGCAGCCGCGACTTCAGCCGCATCCGCACCGGCATCGGCAACCCTCCCGGCAAGATGGCCGTCGCCGACTACGTGCTTAAGCAGCTGCGCGCCCGCGAGGCCGAGGATTTCCAGGACACCTGCGCCCGCGCGGCCGACGCCGCCGGCCTGGCGATCGTGCACGGCGTGGTCTACGCTCGCGACCATGTCAACGGCGCCGCCTCCGCCAACGGCAAGCACTAAAACCTACCATTTAGGAACAGGTTTATTTTGGCAGGTTTTACCTGCGGAAACGCTCCATTTGCGGCATCGCAATAAACCGCGCGCCGCCATACGCACATAGCACCCCAAAGGGGGCCGGCCTCATCACAACCCGAGGCCGGCCCCCTTTGCCGTTTTACCCGATAAAACTGACCAAAATAAACCTGCCCCTGTTTGGTAGGCCGAAGTGGATAAACCCTGCTCCCAACCGCCGAAGACACACGTAAGTGACATGTCCATGAGGGTATAATTTGCACCGTATGTCTGCACAACGCCTGTGCACGTACGGTTTTATTCGGGCTACCGTCCATTTCCGTGGAGGCACGGTTCGGCGGCCCTAACAAGAGAGGGGTTCTATGTATAAGATCCTGGAGAAGACGCAGTTCTCGGAGAAGGTGTTCAAGTTCCGCATCGAGGCGCCCGCAATCGCCAAGCATGCGCACGCTGGACAGTTCCTCATGGTCCGCGCCAACGAGACGGGCGAGCGCGTCCCGTTTACCCTGGCCGGCTGGAACGGTGACGAGGGCTGGGTCGAGTTCATCTTCATGGTGATCGGCAAGACCACCGAGATGCTGTCCACATACGAGGCCGGCGAGTCGCTGCGCGACGTCGTGGGCCCGCTGGGCGTTCCCACCGAGATGGCCGAGGGCCCCTGCGCCGTCATTGGCGGCGGCGTCGGCCTGGCAATTGCCTTCCCGGTCGCCAAGCACCTGGTCGAGACCGGTCACGAGGTGCACGCCATCATGGGCGCCCGCACCAAGGACCTCCTGCTCATGGAGGACCAGTTCCGCGAGCTCCTCGACGAGGACCACATCCACATCACTACCGATGACGGTTCCTACGGCGAGCAGGGCGTTGTCACCGCTCCGCTGGAGCGCCTGCTGCAGGACAAGGCCGTGAGCCAGGTCTTCTGCGTCGGCCCCGTTCCGATGATGAAGTTCTCGACCCTCACCGCCCAAAAGTACGACACCCCCATCACCGCGTCGCTCAACCCCATCATGGTTGACGGCACCGGCATGTGCGGCTGCTGCCGCGTCGAGGTGGGCGGCGTGACCAAGTTCGCTTGCGTCGACGGCCCCGACTTCGATGCCACCCTGGTCGACTGGGATGACCTTCGTGCCCGCCAGGCCGCTTACCGTTCCGAAGAGGGCGAGTCCCTCAAGGCCTATGAGGAAAAGAGCTGCGCATGCCACTAGTTAACGGTCGTTTCGTTGCCGATATGAAGTCGCCCCGCACCCCCGATAACGAGGAGCCGGCTGCCGAGCGCGCCTGCGACTTCCGCCCCGTCGACAAGGGCTTCACCGAGGAGATGGCGCTGGCCGAGGCCGAGCGCTGCCTCAACTGCAAGAAGCCGTTCTGTGTTGAGGGCTGCCCCGTCAACATCAACATCCCCCGCTTTATCGAGCAGATCCGCGCGAAGGACTTCGGCGGCGCTCTCGATACCATCCGCGAGGACTCCATGCTTCCCGCCATCTGCGGCCGTGTCTGCCCGCAGGAGAACCAGTGCGAGGGCAAGTGCATCCGTGGTAAAAAGTCCGAGCCCGTGGCCATCGGCCAGCTCGAGCGCTTCCTGGGTGATCGCCCCGAGCTCGCCTCCACGCCCAAGATGGCCCCCAAGAACGGCAAGAAGGTCGCCGTTGTCGGCTCCGGCCCGTCCGGCATCACCTGCGCCGGCGAGCTCGCCCGTAACGGTTTTGACGTTACCGTCTTTGAGGCCTTCTTCACCGGCGGCGGCGTGCTGGTCTACGGCATCCCCGAGTTCCGTCTGCCCAAGGCAGTCGTCAAGCGCGAGATTGACGGCCTGGAGGACATGGGCGTTAAGTTTGAGTACAACTCCGTCGTGGGCAACATGGCCACGGCCGAAGAGCTGTTCGAGCAGGGCTTCGACGCCATCTACGTGGCGACCGGCGCTGGCCTGCCCAAGTTCCTCAACGTCCCCGGCGAGAACCTGCCCAACGTCTTCTTCGCGAACGAGTACCTCACCCGCGTGAACCTGATGAAGGCCAACAAGTTCCCCGAGTACGACACCCCCACCAAGCACGGCAAGAACGTCGTTGTCTTTGGTGGCGGCAACGTGGCTATGGACGCCGTCCGTACCGCCAAGCGCCTGGGCGCCGAGCACGCCATCATCGCCTACCGTCGTACCGAGGATGAGATGCCTTGCCGTCGTGCCGAGCTGCACCACGCCAAGGCCGAGGGCGTCGAGGTTCTGCCGCTCGTCTCCCCGCTCGAGTTTGTCGCTGGCGAGGACGGCTCCGTGTGCGCCGTCAAGGTCCAGAAGATGGAGCTCGGCGAGCCCGACGAGTCCGGCCGTCGTCGCCCGGTGCCCATCGAGGGCGCCATCGAGGAGATCCCCTGCGACGTCGCAATCTCGGCTATCGGCACCAACGCCAACCCCTTCGCAAAGAAGATCGGCGGCAAGATGGAGCTCAACAAGTGGGGCTACATCGTCGCCGACGAGGAGACCGGCCAGACCACCGATCCCCGCATCTGGGCTGGCGGCGACATCGTCACCGGTGCCGCTACGGTCATTCTGGCGATGGGCGCCGGCAAGAAGGCCGCCGCTTCCATCACCAAGAGCCTGCTGGGCGAGTAGTCACCCTCAGCGTTAGCCATCAAACGGCAAAGTCCCCGTCGAGCACACGCCCGGCGGGGACTTTTTCTATGCCGGCCGCCCAAACCACCACAAAGGGGACAGGCACTTTTGTGGTGGTTTGGGACTTGCTTGCTCGTTTTGTCTCAATCTGTAACACCTGGAGCCCGTTGAGCCTTGTAGTTGTTGCAGATCGAGATATTGTGCCAGCCGCCCCCGCTTTGTCTCAATCTGTAACAGTTAGAGGTCAAATTCCCCGCTTGGTGTTACAGATCGAGACGTTAGGTTAGCGGCTGAACAGTTCATCTCAATCTGTAACACCTGGAGCCATTTTGGGCAGCTTGGTGTTACAGATTGAGATTTTGCATAAGCCGAGGATGGACGCCGCCACCAAAACCTAACGTTTGCGGCGCTTGGTCGCGGCGATGCCTGCCGCGGCAACGGTTGCTCCGGCGATGCCTAGGGCGGCGACTGTCATCGTGGCGGAGTCACCCGTGCCGGCAAGCTCCGTGCCACCGGACTTCTTGACATTCTTGCCCTTACCCTTGGACTTGCCCGTCGTCACCGTGGTCGTCGTCGAAGCCGAGCCGCCCGCAGGTACCCCGGTGCCGCCAGAGCCATCCGCACCGCCGCCCTGCTCGCCGTCGCCAGGCGACGGGTCCGGCTCGGGCGTCGGCTCGGGCTCGGGATCGGGCGCCGCCTCATCGGTCACCGTAATCGTAATGTTCAGACGCTCGGAATACTCACTGTACGACATGCCAGGGCGCTGTGCCGCAATGCGCACATACATGTTGCTATCGAGCGCAATAGGTTCGGTGTACTTTACACGGCCTTCATCGCGGCAGGGGCAGGTGTCGTTGGTGGTGTACCAAATCGTCGTGCCATCCTCGGCAGAAAGCTCCAGCTTCGTGCCCTTGGGCACCGTAATGTAGTTCTCCTTGGGCGACCATGCACCAAACGTCGTCGCACCAATCGTCGCCACCGGTCGCGCCGGTCGTACTGCCTCGGCAGACACGCGAACGTCGACCTGCTTGGACAGCGCCGTGCCGTCCACCGCCGCCGTCAACGTCGTCAAACCGGGCAGAGCACCATGCAGCACAAACGTCGCCGCACCGTCCTCGCCCGTCACGGCCTGGGTGGCATCGACAGAGCAGATAGCCGAGGACTCCAGCCCGACACTAACCTTGGCGCCCGCAAACGGCTTGCCCGCCTTATCGGTCACGTGCGCCACCAGCTCAAAGTCACTGCCATCAAGCATGGTCACGGCCTGCTCCACGTTGAGCCTGAGCTTGTCGGCGCGAACGCCCACGACAAGCTCGCCACTTGCCCAGCGCGCCATGGCCGTGCCGGCGTAGTTACAAGCACCGTCGAGCTCAAACGCCACCGTCGAGCCCGCCTCACACGCATCGGCATAGCGAATGCGCAGCACGCGCGACAGCGGCTTGCCATTGGGATCGTCCTGTTTGTCGAGCCACGTATACGTCACGTCGCCCAAGCCCTGCGCGCACAATGCGGCCAGGGTATCGTCACTCGCATCCATATACTGCGCAAACTCAACCTCGATGCAATCGGTATAGGCATGGGCCG
>UQZU01000012.1 GCA_900545665.1 uncultured Collinsella sp.
CTGGTGATCTCCGCCTTGAGAGGGCGGCGTCCTAAACCGCTAGACGAACGGGCCACATGACATCTGCACTGCCGTGCTGCGAGGAAATATATTACGGGACAAAAAACGTCAGCGCAAGAAGAAATTCCAAATTGCCCAAATTTTGTCGGCAGGTTATGGAACACGCAGGTAAACTGGGTAGCTAATTCAAGTTGAGATGGACCAAAAGAGCTTCGCGCTCGTTGGGAATATTGTCTTCGATCACGGCGTCGAGGGCGGAGTTGAGAAGCTGACCCAGTTCCGGCCCGGGCTTGACTCCGGCACGGATCAGGTCGCCGCCGTTGATGGCGAGCATCTTGAGCGTATGGGGCTCCCCTGCCTTCAGCAGCTCGTGCGCCAGCGCGCGCATCTCCTCAATCGTCTCAACGTAATAGAAGCACGATGGGGCCTTGCCAAGCGTGTCAGCACGCTTGAGGTCCATGAGCTCGTCAATCAGGCGGGCCGTGTCGACGCCCTCACCCGAAAGCGCGCGCATCATATTGAGCAGGCAGGAGCGCTCGGGGCGCAGCGGCTTATCGTGATATTTGATGAGCAGGCAAACGTCGCGCACCAGGTCGTGCGAGAGTGCCAGGCGATCCATAATGACGCGCGCTTTCTTGGCGCCGAGCTCGGGATGACCGTAGAAGTGTCCGCTGCCGGCGTGATCGACCGTAAAGCACTCGGGCTTGGAGACATCGTGCAAAAACGCCGCCCACATAAGGCTCGACGATGGCGCGACGCCGTCGCACAGCGCCAGCTCCCCTGCCACCGTCAGCACACGGGCGATATGCTCGTAGACGTTAAACGCATGATAGACACTTCGCTGATCAAACCCGCGACCCGCTGCCAACTCGGGCACAGCGGCGCAGATGAGCTCAGGGTAGCGCAACATGGCGTCTCCCCCGTGACCGGTCGAAAGAATGCCCTCGAGCTCAATACCCACACGCTCGCGCGCTACGGCATCGAGCAGCGGCGCGCACTCGGCAAGCGCACGCTTGGTCTCGGGCTCAATCATAAAGTCCAGGCGGCAGGCAAAGCGCACCGCGCGCAGCATGCGCAGGGCGTCCTCGTTAAAGCGACGCTTGGGATCGCCGACAGCGCGAATCAGCTTGCGCTCCAAGTCACCCTGGCCGTCGTAGCGGTCGACAAGCCCGCGCTCGGGATGCCAGGCCATGGCGTTGACGGTAAAGTCGCGGCGCGCCAGATCGTCCTCGAGCGAGGCGGCGCGCTCGACGCTCTGAGGATGGCGCCCATCGGTATAGAAGCCATCAAGACGGTACGTGGTGACCTCGATACGCTCGCCATCGGAAATAGCCGTGATTCCGCCAAATTTAATGCCCGACTCCACAACCACGATGCCGGCGACCTCGAGCGCCGCCTTGGACTCCTGCCACAGGCCGCTACAGCACATGTCAACATCGTGGCTGGGACACCCCAACAGGGCGTCGCGCACCCAACCGCCAACGTACCAAGCCTCAAGACCAGCCGCCTCAAGCGCGCGCAAGACGCGCAGGGAGGCATCGGACGGTTGCGTACCGTTGAGCGAAACATTGCACATGCCTGTGGCCTCCTGCGACTATCAAATTGGCTATCGATTGCGTCTGCAAGAAGTCTAGCAAGAAACAGCCTCCACTGCACACGCAAGTCCGATAAACAAAAACGCATCCGTCCTAGTCTAAGACGGATGCGAAATAATCAAACTAGTCAGGCAAGGTACAGGGACTAGCAGACCTGGCGAACCTCGATGTGCTTCTTATATTCGTCCACCTTGGCAAAATCGCCCAGACCAGGGCACTCGACCACGTTGGCGCCGGTAGCCATCGAAAGGCGCAGGGCGTCCTCGACGCGCTCGGGGGCGTCGTGCCACACGGACAGGAAGGCAGCGAGCGAGGAATCGCCGGCGCACACCGTCGACAGCAGCTTGACGTCGAAGGTGCGGTTGGCAAACCAAATGTGCTCGCCGTTGGAGAAGTACGCACCGGCGCCGCCAAGAGTCAGCAGCACATTCTTGGCGCCCTTGGCGTGCAGCTCGGCCATCGCGCCCTTGACGGACTCATCGTCGCCACCGCTCACCTTAATGCCAAAGATATCGAGCAGCTCATCGTCATTGGGCTTGATCAGCAGCGGCTCCATGGCAATGAGGTCTGCCAGCTGATGGCTCGAGATGTCGAGAACGAACTCGGCGCCCTTGGCCTTGACGCGGCGCAGAACCTCGGCCAGGAAGCCCTCGGAAGTGTTGGGAGGCAGCGAGCCGCTGATTACCAGGCAGGTCATGTCATCGAGCGAATCGATGAGCTCAAACATCTCCTGCTCATTGGCCTCGTTGATGGCGGCACCGGCGTTGACCATGTTGTACTCGGTGTCGGGGCCGGCATTAAGGAACACGTTGACGCGCGTGATGCCGTCGGTCCACACGGGCTTGACGGGCACGCCCAGGGCCTCGGCGCCCTTGACGATGAACTCGCCCGAGAAGCCAGCGAAGAAGCCCAGGATCGTGGTGTCGACACCGTAGTGGTCAAGCGTAAACGAGACGTTGAGGCCCTTGCCGTTGGGCGTATAGACGGCGTTGCGAGTACGCGTGACGGTGTTGGCAGCAAGGCCGTCGCAGGCGATGTTGTAGTCAATGGCGGGATTTGCAGTGAGCGTGTAAATCATGAATGTTCCTTTCACGAAGCAACGTGTTAATGAAAGTATATTCCACGCATCGGTAAAAGGCTAGGACAACTCGGTGAACAGTGTGGAAGCGATGAAGTACGGCGGGACACCTCTCCCCATGGCGGAACAAAAAAGGCGCCCCAGCCGAAACCGGGGCGCCGCATGCGCACGAATATGTCGCGTTTCGATTACTGACGATCGAGCTTGCGGACAGCAACGCGCTTGCTGTACTCGTCGACGTGACCAAAGTCGCCAATACCGACGGACTCGGCGACGTTGGCGCCGGTGGCCATAGCGAGCTTCATGGCCTCCTCGACGTTGTCGCGATCCCTGTACCACTTGTGCAGGAACGCAGCGAGGGTGCAATCGCCGGCGCAGACGGAAGAAACCAGCTTGATGTTGAACTCACGCTTGGCGTACCAGATGTCCTCGCCGTTGGAGAAGTAAGCGTCGCCGCGGCTACCGCGGGTGAGCAGCACGTTCTGAACGCCAGCGTCGTGAGCCATCTTCATGGCAACGCGAACCTCGTCGTCGGTATCGACCGGCACGCCGAAGATGGCCTTCATCTCGTGATGGTTCGGCTTGATGAGCAGCGGCTTCTTGTGAGCGAGCTCCTTGAGCTTGTCGGAGGACAGGTCCAAGACGACGTCGGCGCCACGAGCCTGAGCGTGCTCCATGACCTGAGCCAGGAAGTCAGGCGTAGCTTTGGGAGGCACGGAGCCGGAAACGATCAGGCACTCGAGATCGCCCGCGGTGTCCAGGATGTTGTAGAGCTCCTCCTGGTGCTGCGGCGTGATCGGAGCACCCGGGTTCAGGATGCCGTACTCGTGCTGGCCATCGTTGACGTAGGTGTTAATGCGCGTGATACCGTCGGTCCAGACCGGGCGGCAGAGGCAACCCAGGTTCATGACCTCCTCGACGATGAACTTGCCCGTGAAGCCAGCGAAGAAGCCGAGCGCGACGGTGTCGACGCCCATCTTCTTAAAGGCGAAGGACACGTCGAGGCCCTTGCCGTTAGCGTGTAGCTGGCCGAGCCGGTGCGGACGTTCTCGTCGGGCTCGAGCGGAGAGCTCGAAACCGTCATGTCGACAGCCGGGTTAGCGGTTAGCGTGTAGAACATTTACAGTACCCCCTGTATATGTGAGGGCCGCGTGGCCGGCCCATTCCAACCACGCGGTTACCTCTGATACCAAATTAGCGAGCTGCGGACTCGAGCAGTGCCTTGACCTCGGCGGCGGTGTTGCAGGCGAGCGCCTTCTCGGCGAGCTCGTCGCACTCGGCCTTGGTCCACTGGCTGATGGTCTTGCGGGCGCGCAGGATCGACGGAGCGCTCATCGAGAACTCCTCCAGGCCCCAGCTGATCAGCAGCGGCTCGAGCAGCGGATCAGCAGCGGCCTCGCCGCACATACCAACCATGATGCCGGCATTCACGCCGCTCTCGATGATGTTCTTGAGCGAGCGGAGCACGGCGGGATAGTACACCTGGTACAGGTTAGAGATGGTGTCGTTGCCACGGTCGGCGCACATGGTGTAGCCGATCAGGTCGTTGGTGCCGATGGAGAAGAAGTCGGCGACCTCGGCCAGACGGTCTGCGAGCAGCGAAGCGGCGGGCGTCTCGACCATGATGCCGACCTCGATGTTCTCGTTGAACTTGCGACCCTCTTCGGTCAGCTCGGCCTTGCACTGCTCGACGAGCTCCTTGACAGCCAAGACCTCCTCGACGCAGGTGACGAGCGGGATCATAATCTTGACGTCACCGAAGGCGCTGGCGCGCAGCAGAGCGCGGAGCTGGACCTTGTACTGGTCGGGATTGGCCAGGCAGTAACGCACGGCGCGGAAGCCCATGAAAGGGTTGTCTTCCTTGACCATGTGCAGATACGGAATCTCCTTGTCGCCACCCACATCGAGCGTGCGGATGATGACCGGAGCACCCTTGAGCGCGCTGGCGACCTTACGGTAGGCGTTGAACTGCTCCTCCTCGGAAGGAAGCTCAGAAGAGTCCATGAACAGGAACTCGGAGCGGAACAGACCGATAGCCTCGGCGTCGTGATCGAGCGCGTTGGGCACGTCATCGGGGTTACCGATGTTGCAGGCGATGATCTTCTTGATGCCATCGGCAGTCACGGACGGCTTGCCACGGAAGGCCTCGAGGGCTGCCTTCTCGGCAGCGAAGGCCTCGGCCTTGGCGGTGTAGGCAGCGAGCGTCTCCTCGTCGGGATCGGCCTCGACGATACCCTTGCCACCGTCGACGACAACGGTCATGCCATTGCGCAGAGCGGTGCAGCTGTTGGAAACCGAAAGGACAGCCGGGATCTCGAGGGCGCGCGCAATGATCGCGGAGTGCGACGTGCGGCCACCGGTCTCGGTGACGATACCGGCAACGTGGGCCTTATCGATCGTGGCGGTCATGGACGGCGTGAGGTCGTGCACGACAACGACAGTGTTCTCGGGCAGGACGGAGAGGTCGACGACCTCCTTGCCCAGCAGCTCAGCCAGAATACCGGTGCGGATGTCGGCGATGTCGGCCGCACGCAGGCGGAACATCTCGTCGTCCATGGACAGGAACATGTTCTCGAACATGGTCGAAGTGTCCATGAGCGCCTGCTCGGCGCAGGTACCGCCGTCAATGGCGGCGTTGATGGCGTCGGTCATGCCCGGGTCCTGAGCCAGGACAATGTGTCCGTTCATGATCTCGGCCTCGGCCTCGCCCACCGTCTCCTTCATGTGGTCGGCCTGAGCCTGGGTCTTCTCGCAGAAGACCGAAAGAGCGGACTGATAGCGCTCCTTCTCTGCTGCCGAATCAGCAACCTCGTGCGGCTCAAACGTCAAGTCGGGATCGACGGCGACCATGACGGTGCCGATACCGATGCCCTCGGAAGCGTTGACTCCCTGATACATTCCCATTCCTCTCTCCGTGTCATGTGATAAAGCGTTTTGCCATATCCATGACAAAAGAGCGCAGCTACCTTACAACAGGTCACTGCGCCCCCAAATATGAACTTAGTTGTTCAGCATGCGACCCGTTTGAGTTCTACTCGCCAAGACCGCTCTTGATGAGCTCGATGGCAGCAGCCAGAGCCTCGGCCTCGTCAGCGCCGTCGCACTTGACCTCGACCTCGGTGCCGCAGGGGATACCAGCAGCCATGAGGGCCATCGGGGACTTGCCGTTGACCTCCTTCTCGGGGGTGACGACCGTCACGTCACAGGCGTACTTGCCCATGGTGGAGGCGAACAGACCAGCCGGACGCATGTGCAGACCCTGAGGATTAACGAGGGTAGCCTTCTCAGAAACCATAGTTGACTCCTTTTTTGTGTTTAACCCCTGTCATGCATGTGGCAGGAGTCAGATTCACGACGTTGTTTATATTAACTCACATCAAACGGTTTTTCATTGTGTTTCAGACGAATTATTGGACAGATGTGTTTGTCGTCCGCTTGCTCGCCCACAGGGGGCCGGGCGCGGCCAGTGAGATTTCCTGCTCTACAGTCCTGCTCGCACGAAGAGCACATTAAGTGCTCTTCGGCTCGTGCGGAACTCGCGATAAATCTCACTGCCGCGCCCGGCCCCCTGTGGGCGAGCAAGCTGCGGAAACTCGGTCGGTCCAGAGTAATGTCGGCTGAAAGGAATTCAGGCTGAATATTTGTCCGCCCGGACGATCCGATAGACAGGCCGCGCTATCCCCTATTTCTAAGTTGCGGTGAAATAGGGACTGAATTTGGGGTTGAATCGTTTAAACAGACCCTATTTCACCGCAACATATTTGAGGATGAAAAAGGCGGAGGCCCTGGAGAGGGACTCCGCCTTATATACAGTGGGCGATGTTATTCGCGTACCGTGGAATTAGACCAGACGAGCGTTGATCGTCTTGGCGATCTCGGCGGCGTCGGTGGAACCCTTGACGGTGGCACGGAAGTCCTCGTCCATGAGCGCCTCAGCGACCTTGGACAGGATCTTGAGGTGCGTAGTGCCGGCCTGGGCACCGGGGATGAGCAGAGCGATGGCCACGTTGACGGGAGCGCCGTCCATGGTGTCCCAACCGGTCACGCCGGACTCGTCCTTGACGACGATGACGGAAGCCTCGGTAATGGCGTCGGACTTGGCATGCGGGATGGCGAAGCCCTCCATCATGCCCGTGGTGCCCTCGGCCTCGCGGGCCAGGAAGGCGTTCATCACGGCGTCGGCGTCGCTTGCGATACCGGCCTTGACGGCCTGGTTGGAAACGAAGCTCAGAGCCTCGTCACGAGAAGCGAAGTCCACGGCGACAAAGACATTCTCGACCTTCACGAAGTCGGCAGCCTCGGCCTTGGGGGCCTCGACGGCAGCGGCCTTGGGGGCCTCAACGGGCTTGGCTGCAGGAGCGGCCTTCTGGTTCTTCTCGAAGTCGTACTTCTTGAAGGCTACGAACAGGATGCCACCGACCACAGCGCCGATGAGGATCGCGAGGACCCACAGCGGACCGTTCTCGACAACGGGCAGGACCAGGAAGCCACCGTGAGGCGCCGGATCGTGAACGTTGAACATAATGGTCAGGATCGAAGCGATAGAGGAACCGAGCATCATGATGGGCATGACGGGCCAGATGTTCTTGGTCATGAACGGAATGGCGCCCTCGGTGATGTGGGTGCAACCAAGGATGAGGTTGACGACACCGGCGTCGTGATCCTCCTGGCTGAAGTACTTCTTGCCGACAACGACGGCAAAGGTGGTAATCAGAGGCGGAACGATGCAGGCGGCGGAGACGGCAGCCATGAAGTTGGTGCCGAAGTTGTAGGTATCGGTGCCAACACCGGCGGCCAAAGCCTCGGTGAGCATAGCGGTACCGGTGACGTAAGCAGCCTTGTTGACCGGGCCGCCCATGTCAAAGGCGCACATGCAGCCAATGGCAAGACCCAGTACAACGGCGCCAGAGGCGGACAGGCCCTTGAGGAAGTCCATCATGGCGGTGTTGATGGCAGCCATGGGGCCGGAAATGCCGAGCATGACCAGGCCGACGATGGCGGTAGAGAACAGCGGGTACAGGAAGATAGCCTTGAGGCCGTCCAGGTTCTTGGGCAGACCGGCAAAGACCTTCTCGAGCAGCAGGATGACATAACCGGCGAGGAAGCCACCGACGATGCCGCCCAGGAAGCCGAAGCCCACGCCGGCGCCACCGGCGTCGATCATGCCGGTCTCGGCGTTAACAGGCAGGCCCTGGATGGCGATCATACCGGCAACAAAGCCGGGGACGAGCGCCGGGCGCTTGCCGATGGACTCGGCGATGTAGGCGGAAAGCACCGGAACCATGAGGTTCATGGCGATGCCGCCGATGATCTTGAGCATCGCAGCAAAGCTGTTGTAGTCAGACGCCGTCGAATCGAAGGACGTAATGCCCCACAGGAACGAAACGGCGGTCAGAACACCACCGGCAACGACGAAGACCAGCATGTGGCTGACGCCGTTCATGAGGTGCTTGTAGATGATGTGGCCGATGGACTCCTTCTCCTCGACCTCGTCCTCGACATCGGCAGCGGCTGCAACCGTGCTGTCGCCCTTGGCGGCGAGCGCGCGGTCAATCAGCTTACCGGCGGCCTCAACGGACAGGGCCTTGGAAACACCAACGGAAACCATGGGCTTACCGGCGAAACGCTCAGCCTGGACATCCTTGTCGGCTGCGACGACGACGGCCTTGGCACCAGCGATCTCACTCTTGGTGAGCTCGTTCTCGACGCCGACCTGGCCATGAGTCTCGACCTTAATGGTCAGACCGCGCTCGGCAGCTGCCTTCTCCAGCGCCTCCTTCGCCATGAAGGTGTGCGCAATGCCGGTCGGGCAACCGGTCGCGGCGATGATGTCAAACTTAGCCATGTGTCCCTCCTTCTTTAGTACAGCGCCCGCGGGCGCTCCCCTACACGCGCTTCGATGCGCGTTTTTCCACAACTGAAAGATACCAACCTACCGTCCGCGTGAGAAGAGACAAGGTGCAATTCTCCGGTGAAAGGTTCTTTCATTACCGTAAACGGTAGATGAAAGTTTACCATCAACACTTGAAACGGCAAGGTGTATCTTGTAATTGAAAATGCCCGTATACTATGGCATTGCGAATCAAATTAGATTTTCATGCCAGCCAGGAGCCATCCATGACCGATAGTAGCAAGAGCGCACTTTCCCTCATTAGCACCCATCAGGGATACAGCGAGTCCGAGCAGCGCATTGTCGACTATATATTGGAGCACCAGTCCGAGGCTCCACGCCTCACGGCGGCTCAGCTCTCGCGCGCCGCCGCCACGTCCGAGGCGACCGTTTCGCGCTTCTGCCGCAAGCTTGGGTTTGGCAGCTTCCGCAGCTTTCAGTTTTCGTTGGCGAGGGATTTGGAAAGCCAGCGCAACGAGGGCCTGACCGACGAGGTCTCGCTCGACAATATGGAGCAGAGCCTCAAGAACATCCTGGCTGCCAAGGTGAGCGAGCTTAATGCGACCATCGACGGTATCGACCACGATACGCTGGCGGCTGTTGTGCATGCCCTTAAGCATGCAGGGGTTATTGAGTTTGCAGCTGTGGGCAATACGAACGCGGTCGCGCTCGATGCGACGTTTAAGTTTTCGCAGCTGGGCCTGCGCTGCATGGCGAGCACCATTAGCGAGACATCAATCGGCTTTGCGCTCACGTTGCGCCCGGGTGACGTCATCGTGCTAATCTCAAACTCTGGCAAATCGCGCCGACTGAATCGCATGGCAAAAGCGGCTCGCAACTGCGGCGCAACCGTAGTCGTCATCAGCAGTGACAGCAAATCCCCACTCGCGCGCCTGGCAGACTACACTTTTAATACCGTCAACCACGAAGCGCTGCTGACGACAGGCGACTTTGCGTTCTCCAAGATCAGTGCCACGATGATCATCGAAGTCATCTACAACTTCCTGCTGCCCGAGATTGAAGACGCGCGTGAGCATATCAGCTACTACGAGGAGCTCATCCAGCCGGATAAGGTTGTGGAGTAAAACGCGTAGTGGGACAAAAATTTCAGTCTATTTTGTCCCACCAACACCGCTGATACGACCTAACCTCGAGCTTCTTCGAGCATCTGTTTGGCGTGCGCCAGGCTTGCCTCGGACTGATCGCCGCTCAACATGCGGGCGATCTCGGCGGTACGCGCTTCGCCGGTTACCTCGTCCAAATGCGTCTGGGGAACATCGCCCGGTTCCTTGCTGACGACATAATGTTTGTCAGCCATGACGGCGACCTGCGCCAAGTGGGTTACGACAATCACCTGATGCGTAGCGGCGAGATCTGCCAGCACGCCCGCGAGTGCACGCGCCGTTGAGCCACCGACACCAGCATCGACCTCGTCAAACACCAGCGTATCGACACCATCCGCGTTACCGAGGACAACCTTGCTTGCCAGCATGACGCGGCTGAGCTCGCCGCCCGATGCAATGCGGCGCAGGGGACGTGGAGTCAAACCGGCACCGCTGCGGTATAGCAGCTCGTAGCTCGAAGGACCAACGGGCGTCCACTCAGCACGGGGAAGATCGCGCGACTCCCAGACGAGCTCGGCACTACCCATCTCCAGGCGAGCCATCTGGCGGCCAACCTCGTGGCAGAAGCGAGGGGCCGCCGTATTACGGGCGCGCTTAAGTGCCTTGGCAGCGGCAAACAACTCGCGCTCGGCGCTCCCGAGTGCCTCACGCGCCTTTTTGATCTGTTCATCGCCATCATCGACCAGGGACAGCAGCTCTTGCGAGCGATCGCGCATGGCAAAAACATCGTCCATGGTGGGGCCCCACTGACGCAACAGGCCCTTGAGGTCGGAATACCGCTCACGCATGCGAGCGAGCTCGCGCGGGTCGAAGGCGACGCCATCGCGATAGGCACGAAGCTCGTTCGCGCAATCCTCAAGTGAGATACAGGCATCCGAAAGCGCATCGGCAATGTCGCCCAGTTTGCGATCGACGGTAGCCATTCGGGAAAGCTCCACCACGGCACTGTTCACGGCATCGAGCGCTCCCCCTTCGGCGGCAAGCGATGCATGGGCATCGTTAGCCGTGGCAACCAGTACCTCGGCATGTTCGGAGCGCGGCAGCAGTTCCTCGAGTTCCTCATACTCGCCTGGCTTGGGGTCGACCTCGGTGATACGCTCGAGGGCAAAACGCGCTTCCTCGACGCGACTCCCCTGCGCACGCGAGGCCTCCTCGACGCGACGGACCTCCTTGGCAGCCGCGCGCGAGGCTTTAAAACAGGCGCGGTACACATCCAGCGCCTCGAGCGCAGAGCGTCCCGCCCACGCATCAACCATCGCAACGTGATGCGCCGGATCGAGCAAGCGTTGGTGCTCGTGCTGGCCGCACAAATCCATCATCACGCCAACGCGCTCCGAAAGCTCGCGCACGCTGGCGATGCGGCCGTCAATCTTGACGCGGCTGCGACCCTCGGCAGAAAGGCTGCGCTGCACGGTAAAGCCCTCCGCGTCGTGTGGGCCGTCAAACAGGCGCGCCTCGACGCTCGCCAGCGCCTCGCCCTCACGCACCGTCGACGAATCCGCGCGCTCGCCCAAAATAAGCTTGAGCGCCGAGAGCAGCGCAGTCTTGCCGGCGCCGGTCTCACCGGTCAGGACAGTCAGGCCGGCACTCGGCACCAGCGTCGCCTCGCGAATGAGTGCAATGTTAGAAACCTGCAGCTCATCGATCATGACGGACTCCGTAGAATACGCGGCTCACCGAGTTATAGAAGCTCTCGGGGCCGTAATCCAGCAGCAGCACATCGCCGGGCCCACGACGCACCGCCACGCTCTCAACGGTGCCATCACAGGTAATAAACTGCCCATCGATAGCGATCGCCGGAACGCTCGGACGGTCATCAGACATAAAGATTTCGACGACATCACTCGGCGAAGTCAAGAAGGCACGGGCCTGAATGGTGTGCGGCGCAATGGGTACGCAGACCATGCCCGTATAGTCGGGGCTCACGATGGGGCCACCGGCACTGAGCGCGTAACCCGTAGAACCAGTCGCCGTGGACACGACCACGCCGTCGCCACGCAGTCGATCGATATGGTGGCCCGACACCGTGATGTCGAACTCAACCATATCGGACAGGGGGCCGCGCGTGAGCGCCATGTCGTTCAGGGCGAAAGTGCGCACGACATCCTTCGTACCGTCTTCGCGCACGGACACGATATCCGCGGCGATGGTAGCGCGACGGCTCACGTGCAGCTCACCGGACAGGGCGTCGCTCACGACCTGCAGAATGTCGCGCTCCTCGGGACTCGCAGCAGTTAAAAAGCCCAGGTGACCATAGGAAAGACCGAGGATAGGAATCTCACGATGGTTGAGGATGCGGGCAGCGCGCAGCAACGTGCCGTCGCCGCCGAGCGTAATGACCAGATCGGAGCCGTCAATATCAGGCGTGCTCTGAATCTTGGATCGCTGGTCGGCAGCCCATGCGACCTCATAGCCCTGACGAGTGAGCCAAAGCTCGAGCATCAGGCCGCTCTCGACCGCCTCTTGCTTGTAGTAATTGGGAACCAGAAAGACCTTCATAGCGTTGCAGCTTTCTCGCTCATAACCGATACCTGGGATTGCAGCTCGTCTTGCGAGCGGTCGCCAAATTCAAATCTAGTGCCGTACAGGAAAAACTCAACGTTGCCCTTGGCACCATGAATGGGTGACACGCACACATCGACCGGGAACAGGCCCTTGGCGGCAAAGAGTTCAACCGCCGCCACGAGTGTATCGCGGCGCACGGCGGGATCGGTCACAATACCGCCCTCGCCCACCAGCGCCGCCGGAGCCTCAAACTGCGGCTTTACGAGCGTGCAGAATGCACCCGTAGGAGCCAGGCAGGCCAGTACCGCATCGATAATGTTCGCGATGCTGGTAAACGAGACATCACACACAGCCAGGTCGATGGTGCCGGCATAGCCAAGCTCAGGCAGCTGCGTCACGTTTGTGCGCTCATGCAGCGTCACGCGATCGTCCTGACGCAATGACCAATCGAACTGGGCGCGACCCACGTCCACCGAGACAACGGTCGCAGCGCCGCGCTTGAGCAGGCAATCAGTAAAGCCGCCCGTGGAGCAGCCCACATCGAGGCAAGCAAGGTCCGTCGGATCAATCCCAAACACATCGAGCGCGCCCTCGAGCTTGAGCCCGCCGCGCCCAACATACGGGATGCGCCCCTTAACGTGCAGTGGCAGGCCCGGCGTCACCTTGAGCCCCGGGGAGGTCAAACGCTCACCGCCACTCGAAACCAAGCCGGCCATAAGAGTGCGAAGGGCATCCGCGCGATCGGCGCAGATGCCCTGTGAAATCAGTTCGTCATCGAGACGCACGCGTTTCATGAATGCCATCAACCATTCGTATCCGGGGATGCAGCCTGTCTATCTTGGGACTCGTTTGCCGCATCCTCATCGTATTCCTGCTCGAGCTTGTCGGCCTCACGCGGCGTCAGCTCAAACTTGTCGACCATATCGACCGCTCGGGAGCCCAGCTCAATCGCCTCGTCAAACAAATCGAGCGAACGCTCCAAGGACGTATCCTTGGAGCGAACGGTGGCGATGATCTGGTCCAGGCGATCCGAGATCTCATCGAAGTTGCGGACGGAACCCTCTGGCATGGCTACTCCTCGACGGAGTCGGCCTCGACGGCCCCAGCGGCGTCTGCATCCTCGTCAAGTACACCGGCGGCAGCCTGAGCGGCAGCGACCTTGGCGGCAGCCTCGGCAGCCTGTGCCTCCTCGCGAGCGCGATCTTCGGCCAGCAGCTCTTGGTACAGGTCCTCGCCCGGCAGCTCCTCGCTGCGAGCGATCTTGCCCAGCACGCCGTTGACGAACGAAGCGGACTGGTCGGTGCCATAGGCCTTGGCAAGCTCGACGGCCTCGTTGATTACGATGGCGTCCGAGACCTCCTCGTCGGTGAGGAAACGCATCTCGTAAACGGCGATACGCAGCAGATTGCGGTCGGCGCCGGGCATGCGCATAAGATCCCAGTTCTTGGCAACGGAGCGCAGAGCACAGTCGATGCGATCGATATGCTCGTAGGCACCACGGCAAAGCTCCAGCGCATAGGGGTCGAGGGGACCCTTCGAGATCAGGAAATCACCCTCGAGGACGCGCTCGAGTGGGCTGTCAGTGGCCTCGGCCTGGAACAGCAGCTGCAGCGCCTGACTGCGGGCAAGCGTGCGCCCGCGATAAACCTTAAGGCTCAAAGGTTACTCCTTGGGGAAAACGAGGCCGTCGATGCAAACGTCAACGCGTTCGACCTCAACGCCCACCTGGGCATCGATGGCGGCGACCACGGCGGCGCGAACGGCCTCGGCGAGTTTCTTGAACGGATAGCCAAAGAACACCACGACGCGCACGGTAAGTGCGAGCTTGTCGCCGACGACCTCGGCCTCGACCGCCGGCTCGGAAGCCGGGGCCTTGGACGAAAGCATCATGGAGACAAGGTTGGTGGCAAGGTCCTTGACGCCAACGGAGGCGATGCCCTCGACATCCGACACGGCGCGCGAGACGATGGCGGTCAGAACATCGGGCGAAATGCCGATGCCGTCAATCTTGATTTCCTGGGGCATGAGTCCTCCTAGAAGATTTGGTTGCTAGACGCGGGAGACGAACTTGCCGTCGCGGGTGTCAACCTTGATGACCTCGCCCTCGTTGAGGTACATGGGGACCTGGATGACAGCGCCGGTGTCGATCGTGGCCGGCTTGGTGGAACCCTGGACGGTGTCGCCCTTAAAGCCCGGGTCGGTTTGGACGATGGTGGTCTCGATGAACATCGGCGGAGTCACGCCCATGAGCTCATCGTCGGCAAAGAGCAGCTGGCAAATGTCGTTCTCGCGCAGCCACTTGGAGTTCTCGCCCACCATGTCCTCGGGAACGGGAACCTGCTCATAGGTCTCGTTGTCCATGAAGATGTAGTCGGCGCCATCGTTGTAGAGATACTGGAACTCACGGGTGGTGAGCATGACGCTCTCGAACTTGGTGCCGGCGTTGCAGGTGTTCTCGACGACGCGGCCGCTCTTGATGTCGCGGGTCTTGTAGCGCACAAACGCGCCGCCCTTGCCCGGCTTGACATGCTGGAACTCGACGATGGTGTAGACCTTGTCCTTAATGCGGAGACCGAGGCCGTTCTTGAAGTCGGCGGTAGAAATGGTAGGCATAGCGACCTTTCTTGTTATGGGCAGAACGCACAAGCGTCCAAATTACATACGACCGAAATTATACACTTGCAGACGGCGACTGCAGCGAGCGCATAAAAAGAGAACGCGGGGCGCCCGAATCTATCCGGACGCCCCGCCCCAAAAAACTATCGAAATGGGCTAGCAATCGATGACGTGGAGGTCATGCGGCGTCTTGGTGAAGGGCTCGTAGCCGTTCTCGGTGACCACGCCGTAGTCCTCCAGGCGCACGCCGCCCACACCGGGCAGATACACGCCGGGCTCCATGGTGATAACCGAGCCGACCTCGATAGTGTTCTTGCTGCGGTTGAAGTTGGGCAGCTCATGGATGTCGATGCCCACGCCGTGGCCCAGGCCATGGTTGTAGTAATCGCCATAGCCGGCATCGCCGATGATCTTCTTGGAAAGCTTGAAAATGTCGTTACCCTCGACGCCCGGATGGATGGCGGCGACGCACTCCTCGTGGGTGCGGCGCACGAGCGCGTACAGGTCGAGCTGCTCCTGGGTAGGCTCGCCCATCACGACGGTGCGCGTCATGTCGGAACGATAATCGCAGTAGCCCGCACCGTAATCCATGAGGACGAAGTCGCCCTTCTCGATCACGCGGTCACTCGGCACGGCATGCGGGTTGGCGGTATTGGGGCCGCTTGCCACGATGGAGCCGAAGGCCAAGCTGTCGGCGCCGTTGGCGAACATAAAGTTCTCGAGCTCGTTGCGAACCTGCTTCTCGGTCATACCAGGCTTAATAAAGCCGAGCATATGCTGGAAGGCGGCATCGGTGATCGACTGCGCATGGCGCATGAGCTCGATCTCCTCGGCGTCCTTGATGGCGCGCATCTTGCGGATGTCGTCATGCATCAGCGGCAACATGCAGGCGACGGAACGGTCCTCCAGACCACGCTGAATACCCTGGTAGAATTTGATCTGCATGTCGTCCTCGACAGCGCAGACGCGGCACTTGTTGGCCGCAATCTTGCCGGCGACCCAACCGGGGATGGTGCCCTCGTCCATGTCGTAGACCCAGGGGCTGCCGGCGGGCGTGTTCTCCTCAAAGCTGTTGAGGTAGCGCGAGTCGGTATGGAACAGGCACTGGTCAGCCGTAATAAACGCCGCGTGCGGGAACTCGAAGGTGTAGTCGAAGACGCCCTTCACGCCCGTGAGCCAACGAAGATTGGCCTCGTCGCGTACCACGATGGCGTCGTAGCCGCGCTCGACCATCAGGGCACGGACACGTTCGATACGACCGGCAGGACCGGCAGCAAACTCAGACATGCAGATTCCTTTCTTATTGTCTCAAAAAGTGCGGGACGGGTCTCAACCGAACGTCGGAATCGCATGCGAACCGCAACCGATTGGAAACCCGTCCCTCAACATGATACGAAAGACGATGGATGTCAATAAATCTTAGAGAAGTTCTTTGCGAGAAGCCAAGTAGGCGTGAGCGTGACGCTCAAGAACCTCGTCCTCAACGCTCGTTAGACGAATGGCGCCGAGTGCCGCGGGCAGCGGCAACATGCTGCGGTTCGAGCGGGCGAACTGCTGCTTGCGGAACTCCTCGATAAACGCGGTGGGCTCCAGGTCGAAGGCAAGCTCCTCGATGCCAAAGTCCTCCAGGCAGTCATCGACCTCAAAAACGTAATCGATATCGAAGTCGCAGGCATCGTGGGCAACGCGCGCCTCAAAGCGCATGCCCTCGGACAACAGCTGGTAGGCAGGGACCTGCAAAGCGGCATCGCCCAAGCAGGCGCGCAGGGTGCGCTCCCCCGTCTTACCAAAATCGAGCGCATGACGTGCGCTCGGGTTCGTGGCCATCAGTACGTCCTTTCGGGCAGTCTGAGACCACTGAACGGCATTGACGAGCGCGACCTCCTCGCCCGCGAGAATCTCGGGGACGGTCTCGGTAAACTGATTCCAGCGGGACTTGCTGCTCGAAAGCATGGTGCCAACAAGTACCACATAGCCGAGCTTGAGGTCCTCGGGGTCCGCCTCGCGAACAAGGTCGAGGTCACACACGACCAGGCCCGGCTCGGGACGGAACGCGATAGCGGGAAGCAAATTGGCCGACGAGGCGACGAGCGGCTTCATGGTCGTCGCGACCGTGAGCATGGCGTCGAAGGTCGTCGGCAGCAGCGCGCACTCGGTTCGGCCACACCACTGGTTGGCGCACCAGCTAACAACCGAGCAGGTTGCGGCATCGCCAACGGCGACAACCAGATCGTCGCAGGTAATGCCGTTGGCAGACAGGGCGCCAAAGATCGCATCGGCATCGGCCAGCGTGGCACCAGCAGGCGAAAGCTCAAGGACTAGCAGCGACACGGCAAAACCGGCGTCGACCAGAGCATGCTCGACGACCTCACCAAAACGCTCGGATGTGGCGTCGTTCCAAACCACCATCGCGCGCTTAGGCTTGCCCACAGCCGAGGAAAACATGCGCGACAGCTCATCGAACGCGCCCAATCCGACGCGGACATCGACACTGCGGTTTTGGAAATTGATCAGTTGACGGCGAATCATAGCAGCCCACGCTCCAAAAGCATCTCGGCACAAAAGTAGGAAACGTCCTCGAAGGACTTGTTGCGAATATCAAGGGTAAGGTCGGCGGCCTGGCGATACAGCGGACGGCGATGCTCAAACAGGCGCGCGGCATGCTCGGGCGAGCGGAAATCGGGGCGCGTGTCGGACCGACGAATCTGGCGAATCGAATCCTCAAAGTCGCCCTCGAGGTACACGCACGTACCCATTTCGTGCATCAACTCAATATTCACCGGCGTTTCGACGATACCGCCCCCGCACGAAACCAACAGGCTGCGCTCGCTTTGGAGCGAACGGAGCGCCGAGGTCTCGAGCTCGCGAAAACGACCCTCACCCTCGGTCTCAAAAATCTCGGTTACCGACTTGCCGCAACGGCGCACGACCAGGCGGTCGGTATCGATAAAACGCCGCTTGAACATGGTGCCGACGTTGCGCGCGAGCGTCGATTTGCCCGCGCCCAAAAAGCCGATAAAGAAGATATGGTCGCAGCCGTGTTTGGTGTGCTGGGACATGACGAGACCTATTCCTCGCAGGGAAGGTCGCGCAGGGCCCGGCGCTCAAAGATACGGAAGATCTGCGTATACCACAGGTCCTGCGTCGCCTGCGGCTTAACCAAGATGGTATCGACGCCGGCGAAGTTGCCGCTCCACACGTCCGTGTAGAGCTGATCACCGATCAGCACCGCCTCGTCGGCCGTGGCGCCGAGGCGCTTAAGACCCGCCTTGAGGGCAAACGGCGCCGGCTTCATGGCGTGGCTGATGGCCTCGAGCCCCAGCTCGCGCGCCGACGCCATGACCTGATCGCGATGCCAGTTATTGGACACCATGCACAGCTTGAAGCCCTTGGCATGGGCGGCCTCGAGCCAAGCAGAGACCGCAGCGGGCACCTGCTCGGTATCGCGCGGCACCAGTGTGTTGTCGCGGTCGAGCAGAATGGCGCGCTTACCATCGGCCCAGAGGGTATCGAGGTCGATGCGATCGACCGAGGCAACATATCGTTTGGGGCTAAAAATCCTCATGATCAATTCCAAGACTGTTGATGCTCTTCGTAGGTCTTCGAGAAATACTCCTCGTCCTGCGTAATGTAGAAATACAGGTCGTCGGAGTCGGTCGGCTCAAGGGTGGCCTTGAGCGCCTCGAGCGACGGAGAGCAAATGGGCGTGGGCGGCAGGCCCTCGTGCTTATAGGTGTTATAGGGGCTATCACTCTGCAGGTCGTCGGCAGTAACCTCGCCGCCGGTGACGTACATCATGGTCGCATCGCTATTGAGATAGCGCAGGCCATCGAGCTTGCCCGCCAGACGGTTGTAGAAGACCGAGGCCACATGCGCGCGCTGGTCGGCGTTGAGGCCCTCGCGCTCGACGATCGAGGCAAGGTTAACGATGTCGTAATCGGACATCCCCACGCCATAGCGCTCCTTGATCTTGGCCTCGCAGCTGGCAAAGTCAAGCGACTTATACTCGAAGTTGAACTGGTCAAGCATGGCGCGAATCACATCATCGGCGCTTGGGTCCTTACCAAGCGAATAGGTCTTGGGGAACAGGAAACCCTCGAGCGAATCGTTCGCGGCGTCTTTAAGGAAAGCGTAATCATTCACATAATTGCTCGCCTTAGCCTGGTTAAGGAAGTCCTCTTTAGAAATGCTGTCGTACGCCTTGGCCACACGGTCGGCGACTTGATCGACCGTCAGGCCCTCAGGGATAGTCAGCGCATTGGAGCCCGCGTTGGGGCCTTCCATGAGCTGCTGAACAACCTTGGTCGCATCCATGAGTGTGGTGAACGAATAATCACCAGGCTTGAGCGACATATCGGCGTTGAGCTTTTTCACCGCCGCATAGTAATCCTTGGGATTTTCGACGATATGGTTCTCGGAGAGAATCGAGGCGATCGTATCGCCCGAAGCACCATCGGGAATCGTGATAGTAACCTGCTGGCCTGCAACGACTTTCGCACCCTCACCGCCAAAGAAGCCCTTGACGGCTGGCACGACAAAGAAAACGATCGCGACAAGCGCAAGCACGGCAACAACGCCACCGATAATCATAGGCACCGGGGAGCTTTTCTTTTGAGCACCGCGACGAGCATGCGTGTTGTAGCTCGAGCGGGTCGCCGGAGCAACGCCATGCGAACCACGAGCGTGATGCGAATGCGATTGGGGGGCCTGCGTTCGCTGGGTAGGTGCCTGCTGCTTAAAGCGGGTGCCGCCTGCAGGCTGGGCCGTACGAGCAGTGGGCTGCTGAGCCGCGTGAGAAGCCGAATGCTGAACCGAACGAGCAGAAGGCTGCTGACCCGTCCGTTGAACAGGTTGGGCCGAACGAGAGAAGGACTGCGCCGGGCGCGCGTCAGGCTGAGCTGCGCGCTGCGTCGGCTGTGCCGGACGCTGGCCAGGCTGGGCACGGCGCGACGCCGGCTGCTGTGTACGATTCGGCTGGCGCGGATCGGAAGCACTAGGCATGCGAAACCTCCTCGTTTTTACGATCGAGCCACGTCTGCAAAAACAGGCTGGCGGCAATCATGTCGATCTTGCCCCTCATCTGCTTTTCGTTGAGTCCCTGCTCGCGCAGGATACGCTTGGCCTCTTGCGAGGACAGACGCTCGTCCTCAAACTCCAACGGAAGATCGAGCTCGTCGGCAATCTTTTGCGCCACAGCGGCAACGCGCTCGGCCTGAGGGCCGGGCTCACCGGCCATGGTCAGGGGACGTCCGCTTACCAGGATGTCGGGCTCATAGTCCTCAACCAGGTAGCGGAACGTCTTGGCCATACCGGTGACCTCGGCAGCCGGAAGCACCTTGACAGGCATCGCCATCTTGCCATCACGGCTCGAGACGGCGATGCCAATCCTGGTCTCCCCTATGTCCAGCGCGAGCGCAACCACAGCGACTTCTTAGATTCTTAGGCGCCGAGCGCGGTCTTAGCGGCCGCGAGGGCATCGGCGATGCCGGCAGCATTCTTGCCACCGGCCTGGGCCATGTTGGGACGACCGCCACCGCGACCGTCGACCAGACCCGCGATCTGCTTGATCACGTTACCGGCGTGGAAACCGGCCTTGACGGCGTCATCGGAGCCGGC
Organism: uncultured Collinsella sp.; assembly: GCA_900545665.1. Taxonomy (GTDB): domain Bacteria; phylum Actinomycetota; class Coriobacteriia; order Coriobacteriales; family Coriobacteriaceae; genus Collinsella. Next base: position 20,425 of record UQZU01000012.1, read on the forward strand.
AGCGAGCAGGGCCGGAGTGCCCTTCTCAGTCACGCTGGCGACGACACAAGCAACAGGGCCGGCGACCTTCTGATGCACGGTATCCCATACGTTGCGCAGGTCGGCAGCCTCAAGGCCCTGGAGCTCAGCGACAACGAGCTTATAGCCGTCGAGCTCGACGGCGCCCTCGATGGCGCTGGAGATGGCGTCGGAGGAGCCACCGGTCAGAGCCTTCTTGAGCTTATTGGACGTCTCGCGCAGCTCGGCCTGCAGGTTCTCCACGCGAGCGGGAACCTCATCCACGCGGCACTTGAGCGCAGTAGCAGCGGCGTCAACGAGTGCCAGGCGGTCGGCCATATAGTCGAGGGCACCCTTAGAGGTCACGGCCTCGATACGGCGGACATTGGAGCCCGTGGAGGACTCGGAAATGATCTTGAACAGGCCGATCTCGGCGGTGTTGGCAGCGTGTGTGCCACCGCAGAGTTCGCGGGAGAACGGCTGGTCCTCAGCGCCCACGGAGACAACGCGGACGACGTCGCCATACTTCTCGCCAAACAGGGCGACAGCGCCGGCAGCCTTAGCCTCGTCGATGCCCATGACACGGGTCACGACCGGCTTGGAAGCGAAGATCTGCTGGTTGACCAGGTCCTCGACAGCCTTAAGCTGCTCGGAGGACAGGGCCTCGAAGTGCGTAAAGTCAAAGCGCAGGTGCTCGGGCGTCACCAGCGAGCCGGCCTGGGAGACGTGCTCGCCCAGGACCTGCTTAAGGGCGGCGTCGAGCAGGTGCGTGGCGGTGTGGTTGCGGCGCAGGAAGCCACGGTGCTCGGCGTCGAGCGCGGCGGTCACGGTAGCACCGACGGCCAGCGTGCCCTCGGCAACGTGGGCGACGTGAGCATACAGGCCGTTGTGGTTCTTGGTATCGGAAACGGTCAGCGAAACGCCCTCGGCGGAAAGCTCGCCGGCATCGCCCTGCTGGCCACCCATCTCGGCATAGAACGGAGTGCGGTCGAGAACGACCTCGACGTCCTCGCCGGCGGCAGCGGACTCGACGGACTCGCCGTTGCGCACGATGGCAACAACCTTGGCGCCCTCGATCACATCGTTGTCATAGCCGTCGAACTCAGTCGCGGCGACCTTGTCGGAAAGCTCGACCCAAACGTCGTTGAAGCTGCCCCAGGCGTCGCCTTTGGCATTGGCGCGGGCGCGGGCCTTCTGGTCCTCCATGCAGGCAGTGAAGCCGTCCATATCGACATCGTGGCCAGCGGTGTCGGCGATCTCGACGGTCAAGTCGATGGGGAAACCAAAGGTGTCGTGCAGCTTAAAGGCAACATCGCCCGGAAGCACAGCACCCTCGGCAAGCGCTGCCAGGGCCTCATCCAGGTAGACGCGACCGTTGTCGAGCGTCGTGGAGAAGCGCTCCTCCTCGGAGGCGACGATACCCTTGACGAGCGCGACGTTCTTGAGCAGCTCAGGATAGGCCTCGCCCATCTGAGCGTTGACCTCGTCGATAAACTTGGTCAGGAAGGCGCCCTCGATGCCCAGCAGGCGACCGTGGAACACGGCGCGGCGGAGCAGGCGGCGAAGGACGTACTCGCGACCCTCGTTACCGGGCAGGATGCCGTCAGAGATCATGAAGTCGACGGCACGGGAGTGGTCGGCGATGATGCGAAGAGAACGGCTGGCGCCGGAGTAATCGTCGGCGTCATAGGTCTTGCCGCTGATCTCCTCGCCCAGCTTGATGAGGTGCTGCATCAGATCGCCGTCGTAGTTAGCAGTCTTGTGCTGCATGATAGCAGCCATGCGCTCCAGGCCCATGCCCGTATCGAGGTTGCGGTGCGGCAGCTCCGGCATGGAGCCGTCCTCCTGACGGTCGTACTGGGTAAACACGAGGTTCCAGAACTCAAGGAAGCGGTCGCAGTCGCAGCCAGGCTTGCAGTCGGGGCTGCCGCAGCCGACCTCCTCGCCCATGTCAAAGTAGATCTCGGAGCACGGACCGCAGGGGCCGGTGGGGCCAGCGGCCCAGAAGTTGTCGTCCTCGCCCAGGCGGGAGATGTGGTCCTCGGCAACGCCCAGAGAACGCCACACGTCGTGGGTCTCGTCGTCCTCGGTAAAGACGGTAAAGTACAGGCGGTCGAGCGGCAGCTTGAACTCCTTGGTGATGAGCTCAAAGGCCCAGGCGCAAGCCTGCTCCTTGGAAACGCCGCCAAAAGAGAAATCGCCGAGCATCTCGAAGAACGACAGGTGACGGCCGTCCTCGCCGATGCAATCGATGTCGTTGGTGCGGACGCACTTCTGGCAGGAGATCGCGCCGATCTCCTTCATGGTCTTCTTGCCCTGGTAGTACTCCTTAAACTGGTTCATGCCGGCGTTGGCAAGCAGCAGCGAGGGATCATCGGGGACGAGGGACGAAGAAGGATAGAGCTTAAGACCGCGCTCCTCAAAGAAGTTGAGGAACTTGGAGCGGATCTCGGCCGTAGTCATTGACGGGTAGTCAGCACTCATAGAGGGAATCTCCTCGGTTTCACATCGAAACAGTTCAAACGTAACGATATTACCATCCCACCGCGCCTATGCAAAAAAGAGGGTCGCCAAACAGCGACCCTCCAGCGAAATTGCATGTTAGCACGTATGAATGTTAACCTGAATTACCCCGCTAGTTGTCGTCATCGTCCATGGAGCCGTCGATGCCGGTTTTGGTATCGTCTTCCGAATTGGAGTCATCGTCCTTAGCGAAGGGGTTCTTGAAGAAGCCCGTCGCATCGGGCTGCAGGCCCGAGAGCTTGATCCAGGGATTATCGAGCTCGGGCTTGGGCATGGCCTTGGCCTCGGGCGCAGTCTCGTTGCCGATGAGCTCAGACTCGTAGATGAAGGTGTCGTCGCCGAGCGCGTCGTAGGCGGCGACCGGGTTGCCATCGGCATCGCGGTACGGCGTGCCCTTAAACACGGCGCCGTCATAGGCCACAAGCTGGCGGCCGGTCTCATTCTCGAAGTAGTACACGAAGATACCCTTGAGGGCCGCACACAGCGGGATGGCAATAATCATGCCGATGGGCCCCATGAGTGCCGAGCCAATAACGAGCGCCGTGAGGCTCATGATGGGATGCACCTGCACCGAGCTCTGCATGACCTTGGGCGAAATGACGTTATCGGTGACGTTTTGCGCGACCATCGTCACGATGAGCGTCCATAACGCCAACATAGGGCTGAACATGAAACCGAGCACTGTGGCGATTGCTGCGCTCACCCAAGGACCGACGACCGGAACCAAATGCATGATGCCGGTAAAGATAGCCATGAGCGCCGCATACGGATGGCCGATGATCATAAAACCGATAAAGGCGAGGAAACCACCGCAGATGGACGTCACGACCATACCGCGCATGTAGCCGCCGACAGAGCGAGAAAGAATGGCGACCATAAAGCGGTACGAGGTCTCCTTCTCCTGACCGATGATGGTGCAAATCTCGTGGTGCATGCGAGGGTAGTCGCAGGCCATCCAGTAGGCAAGCACCAGGCCAAGGAAGATAACAAACAGCTGCGACGCTGTATTGGTGATGAGCGGGAACACACCACGACCAAGCTCGGCGGCAATCTGAGACACATACTTCGATGCCACGGCAACTAGCGACGAAAGATTATCGTCCAAATACTCCTTGAGCGGCGTGTTGTTAAGCGTCTTGGCATGCGAGATCATCTCGTTGAGGTCGCCACCCGCAACACGAAGCTGCTCGGGCAGTCGGCTCAGGACTTCCATGATCTGACCAAAGAGAATCGGCGACAAGATACAAACGACACCGACGAGCACGGCAACAACAACAATAAGCGCGATAAGCGAACCGATGCCGCGATTCACGCCATGATGCTCGAGCCAGTTGGTGATCGGGGACATCACAAAGGCAATGATGGAACCAACAGCGAGAAACTCGATAACCGGCGCCAGGATGCCCATAAGGTTAAAGATGACAGCGGCGATGACAATGCAGCCGACAACAGCCCAAATGCGCAGCGTCAGAATGCGGGTGTCGCGCAGCACGCGATCGGTTTGTTGGGGGTGCTCACTCATGAACGAATCATCACTCCGTCGGGGTCGATCTTGTCCTGAATCTTCTTAAGCGTGCGGCGAAGCAGACGCGAAACCTGCACCTGAGAAATACCCAGCTTCTTGGCGATCTCGATCTGGGTCATGCCCTTCACAAAGCGCAGCTCGATCACCTCGCGCTCGCGCGGCGAGAAATCACGGATGGCTTCCTCGATCACTAGGCGGTCATCGGTAAAGTCGAGCTCGTTGTCGTCGTCGGCGTAACGGTCGAGAATCGAGGGGGCATCGTCGGAATCGGACGCACCAGGAGCCTCGATGGGCACCGAGGTATAAGCCGAAGACGATTCCATAGCCTCGAGGACCTCATCGACAGTCACATCTAGATACTCAGCGATCTCCTCAACCTTGGGCGAACGCTGCAGCTCGTTGGTAAGTTTGTCAGTAGCTTGGTTGACCTTGGCCGAGAGCTCCTGCAGACGACGCGGTACGCGCACGCTCCAGCCCTTGTCGCGGAAATGGCGTTTGATCTCGCCCAAGATAGTGGGTGTTGCAAACGTTGTGAACTCGAGCCCGCGCTCAGGGTCAAAGCGGTCGATAGCCTTGAGCAAACCCAGATAGCCGACCTGCATGAGGTCGTCGAGCGGCTCGCCGCGATTCTTAAATTTGTTGGCAAGAAACCTTACCAGGTTCATATGGGACATGACGAGCTGCTCGCGGGCGTCCGGATCACCGGTCTCCTTGTAGCGACGAAACAGCTCGCGGGTTTTCTCCTTGTCCCAAGCGGTTTTGCCGCTCCGGGAACGTTCGGTCATTTTAAATATCCGCCTTGAGGTCGAGGGAAAGCGTCAGGGGCGCCGCAGTCTTTTCGTAGGAGTCGCACACGCTCGCGAGGATGAGCTCGGCATACACCGCAGCCTGGTCGTCTTCATCGACCGTAGCCTGATCGCCAAAGGTAATAGTCATCCCAACGTGGGTCTCATCGACATCGAATTTGATGGTGATGTCATCGCAGTCGACCGCGGTACAACCAAAGATGAAAGCCTCCTCGGCAGCCATGCGGATGTCCTCGATGCGATCGACAGACATGGAACACAGGGCACCAACGTTGGCTGCCGTCATGCGCACAAGGCGAGCGAGACACGGGTCGCCGGCAACGGTCAGCGTGATGGGGCAGGTTGCTTCGCTACTCATCGCAGGACTCCTCAGAGGTCTCGGAAGGTGTATAGGTGTAATACTGAGCCGGCTTGGCTACAGACTTCTGGCCATCATCGTCGCCCGCGGCGGCCTCGTCCTCGCCAATTAGGACGCGCTCGGTAGGCCGCTCTGCCTCCGCAGCAGCAGCGGCGAGCTTGCGCTCGGTGTCAGCTGCAGGAGACTTCACCTTATTGAAGAGCTTCTGCACAGCACCGGCGGCAGAGTCGGTCACGCTCGACACAGCATTGCTGGCCTCGGCCATGCTGCCCGTAACCTCGGAAATGTCGCGAACCACGGCTTCGACCTCTACGAGATTGGAGGTAAGGGCATCAACTGCCGTCTTGCTCGACTTAAGCAGCGGCTCCATCTGGGCAAGCGCCGGCGTAAGCTCATCGACAGCGCCATCGAGCTTTGCCACCACAGGCTGAGCCTCGGCGATGGTGTTGTTGAGGTCGTTCACGGTCTTATCGAGCGAGTCGACAACGGTGCGGGTCTTACGCAGGGTAAGCGCGAGCTCAACGATGGCCCACACGCCGGCAACGGCGAGCAGCAGCAGGGCGATTTGAATGGGACTCATACAAGCCTCCCAAAGGAATCGATATACAGACGGTTTCCATGGTACCCCAAAGGGGACCGAACATGCCAAGAGCAGCAACGTGGGACAAAATTATCAGCAGCTACTTCGGTGCATTCCCGCTGCGGTCGCGTTCACTTTGCTCTACGCGCCATTCTTCCCAACCGCGGCCGGCAGGCTGCCAGAACGCGCCGCGCTCCAGTCCCTCGGGCAAATAGCGCTGATCGACCCAGCCTTCGGGATAATCATGTGGATACTTATACACACCGTATTCATCGCTGCCCGGGCGATGGCGATCGCGCAGATAACTCGGCACCTCGCGAAGCCCACTAGAATGGATATCGGCCAGCGCCGCATCGATCGAAGCCTCACACGCGTTGGATTTTGGCGCCAAGCACACATAGAGTGCAGCCTGAGCAAGGTTAATTCGACACTCGGGATAGCCGATGACCTCGGCAGACTTAAACGCGGCATGTGCCACCAAAAGCGCCTGCGGGTCAGCGTTGCCAACGTCCTCAGAGGCATGAATCATAATGCGACGGGCGATAAACTTAGGATCCTCGCCTGCATCGATCATGCGCGCAAGCCAGTAGACCGTGGCATCGGGGTCGCTACCGCGCATGGACTTAATGAACGCACTGATGATGTCGTAGTGCATGTCACCGTTTTTGTCATACGTAAAGCCGCGACGCGGGTTGGCAATCTTTACGTCATCCACGGTGATGGGATAGCGCTCCCCCGCCGCCGGCGCTGGCGTTCCCTCGGTATCGGGACGCGTGACGGCAATCTCGCTCGCCAGCTCAAGTGTCGTCAGGGCCGAGCGTGCATCACCCGCGGCCAGCGTACAAATGGTCTTGACCGTATCCTCATCGGTCGAGAACTTACCGTTCAGGCCATGCGGAGCCTCGAGCGCACGCTCGATCAGCGTGGCTATGTCCTCGTCCTTAAGGTGTTCAAGTTCCACCACACGACCACGCGAGAGCAACGCCGAGTTGACCTCGAAGTACGGGTTCTCCGTCGTGGCACCAATCATAATGACGGTACGGTTCTCAACCGCATGTAGCAGGGCGTCCTGCTGCGACTTGGAGAAGCGGTGAATCTCATCGATGAAAAGAATGGTGCGGCGGTCGTACGTATTCAGGCGTGTCTTGGCCTCGTCAATCACTCGGCGAAGATCCTTTACGGTGCCCGTCACGGCGCTGACCTCGACAAACTCGCTCTTGGTATGGTTGGCGATAATGTGGGCCAGCGTCGTCTTGCCCGTACCGGCCGGCCCGTACAGAATCACACTCGACAGTACGTCATGCTCAATCGCGGCACGCAACCACGAGCCCTTACCGACGGCCTTTTGCTGGCCCACATACTCGTCGAGCGAATTGGGACGCATGCGCACCGCAAGCGGCGCATTCATAAAAGAACGCTCGCGCGTCGAAGCAGAAAAAAGGTCGTCCATAGCCATCCCGTGCATCAATCAAAAACGTTTTCCACGAACAGTATACCGAATAAATACGAACTACCGTTCGTTAATATAAGTACGGTGCGGAAACTTCAGACCAGGGAACAGCTTGCTTGTGAGCTCGCAGAAATAGCCATCCGTCATGCTCGCAATGTAATCCACTACGGTCTGATCTTTATCGTCCTGCCATGCATAGGTACGGTCGTAATAGGAAAGCTGCTGCTTAATGCGCGAAATGTGGTGTTTAAAGATATACGAGGACTCGTCACCTTCGTTTATATCCTGCAGGCAACGGTCGTAAAGCTTTTCGAAGGCTTCGCGCAGCTCCGCCTCGGAATCGCCTTCGATACCGCCCTTGCTATAGATCTTCTCGTAGTTCTCGCGCTTGGCCCGGCGGATCTCCTCAAATAGGTCCTCGCTCATCTCGATGCGCGGCTTACCATAGCTATGCTCCACGATATCGATGGAAGCGTGCGTGAGAATCCAGCTGTTGTAGGCACCGCCCCGGCCATCATCAAAAGCATCGGGCAAAAGCAAGCCCGCCGCAATGGCGTCCTGGCGATCGCGTCCAACGTAGGCAAGGATATCCGAGATGCGAACCACGCAGCCCTCGAGCGTCATGGGACGCAGATGCTCAATTGCGTTATAGCCCGTGGCAATGCAATCCTCAACCGTCTGATCAAACTGTTCAAAAGAGCCCATGTCCGAAAGCTCAAAAACACGCTGTTCGTACTCGCCGTTGTGGCACAGCACGCCATCGAGCGTCTGGAGCGACACGTTGCGGCCGTACAAAGCGTCGAGCACACGGACCGACTGCACGTTATGGAAAAAATAACGCCCCGTGCGCTCATGATAGATATCGTTGAGGAAGCGCTCGCCGGCATGGCCGAAAGGCGTGTGTCCCAAGTCGTGACCCAGGCCAATCGCCTCAATCAGATCGCAATTGAGCCCCAGGGCGCGACCGATATCGCGCGCAATGCGGGAGACAAGCTGCACGTGCAAACCTCGGCGTGACAGATCGTCATTGCTACGAAAGCTAAAGACCTGCGTTTTGCCCGCATACCGGGTGTAAGCCGGAAGATGAAGTATCTTTTCGGTATCGCGCATAAACGCCGGACGCATAAGCGTGCCTTTGTCGGTAGTGCGATCAATACGACGAATGACCTGGTCGTCGTTGCAACGATACGGGTTGACATAGCCCGAAGCACGATCGGCGGCAATGCGCTCGACAAGTTCGGGCGACAACGCCGAGGGGATACGGTCCATGCGCGCCTTAATGACGGCCGTTTCTTGATTAGTTGCCATGGCATGCTCCTTAAGAAGGATGCGCAATCGGTTACAAAGTGCAGCCCACGACCTCGATTATGGCAAAAATAGGCACCAAAAACGGCAGCAATGGCAGGGAGCGTGATTTTGTGAAGAGGCAAAAGAGGGCAAGGACCAGGAGCGCGGCGGCAAATGCCACGATGCCACCCATAGGGTCGAGCGTGCAAAGCGCGAAGAGTGCCTTGGCATCTCCCATGCCGATGCCCGGGGTTTGGCGAAGACGACGCCAGAGGGACTCAGTCAGAACGAGAGCAAGATACACAATGACGGCAAGACCCGCGTGGTCAAGCGCTGTGTTCAAACCGAGGTCGAGCCAAACACCCGCCAACGCCGCCACGGCACACGCGCCGGCAAGCCCATTGGGAAACCGTCGCTCTCGGGCATCAATTGCCACGCCGGCAAAGATGCAAATCCAAAACGGGATATAGACCATCGGACGCCTCCTCGAGCTGCATCGCAAAAGCAAAAACCACCACAAAGGTACCTGTCCCCTTTGCGGTGGCTTTAGTGGTGGTTATTTAGCGCCTTGCATGACCTCGTCGAGAGTAACGCTGACGGCGTGCTGCGTCGGGACCCAGTCGACCTTCAGGAACAGCGCTGCCACCGTGATGGGGATATAGCTGAACATAAAGATCGGGAAGGTAAACAGGTTAGTCACCAGACGCCACTTTTGCGCGCAGTGAATATGCTTGTACTCAAAGATAGTCGTGAGCAGCGCCAAGATGAAGAACGCCTGATACATCATGGCAAAGGTCATAATGAGCGAAGCGGCGCACGCCTGCATCTCGACTTCGGTAGCCAAGAAGCCGTGCGAAAGACCGCCCACGATCAGGAACGTCGCATTGGCGAGCATGGAGATCAGGGACAGCAGCATACCCGGGGCGATGGTCATAAACATGTCGTAGGCGGCAAAGCGATGGTAGCGGAAGGTTGACTTGACCAGATGCTTACCGTAGGTAAAGAACACCTGGTAAAAGCCCTTGGTCCACCGCATGCGCTGTTTCCAGGACGCCTTAAACGTCACGGGCTGTTCGTCAAAGAACTCCGCCGGCGCATAACCGATGCGAATGCCGTGAATGGCGCAGAACGTGGTGAACTGAATATCCTCGGTCAGCGTATGGAACTGCCAACCGTGCATGCCCTCGATAACGCTGGCGGAGATGAGGTAGCCCGAACCCGAGACAGCGCAAGAAGTCTTGCAGATATTGCGCGCGTTGTTGAGAAAGCGCGCCTCGCGCAGGTACCAAGTAGCATTAGCTGCCGAGATCCAGGAGCTGCCAAAATTCTTGGAGTTACGATAGCTCGTGACCACATGGAAGCCCTGGTCAAAGGCATCGTTCATCTTGGACACGTAATCGCGGGATATGACGTTATCAGCATCGAAGATAAAGTAGCCTTCAAACGTGTCGGGATACTCGTTAAGGATGCGGTCGAAACCAAAGTCCATGACCCAGCTCTTACCCTTACGGGCAAGGTCGTTGCGCTCATAGACAATGGCGCCCGCCTCGCGCGCAAGCTGTGCCGTGTTGTCGGTGCAGGCGTCGGCGACCACGAAGACCTCGATAAGCTCGGACGGATAGTCCTGATCCTTGATGGAGCGAACGAGGTTGGCGATCACAGCCTCCTCATTATGCGCCGCGATAAAGAAGGCATAACGATGGAGTTTTTTGGCCTTGGGAGGCGCGACCTCGCCACGAAGAGCGCCAATGACAAAGAAGACCACCTGGTACAGAAAGCAGACCGTGAGCAGCGTGACGACAATCTGGTTGAAGACCACGATGGGTGTGTTGGTTTGTAAAAAGGCGAGCATGCAGGCTCCCGAGAACGCGTTACGTAAACAACCGTATATTTTACCGCAGGCTTACCGAGTTCAAGAAACCACCTAATACTGGCTAGGCTTCGAGAAGACCGAGCTGCAGAACGATTTCATCTCCAGCGGCCGTGCGACCGAGCGAGCGCGGAGCCAGATCGTCGAGAACCGCAGCGAGATCCCACGGCAACTCGTCGCGGCACTCAATGCGCTCCCCCGTCACAGGATGGTCGAACGCCACGCGCCAAGAATGCAGGAACTGCCTGGTCAGGCCCTGATCGGCGCGTGCATCGCACTTGCCGTAGAGTGGATCGCCCACGCAGGCGTGGTTGATATGGCGCATATGCACGCGAATCTGATGTGTGCGGCCCGTAAACAGGTGGCACTCGACGAGCGTATAGCCGTCGTCAAAACGCATGGAATCGAAGCGCTCGAGGACCTTAAAGGTCGTAATGGCCTGGCGCGCGAAAGGATCGTCAGAAACCGCCATCTTGACACGGTCGCGCGTCGATCGGGCAATACCGGTGTTAATGGTTCCCTCGTCCATGGCGATGTGCCCGTGGACAAGCGTGATATAGCGGCGGTCGAGCGTGCGCGTACGGATAAGATTTTGGAGCGCGCGCTGGGTGTCGTCGTCCTTTGCCGCAAGCATGAGACCCGAGGTATCGCGATCCAAACGATGCACGATACCGGGGCGATCCTCGCCCTGCACGGTGCCCAGATGGTCGATACCGCAGTGATAGACCAGGGCATTCGCGAGCGTACCGCTCTCATGACCATGCGCAGGATGGCACACCAGGCCACGCTGCTTGGAGAGCACAATGAGATAGTCGTCCTCATAGCGAATGTCGAGCGGGATGGCCTCGGGAATCACATCGGTGGGATCGTGCGGCTCAGGCAAATCGACCGAAATACGGTCGCCGGCTCGCACGGCGTACTTTTTAGACAGACAGGTCTCGCCATTGACACATACGGCACCGCCCTCAATCAGATGCGCGCAGGCAGAGCGCGTAGGGCAGCCGTCATTGGAGCCCAGATAGGCGTCAAGACGCTGACCAGCGCAATCGTCGGCAACGAGAATATGGATGTCGGCCATTAACGCTCATTCCTTTCGCGAATCTTGCGGGCACGCTCCCCACGCTGCTTGGCTTTGCGCTTGGCGCGTGCCTCATCACGGGCATTGAGCTCGGCAGTCGCATCGACTTCGCGGGCCGCAGGGCTCAAGAACATGTAGCCGATGAGGGCAAGCACGACGCCTACGGTGATGCCGATATCGGCCACGTTAAAGACGGGAAAGTCGATGAAGGTGGTGGCAATAAAATCGGTCACAAAGCCAAAAGTCAGACGGTCGATTGCGTTGCCAATGGCGCCGCCCGCAACCATCGCCATGCCCACGACCTCAAGATGGGCGAGCTGGGATGCACGGAGCAAGTACACGGCAATGGCGACAATGACCGCAAGCGCCAACACAGCGAAAGCGAAGCCATGACCCTCGCCCATGCTAAAGGCGGCTCCGATATTGCGGACAAACACAAAATCGATCACACCGGGGATAACAGTCACATGCAAAGCGTCGCCCACGGCACGAACCGCAAGCTTGGTCAGCTGGTCAACAAGCAACACAACGAGCGCTACCCCACCAGCAACCCCCAACCGCCAACGCAAAGGCGGCGTCATATCCCCAGCACGACCCAAATTAATCCCCTACCCTCAAGATCATCGAATTACGTTTAATACAAAGAACTATCTTATATTGCCATACGCAGAACGCACGACATATCCACCAACGCAAGCGAAATAACCAGCTAAAAACGAAAGCGACATTCCGAATAACGGAATGTCGCTTAATAGCTTTCGACTAAAAACGCAAGTCGAAAGAAAGCCTCTAGCTCCAGCAATGGAAACGCCGCGTTATCGTCACCAACAGCGAAAACGTCCCTAAGCGAGCAAGGTGACGTGAAAGAGGAGGGAAGCGTACTTTGGTACGCGACCGACGATTGAACGTCAGATTGCCGCTTAGGGGCGTTTGCAGCGTCGGTAGGTTACGGCGTTCTACGAACGCCGTAACCTACAAAACATCGGCGCAGCGCTTGCAAATATGTGCGTGGCCGTTGTACTCGCCGACGGTGGTGCGGTAGTTCCAGCAACGGTCGCAGCACTCGCCCTCGGCAGCCTCGATGGCAACGGAAAGCTCCTCGCCCTGGGTCAGCTCAACATCAGAGACGATGTAGAACTCGGCCAGGTCGACGGCCTTGTCGCCGGTCAGCAGCGCGTACATCTCGGCGGGAACGACCGCCTTGACGCGGACCTGCTGGCTCTTAGTGAAGGTGCCGGCAGAACGGGCATCCTCAAGGGCCTTGGTCACGGCGCTACGGAGCTCGAGCGAAGCCTCGAGCACGCCCTCAAACTCATTGGCCTCGTCGACCGTGATGGGCGACTTATACCAATCGAGCAGCGCGGCGTACTTCTGGTGATCGACGCAGCCGGCAGGTGCATAGGCCATGGCCTCATCGACTGTGTAGGACAGGATCGGCTGCAGGTCGCGCATGAGCATCGAGAAGAGCTCGGCCAGCACGGTCTGTGCGCTGCGGCGCTCGAGCGAGCCGGGCTTGTCGCAGTACAGACGGTCCTTCAGAGCGTCGAGGTACACGTTAGAAAGCTCGGTCACCACGAAGTCGTAGAGCGCACGGTAGGCGCGCGGGAACTCGTAGCTGGCGTAGGCGTCGTCGACCTCGGCCTGGACCTGGGTCAGACGGGCAACCATGAGCTTGTCGAGCGGCAGCAAGTCGGCAAAGGCGACGCCGTCGGTCTCGGGCTCAAACTGACCCTCGAGCTCGGAGAGCAGGAAGCGCAGCGTGTTGCGGAAACGGCGATAGGCATCAGACGTACGAGCGAGAATCTCGTGGTCGATGGAGACGTCGGAGCTGGTGTCGACAGAAGCAACCCACAGACGGATGATGTCGGCGCCCATCTCGTCACAGACCTTATTGGGGTCGATAACATTGCCGAGCGACTTGGACATCTTGCGGCCCTGACCATCGAGTGTGAAGCCCTGCGAGACGACCGCCTTGTACGGGGCGTGGCCGTTGGCACCCACCGAGGTGAGCAGCGAGCTCTGGAACCAACCGCGGTGCTGGTCGGAGCCCTCAAGGTACACATCCGCCGGATACTCCAGCTCGGGACGGTACTCGCAGACGGCCTTCCAAGACACGCCGGAATCCCACCACACGTCGAGGATGTCCTTATCGGCCTTGAGGTGATGACCGCCGCACTTGGGGCAGACGCAGGCCTCGCCCAGGTAGCTCTCGGGAGCGTCGGTGAACCAGGCGTCGGAGCCCTTCTCGTGGAAGAGCTTGATGACGGCGTCGAGCGTGGCGTCGTTCATGACCTTCTCGCCGCAGTCGGCGCAGGTGTAGCTGGGGATAGGCACGCCCCAGTTGCGCTGACGGCTGATGCACCAGTCGGGACGCTGCTCGACCATGGCGCCGATGCGGTTGGCGGCGTGAGCCGGATACCACTTGACGTTCTCGCGAACCTCCTTGCCAGCCTGCTCACGCAAACCGGTCTTGTCCATAGAGACAAACCACTGGTCAGTAGCACGGAAGAGCACCGGGTGCTTGCAGCGCCAGCAGTGCGGATAGCTGTGCGTGATCTTCTTCTCGAGGACCAGGGTTCCGCGCTCGCGCAGGAACTCGATGATGTGCGGGTTGGCCTCATCGGTATCCATACCGCTGAAGGGGCCACCGGTGCCAAACTCCTCACCAGTGTAGAACTTGCCGTCGTCATCGACCGGCATGCAGATGTCGGTGATGCCCTCCTTGAGGCAGGCAAAATAGTCGTCGACGCCGTGGCCGGGCGAGTTGTGGACGATACCGGTACCGTCATCGACACCGACGTAATCGGCCAGTAGCGCCACGCCCTCAACACCGTCAAAGATTGGCTGCTTGTAGTGGATGTGGTGGAAGGTCTCGGCGGGAACCACATAGGGCTTGCCGTCGACCATAACCGGGGTGTACTCCCAGCCAAACTCCTCACAGCACTTGGGAGCCAGGTCCTCAAGCATGACCTCGGCACGACCATCGTGCTCAACGGCAACGTAGGCGGCGCCGGGCTTGAGGGAAACGGCCTGGTCGGAGGGGATGGTCCACGGCGTGGTCGTCCAGATGATAAAGTCAACCGGGCCGTCGAAGTTCTCGAGGCCGGCGGGCTTGGAAGTCATCTCGAAGCGCACGAAAATGGACGGGCTCGTCTCGTCGGAGTACTCGATCTCGGCCTCGGACAGCGCGGTGTGGCAGTGCTTGCACCAGTGAACCGGCTTGTGACCGCGATAGATCATGCCCTTATCGAACATGGCCTTGAAGACCTCGATGTCGGCGGCGTCGTGCTGGTGATAGAGCGTCAGATACGGGTTGTCCCAGTCGCCAAGCACGCCCAAGCGACGGAAGCCGGCCTTCTGGAGCTCGATGTTCTCGACAGCGAACTCGTTGCAAAGCTCGCGGATCTTGGCCGTGGAGGTCTGGTTGAACTTCTCGGTGCCGAGCTTTTCCTCGACCTTGTGCTCGATCGGCTGACCGTGGCAGTCCCAACCGGGGACATAGGGAACTTCGCAGCCCTGCATCATCCAGTAACGGTTGATCATGTCCTTGGAGATCTTGTTCATGGCATGGCCGATGTGGATCGGACCGTTGGCATACGGAGGACCGTCGTGCAGCACGAACTTCTTGTGACCCTCGTTCTTCTTCAGAACCTGCTCGTAGACCTTGTTGTCCTGCCAGTCCTTGAGTCGCTTGGGCTCGGACTTGGAAAGACCGGCACGCATGGGAAAACCGGTCTTGGGCAGATTCATCGTCTGCTTGTACTCGTTTGCCACGGTACCCCTTTCATGTCGTGGGCGCGCACGCCCGTTGGGCACCAAAAAAGCGCCCGTCCCTACAAGCTGGGACGAAGCGCCACAAAACGGGCTGTACGCCCGCAAAAGCTCTTCGCTTAACCACCCAGCTTAGATGCCCTCGCCCGCGTATTCGCGCGCTCGCATCCGTTACTCGGCTGGCCTGTATCGACGACCATCTCGGCGATGTCTACTAAGACGTGCCTGTGCGGCATATCCGTTGGGACCGCAGCTCCGGGGTGATTTTCATCGGTCGCATGCACGGGTTCTCAGCACTCCCCGCTCTCTGTAGCATGCGGACGGCCGACTACTCGTCCCCATCAACGCTTATGCGGAGTATACTAGCACGTTCCGCGCCGGCGAAAAACCCTCAACACTGGTTTTATACGTTCGAAATTTCTTGCGGCCGTGGATCTTCTCTTGGAGCAAAATACCTGTAAGCACTTTATCGAGCGAAAGAAGGTTGCTATGCGCACGATCGGAATGAGCGATTACACCGTCGGCGAGGATTGCTTTGCCGAGCTGCCCGCCGCACTGGCGGAGTACGGCGCGAAGAAGGTCGCCATCATCGGCGGCAAGCGAGCCCTGGCTGCAGCGCTGCCGGGCATCGAGGCGGCACTTGAAGGCACCGATGTCGAGGTTCTTGAGACGCGCGTCTACGGCACCAACAGCACACGCGCCAATATCGCCAAGGTCGTGAACTCCCCCGCTTGCCAACAGGCAGACGTGCTTATCGCCTGTGGCGGCGGCAAGGCACTCGACACCGTCAAGACGGCGGCCGTCGAGCTCAAGAAGATCGTCTTTACCGTGCCGACGATTTGCTCTAACTGTTCCGCCGCGACCGCCATTGCCGTTGTCTACAACGACGATGGATCGCTCGAGGGCTATTCGTACCCCAACCGACCGGCGCACATCTTCATCAATCCCAAGATCATCGCCGAGGCTCCGGCAGAGTACTTCTGGGCCGGCGTGGGCGACGCCCTGTCCAAGCAGCCCGAGGTCGAGTACGCCACGAGCGCCGGCGACCTGGAGCACACCGCCGGCCTTGGCCTGGCTCTTGCCCACACCTGTTCCGAGCCGCTGTTTACCTACGGTGTTCAGGGTCTTGAGGACGTTCGTCAGAATCTATCGAGCGAGGCCGTCAAGCAGATCGCGCTCGACATCGTGGTCAACACGGGCTATGTCTCGAACCTGACCAACCAGAACGATTACTACTACAACTCGAGCGTGGCGCACGCGTTCTACAACGCCACCTGCAGCATTCCGCGTGAGGGCACCTACCTGCACGGCGAAGTCGTAAGCCTGGGCGTGCTGGTGTTGTTCGCCTACACGGGCGACACCGAGAACCTTGAGCGCTACGCCGCCTTTAACAAGCAGATGGGCCTGCCCGTGACGCTTGAGCAGGTCGGGCTTTCCGAGGCCGATATCCCTGCTCTGTGCAAGTACGCACACGCCACCAACGAGTGGAAGCAGGGCAACCCGGAGCCCTTCACCGACAAGAAGTTCGCCGCTGCCATCAAGGCCGCCAACGCCTACGGCCACACGCTCTAGGCCTAGCCCAAAACCACCACAAGGGAGCAGTGCCCTTGTGGTGGTTTTTTATTGCTCCAGCATGCTGGGGTCGAACTCGCTAACCGGGATCACGCGATAACCGTGGCGGAGCAGTAAATCAACGAAGACGCCGTTGCCCGCCGTGAGGGTGCCACTGAATGTTCCGTCGTAGATGAGGCTCGCGCCGCACGAGGGACTACGGTCCTGCAGGATGCACGCGGCGATCTCTTCCGGCCCACCCGCCTGCTCGCACATGTCGAGCGCACGTTGGGCGCCTAGGCGAAATTCCAGGTCAACGGACACGCCCTCGCAGGTACAGACCTCGCCGTTCACAATCTCGGACGGCTTGCGCGGCGTGGGCAGGCCCCCAAAGACCTCAGGGCACACCAAGAGGACCTCGGTCCCTGTACGCTCGCAGGCCTCGACCAACTCGCGATGATAGTTGTCGAGCCCATTATACTTGCAGCTCTCGCCCATCAAACAGGCACTCACCACGATCTTCATTTCCATCCCTCTCAAGCAAAACGCCCCATTTGAGTAAGCTGCTCAAATGGGGCGTCGGCGTTTACTGGCTCGGCCGCGGCTTTACTGCTGCTTGGGCATCAGCGGATTCTCGCGCGTGAGGAGGTTCATGAACTCCTCACCCGTAATGGTCTCCTTCTTGTACAGATAACGAGCCAGCTCATGGAGCTTAAACTTGTTCTCCTTGAGGATCTGCAGGGCGCGATCGTGCGCGTCCTCGATCAGCTTAGCGACAATCGCGTCCACGCGCTCGGCCGTACCGGGGGCGCAGGTGAGCGACGTGTCCTGGTTAAGGTACGCATTCTGAACGGTACCGAGTGCCATCATGCCAAACTCATCGGACATACCAAAGCGCGTCACCATGTTACGGGCGAGCTTGGTGGCCTGCTCGATATCGTTGGCGGCGCCGGTCGTCATCTCACCAAAGATGAGCTCCTCGGCTGCACGGCCACCGCAATAGACGGCGAGCTTGTCCAGGACCTCCTGGCGCGTGGTCAGGAAGCGCTCATCCTCCTCGACCTGCATGGTGTAGCCCAGAGCACCGCTCGTGCGCGGCACGATGGTGATCTTCGTGACCGGTGCAGAGCCCTTCTGGCGGGCGGCAACGATGGCATGGCCGATCTCGTGGTAAGAAACAACCTGCTTCTCGTGGTCGGACAGCACCGTGGACTTACGCTGCTGGCCGGCGATGACGACCTCCACCGACTCCTCAAAATCGTCCTGCGTAGCGCGCTTGCGGCCCTCACGGACGGCACGCAGGGCGCCCTCGTTGATGATATTGGCCAGGTCAGCGCCCGAGGCACCGGGCGTGGCGCGGGCAATCGCGGTCAGGTCGATCGGCGGCTGCGTCTTCACGCTCTTGGCATGCAGCTCGAGGATGTTCTTGCGGCCGGTCAGATCGGGCAGCTCAACGGGGATGCGGCGGTCAAAACGACCGGGGCGCAGCAGGGCCGGATCGAGGCTGTCGGGACGGTTGGTGGCAGCGAGGACAACGATACCCTTGTGGTTATCGAAGCCATCCATCTCGGTCAGCAACTGATTGAGCGTCTGCTCGCGCTCGTCGTTGCCGCTAAAGCCGCCGCCGTCACGCTTTTTGCCGATGGTATCGATCTCGTCGATAAACACAATGCACGGGGCCTTTTCCTTGGCCTGCTTAAACAGGTCGCGCACCTTGGCGGCGCCACGGCCGACGAACATCTCGACGAACTCAGAACCCGAAATGCTAAAGAACGGAACACCAGCCTCGCCGGCAACAGCCTTGGCTAGCAGGGTCTTACCGGTACCCGGAGGGCCAACAAGGAGAGCACCGCGCGGCAGCTTGGCGCCAATCTCCTCGTAGCGTTGGGGCTTCTCCAGAAAGTCGACGACCTCCTTGAGGGACTCCTTGGCCTCTTCCTGGCCGGCGACATCCTTAAAGGTCACGCCCACGTCCTTGGAGGCGATGACGCGCGCGCCGGACTTGCCCAGTCCACCGCCGCCAAAGCCACCGCCGCCAAAGTTCATCGAAGGACCGTCATCACCCATGGCCTTCTTCATGCGGCGGTTGAGCCACCAGCCGATCAGGAAGAAAATCGCCATGGGAAGGATGAGCGTAAGCAGGTAGTAGTTCATCAAACCCGAGTTTTTATCGGGAACGACCGACTCCAGCGAAGCGCCAGACTCAAGCACGCGATCGGTAAAGCCCGCATCGTTCGGCACACCGGTCGTCTTATAGGCGATGTTCTCGTCCTCGCCCTTCTTGGTGTAATAAATCGAGTAATCGTCCGTGTTGTACTCGACCTTGTCGACACTCTTCTTATCGAGCGCTTTGACAAACGTCGAGTAATCGGTCTTCGTAATCTGCTGCGTGTGACCGATGTTGGGGAACAGAACGGTCGAGAGCACGAGGTAGACGACGAAGGCGATGAGCACGTAGAGGATCATATTCCGTCTACGCTTGTTGTCATCCATCTCCATCTGCTTGAACTCCATCTACTGGGGTTAATAATGCTTTCTAGAATACCCAACCCGAACGGCGATAAACCGACGCCGGGCACGAAAAGACAGAGATGGCATCACTGGAAGTCGGCAAGGTTCAAATCTATACGGGCGACGGCAAGGGCAAGACGACGGCTGCGCTGGGGCTCGCGCTGCGTGCCACGGGCTATGGACTTAACGTGCCCATGCTTCAGTTTGCCAAGAAGCTGCACTGCGCCGAACATGATGCAGCACCTCGTTTAGGGCTACGCATCGTACAAGCCGACCGCGACACACCCGAGGCTTGCGCCGCGCAGATCATGGAGCTCGCATGCGAGCAGATATCACAGGTCGACGTTCTGATTTTGGATGAACTCGGCGAGGCCATGCGCCGCGGCTTCGTGACGCGCGAGGATGTCGAAGCGCTGATCGCGATAAAGCCCGCCACCACGGAGCTCGTGCTCACCGGCCGGGGCTTGCTGCCCCTCGCGAACCTCGCCGACCTTGTCACCGAAATGCGCCCCATCAAACGCTACTTCGACGAAGGACTCCTAGCCCGCCAAGGCATCGAATACTAGCCATTGGGGACGTCCCGAATGGCTAGGCGGTGGCGCGGCCGAGCCAGTTGCCGCTGTGATGGTAGACGGTGAACATCATGGCGGTGATTACCCAGGTTACGGGGTAGACAAGCAGCAGGTGCTCAAGCGACGGATCGAACGGCATAATCGCAAACACCCAGATCACCCTGAGCACGACAGTGCCAAAAATCGTGAGCAGCATGGGCTGCAAGCTCACGCCAGCGCCGCGAATGGAGCCCGACGCGTTCTCGATAATCGAGAAGATCGCGTAGAACGGCGCGATGAAATGAAGAATCGTCGTGGTGTACGCCGAAATCGAAGCATCGTCGACAAACAAACGCGACAGAGGACCCGAGAACACCAGGAGTACGGCAGACAGGCCACCAATGAGCATAAACGAAAGGACGAGCGACGTGTGATATCCCTTGCGCATGCGCTCGTAATTGCGCGCGCCAAAGTTCTGCGCCGAGAACGTAGTGATCGATACGCCGAGCGCCTCGGTCACCATCCAGATAATGCCATCCAGGCGCCCAGATAGACCCCAAGCAGTCGTGACATCGGCGCCAAACGAATTAACCGACACCTGGATCAGCACGTTCGAGATCGAATAGGCAGCCGATTGAAAACCGAGTGGCAGACCACACGAGATCATACTCTTGCAAATACCGCGATCGATGCCGAGCTTAGACAGCGAAAGACGCCATGCGCCCGGAGCGCGCATCATGCGCAACACGATCATCGTTGCATTGGAGCAAATGGTCAGCGCCACTGCGATGCCGCAGCCCAACGCCTCCATATGCAACACAGCGACAAAGATGATATCCAGCACCACGTTAACCAGGCAGCCAGAGGCAATGATCACAGCGGGGCCGCGCGTGTCGCCCACGGCACGCAGCAGTGCGGTTCCCATATTAAGCAGCAGTGCCGCAACCATCGCGGCAAAATAACAGCGAGCATAGGCCACGCCCTCGGCCAATAGTTCATGCGGCGTGTTCATAAGCACCAGCATGGGCTCAACGAACACTATGCCAAGAATCGAGAAAACGATACCGCCCACCAGCGCGAGCGTCATGGCTGTATGGACCGAACGACTCAGTCGCTCATCATCGTGCTGACCAAAATACTGACCGGTAATGACCGCGCAGCCGGCGCCGACGCCAACGCAAAAGCCAATGCAGAGCTCGGTGAGCACCATCGTAGCTTGAATGCCACCTAGCGCGAGCTTGCCGCCAAACTGACCGACGATATAGGTACCGATAAGCGTGTAGGCCTGCTGAAAAAACGAACTAAAAAAGATGGGAACGCACAGCGAAAGCAGCTGCTGCCAAATAACACCCTGCGTTACATCGATAGCCGTAGATTTCTTAGCCACACGCCCTCCCCAAAAGCGTACGTCAACCGACAAAACAGTAATTAAAGACCTAAGCTAATAGCAGCTTAGCACCGACCGACGTCGACCGAAACACCCCGAGTCAGAGCCCGGTGCAAACTATCTGCCTAGTGATACAGCCCCGGCTGGTAGTGATACTCGTTGCTCACGTGCGGGCACAGCTGCCAAAAGGCGACGGCACTCGCCGCGGCCACGTTGAGCGAATCGACCCCGTGCGCCATCGGAATACGCACGGCTCGGTCGCAGCCCGCGATAGTCTTGGAGCCCAGGCCGGCACCCTCGGTGCCCATAAAGATCGCCAGGCGATCAACCTCCTGCAGCGCAGGATCATCCAGCGAAACGGAGTCGTCCGTCAGTGCCATCGCAGCGCACGAAAAACCGGCTTCGTGCAGTGCCGCCAAGCCATCGTGCGGCCACACACGAGCCTCGCTGCCAATACGCGTCCACGGCACCTGAAACACCGTGCCCATGCTCACGCGGGCCGAGCGACGGTACAGCGGGTCGCAGCACGTCGGACTGACCAAAATACCGTCGACATTGAGCGCGGCGGCCGAGCGGAAAATCGCACCCACGTTCGTGTGGTCGACAATACCCTCGAGCACGCACACGCGCACCGGGCGCTCCCCCGCCGCCTCAACGACGCCACCCAAGAACTCATCAACCGGAATCTGCCGCGGGCGACGAAACGCCGCGAGCGCACCGCGCGTCACGTTAAAGCCCGTCAGCTGCTCCATGAGTTCCATGGAAGCCACGAACACAGGAACCGGACCTGCGCCCTCGCGCACAACCAGGCGCTCAAACAGCGGCATCATCTGGTCGAGCCAGCGTTCGCCCAAAAGAAAGCTCACCGGCTCATATCCGGCGCGAACCGCGCGCTCGATAACCTTGGCACTCTCGGCGATAAAGATGCCCTTTTGCGGCTCTAGCACGCAGCGCAGTTCACGCTCGGTCAGTCGCACGTAGGCATCGAGCCGCTCGTCCTCGAGCGAATCAATTCGCAGAACCTCAACGGCATCAGTCATAGCAGCCTGCCCGCACCCTTCTTTACAGCACATCTATACCAAACGAGGCGACGCTAAGCGCCGCCCCATACATTCAATCAACCCGATAATACCGTTCACGCCAGGCGATTTACGCCTCAACGCGACGATACGTCACGAACTCATAATCGACACCCTCGTCGCCCTCGCCCGAGGCAATCGTGGCAACACCGCCACGCCACGCAATCTCCCACGCGGGATCGGCGTCCAAATCGGGAAAGTACGTGTCCACGGCATGAGTGCAATGGTCGTGCGTGACCTCGGCCTCGGCGCAATACGGCAAAAACTGCCGATACACCTCGCCGCCACCGATCACCCAGGCAACGGGCTCATCGGCAACCGCGGCGAGCACCTCGTCGATGCTATGCACCACGTCGACGCCCTCGACAGCAAAATCCTCGTCGCGGGTAAGCACGATATTGCGACGGTTCTTGAGTGGACGCCCACCGGGAAAACTCAGCAGCGTCTTGCGTCCCATGATGACCGGGCAGCCCTTGGTGCAGGCCACAAAATGGCGCATGTCGGCGCGATTGGACACCACCATGTCGCCCTCGCACCCAATGCCCCAATCGTCACACACGGCAACGATAGCAGATAGCTTACACGTCATGAGCACCACCTACACCGCAATGGGAATGTTCTTGACCTGCGGGCCGTGCTCATAGCCCTCGACGATCAGGTCATCGGTCGTAAACGCATAGAAGTCATGCACATCGGGGTTGAGCGTTACCTTGGGTGCCGCAAACTGCGGACGCTCGATAAGTTCGCGGACAATATCGACATGACGGTCGTAAATGTGGGCATCGGCAATCACATGCAGCAGCTCACCGGGAATCATATCGACCGACTGTGCGACCATCATCAACAAGATGGCGTACTGGCACACATTCCAGTTGTTCGCGGCCAAAATGTCCTGACTGCGCTGGTTGAGAATCATGTTGAGCGTGGGCTTATCGTCCTGCGGGCGCTGCGTGACGTTATAGGTCACGCTGTAGGCGCACGGATACAGGTGCATCTCGGAAAGGTCGCTGAACACGTACGTGTTGGTCATGATGCGGCGGCTGTACGGCGTATGCTTAAGGTCGTACAGCACGCGGTCCATCTGGTCGAAATCGCCCTCGGCATAATGGCTTTTCTGGCCAATTTGGTACCCGTAGGCCTTGCCGATAGAGCCGGTCTCGTCGGCCCACTCATCCCAAATATGGCTGTTGAGGTCATGTACGTTATTGGACTTCTTTTGATAGATCCACAGGATCTCGTCCATGGCAGACTTGAGCGCCGTACGACGCAGCGTAAGCGCGGGGAACTCCTCGCGCAGGTCGTAGCGCGCCGTGACGCCAAAGTTTTTAATGGTATAGGCAGGGGTGCCATCCTCCCACACTGGGCGGACCTTTTGGCCCTCGGTGGTGGTGCCATGGTCCAAGATATCGCGGCACATGGTTACAAACTGTTGATCAGCCTTGCTCATTGACCCTCCTGTCAGTCGCCTACAAGCGAGATTCATTGTAGCCCAGGCGCACGCGGCCCCACAGCCCAAACATAAGCGCTCATTTTCTGACATATGACAGAAATTCCTTGCGCAAATCTGCACGTTCGCTATTCTATTGTTGACATATGTCAGATAAGGAGTGCGCATGGCAGGAAGACGCGAAAAATTACGCCGTGTTGGGATCATCCCCGAATATCGCGGCTTTACCCCAGACGGCCTTGCCAGCGGAGACGCCATCGATATGACAGTCGACGAGCTTGAGGTGCTACGCCTGTGCGACCTGGAAGGTCTCAACCAAGAGGCGGTCGCCCAGCAGATGGGCATCGCTCGCGCAACGGTGGCGGCCATTTGCAGCCGCGCGCATCGCAAGGTGGCCGATGCGCTGGTCAACGGACGAGCGCTCGTCATCGAGGGCGGCAATATCACGTACTCCCCCATCGCCACGACGACGGCCGCATGGCCAGCAAAGGAGGTCGGCACCATGAGGGTGGCAACGACGTACGACAACGGCAACATCTTTATGCACTTTGGCCGCAGCGAGCAGTTCAAGATCTACGACATCCAGGATGGCAAGGTGCTCAACGAGCAGGTCGTAGGCACCGGTGGCACCGGCCACGGCGCCTTGGCGGGCCTGCTTGCCAACGGTGGCGTTGACACGCTCATTTGCGGCGGTATCGGCGGCGGCGCTATCAACGCGCTTGCCCAAGCCGGCATCACGGTCTATGCGGGCGCCCAGGGCAGCTGCAATGCCTGCGTCGAGGCCCTCATTGCCGGCACGCTCGCACAGAACGGCGAGGCCACCTGCGGCTGCCACGGTCACCACGACCATGACGGGCACGAAGGCTGCGGCTGCCACTAGCGGCAAGCACCTCGTCGAGAACGCGCTTCCACGCGTGCGACAACCAGCGAACAAACGGCGAAGGCCGCCTGGAATACCATCCAGGCGGCCTTCGCCATACACGACTCAACTAGTCGTTACTTCTTGTTGCGCATCTGCGCTTCCATCTGGCGCAGCAGGTCCATATCGGACTTGGGGCCGCCCGTTCCCAGGCCGCCCATGCCGCCCAGCCCCATGGCATCCAGACCGGGAATATTGGGCATGCGCATCTTTTTGCCCTTCTTACCCTTCTTGCCCTTCTTGCCGCCGGCCTGCGCCTGATTGGCCATCGTGCGCATGCGGCCCATCATCTTGTTCATCTCGCCCCACTGCTTCATAAGGCTATTGACCTCGGTGGGGGTCACGCCGGCGCCCTTGGCAATGCGGGCACGGCGCTGACCGTTGATGATGGAGGGGCGAAGGCGCTCCTCCTTGGTCATCGACATGATGATGGCCTCGTTCTTGTCAAAGATGCCCTCGTCCAGGTTGCCGCCCATCTGGTTGAGCGCGCGCTGACCACCGGGAAGCATGCCCAGAATGCCCTTCATGCCGCCCATCTTCTTGACGGCCTTCATCTGGTCGAGCATGTCGTTCATGGTAAAGCCCTCGCGCAGCATACGCTCGGCAGCCTCGAGCTGCTCGGCGTCGGCTGCCTCCTGGGCCTTCTCGATAATGCCGACAACGTCGCCCATACCCAGAATGCGCTTGGCCATACGATCGGGGTAGAACGGCTCCAGCGAATCGGGCTTCTCGCCCATGCTCACAAACTTGATGGGCTTGCCGGTCACCTGGCGCACGGAAAGCGCGCCGCCGCCACGGGCGTCGCCATCGAGCTTGGAGATGATCACGCCGTCAAAGTCGGTGCGCTCGGCGAAGGTCGAGACGACGTTGACGATATCCTGACCGGTCATGGCATCAACGACCATCAGCACCTGATCGGGCTTGACGGCCTTCTTGATGTCGACGGCCTCCTGCATCATCTGCTCGTCGATCTGAAGACGGCCGGCGGTATCGACGATCACCACGTCGCGCAGGTGGTCAACGGCCTCCTGGATGGCGCCCTTGGCGATATCGACCGGGTGCGCACCGTCGCCGCGGAAGACCGGTACGCCGATCTCGCCACCGAGCGTGGCCAGCTGGTCGGCAGCGGCGGGACGATAGACGTCGCACGCGGCGAGCAGCGGCGAGCGGCCCTGCTTCTTGAGCAGGTAGGCCAGCTTTACGGCCGCCGTGGTCTTACCGGAGCCCTGCAAGCCCACGAGCATGATGACATTGGGAATGCGGTTGCTAAAGACGAGCTTGCTCTCGGTGGAGCCGAGCATCTCGGTGAGCTCGTCGAGCACGATCTTGACGACGTTTTGCGCCGGCGACAGCGACTCCATGACCTCGGCGGTCATGCAGCGCTCCTTGGTCTTGGCGACGAACTCCTTGACGACCTTAAAGTTAACGTCGGCCTCGAGCAGCGCCATGCGGATGTCGCGCATGGCCGAGGTGACATCGGCCTCGGTCAGCTTACCCTTGCCGCGCAGGCGGTCAAATGTGTCGTTGAGGCGATCGCTCAGAGAATCAAACACTAGTCACTCCTTAGTTGGACTCGCCCACCAGGGCGCGGCAGAAATCTTTGGCATTAAATTCCTGCAGGTCATCGACCTGCTCGCCCACGCCGATGCGCAGGATGGGAAGCTTGAGCTTCTCGGCCACGGCCATGGCGATACCGCCCTTTGCCGTGCCGTCGAGCTTTGTCATGATAATACCGTCCAGGCCAAGCGCCTCGTTAAACTCGAGCGCCTGGTTCAGACCGTTTTGGCCCGTCGCGGCATCGATCACAAGCACGACCGAGACCGGCATGGGACCGGCGGCCATATTGGCGGCGCGCTTACGGGTCACATTGACCACCTTGGCGAGCTCGCGCATGAGCTCGGGGCTCGTGTGCAGACGGCCGGCGGTATCGATGAGCACCAGGTCGCTGCCGCGCCTATCGGCCTCGTCGAGCACGTCGTAGCAAACACTTGCCGGGTCGGAGCCGCGATCGCGCTTGATGACGGGAACGCCGGCGCGCTGGCCCCACACATCAAGCTGCTCGATGGCGGCGGCGCGGAAGGTGTCGGCCGAACCGATCACCACGTTCTTGCCGCGGGCAGCCATGGCGCTCGCGATCTTACCGACCGTCGTGGTCTTGCCGGCACCGTTGATGCCCACAAACAGCACGCAGCTCGGCGTATCGGAGAACGGATCGCGCTCGATGGGCACAAAGTGCTGCTCAAGCTGCTCGGCCAGAGCGCGGCGAAGCTGCGGAGCGGTCTTGAGGTTCTTCTTGGCCGCGGCATCGCGCAGGTCATCGGAGACCTTGATAGCGACCTCGGCGCCCATGTCACCCATGACGAGGGTGTCCTCCAGGTCCTCCCAAAAATCCTCGTCGACCTCGCCGCCAAAGTAGAAGACCTCGTTGAGGGCCTCGCGGCTGCGCTCAAGTCCGCGCGAGAGAGCATCGAAGAATCCCATTATGCATTCACGACCTTTCCGGTTTCGCGATCGAGTTTTTGCGAGACGACGCGACTGACGCCGTCGGCTTGCATCGAGACGCCATAGAGGACGTCAGCGTCCTCCATAGTACGGCGCTGATGCGAGATAACCAAGAGCTGCGTATCGGAACGCAACACATCGAGCGCGCCGATGAGCTTGGACAGGTTGGCGTCATCGAGCGCCGCCTCGACCTCGTCCAGCACATAGAACGGCACCGTGCGCGTGCGATACACGGCAAAGAGCAGGGCGAGCGCCGTCAGACTCTTCTCGCCGCCCGACATGAGCATCATCTTGGTGATGCGCTTGCCGCGCGGCTGCGCCACGACCTCGATACCCGTCTCGGCAGGATGCTCGGGATCGGTCATCTCCAGATGAGCCTGGCCGCCCGGGAAGAGCATAGCGAAGATCTCGCGGAAGTTCGCGTCGACCTTCTCAAACGTCACCAGGAAGGCCTTCCGCATCTTGCGATCAATGGCCACCGTGATCTTGGTGAGCGCCTTGCGCGCGCTCTCCAGATCGGCCAGCTGCTCCTCGATGTAGTCGGCACGGCGCTTGAGCTGCTCGTACTCCTCCATGGCAACTTGGTTAACGGGACCAAGGTTGTTGATCTGGCGCACAAGCTGGTTGAGTTCGCGCTCGGCGGCATCGCGGTCTTTGGGCGCCGGAAGCATGAGCGCTTCCTCGAGCACCGTCGTGCCATCGGCGGTAATGGCCTTGATGGCAGCCTCGACCTGCACCTCGAGCTTGCCACGCGCGACCTTGAACTCGTTTTGCGTGGCGGAGGCGGTATCGACTCGCTCCTTAGCGCGGGCAACCTCTGCTTTGGCATCCTCGATGGTCTTCTTGAGCGAAGCGGAGTCCGCCTCCTCCAGAGAGGCCTGGTCACGCAGGCGCGCTGCCCAATCCGACGCGCGTTCCAACAGGGCAGAATAGCGTTCGTGCATGGGATCGACGCGCAGGCGCAGCAGCTCGAGCGAGCGCGAAGCCTGGCGTGTTCCGCGGATACGACGGTCGATGCCCTCAAGACGATGCTCCAGGTCGGGCACGCGGCCCTTCAGCGAACGCAGGCGTTCGCTCGTCTGGGCTAGGCGAACCTTGGCGTCGGCGAGCTTGCCGGCAGCCTCGGAATCGTCACGGCGAACGCGGTCGAGTTCGTCGTTGGCCTCGGCAATCTGCAACCCCAGATTGCTTGCCTGCGCGCGAGCCTCGTCACGCGAACGGGTGAGCTCGTCAACCCGCGGGCGCGCAGCGCGAACGGCTTCGGAGGCCTGCTCGCGGCGCTTGGAGATCCGCACGCGCTCGGCCTCGGCATTGTTAGCGCTTTGCTCCAGGCGGCCGATCTCGGAGAGCAGCGAGCGGCGCTCGCCCTCAAGACGGGCGATCTCGCCGGCGGCATCGCCCTCAGCGGCACGCGCTTCCTCAACGGCAGCATTGGCCTCGACGACTTGATCCGACACATGCTCAAACACGGCAGCCAGATCGGGCTCCAGGCCCTCCAGCTCGCGAATGCGACGCTTGCGCTCCAGCGCACCCGAAGCCTCGCCGGCATCGAGGCCCACGCGCACCAGGCCGCCGCAGGCGACGCGGGCGCCATCGGGGGTCACGTAAGTCACGCCGTCAACGACCGGCGCCGACAGCGCGGCAGCGAGATCGTCCACTACGTAATATCCGCCGAGCAACGCCTCGACGACGGGACCGTAGCCTGCGCGAACGGACAGATGATCAACTAGACGGGTACCGGCAGCGCCCTCGGCGGCAGCAGAGCCGCTCACGCCGCGCGCCACCAGCAGCGCCTCGCCCGAGGCCTTCTTCTGGTCCAGAGCGGCACGACCGGCACGCTCAAGCGCGGACGTATCGTCGAACAGCAGCGCATCAATATCGCCGGCAAGTAGCTGCTCCACCAGGCCCTCAAGCTCGCGCGGGGCCTCGAGCACGTCGCCCAGACGACCCGAGACATCGTCGCCCAGCGCACCCACCAGACGGCTCACGAGCGGCGAGCTGTCGGCCATGCGGGCATCGAGTTTCTTTTGGCTGGCAAGCTCCGAGCGCACCTCGGACAGCTTGTTGCGCGCCTCACTCTCACGATTACGCAGGTCCTTCAGGGCCGCGCGTGCCGTCTCGGTGGCCTCACGCGCATCGACCTGGGCCTGGCGCGCTTCCTCAAGAGCACCCTCAAGCTCCTCTGCGCGGTTGCGACGGCTCTCGAGCGAGGCCGTGACCTCCTCGAGCTGTTCATCGATCTGCTCCAGGCGCGAGGCATACATGTTGTCCTCGACCTCGGCATTGCTCAAGGAATCCTTCACCTTGGCGAGCTCGAGCGCGGCGTTATCGGCCACGCGCTGCACATCGCGTTGCTCACGCGTAAGCTGCGAAATCTGATTGTCGAGCGCCACGCGCCGCTCGTGGAGCTCAGCGGCGGCAGGACCAGCGGCGTCAACGTCCTCCTGGGCCTGCATGTGCGCACCGGTCACTTCCTCAAGCTGCGCATGCGCGTCCTCGAGCTCCTCGACCACGCGACGTCGCTGATGTTCGGAGCTCGAAATCTGCCCGCGCATGTCAGACAGGCGCGACACCATGTTGTGGCCCTTTTCCTCGAGCAGGCGCATGTCGGAGTTAATGCGGCCGACCACATCTTGCATATGACGGCGCTGCTCGCCCAGGTCGCCCACAAACAGGCCCTTTTCCTCGAGCATGACCTGGAGCTTCTCGAGCTCGCGCTCCTTTTCGCCCAAGCGGTACTGCGCAAGCTCAAGCTCGGCCGCGCCCTCCTTGGAGCGGCTCTCCAGGTCGTTCCACTGCGACTGCAGCGAACGCAGCTCATCGACGGCCAGTATCTGCGTAAGCTCGTTCGCGCGCGAGGACAACTCTTTGTACTTGCGCGCACGATCGACCTGACGCTCCAGCGGTCGCAGCTGACGGGCGATTTCCTTATTGATGTCGCGGGCACGCGTCAGGTGCTCGTCCATCGACTTAATCTTTTTGAGCGCACGCTCCTTGCGGCGCTTGTGCTTGGAGATGCCAGCGGCCTCCTCGATAAGGGCGCGGCGCTCCTCGGGGCGGCTCTGCAAGATGGCGTCGAGTTTGCCCTGGCTGATGATGGAATGTGTATCCTTGCCCAGGCCCGAATCGTGCAAGATGTCCTGAATGTCCATCAGGCGGCACGGACTCGAGTTGATGAGGTACTCGCTTTCGCCCGAGCGATACATACGACGGGTGATGGCGACCTCGTCAAAATCGACGGGCAGCATATGGTCCGAGTTATCGAGCACCAACGTGACCTCAGCGACACCCACAGGCTTGCGCGCTGACGAGCCCGAGAAGATGACATCCTCCATGGCCTGGCCGCGCAGCTGCTTGGCGCTCTGCTCGCCCAGGACCCACAGAATCGAGTCGGAAATGTTCGATTTTCCCGAGCCGTTTGGACCGACGATGACGGTCAGGCCCGGCTCAAACGTCATATGGGCGCGGTCGGCAAACGACTTGAACCCTTTGAGCGTGAGGGACTTGAGATACACGGTTCCTCGCTTACACGTGCTTCTTGTTCAGAAGCACGCCGTTGGTGGTGTAACCCATGCGGTCAAGCGCTTCGAGCGCGGCGGCTCCCTCGGCTTCCTTCTTTGAGGAGCCGGAGCCGCGACCCTGACGAATACCGTCGATGAGCACCACAGCGGTAAAGGTGGGCGCATGCGCCGGGCCCTCGGAGCCAACGAGCTTATACGCCGGGGGCTCGTGACCGTCGGCTTGCACGCACTCCTGCAAAAACGACTTGGGATTCGCAGGATGCTCGGCACGCTCGGAAGCCAAATGCGGCTTAAGCGTACGGTGAATGAACTCCGCCGCGGCATCCCAGCCGGCATCCAGGTACAGCGCGCCCACGAGCGACTCATAGACGTTCTCGAGGGCCGAATGCAGGCCGCGAGCACCGGTACCGGTCTCGGAGGCACCAAAGATGATGATGTCGTCGATGCCCAGCTCGTGAGAAACCTCGGACAGCGTAGCGCCCGAGACAAGCGACACCTTCAAGCGCGTGAGCTTGCCCTCGTCAAACTCCGGATAGGACTCAAACAGGGAGCGTGCGACCACAGCGCCCAAAATGGAATCTCCCAAGAACTCAAGGCGCTCATAGCTGGCAGAGACCGGCTGGCCCTCGACTGCCGAGGGATGCGTAAGTGCTGCGCGCAGCAGCACCTTATTATTGAACTCGTGGCCTAGGATTTCCTGGGCGCGCGTAAGTCGTTCGGATAAAGCCAAGACTTAGGCCTCCTTGGCAGCTTCGATAGCGTCGACGGCGTCGGCGACAGAGTTGAGCGAGAGCAGGGTCTCGTCATCGATCTCGAGGTTGAACTCGTCCTCGATAGCCGTAACCAGCTGCAGACGCTCAAGCGAGTTGGCATCGAGGTCGTCAAAGGTGGTCTCCTCGCTAATTTCGGCAACATCGACGCCCAGAACGTCAGCAGCGACCTCGGCGATCTTGTCGAAGATTTCGGAGCGGTCCATAGCGCTTCCTCTCATAGTGCATGAATACCAAAAAATGGTACCGCCCGGGCGGTACCAAGACACGGTTCTGATTCTACCCCACGACGTGCACCGCGAAGCACATAACAGCGCTCTAACTCGCTCTTATAAAACGATACCGTCCATAGAGTTGGCGACATTCTCGACCAGCCCGGCGCGCACGGCTTCGGCCGCCGCGAGCGTACCGTTTTTGACAGCCTCGACCGAGGTGGCACCATGACCGATCAGGACCACGCCGC
This sequence comes from uncultured Collinsella sp., assembly GCA_900545665.1. Taxonomy (GTDB): domain Bacteria; phylum Actinomycetota; class Coriobacteriia; order Coriobacteriales; family Coriobacteriaceae; genus Collinsella. The sequence continues at coordinate 52,371 of UQZU01000012.1, forward strand.
GCAGGCCCAAAAGAATCGCGCCGCCCTTGGCGTCGCCCGAAAGTTTGGCTTTAATCTCGCGCATCTGCTTTTTGATGAGCAGCGCGGCGATCTTGGTGCCGAGCGAGGACATAAAGGCGCCTTTGAGCTCCTGCAGCAAAAACTTGGCAGCGCCCTCGGTAGCCTTGAGAGCGATATTACCCGACATGCCGTCGGCAACAACGACATCGAAATTGCCCGAGGTGAGGTCGGTGCCTTCGCAGTTGCCCACAAAGCCCGGAACTGCGGCCTTCATAGCAGGGAAACAGGCCTTGGTAAAGTTGGAGCCCTTCTCGTCCTCGGTGCCATTGGCGAGCAGGCCTACGCGGGGATGCTCAATGCCCAAGACGACGCGCGCATAGGCGCTGCCCATCTGCGCAAAGCGCACCATATCGTCAACCTCGACATCGGGGTTGGCACCCATGTCGCACAGCACCGTCAGACCGCCGGCACGATTGGGCAGCGCATTGGTCAGGCACGGACGCACCGGTTGCTTCTTACCCTCGGCCATATATCGAAACGGCGTGACGTAGGCGGTCGCGGCAGCCGTCATGGCGCCGGTAGAGCCGGCGGAGAAGAACGCGTCCGCGTTGCCCTTCTTAATGGCGCGGCAAGAAAGCACGATCGACGACTTACGCTTGGTCATCACGGCGCGAATGGGATCGTCGTCCATGGCGATAACGTCGGGTGCCTCCAGGGCCTCGACGCGCGCATGGGAGGCGGCAAAGGGATTGACGATTTCGGCGGGACCGGCAGCCAGGACCTCAATATCCTGATCAGCTGCCAGGGCAGCCTCAATACCGTCGAGGACAACCTGCGGTTTCTCGTCTCCGCCCACAACGTCTACACAAACGCGAACGTTACTCATATACATGCTCCTTATACAAAAATGGCCGACTCATTGAGCCGGCCATTGTGGTTCCATTTGGAACGGCATCGCATCCAGAGTATACCGTTACTCGGTAACGATAACCTCGCGGTCCTTGTAGAAACCGCAGCTGGGGCACACGTGGTGCGGAAGCTTAACAGCGCCGCAACGGGGGCACGTGGACTGAGCCGCAGCCGAGATCTTCATGTTGGCGGAACGACGGGTGTGAGTGCGGATACGACCCTGCTTTTGTTTAGGTACGGGCATAGTGACCTTCCTTATGAACTATCCAGTGTGGCGATTACGCGCAAGTAGCGATACTACCACAGTTTTACTCATCAAGCTTGAGATTCTTCAATGCTGCAAATGGATTTTCCGTGGCAGCGGCCCATTCTGCCTCTGCCTGGGCGGCGCAATCGCATTGCTCGACGTTGAGATTGCAACCGCAAGTGGGGCACAGACCGCGACAATCGGGCTTGCAAAGCACCACAAACGGCGTGTCCATAACGACCGCGTCATTGATGGGCTCGCCCAGATCGACGATGCGGTCCTCACCCAGGAGCTCGTAGCCATCCTCGTAGGCCTCGGGATCCTCGGGCTCATCAAAGAGGTAGAACTCCTCAATCTCACCGGCAATATCAAACGAAGCGGGCTCCAGGCAACGGTCGCACTCGCCAGTGGCGTGTGCGCGGACCATACCCGTGAGCAAGACACCGGTACCGGCATTGGTAAAGACAACGTCGTAGTCGATGCCGTCCTGAAGCTGGTACTCCTTCTCGCCCACCGTGTAGGTGGCGACATCGACCTTACCGGTCAGCGGATACGAATCTCCAGGAAACTCGAGCTGCTCGGAAAGATCGACGGTAACGCTCGGGAACTCAGCCATTACCACTGACCATTCTGTTGGGCGGCACCCTCGTTGAGCTGCTGACGGCAACGGGTAACGGTGCCAGTCAGGCTCTTGAGGTTCTCCTCCAGGTGCGTAAAGACCTGCTCCGCGTAGTCCTCGGCAGCATAACGCGTCTCGCGCTCGTACTGCTGGGCACGATCGCGGATGTCGTCGGCCTGCTGCTGCGCAAGGCGGACGATCTCCTGCTCACCGGCAATGGTGAGGGCCTGCTGTTGAGCGTCGGCGATGATGGAATCAGCCTGAGCGGCGGCGGAAGCCATAAGCTCCTCGCGCTCCTTAAGGATACGGCGGGACTTCTGCCACTCCTCGGGATAGCTCATGCGGATCTCGTCGAGGATATTGAAGAACACGTCGGCGTCGATGACCTTGAACTGAGCGTTCTTGCCGAAAGGCGGCTTGGCTTCCTCGATCAGCCCTTCGAGCTCATCGACCAAGCTGACGATCCTATCGCCAGGAAAATTCTCGCCCGGCATCCGGTCTCCTTTCATAGGTAACATATCATCGTGCTAGTTTACCACATGCCACCAGGCAATAAAAAACGTCACGAAAAGCGATGTCTGAGCGCTTCGACCACGTTGGGCGGCACAAACGTCGATACATCGCTGCCGAGCGAGGCGATCTGGCGAACGACCGAGCTCGAGATGTAACCGTACTGCGGAGCACTCATGACAAAGATGGACTCCAGCTCGCTATCCAAGCGATAATTGAGGTCGGCCTGCTGCAGCTCATACTCAAAGTCGGTCATGGCGCGCAGGCCCTTGACCACGGCCCCCGCCCCCTGCTCACGAGCGAAGTCGACCAAGAGGCCGGTAAAGGGCAGGACTTCGACGCCGTCGATATTACCGAGCGCCTCGCGGGCCAGCGCCACGCGCTCATCGAGCATAAACGTGGTGCCCACACCGTTTTTACCCTGCGACTCTGCAACAGCGACGATCACACTGGGAAAGATGCGGCGGGCGCGGCGGATCACATCGATATGGCCAAACGTGATGGGATCGAAGGTGCCCGGGACGATCACGCGGTTGATGGTGTCATTCATGGGCGTCCTCCTGAAACGTCGTGGCATCGTTGTTATCGGCATCGGTGACGGCACTATCGTCCTCACCGTCGTCATCGCCGACCCAACGAAGCAGGTCGACCGAGGTAATGCCGTAGCGCTTCTCACGTACAGTCTCAAAGCCTGCCGGATGCGCGCCCGCATCGGCGGAGGCATGCTCAAACAGGGCATAAGCGCCAGGCGCAAGCAGACCCTGCTGAGCCAGGTTCTGCAGCATTTCCTCGACCGGCTCGGCACCAAAAGCATAGGGCGGGTCGAGCAGGACCAAATCAAAGGGGCCGCCCGGTACACGACCGCGCGAGGCACTTGCCAGCATGTCGCCCGTGACCACACGCCAACGCGCACGGTCACGGCAGAGCGACTCGATATTCTTGGTAATGAGCCGCGCGGCGTTGCGATCGATCTCAAACGTCGTGAGCGAGCGGGCCCCACGAGAGAGCATCTCTAACCCTAAGGCACCGGAGCCGCCAAAGGCGTCCAGCACACGAACCTCGTCCAAATCGAAATCGAATGCCGACATGACCATAGATGCGCACGCCTCGCGCACGCGATCAGTCGTGGGGCGGGTGACATCGCGACCACGGGGCTCCTCGATCTTACGACCGCGCCATTCGCCGCCGATGATTCTCATCCTCCGCTGACCTCCTTAAAGATATGTCGATAACGCATGGCGACCGCCTCGCGCAAGGGACGCGTCGCCACAGAGTCAAGGTTGCAAGCATACCGCAAGAGCTCGACCGCGTCCAAATGGGCCCATTCGATAAGGTCCTCATCGGCATCCAGGTCCACAAAGCGCAAGGTCACGCCACCGTGCTGACGGTACCCCAGGATTTCGCCCTCGTGACGCAGACGCAGGTCCATCTGGGCAAGCGTAAAACCATCCGAGGTCTTTTCGAGCGACTGGAGACGGTCTTGTGCCGCCGAGGCGCCGCCATTGCCCTTGGAGTGCGTCATGACCAGGCACGTGCCCGACACGCTGCCGCGGCCCACGCGACCGCGTAGCTGATGCAGCGCCGCCAAGCCAAACCGCTCACCGTTCTCGATGACCATGACGGTGGCGTTGGGCACGTCGACGCCCACCTCGACCACCGTAGTCGAGACGAGCACGTCAATCTCGCCACGCTTGAAGGCGTCGATCACGCGATCCTTCTCCCCCGCTGGCATACGGCCGTGAAGGCGCTCGATGGCAAGACCCGGCAACGCCAGACGCAGGCGATCGAGCTCGGTCGCCGTATCGTGCAGCGGCACAGGCACGGTCACGCGGCCCTCGTCGTCGCGGGCGATACCGGGCACGTCTTCAAGCTCATCGGCCGAGTCACTCGGCTCCACGAGCGGGCAAATCACGTAGGCCTGCTGACCCTTTTCATGCGCCTCGCGGATGGCGCCATAGGCGAGGTCGCGGCTCGACTCGGTGAGCACGCGTGTCGTCACGCCAGCGCCAGGGACGGGCCGATGGCGGATGATACTCGTGTCCAGATCGCCGTAGACCGAAAGCGCCAGCGTACGCGGGATCGGTGTCGCCGTCATAACGAGCAGGTCCGCACCGGGGCCCTTCGCGCGTAGGGCGTTGCGTTGGCCAACGCCAAACCGGTGCTGCTCGTCGATGACGACAAGCGACAGATGATTGAACGCAACGTTATCCGAAAGCACCGCGTGGGTTCCAAAGAGGACGTCGAGCTCGCCCGATTCAAGCTGGGCATGGATCTGCTCGCGCTCTGAGGCCGGCGTGGCACCCGTCAGAAGCGCCCAGGACATGCCGGCCTGCGAGAGCAGAGGGCCGGTCTTATCGGCATATTGGCGCGCCAGCACGCCCGTGGGCGCCATAACGCAGGCCTGCGTACCGCTATCGGCAGCCACAGCCAGCGCGCAAGCGGCAACGGCGGTCTTACCGGTACCGACATCGCCCAGCAGCAGGCGGTTCATCACGCGCCCGCCATCGCACATATCACGCAGGATATCCTGGAACGCGGCCTCCTGCTCGTCGCTCAGCGAAAACGGCAGGGCCTGCTTGAGCGCGGCCAGGTGCTCGCCCGCGGTGTGGGCATAGGGCACCACATCGACCAGGCCGCCATCGTTGCGCAGGCGCAGCGCCAACTGCAGGTAGAGGCACTCCTCGTAGGCAAGCCGCGCGCGCGCGATATCGCGCTCGGCCATGCTCGAGGGAAAGTGGATCGATCGAAGCGCACGGGCGTTGCTCATCAGGCGACGCTTAACGCGCAAGCGTGCCGGAATGGGATCAAAGGGATTGCCGACGACCTCGAGCGCGCCGCTTACGATGCGGCGCATCCACGCCTGGCTCACACCATCACTCACGTAATGGACCGGCAGGATAGTGCCCGCGGCACGCCCTTCCTCGAGCTTTTCAAAGTGCGGCGAGGCCATCTGCTTAAAACCGTAGGCAAACTCAACCTTGCCCATCACGGCCAGGCGGTCGCCCTGCTTAAGCTGCTGGGCAATCCAGGGCTGGCGGAAAAAGGCGACCTGCAGCACGCCCGTCTCGTCAACGAGTGAGACCTCGGTAACCTGCATGCGCGGACGCGGCTGCTTTTGGACGATACGATCGACCGTGGCGATGATGGTGCACACGGTACCGATGGGCGCCATCTCGATGGACCACGAACGGGTAAAGTCCAGGTATCGATGAGGGATATGGAGAAGGAGGTCCCCCACCGTCCGAATTCCCAGACGGCGAAGGGCCTCCTCACGTTTACCCGAAACATATTTGAGCCGCGCGATATCCTCGTCGAGCGCATTGCTCTGGGCAAAGCGCTCCGACACGCGCGGCACGGAGCACAGCTCGGACATGGGCAGTTGCCTACTCGATCGAGAAGATCACGGGATAGAGCGGCTGCTCGCCACGATGGGCGTCGATCTCCAGATCGGGCTGAGCCTCCTCGATAGCGTCGACGATCTCCTGGAAGGCCTCATCGGACAGCTCCTCGCCGGCCAGAATCGTCAGCGCGTCGCCCTCCTCTTCCTCCTGCATGCGGTTGATGCAGTCGAGCGTGACCTGCTTCACGTCAGAGCCGACCACGTCGATGGAGCCGGCGATGATACCCATAACGTCACCGGAGTGAATCGGAGAGCCGTCAGAGGCGCTGGAATCGCGCACGGCGCGGGTGACCTCGCCATCGCGGACCTCGCTGATGGCGTCGACCATGGCGGCGACGGCGTCCTCGAGCTCGGAATCGGGCAGGACCGCGAACAGCGCGGAGAACGCCTGCGGAACGGTCTTGGTGGGAACGACGGCGACCTTCTTGTCGGTGCAGGCAGAGGCTGCGGCCTCGGCAGCCATGCGGATGTTGCCGTTATTGGGCAGGATGATGACCGAGGTCGCGTTGACCTGGTCCACCGCGCCCAGCAGGTCGGCGGTCGAGGGGTTCATGGTCTGGCCACCCGAGACGATCACGTCGACGCCAAGGGACTTGAGGATGTCGGCCTCGCCGGAACCGGCGGCAACGGCGACAAAGCCCAGCGCCTTGGCGGGCTCGGCGGCCTTTTCCTGATCCTCGTGGATCTTGGCGGTACGGTCGTGGGCCTCCATCTCCATGTTGTGGATAAAGACCTCGTAAATCTGACCGAGCTGCAGCATGTGCTCGAGCACCAGGTTGGGGGTGTTGGAGTGCACGTGGATCTTGTAGTCGGGGTAGGCACCCACGAGCAGCTCGCAGTCGCCCATGGAGCCTAGGAACTTAAGGCACTCGTCCTCGTCAAACGGGGCGTCGGCCTTAAACAGGAACTCGTTGCAGTAACGGAACTCCGAGCCCTCCCAGTCGTCGTTGGCCTCGATCTCAACGCGACCGAGGGCCGCATCGCGGGCAGAGCCGGCGGAGTCAAACGTAGCGGAGAAATCCTCGACCACGGTGCTACGACCAAGAGCAGCAGCCACAAAGTTCTCGAGAAAAATGGCAAATCCAAAGGCGCCGGAGTCGACCACGCCGTTCTCCTTCAGAACGGGCAGCAGGTCGGGCGTGCGGGCGACGGACTGGTACGCCTCGACGACGATAGCATCGAGCGCATCCTCGGCCGAGAACTTCTTCTTCTCGCACTCATCGGCCTTGGTCGAGACATCGCGCAGGACCGTGAGGATCGTGCCCTCGATGGGCTTGCGGACAGCCTGGAAGGCGACCTTGACGGCACGACGGAAGGCGAAGGCAATGTTGGCGGACGTAATAGGCTCGTCGGCAGAGACAAGGCCCTCGGCCACGCCGCGAAGAATCTGCGAGGTAATAACGCCGGAGTTACCGCGGGCGCCCATGAGAGAGCCGTGGGTGATGGCACCGGCGATGGCCTCCATATCGGCATCGGCGGGAAGGGCAGAGAGCTCCTTGGTCACCGAGGCGAGCGTGAGCGACATGTTGGTGCCGGTATCGCCATCGGGTACGGGGAAGACGTTGAGCTTGTTGATCTCCTCGGCCTTGTCGGAAACGGCAGCCGCAGCGATCGGAAAACAGGTGCGAATGGTCTTTGCAATCATGGGTATTTGAATCTCCGTTTTCGGATGCTAGTTCAGACGGCTCTTGAGCGCGTCGATATGGATGCCGATCTTAAGGCTGGCGGGATCGATCTGGGCGATCTCCTGCAGAGTGAAGGCAACGGAGCTCGAAAGATTGTGGCAGACGGACTTCATGTTGACGCCGTTCTCGAGCACGACGTGAAGATCGACCGTAAGGCCGTTCTCGTCGGCGGAGACAAGCACGCCCTTGCGGAGGCGCTGACCGGCAAGCAGGCGCACGCTTTCGGCGCCCTGGAGCTGCTCAGCCATACCGACAACGCCATAGCACGTCATCGCGGCATAACCGGCAATATCGGCAATAACGTCGTTCGAGACGCTCAGGCTGCCGTTAATGGTTTCAGACACAAGAATCTCCTTTTCTTGGTGCTCGCGGCACCATGTCGTGGGAGCAATCATTGCAATATTCTACAACGACCGCGGCATGTTGAGGTGGCGGGCCTCGGGATTACATCCTCGACACGAAATGTTGATATGGTAACGTTCGCGAACGGCGATCGCGGCATGAAAAAACCCGCCGCATAAGCGGCGGGTTTTACAACCTGGCTCCCCGGGTAGGACTCGAACCTACAACAGCGCGGTTAACAGCCGCGTGCTCTACCATTGAGCTACCGAGGAATTTAAAGCCCAACGGAAAGGGCTGGAAAATTCTGGCTCCCCGGGTAGGACTCGAACCTACAACAGCGCGGTTAACAGCCGCGTGCTCTACCATTGAGCTACCGAGGAAT
>UQZU01000013.1 GCA_900545665.1 uncultured Collinsella sp.
GCGCATAAAGAAAGCCTCCCATTTCTCATGTCCAAGAAATGGGAGGCAGTTCACACGGGTGACGGGCTTTTCCGCTACCAGCCGCGTGCTTCCTCCGCACGTACGAGCTGACGAGCCTCGATCTGGCGAATCATATCGATGCGTCGCTGGTGACGGCCGCCCTCGAACTCGCCGGTGAGCCAGGCGTCGACAATCATTTTGGCCAGCTCGATGCCTACCACACGAGCACCAAATGCGAGCATGTTGGTGTTGTTGTGCTCGCGCGACAGGCGAGCGGAATACGGCTCAGAGCAGGTGCAGCAACGGATACCGCGCACCTTGTTGGCGGCAAGCGAGATGCCCACACCCGTACCGCAGATAACGATACCGCGATCAACCTCGCCGGACATGACAGCGTCCGCCACGGCCTCACCCGCGATGGGATAGTCAAAGCGCTCGGTGCTGTCCGTACCGAAGTTCACGACTTCGTAGCCGTACTTCTCCTGGATATACGCCGTGATGGCTTCCTTGTACTCGACTGCGACGTGGTCGTTTCCAATACCGATCTTCAAAAGAGACCCCTTTCCATAAGAACCATTCGCGCATGCCGCGCGCTCAATCCGTCCTAATTCGCCGTTCCGCTTCTAATACACCTCGCCGGCGCGCAAACGGCGCAGACACTCCTCGTAACCAGCGTCCTTGCCAAACAGCGCACTGGTGCCCAGGATAAATCCGTCCGCGCCAATGGCGGACAGGTCGCGCACGCGCTCGGGCGAGCAGGCGCCGTCGATCATGAGCTTGAAGCCAAAGCGCTCCTTCAGCGCGGCAAGGCGACGCACCTTGTCGTTCGTGAACTCGATAAAGCTCTGACCGGCAAAACCCGGATTCACCGTCATGACCATCACGTAATCGCAGAGGTTCAACATCTCCTCGATCTCGGAGATAGAGGTGTCGGGGTTCACGGCGATACCGGCGCTCTTGCCGAGGGACTTAATCGCGGCGAGTGTCTTGACCACGTAACGCTCGGACTCCGGATGGATATAGATGATGTCCGCGCCGGCGGAGGCGAAAAGTTCAACCTTGCTGGCAGGATTCTCGACCATAAGGTGCACGTCGACGAGCTTGTTGGTGGCAGCTCGCACGGCCTTGATGTCTTCGAGACCCATGGCGAAATTGGGAACGAAACTGCCGTCCATCACGTCGCAATGGAAGATGTCGATGCCGGCGGCGTCGAGATCCTCGACGGTCGCACGCAGATTGCCGTAGTCGGCGCACATGAGACTGGGGCAGAGCAGCATAGTGAACTCCTTATCTGCTCGGTGATTATCTACTCGGTGGTAATTAATCGTTTAACCTTTATCTACAGTCTGGCTGATTAATCGTTTAACCACGTTGTTAACCTGCAGGCTTTTCCAGATTCACAACGTTGCCATATTTGCCTATCTAGCTGGTATCATGCAGGAGCCCGCACCACGAAACGCTGTCGTATTCCCTAGGAAGAAATCCCGCTACGCGGACAGCAGCAGCCAGGGGCCGCAATCCGCAGACCTGAGCCCGGACCCCCTACGCTCCAGGCGTGATCAGGCGCGCGCACTGGGCGATCTTCTCGTCATAGGACTCCGCGATAATCGACACACCATCGAACCCAAACGCGCGAACATTCGAGAACTGATGGAACTTCGAGCTGTCGCACAGCACGTACGCCTTATTCGAATTCTCGCGCACGATGCGCTTCTTCGCCGCCTCAACGTAGGAGGGCGTCATGACGCCGCGGTCCTCGTCAATCGCGTTGGTCCCGATAAACGCCTTATCGAAGTACAGATCGCGCAGGATCGATTCGGTCATAGAACCGCAGAACGAGGAGTTCACATAGTTGAACTCGCCACCCACCACGATGAGCTGGGCGCGCGTCTCGCTCTTAATCAGGCACGCCGAGGCATCCGTCGTGTAAATTGTCACGTCGCGGTCGAGCAGCAGACGCAGCAGCGCCGTGCAGGTGGAACCCGAGTCCAAGTAGAGCGTGTCCCCGTCCTCAACAAAACGCAAGGCGACTTGGGCAATCTGTTCCTTCTCACTCCCGTGTAGGCCCGAACGCGTCGAGATACTCACCTCGTGGACAGCCGAGAGGAGCCTCACCGCGCCGCCCGAAAGATGCTCAACCTTGCCAAGCGCCTCCAGCTCCTTGAGGTCGCGACGTAGCGTCGAAATAGAGACGCCCGGCAGCTCCTCCTGCAGCTCGGAAATCCTCGCGAGGCCCGACTTCTGCAGGCACTCTACAATTCGCTCCTGGCGCTCATACGGAATCATATTGGGAACCTCTCCAAACCGCTCTGCTTCACGCTCGTTCATTTCTTTTCGAAAAGTGTAACGCACAAGCAGAATAGCGGCCGCCACCTGTTGCGATGACGACCGCTTAATCGATTGACCTACCCTCTCGTTCACAATTTGAACGAGGTTGACACACCTCGCGTAAGCGCGACGCTCTTCAAGCGAAGAGAACGACCCTAGGAGAGGCGGCGCATCCGGGGCTCTTAGGCGAGCTGATCCTCCTTGCCGGTGAAGGCGAAGGCAAGAACACCGGCCACGACGGCGGAAATGAGCATGCCGACCATAGCCCAAGCGAAGTTCATGGGGTCGGAACTCACGAAAGCCGGGAACGTAGTGACGGAACCGAAGGTGAACGCAGTGGTGACGACCTTCATGATACCGAGGAACGCGCCGCCGACGGCACCGCCGATGATCTGCGCAAGCCAGACCTTCTTGTTCTTCACGAGCATACCGAACAGCGTGGGCTCGATGATGGCGGACAGGGCGATCGATACGACACCGGTCATCGCGAAGCTCTTGAGCTTCTGGTCGCGGGCCTTGAGGAACACGCCGAAGGCGCAGCCGATAACGGCGAAGTTGCAGGCGAAGGTGAAGGGGCAGATGTAGTCGAAGCCGTTCTGAGCGATGTTGTTGATCATGATGGGGTTCACGGCCCAGTGGATGCCCATGGACACCAGCACGGACCAGCCGCCGCCAACCAGCACGCCGGCGAACACGGAGCTGCGCTCGATCAGCCAGTTGACCACGAAGGCGATGGCCTCACCAGCGTAGACGCCCAGGGGACCGATGACGAGCATGGTGAGCGGAACCATAACGATCAGGGAGATGGCGGGCAGCACGACGAGCTTGAGCATCTCGGAAACGTGCTCATCGAGCCACTTGTACAGGTACGAGTAGACCCAGACAGACAAGATGGCAGGGATAACCGTGGAGTTGTAGTTCATGAGAACCACGGGGATGCCGAAGAAGTCCGTCATGGCGCCGTTGCCCGCGTCGCCCATGAGCGCGATGAAGTCCGGGTAGAGCAGGCACGCGCCGAGCAGCGCCGACAGGTACGGGCTCGCGCCGAAGCGCTTGCCGGCGGAGAAGCCGAGCAGCACGGGCAGAAAGTAGAACACGCTCATGGCCAGGGTGTACAGGATGGTGTAGGTACCCGTGCCCTCAGCGATGATGCCGAGCTGGGCGGCCAGGATAACGAAGCCGCGCAGGATACCGGAGCCGGCCATGGCGGGCAGCAGCGGGGCAAAGATGCCGGAGATCGCGGAGAAGACTTGGCTGACGATGCTCTCGCCCTCGTCCTTGGTAGCAGCGGAGATTTCCACGCCCGAACCCTTGACCAGCGGCTCAAACTTCTCGTACAGCTTCGGGACCTCAGTGCCGATGAGAACCTGGTACTGACCGGCCTTGTTCAGCGTGTTCACAACGCCTTCGACTTCCTTGACCGCAGCGTCGTCGCAAGCCGCGTCGTCTTTGAGATTGAGGCGCAGGCGCGTCGCGCAGTGCGTCATGCCCGAGATGTTCTCGGGACCACCGACGGCGTCCAGAATCCCCTGAGCCATCGCGTTCCAGTCGCGTTTCATTGGTTACCTCCCCATTGCGCAGAAGAGCTCGCGGACAAGCTCGGCTGCCTTAATCGCGTCGTTTGCATCGATAACGGATTGGATCTTCTCCATGCTTACGGCCTCGATGGCGTCGTTGAGCAGATGGATCATCTGGTCGTTCTGTGCAGCCTCGCCGGCAGCGGGCTCGATGACCGGGAACGTGTCGAAGTAGATTGCGCTGTCGTAACCGTGCTTCTTCACGTAGTAGAGGAACTCGAGGGTCTTCACCGGCGTGGACGTACCAATCATAAGGCCATCGTCGAAGCGACCGTTGCCGTCGTTTAGGTGAATGCCGTAGAGCTTGCCCTCGCGGCCGAACAGGTCGGCGGCCATGGCAGGGTTCTCGTGCTTCATGAGCATGTGGCAGTAATCCAGCGTGACGCCCAGGTTCGGGCGGTCTGCAGCGTTGAGAATCATGCCGGTCATACCCATGGAGTCGATGAACGCGTACGCGCGCTCCTCGTAGGGTTTGTACTCAATCGAGATCTTGAGGTCGGGCGCGTAGTCGCAAACCTTCTGGAATGCGGCTACGAGCTGGTCGAAGACGCGAGCGTAGGCGATCTGGAAGCTGTAGTCAAAGCCGTCGTGGCCGAGCCAGATGGTCACCGTGTTGCCACCGGCAGTGCGGCAGTAGTCGCACGCCTCGTAGCAGAGCTCAAGGGCTTCCGCGGCAAGGGCATCATCGGCATTGCCCAGGTCACCGTTGAGGAAGGCGTTGCGGAAGCGCAGCGCGCAGCCGTTCAGCTGCAGGTCGTGAGCTGCGAGCTTGGCGGCCATGTCCTCAGCCGTGACACCTGTGCAGTGCTCGGGGTAGTTGAGGTCGACGTGCGTGAGGCCCACGCTCTGGAACTCCGCGAACACGCGATCAAGATTCTTGTCGCCATCGCGAAAATAGGAGTTGATACGAGTTGCAAGCTTCATGCTTCTACGTCCTTTACCTTCGTCCTTGATCGTTTCTGCCCGTTCGAGCACCTGATCTATATCCGTAATTCGATAAGGGCCGCCGCCTGCGCGCCGGGGCTTACCCTGTGACATGTAGATTACTGCCACATAAGTTCATTTTCAATCAGTATTTTTCACTCTTTTTCTCATTGTGTCAGAGTTTTTCACCGTATAAAGACATCTACCTTGTTGTTTTGCTGTTAATCAAGTTTGACCATTCTTGAAATTACCTGATCTTTTCTGAATTAATTTGCCGTTTATCGGTAAAAATCGACCGCTCACGGCTGACGGCGACGCAAGATGGAAGATACTTGCATGAGGAAAAGCACTGAATTCCCAGCGCCGATTCGAATGACGCGATTGGTGACGCGAGCGTCGACGGCCCGAATCTGCCGTCGGCCCCCACTAACCAAAAACGGCGCCGCTCACGCGACGCCGTCATATTCCCTGGTGCCCCCGGGCGGATTCGAAAACTCCCCCCCCCGCGGGGAAATTGGTGACGCGGGTGTCGACGGCGCTGAGCGCTCCGTGTTTTGGTATGTGGATATGGCAGCCATCAACCTTTCTCGGCATGTGAAACTCTAGGCACATATGAGCATACCTGAGCGACGCAACACATGCGCTCCATCTATCCCAACAAGCTCCAGCGGTACCCGCACTTCCCATTTCGTGTAGAAAAGGGCCTGTATATACTTCCCATTTCGTGTATTGAATCAGGTAACCACACTTCCCATTTCGTGTATACAGCAGCTAGATTGGGCAATCATGTCAGTATTCAGACGTACGGCCTACAATAAACTCCTCGATTGGAAAGCGAGCAATGGATCCCGAGCCATCATGCTCGAGGGGGCCCGCCGCGTTGGAAAAAGCACCCTTGCCCAAGAGTTTGCGCAGTCCAAATACAAATCCCACCTCGTGATCGACGAATCTGTTGCGAGTGAAAAAAGAAGACCGGAGACTCAACTGGTCTCCGGCCTCATTTCTAAAAAACGTCTCGTGGTTCTACTCGTGCTGTCGGGCTTCTACCAGCCTGCAGAAGTCGTTGACGCTCATGAGCCATTCCCTTTGCGCGGGCGTGTAGGTTTCGAACAGCGATGAGGGCACAACGAGGCTGAGCCTGTCCTTAGCCATAGCTCGTGTGTAATCCTCACTTACGGCGGGCTCAAGTGTTACAAGATGCTTGTCCTCGATTCTGTCAGCCTCATCAAGCACCTGACGCCAACGCTCCTTGATGGTTGTCTTGGCACCGAGCATCGTCAGTCGAGCGACAGGGAACTTGGGGTCGTGGTAATCGTCAATAGAGGGAAAGATGAAATCCGGCTTTGATTTGCCCTCGGTGTATTTCTGCGCCGAGTAGCGTATGCCCCTAGCATCGAATAGCATCGAGAGTTGATTCTCGAACGCCGTCCCCGCACGGGACTTGCGGCGCTGGAAGGCCGACATAGTGGTGCGCAGCACGCCATCAACATCAAGCGCCGAGCCAAGGTATGGCGCGAGGTCGCGCTCCAAGAGATGCCGCTCGAAGACGCGGAACAGCATCTCTTCGCGTTCGTAACAAGCGACCAAGCAGCCATCCGGGTCGCCCGTCCAATCGAGCTTTCCAAGGGTGGAAGCTGAGTAGGCTGAGAAGTCTGCCCCTTTGGGGAAGGACTCGCCGAATTTCTCGATCATACCGTCGAGGAAGTTCTCCGCTGCGATCGGCATGCTAACTTCGATGCCGATGGACTCCAAAATCCTTGCGGCGATCGACGTGATGCGCATATCCTCCCGAGCAGAGGGCGTAAAACCCTTCTCGCCAACCCCGTCGAGCGCGAAGAGCCAGCGAACTTGAGATTCCGCCGTACTCCCCGCTCGGGCAAATAGGATTACGACCTCCTTGGCTTCGTGTAGGGCCAAAACCATGAGGTCGCCCGGACGGGCCATGCCCATGGCAGCATTATCGTTGTAGTAGAGCCTATACTCAGTTCTAGTTGGATGCTTCCTGCGGGCGTCGTACCAAGTGGTATAACCATGGTCGAATATAGGGTCTGCACCATCATCGAGATATGCGAAGGTAGTTCGCATCCCCTTTATGTCATCGTCTCCGAAAAGCGCGCGCAAAGGCCCCACGCCGTTGAATTCGTGCTGGTGGCTTTTATTGGCCCCCATGATGTCAACGCCCACGAGGGTTTTCGCGACAGCACCGTCAAAATACGCGCCAAGTACTCCATAGTCCATCCTAGAACACCTCCATCATCAACTTCGCGACCGAGCGCACGACCGGCACGGTCACGGAGTTGCCGAACTGCCTGTATGCCTGAGTATCCGACACCGGGATGATGAACTCATCGGGAAATCCTTGCAGGCGCGCGCATTCGCGGGGAGTGAGTTTACGAGGGTTTTTTCCTTCCTGCCCGACCAGAATCTCGCTGCCATCCTTGTGGTACCGGGCGGAAAGCGTCCTTGTCGTGTCCTCTGGGCCGACCATCGAGTATCCAAAGCCGTGGCCCGCCGCCTCATGCTTTTCGCGATAGGCGCGCAGATAGGCCCATAGCTTATCCGAAATGGTGTAGCGTTCGTTTGGTTGCTCTTCGAGGATTTCCCCTAGCGTATGTCCCGGTCCCGGCACCTCAAGGTCATCCCACGAGAAGGGAACTTCCTCCCTGAACCCCACGATGTAGATGCGCTCCCTGTGCTGGCACGTCCAGTTTTTTGAATCAAGCACTTTCCAGAAAATATGGTATCCAAGGTCCTCCTCAAGCGTCTGTCGTATGACCTTGAAGGTCTTCCCGCCGTCGTGACTCGTAAGGTTCTTAACGTTCTCAAGCAAGAAGGCCTTCGGGCGCTTGTCGCGTATGATGCGAGCGACCTCGAAAAAGAGGGTTCCCTGCGTTTTATCCTCAAAGCCGGTGGGTCTCCCCAAAGATTGCTTCTTCGAAACGCCTGCAAGGGAGAATGGCTGACAAGGAAAGCCTGCGAGCAGGACATCGAAGTCCGGTATATCGTTTGATGCGACCTGACGGATGTCGCCCGCCGGGGTCTCTCCATAGTTCATCCGGTAGGTTTTCTGGGCGAACTTATCCCACTCGCAAGAGAAGACGCACCTACCGCCAAGCTCCTGGAACGGCATTCGTATACCGCCGATGCCCGCGAAGAGATCGCAGAAGGTAAAAGGCGCGTCGCTGCGCTCCCCTTGGTCAAATGGAGCCCCCGCATCGAGCGATGCGATAAAGGCGCATTCAGCCGCCGTTGGACTAGTATCCCCAGACTCCCAGCGCCGAACGGTGCGTTCGCCAGACGAGCCCATACCAAGGGCGGCGGCGAACTCCTTTTGGGTGAGGCCGAGGTCAATTCTCTTTTGCGCTATATCAGCTGCATTTAGTTGCATGGGACGCCTATCTTGGTTGAAAAACGGTCAAACTGTCCTGTATTTACCACAGCGTTAGTCTATCACCCCGAGCGGACATGTCTTCCCCTTGCTTCAGTCCGCCTCCAAACCCCGTAGCATCAACTGGGCTTTAGGGCTTGGACACTCTACCGGAGGGCTCTAGACGCAATTGGTGACGCGGGTGTCGACGGCCCGAATCCGCCGGCGGCCCCCGCAAACCAGAAACGGCGCCGCTCCCGCGACGCCGTCATATTCCCTGGTGCCCCCGGGCGGATTCGAACCGTCGACACCCGCTTTAGGAGAGCGGTGCTCTATCCCCTGAGCTACGGAGGCATGTTGTACTAGTGTAGCAGATTTGCCCCTTGGCCATGTAGCGCATGGCCACTCATCAAGAAGGCTCTGCAGCGAATTATCGCCGTAGAGCCTTCTCAATAACGGAAAATTATAATCCAGAATAACGCAAAATAATGGGATGGGGTTTCCTCTAACCACATGTAAGGGAAATTCCATCCCGGTATTCGGCTAAAAAATGGGACAAGCTTTCCCAACTGGCGCTCAAAAGGAAAATGCATCCCGGAATGAGAACGAATTCCGGGATGCATTTTCCGCCATCTATCGCAGACGACTAGTCGCCTTTGTGAAAGAGGCTTTTGATGGCAGCAGGGATGCTCTTGGCGCCCTTAGCGGTCACGTCGATAAAGTCGGGCGAACGCACGAGTTTATCCTCGTCAACGTACTTGCGGACCGCACGAAGCGTCTCTTTGTCGTCGCGCGTCGAAAACGTAAAGTGACCGTTGTCCTTGGTGAAGATGGCAAAACGCGTAATCTTCTTGGTGCCGCGCAAAACCTCGGCGGCAATATAGTCGACCTCGTCCCACGGGATTTGAATATAATCCTCGGGATTGCGCTCGTTATAGTACTCGAACGCCTTATTGCCCACCATCACGTTACCGTGGCTGGTAAGCCCCATCAGGCAGGTTGCCGGCGTTGCCAGATCGACCTTGCTGTTCTGAGATTGCGCCATACGCGCCTCGCCCTCCAATAAAAACAATCGGACCGCATCCAGTGTACCCACCGGGTGCGGTCCGTTTCAATGGCTCAAAAGCCCTTACCTAGCAACTCTCGGTCTTAAGCCGAAGCGTGCTTACATGAAGCCGCAGAAGCGACCGATGATGCCGACGGCGAAGAGAGCCAGGATGATGACGATCGGGCTAACCTTCTTCTTGAGGAGCTTGCAGACCAGCAGGGTCAGGCACACGGCGGCAAGGCCGGGGATAAGCTGATCGAGGTTACCCTGGAGCGTGGTGACCTTCATCTGATCAAGGGCGGTAGCACCGACGGAGTTGTACATCGTCAGCGCTTCCTTGATACCCTCGGAACCGGAGGGCAGGCTAGCCCAGTCGATAAAGGCGCCAGCAGACTGCTTGACCGTGGAGACGATCGGGGTGAAGGAAATGGACACCCAGCGCTCGACCAGGGCGCCGATGATGAACATACCCAGGATGGAAGCGCCCTCGGTGACCTTGCCCATCAGACCGCCGGAGAGGTCCTTGGCGATAGAGGAGCCGACCTTGTAGCCAAACTCCTGTGTGTACCACAGGAAAGCGTAACGGATGATGTTCCACGCGAAGAAGAACAGCAGCGGACCGACGATGCTGCCGGACATGGCCAGGGAAGCGCCCAGAGCGCCCAGAATCGGGCGAAGGGTGAACCAGAAGACGGGGTCACCGACGCCGGCGAGCGGGCCCATCATACCGACCTTGACGCCCTGGATGGCGACGTCATCGATCGGAGCACCGTTGGCGCGCTCCTCCTCGAGGGCGAGGGTAACGCCAATGACGGGGGCGGAAACATAGGGGTGGGTGTTATAGAACTCCAGGTGGCGCTTAAGCGCGGCAATCTGGTCATCCTTGCTGGTGTAGAGCTTCTTGATCGCAGGGATCATTGCGAAGCACCAGCCGCCGTTCTGCATACGCTCGTAGTTCCACGAGCCCTGAAGGAACTGATGACGGAAGCAAACCTTCTTACGGTCAGCCTTGGTGAGCTGAATCTTGTTCTCTGCCATATGTATCACTCCCCTCCTACTCGTAATCGTTCAGAATGTCGCCGAGCGGGTCGCCGGAGCCACCGCCCATGCCGCCACCCTGCTTGGCCAGATCCTTAAGGCCAAGGTAGATGAGGGCAAGGGAGATGCCGATGAGGCCAAGGGCGATCAGCGTGAGCTGAGGGATGGCAGCAAGGACAAAGCCGAGGATAAAGAACGGCCAGGTCTCCTTGGTGGCCATCATGTTGATGACCATGGCGTAACCGACGGAAGCGACCATGCCGCCGCCGACGGCCATGCCGCCGGACAGCCAGTCGGGCATAGCGTTAAGCGCGTTGGTAACAGCCTCGGCCGGGATGACGCACAGAAGTACTGCCGGGATGGCGATACGAAGGCCCTGCATGAGGATGGCAGCGTACTGCCAGCGCTCGATGCCGGAGAAGTCGCCCTTCTCGGCGCAACCGTCCATGGCGTGAGCGATAGCGGTAGCAATGGTACGGCAGATCATGGTCAGGAACAGACCAGCGACCGACAGCGGGACGGCGACGGCGATGGCCGCGGTAACGGCCTTGGCCGAATCAGTGGCGCCGCCGTTGAGGGCGAGCACCATGATGATCGAAGAAGCGACCGAGGCCAGAGCGGCGTCAGGCGCGACGGCGGCGCCGACGTTAGCCCAGCCAAGGGCCATCATCTGGAGCGAACCGCCCAGGAGGATGCCCTCCTGAAGGTGACCGGTTACGAGACCGATAAGCGTGCATGCCACGAGCGGCTGATGGAACTGGAACTCATCCAGAACGCCTTCCATACCGGCAAGCAACGCGACAATCGCAACAAGCAGAATAGTGATTGCAGACATGTATCGGACCCTCCTTTACTATGCTTGAGCGGCCAGTTCGGCCTTAGCTTTCTTCAACATGGCGTCGAGATCCTCGGAGGCATCCGAAGGAACCTTGCGGACCTCGAACTTGACGCCCTTGGCCTTGAGGGCCTCGAGAGTCTTAACGTCGTCATCGCCCATAGCGACGGCGTTGGTGACGACGACCTTGCCCTTGGAGTGAGCCATGGAACCGATGTTGACTTCCTTGATGTCGACGCCGGCCTCGATGGCCTTGAGCAGATCCTGCGGGTTCTCGAAGAGCAGCATGGCCTTGGTGTCACCAAAACGCGTGTCCTTGACGACCTCAGCCATCTTCTTGATGGGCACGACGTTGGCATGGACTCCCGGAGGGGCAGCCTGCTCGATCATGGTCTTGCGGAGCTCGTCGTGAGCAACGCCGTCGGAAACCACGATGATGCGGTTGGGGTTGATCTGCTTGGTCCACGTGGTGGCCACCTGACCATGCAGCAGACGGGTGTCGATACGGACGTGGGCGATCTTGATGTGCCCGTCGCCGATGACCGTTCCCGGAGGGATGGCGCCTGCAGGAGCAGCGGCGGCCACAGCCGGCTTCTTCTCCTCGGGCTCCAGAGACTCGGGCTTGACGCGCACGCCAGCCTTAGCCTCAGTCACGAGATGTTTTGCGATCGCATGTGCAGTGTTCTTTGCGTCAAAGCGCTGCGAATATGCCTCGATGAGCATAGGCAGGTTGACACCGGTGACGATAGCCCAGGAATCGTGGCCCTCGATGAGCCCGCTGATCTGGTTGAACGGCGTGCCGCCCCACAGATCAACGAGGAAGAGCACCTGCTCCTGGTCCTCGAAGGAAGCGACTGCTTCCTCGACCTTGGCACGGAAATCGTCGGGGCCCATGCTCGGCTCGAGCGAGACCACGGCAACAGACGGCTGATCGCCAAAGACCATCGAGCCCGTCTGCTTGATTCCAGCTGCCAAGTCCCCGTGGCTAGCAAGAACAATACTTACCATCACATAACCTCCTTTTTGTCTACGTATTTCCTACACGACATGAAAGGAGTATAGCTGTTTGGTTTGTGGAATTATAGCTAAATCCGCAAAAGGTTGGATTATTTGTTTAAACGTCTAGGTTTGTTACAAGTTGATTACGTTACTGCTTTTTGACTCATTACACGACAAGGCGTCGCTCATCAAGCCAAGCATTTTACAGATACAAGCAGGCTGTTCATTAATATCGATTTTAGGCAAGCGCGAATGCGCTTGTACTGCCGCTATTTTGTTTAAACAGACATGGCTTGACTATTTTCGTGACTTATGGTCTATGAAACCACTCAAAATAGTTGCGGTGGAATAGTTCTTGTTTAAGAGCCAGAAGGCTGGATTTAGGAACTATTTCACCGCAACTTATAGGGAATCCTAGGCGATGTGGAGTGGGTTGGCGGCGTCGACGGCATCGGGGGCGTCGGAGAGGCCGTCAGGAGCAGCGTCTGCCGGATCCTCTTCGGGGGTCTCGATCTGCTTGATCATGACCTCCTGGCCCTGCAGCAGGTATGTCTCGCCGCTACCGCAATGGGGACAGGTCTTGCCGTGCTCGACCGTCGCGTAGTCGCAGCCACACGCCTCGCAATGTGTCACGGCCTCGACGGACTCCACGATAAGCTCCGCGCCCTGCGCGATAGGCTTTTTATCTGCTGCCCAGCGCCAAGCGTCGAGCAGCAAGTCGGGAACGACGCCCGAGACCTCGCCCAGCAGCAACGTCACGCTCGAAACGCGACGCACGCCATGAGCGCGCGCCACATTCTCGACATCGCGAATGATGTGATAGACGATTCCGAGCTCGTGCACTTTTTCCTCCGCCGTTCCCGTTATGACTACTTACTTGCGACCGAACTTAATCTTGATGGCGCGCTTTAGAGCGTACTTGCCGAGGCTTGGGAGCTTTTGCTCGTATTTGACCATCGTGGAGCACTCGGGGCGGTCGCGATCCAGATGGATGGCGTCAAACGCGCACTTGGTGGTGCACAGGCCGCAGCCGATGCACTTGTTGGGGTCGACAATCGAGGCGCCGCAGCCCAGGCAGCGGGCGGTCTCGGCGCGCACCTGCTCCTCGGTAAAGGTCTCAACATACTCGCTAAACGGCGCAGCCTTCTCGCGTTCGCGGTCCACATGCGCAACCTCGCGGCTCGCGTTGTCGTAGCTCTCGAGCACAACGTCGTCGCGGTCGAGTGCGGTGTAGCGGCGCTGATTGCGGCCGATGGTGAGCGTGGAGCCCGGCTGCACAAAGCGATGGATGGACACCGCGGCCTCGTGGCCGGCGGCGATAGCGTCGATGGCAAAGCTGGGGCCAGTGTAGACGTCACCACCCACAAAGATGTCGGGTTCGGCGGTCTGGTAAGTCTGGGGATCGGCAAGGGCGCCCTGGCCGCGGCCGAGCTCCACCTTGGAGCCAGCCAGCAGGTCGCCCCACACAATGGACTGGCCAATCGACATGACGACACGGTCGGCATCGACACGGCGCAGATCGTTCTCGTCGTACTCGGGCGCAAAACGGCCCCCGTCGTCAAAGACACGCGTGCAGCGCTTGAAGGTGATACCGCACACACGACCGGCCTCGTCCAGGTGAATCTCCTTGGGGCCCCAACCGCAGCTGATGTGAGCGCCGTCCTCAACGGCCTCGCGACGTTCCTCCTCGCTGGCGGGCATCTGGACCTCGCTCTCCAGGCAGAACATCTCAACGTGCTCAGAGCCCAGACGGCAGGCGTTGCGGGCAACGTCGATGGCCACGTTGCCGCCGCCCACCACAATGGTGCGGCCGGACAGGGTATCGATCTTGCCGCTGTTAACCTCGCGAAGGAAGTCGACGGCCACGGTCACGTCCTCGGCATCCTCGCCCGGAATACCGGCAAGGCGGCCGCCCTGGCAGCCAATAGCAACGTAGAAGGCCTTAAAGCCCTGCTCGCGCAGCTCGTCGAGCGTCACATCACGACCGACCTCCACGCCATAGCGGAACTCGGCACCCATCAGGCGAATGATCTCGACCTCGGCCTCGATAACATCCTTCTGCAGCTTAAAGCTGGGAATACCGTAGGTGAGCATACCGCCCGGGCGCTCGTTCTTCTCGAACACGACAGGCTTGTAGCCCTTCTCGGCCAGGTAGAAAGCGCAGGACAGGCCGGCCGGACCGGCACCGATGATGGCGATCTTCTGGTCGAAGCCGCCGGCACGCGTCGGGGTCACCACAGGTGGGACATAGCGGGTCGCGGCATCCAGATCGCGCTGGGCGATGAACTTCTTGACCTCGTCGATAGCCACGGCGGCGTCCACACGGCCGCGAGTGCAGACATCCTCACAGCGGCGGTTGCACACACGGCCGCAGATAGCGGGCAGCGGGTTCTCGCGCTTAATGAGTGCTAGGGCCTCGTCATAGCGACCCTGAGCCGCGAGCTTCAAATAGCCCTGAACGGCGACATGCGCGGGGCAGGCCGTCTTGCAGGGAGCGGTGCCGGACTCATGCGTCTCGATGCGGTTGTCGTTGCGGTAGTTGGGCGACCACTTGGTGTGGTCCCATTTGGTGGCATCGGGCAGCTCCTGGCGCGGATACTCGGGCACCTGTCCGCCGGCCTTTTTGCTGCAGAGCTTCTGGCCCAGCTTAGCGGCACCGGCCGGGCACACCTCAACGCAGCGACCGCAGGCCACGCACTTGTCCTTCTCGACCTTGGCGACATAGGCCGAGCGCGACAGGTTGGGCGTGTTGAACAGCTGCGAGGTGCGCAGGGCATAGCACACGTTGACGTTGCAGTTGCAGATGGCGAAGATCTTGTTCTCGCCGTCGATGTTGGTGATCTGGTGCACAAAGCCGTTGTCCTCGGCCTGGCGCAGGATGTCGTAGACCTCGTCGCGGGTCACGTAATGGCCACGATCGGTCTCGACCACGTAGTCGGCCATATCGCCCACGGCGATGCACCAATCGGCCGGGTCGTCGGCACAGCCCTCACCCATCACGCGACGGCTCGCGCGGCAGCTGCAGGTGCTGGCGGCATACTTACCCTCGTATTTGTCGAGCCAATGCTCGATATGCTCAATCGGCACCGAGGTGCTCGCGGCGTCAATGGCCTTCTCGACCGGAATGACGTGCATGCCGATACCGGCGCCTCCGGGCGGCACCATCGGCGTGGCCTTGGACAGCGGTCCCTTGGACGCCTGCTCAAAGAACTTGGCGTAGACCGGATGCTCCTCGAGCTGGCCCACGCGCATGTTGAGGAACTCGGCGGAACCCGGCACCAGCATGGGCAGGACCCACTGCTTGGCGCGCTCGGGATTTTCCCAGTTGTACTCGAGCAGACCCGTGTAGCTCATGTCGTCGAGCATCTTCTCGATATCGGCCTCGGGCATGCCGGTGAGCTTGACCATCTCGGGCAGCGTATAGGGACGGCGCATCTTCATCTTGCAGAGCACTTCGGCCTGCTCGTCGGTTGCGGCCTCGGCAAACGACCAGTACTCGTAGCCCAGCAGCTCGTCGCGGTGCAACAGACGGTTGGTACAGTGCTCGCACAGTTTGACGATGGCCTCACGCGGATGCTCCGGCAGCGGCGGCACGAACTCCGAGCCGATGTCGGGCTCGGTGTAGCTAATTCCCGGTCCGTTGAGAATCATGGTTGTCCCTTCTCTTGCCACAGTCCGGCGAGACCGCGGCACCCCTCTTTTTTGCAGGTCGGGCATGCCCCCCCATGCCGTTTACCCGCCATTGTTGACATTGTGTCAAAAATAGTATTGACGAACCGTCAACAATATTCAAGACTGTTAGGCGAACGGTCAGGCAAAAGAGGATGAAAGGCGGCAAAACATGGGCAACAACACAGCAGATACCTCTGTGGTCGATGCCGTCCCCGCATCCGATAGCGCGGCAAAGCGCCTGACGGGCGACGAACGCCGTCGCGAGATCCTCGATGCCGTGCGCACCGTAAGCTCCGAGCTGGGCGTGTCCCACCTATCGGTATCGGCCGTGACCAAGCGAGCCGGCTGCACGCGCTCGCTGTTCTACCACTACTTCGCCGACATGGACGCCGCCGTCACCGCTGTTATGGACGAGGCAATCGACGGTTTTATCTCCGAGCTCGAGCAGTGGAATGCCAACCGCATCGTCGGTGATATTGAGGGCGCGCTCGACACCGTTGCCCCGCTCTTTAAGCGCCTGGTCGCCAGCGGCCACGAGCTGCCGAGTACGCTCACCTCAAGCAGCGGCGCGCTCTACGGCGGCTTTTTGCACAACGTGGTTCAGCGCGTGGCGCAGTATATCTGCGACACCACCGTGGTGGATTTTGTCGCCCATCACGAGCTGCGCATCGACCATGTCTACGAAACGTTCTACACCCTCATCATGGGTCTTTTGATGTATATCCGCACGCACCCCGATGTGCCCGACGAGACGGTCAAGGAAATCATCGCCTCGACGCTCCACATCGAGGGCTACACCGCCAAGTATCCGGAGCGCAAGCCCCAGAACTGACGACATTTGGCCAAACTGCCCGCGATCAGAAGAGGGGCCGCGGGCGTGTGAAAGGAGAGCAGCATGCTGTTCGATGTTTGGGGTAGCGATACCCTTATCCACTGGGCCGGCTGGGCCATGGTCTTTATTGGCCTGATCGTGCTCAACGAGGTCGGCCGCCGCACCAAGCTGGGCGCGGCAATCATCTTTGGCGTGGCTCCGCTGGCCATGACCATCTACTGCGTCGCCATCGCCATCGGCGTCTCACAGGGTGCCGAGTGGGCGCTCACCAACCCCACCCATGTATACCAGAACAGCTGGTTCCACTACGCCAAGGTGTACGCGGCGCTGGCCGGTTGCTGGGGCTTCATTGCCATTAAGTACCAGTGGGGCAAGATCGGCAAGGCGCATTGGTTCCGCGCGTGGCCGTTTGTGATCGTCGCCATCAACATCATGATCGCCGTCGTGTCCGACTTCGAGAGCGCCTATCACTTCTTTGTCCTGGGCCAGTCCACCTGGGTCACCTCCGAAGGTGCTACGCAGCTGGCCGGCTGGAACAACGTGTTCAACGGCATCGCCGGTCTCATCAACATCTTCTGCATGACCGGTTGGTGGAGCGTCTACGCCTCCGAGGATCAGACCGACATGTTGTGGCCCGACATGACTTGGGTCTACATCATCGCCTACGATATCTGGAACTTCTGCTACACCTACAACTGCCTGCCCACCCACTCCTGGTTCTGCGGCTTTGCGCTGCTGCTGGCGCCCACCGTCGCCGCCTTTATCTGGAACAAGGGCGGCTGGATCCAGAACCGCGCCTTTACGCTGGCCATTTGGTGCATGTTTGCCCAGGTGTTCCCCTACTTCCAGGAGGAGTCCATCTTTGTGACGCACTCCACGCTCGACCCCAGCGCCGCTACCGCGGTCTCGATTGCCGCGCTGATCGCCAACGTCGCCGCAATCATCTACATCGCCTACCGTGCCAAGAAGCTCGGCCGCAACCCCTACAAGCAGGACGTCTTTGAGGGCACCAGCGATTGGGAGAAGGCCACTGCCCGCCGCGCCAAGGTTGATTACGCGCACGCCGAGTAACGTGTTTATTCCGTCCACATTTGGATGTAGGCAAACTTAGCCGACGCCGCAATCGCGCGTCATGCGCAGCCCCGGAAAGCGATTCGCCCGCTTTCCGGGGCTTTTTGTTGTTGCGCGCATTCACGCACATATGCAAAACCTCTCTCACAGATAAAATCAGATTTCCAACCGCCTGACAGCTCTATGTGACCCCAATTTTGGGTACATTGTTGTCCCGATATTGAGCTTGGGGGATGTATGAATGATGAGACGATGGGCCAAGAGGATGCAGCCCAAGATGCAGAAGCGTGTGCCGAAGCCCTGGAGAGCCTAGACCGGATTTCACTTGATGAGATTGCGTTTGACGATTCGGGCGTTGATGTGCAGGATGAGTCGGAAGCCGAGGCGCAGTCCGATGATCAGGATGCAGACGACGTTGAGCCTGCCGAAGATGAGGCAGATCACGAAGACACCGAATGCGAGGCCGACGACCAGCCCGAATCCGACACGAGCGAGGAAACCATCTTGCTCGACAGCTTGCCGGCCGAAGATTCGCTGACCCGCGAGCTTCCCGGCCTGGGCTCTGCGCCTGCCGTGGACGAGACCATCGCCATGGGCGATATTCCCCTGCCGTCCGTTCCCTCGGCACGCGAGGCCGAGGTTCGCCATCGCAAGATGTCGCCCAAGCGCCGCAATCTGATGGTCGCCGGTGTCGTGGCCGTCGCGCTCGTCGCCGGCGGTGCAGGCTATGCTGCCTGGAACGGATATCAGCAAGAGCAGGCTGCCACTGTCGCCGCCAATGCCCACACGATGATGTCAGTGCAGATTGGCGTGCATGCCGCGGGCCTCGACTGTTCCACTGGCTCCAAGATTCCCGTACAGGTGAGCGGTCAGGATTCTGACGGCTCCTCCGTGAGCGAAACGCTCTATGTTGACGAGCACGGCCGCGGCATCAAACTGCTGCCCGGCGATTACACGCTCTCCATCGCTGCCTCCCCCATCGCGGCCGACGGCACCATCTATACCGTCCCGACCACCAAGACGCAGGTCACCGTTAAGAGCGATGGACAGGATTTAAGTGCCCAGGCCACCTTTAAGCTCAAGGTGCCTTCGGCCGACACAGTGACTGACGACCAGATCGATGCCGCCGCCAAGTATGCCGAGGAAGGCGGCGCGAGCTCTGCCGCCGCGGCAAAGATACTCCAGCAGGCGGCAATTACGCGCCGCGATGCCGCCGTCAACGCCGTAAGCGCAAGCGAGGCACAGTCCGCCCGCGATGCCGACGCTCGACACAAGGCGACGGATCTGTATCAGCTCGATATTCCGGTTGAGTGGTATGGCAAGGTCGCAACCTGGCAAAACGGCAGTACGCTGTGCATTTATCTGGACGGCAACACCAACACACCGCTCGCGACGCTCGTCGCGGTGCGCGACGGCGAGACCTTTACGCCCGATGACGGCGATACTGTTTTAGGCACGGTCAGCCTGGGCAACGGCTACACCGTCTACGCCAGCGGCCCTGTTTATCCGTACGTGATTCCGCAAACCATCAACGGGCGCACGCAAGACCCCGTGTCGACCTACCCCATGGACACGGCCATTGAGCTTGTCGAGCTTACGACCGGCAACCGCTACACCTATAGCCAGATCAAAAACGACCTGGTCGGTAAAGACGGCAAGGCCGACGCTGCCACCAAGCTCGAATGCGACTACCTCGCCCAGATTCTCCTGCCGAGCATCAAAGCCCAGGACTAGCTGGCCCGAAGACAGCCGCCCAACACCCCATCCCTAACGCAGTTGCGGTGAAATAGGGACTGTTTTTGCTGGTCAAACCGCAAAAC
The DNA here is from genome assembly GCA_900545665.1 of uncultured Collinsella sp. Lineage (GTDB taxonomy): Bacteria > Actinomycetota > Coriobacteriia > Coriobacteriales > Coriobacteriaceae > Collinsella. The sequence continues at coordinate 19,512 of UQZU01000013.1, forward strand.
AATCCCTATTTCACCGCAACTTATTGGTCGCCTTTTGGGTGGCACTCAGCGCCACGGGTCGACTTCGAACATTGGCTCGCGCTCGGGGCGGCGATCGCTGTAGGGATCGTAGCCGTCGTCGTCCTCGTTCTCGGCACGGATGTAGGGGTCGCGCGGCTTGGGCGCCGGCTTAGGCGCAGGCTTGGGTGCGGCGGGTGCGGCATCGGTCGCCGGCGCGCTTGTCTTGATCTCGTCTTTCATCTGCATATCTCCTTGCCATGCAATCGTGTTCAACATCATCGATTGTCGCACGAAAAAGGGCGGCGGACCCAATTGGATCCGCCGCCCTTGGCGTTTAGAGACGACTGACAGATTTTAAGGCATGGCCCAAAATCTACTCGGCGTCGGGAACCTCGTAGGTGGCCGCCGGCGTGTTGTCGCACACGACGGTAAAGCCGCCGTCCTTGTCGACATCGACCGTCACCTGATCGCCCTCGCGCACCGTGCCGTCGATGATGGCGGCGGCGATGGCGTCCACGACCTCGCGCTGGACCAGGCGCTTGAGCGGACGGGCACCGAACACGGGGTCCAGGCCGCCCACGGCGAGCATCTGCTTGGCCGCCGGGGTGATGGCAAGCGTCATGCGCTCCTTGGCCAGGCGTGCGCGGACGTCGGCGAGCTGGATGTCGACGATCTTCTCGATCTGCGCCATGCCGAGCGGATGGAACACCACGATATCGTCGATACGGTTGAGAAACTCGGGGCGGAAGGTCTGAGCCATGGCGGCGTCGACCTGATGGCGCATCTCCTCCTCGTCCTTGCCGGACAGATCGGCGATGGCCTTGGAGCCCACGTTAGACGTCATGATGATAATCGTGTTCTTGAAGGACACCTGGCGACCCTGGCCATCGGTCAGACGGCCGTCGTCGAGCACCTGCAGCAGCACGTTGAAGACATCCGGATGAGCCTTCTCCATCTCGTCGAGCAAGATCACGGAGTACGGACGACGACGCACGGCCTCGGTGAGCTGACCGCCCTCGTCGTAGCCCACGTATCCCGGGGGCGCACCAATCAGACGCTGGACGCTGAACTTCTCCATATACTCGGACATGTCGATACGCACGAGCGCGCGCTCGTCATCGAACAGGCACTCGGCAAGCGCCTTTGCGAGCTCGGTCTTGCCCACGCCAGTGGGGCCCAGGAAGAAGAAGCTGCCGATGGGCTTGTCCGGATCGGAGAGGCCCGCACGGCTGCGACGCACGGCCGCGGCGACAGCGGAGACCGCCTCGTCCTGGCCGATGACGCGCTTGTGCAGCTCGCCCTCCAGGCCCTTGAGCTTGTCGAGCTCGCCCTGCATCATCTTGGACACGGGCACACCGGTCCAGGCGCTCACGACCTCGGCGATCTCATCGGAGGTCACCTGTTCGTTGAGGCCCTCGCCGTCCTGCTGCTTTTGTGCCTCGAGCGCGGCCTCGGAATCCTGAATCTGCTGTTGCAGACCCGGAATCACGGAGTAGCGCAGCTCGGACGCACGACCCAAATCGCCGTTGCGCGTCGCACGCTCCTCTTCGCTCTTGGCCTCATCGAGCTGGCCCTTGAGCTCCTGCACGTGGTCGATGGCGTTCTTCTGGTTGAGCCAGCCGGCCTTTTGCACGTTGAGCTTTTCCTGAACCTCGGCAATCTCCTGGCGCAAGGCCTCCAGACGCTCCTTGGAAGCGTCGTCGGTCTCCTTCATGAGTGCCTGCTCCTCGATCTGCAGCTGGGTGAGCTGACGCGTGGTGGCATCGATCTCGACCGGCATGCTGTCGAGCTCCATGCGCAGGCGGCTTGCCGCCTCATCGACCAGGTCGATGGCCTTGTCGGGCAGGAAACGGTCGGCGATGTAGCGATCGGAGAGGTCGGCAGCTGCCACGAGCGCGCTATCGGTGATATGCACGCCGTGGAAGATCTCGTACTTCTCCTTCAAGCCACGCAGGATCGAAATGGTGTCCTCGACGGTGGGCTCGCTGACCATCACGGTCTGGAAACGACGGGCGAGCGCCGCGTCCTTCTCGATGTACTTGCGGTATTCGTCGAGCGTGGTCGCGCCGATCGCATGCAGGTCGCCACGGGCGAGCGCAGGCTTGAGGATGTTGCCGGCGTCCATGGAGCCCTCGGTGGCACCCGCGCCCACGATGGTGTGGAGCTCATCGATGAACAGGATGACCTTGCCTTCCGATTTTTGCACTTCCTTGAGCACGGCCTTCAAGCGGTCCTCGAACTCACCACGGTACTTGGCGCCGGCGACCAGCGCGCTCATGTCGAGCTCGATAAGGTCGCGGTCGCGCAGGGTGCTCGGCACGTCGCCGGCCACGATACGCTGGGCGATGCCCTCGACGATGGCAGTTTTACCCACGCCCGGCTCGCCGATGAGCACGGGGTTGTTCTTGGTGCGACGGGACAGGACCTGGATGGTACGACGAATCTCGTCGGTACGGCCGATGACAGGGTCGAGCTTGCCGGCGCGGGCAAGATCGCAGATGTTGCGTCCGTACTGCTCCAGCGCCTCAAACTGGGTCTTGTCCTCGGCAGACGTCACGCGGTCATCGCCACGCAGCTCCTCGTAGACCTGCTCGATGCGCTCCTTGGTGACGCCTGCGTCGCGCAGAACGCGGCCCGCCTCGCCCTTGTCCTCGGCAAGTGCCATCAGCAGATGCTCGGTCACCACAAAGCTGTCGCCCATCTTGGTGGCCTTTTTCTCGGCCTTCTCGATGACGCGGACAAGCTCATTGGACAGGCCCATCTGCTGGCCCTCGCCCGAAACCTTGGGCGCGTGGTCGATGGCATCCTGTGTGGAGCGTGCAAGCTGAGCCGGGTCGGCACCGATGCGCTCAATGATCACGGAGATATTGCGCTCGCCGGCACCGAGCAGGGCGGACAGCAGGTGAATCGGCTCCACAGCGCCGGCCTGTGCATCGGCAGCCGTGCTCATGGCGGTCTGCAACGCCTCGCGCGACGTCATTGCTAGCTTATCGATTCTCATGGAATCACCTCTCTTGGGGCGGCCGCCCTACGGGGCGGCTTCACGTTGTTCGAGAAGTATTGTTGCCAGCTTTGCGCGATCTTATACACAAATCTAAGTCTCTATATATAAGATTTTCTGAGTGATTAAGAGATAGGGTACTGAGATGTCAGCCCGCCGCTGCCCAGGCGCACTACCGTCTCGATCTGTAACATCTAGCAGCCATTTTTGATCCTAGATGTTACAGATCGAGATGAAATGCTCAGCGGCGCCCGTTTATCTAAATCTGTAACAACTACTCGGCAAATAGGGCCCTATCTGTTACAGATTGAGACAAACAGAAGACACCCGAATCGAAAATCTAAATCTGTAACACCAGGCCCACTTTTAGCGGCCAAGATGTTACAGATCGAGACAAACCGAGAACTACTACAAAGGGGACGGGTACCTTTGTGGTGGTTGCAGTCTCTATTTACTTGCCGAACCCGTGCTTCCCGATTCGCCGCTCCAGGGCATCTCATCCTCGAAGAGCCATATACGGGCAGACCCACTATCGCGTGCAGTCTGCGGGTCGGGCAAGCAGGTCTGTTCATAGGCATCTTGGATACACTGACCCATAAAATCGTTGAGCTCGGCCTGGTCGCCCTCCATGACATAGGCTGCATCGCCGGCCATGATGTAAATACCCGGACCCTCATTGCCCTCGTAACCCGGATCGTACGAGACATCACATAACTTTGCGCCGTTTGCAGTGTCCAGCTCGATGGAAGAGTGGCATCCGCCAACCATGTCGTTCGCTTTTGCCCGATAGGACGCATATCCGTACCAACGCTTAAATGTTTTGCCCTTGAGTAGCTCGGACGCCCTATCGATCAGGCTTGTATCCGTGGTATAGCGCATGGCCCCAAGCTGAATACTCGGATAATTGCTAATACCCAGCACAACCGGCTGCTCATCAAAATCAACGGTAATGGTCTCGGGCTTGTCGTCGCCGGTCAGAAGTTCGACAGATTGAGCCACAGGCTTGACCAACGGCTCCGTCACCACAGCAGGTAGAAATGCCATACCGACAGCGCCCGCGCCAACCACAGCGATCGCAAGCGCCAAGACAATCAATCCAATACGGGCAGAACGGCTCACGGCAAAACACCCCACAATGCAAACCTTCGCCACCTGCACTAATGATACCGCCAGCCAGCACTATTACCAAAAGAAGCCGCGTGCTCCTCACCACCACAAGGGGGACAGGCACCTTTGTGGTGGTTTTCGACGCTAACGGTCGACCATCTCGCGCCATGAGATTAAACTTGAATTGTTCTCTGAACATATCCATTTCTGCCTATCCTCAACAGATCTTTGTCTCGAGGAGCGCATATGAAGCCGTCTCATTCCACCGGTCGCAACGTCATCGCCATTCTCGCCATACCCATCGTGATGCTCTTCCTTATCGTCATCACGCCCTTTTCTTTTGGTATCGCCTCGCCCTTCGATCTTTGCGGGATGATCGACGCCGGCTCGCGTGCCACCTCGCTCTCCTTTGTCTGCCGTGGCGTGTTCTACGAATATGCAATTCCCACCGGAAGTTGGCAGTCCAAGTTACCGTTGCTCGGCAAGGTCGACGGATGCTCCCCCCATTTCTGCCTTGAACCTCAGGCGCTAAACTATCTGATCGACGACCAGCCACTCGACTCCATCACCCTCGCCTACGACTACGCACCAAACACCGATGAGCGCCACATGAACCAAGTCCTCGACAAGCTGCTTGGACAGTGCGGGCTCACCGCGGAAGCCGGTCGAACCATCTATAGCAACCGGAAATTAAAGCGAACAGAACTCCGCCGTGTCGGAAAAATCAAAGGGCGAAACGGGGCCGCCTACTGGGATGCCTGGGCAACACGCGACAAGAGCGAATTCGGACACAGCACCTATATGGTCACTGTCTACACCAAAGACGGAATTAAGGACAATGTTGACGATTTCGCGTCATCCAAACTCGGCATCCCCAAAACAACCAAACCCGCCAGCCCGGATGAAATTCTGTAGAGCCGCCCATTAACATACCGCTCAACAACCACAACAACATCGAGCTCGTTCCCCACCGCCACAAAGGCGCCTGTCCCCTTTGTGGTGGTTTTCGACAAAAAGAAGCCGCCCCATTAACAGAGGCGGCATCAAGCAAGTCTATTTATTAGCGTCCCTCAAGACCCAACGAGAATGCAGAAATGTAGTCCGGGGCTTACCCTTTCCCGAACGCGACCCTCGCGAAGCGCGTGAGCGGGCGGGAAAGGGTAAGCCCCGGACGGACAATTAAGTGCGTTACTCGGCAGCGACCTTGAACTTGTTGTAGTTGATCAGGCAACCGGCCTTGACGATGGCACGCTCCTCGGCAGTCATATCGGAAATGTAGAGCTCAATCTGCTCGACCGCACCGTCGGCACGCACCACGTAGGCGGCGATGTCCTTCAGGTCGCCATCGAGCGCGGCACGGATACCCGGCACGAAGACGTAATCGCCCACCTCAAAGTTGGGCTCGGCCTCCATCTGGAAGGGCACCATGCCCCAGTTCATCACGTTGGAGCGATAGCGCTTGGTGGCGTACTCGTGGACGATGTTGGCCAAGCCGCCAATCACGCGCTGACAGCTCGCGGCCTGCTCGCGGGCAGAACCGTCACCGGGCTTCTTGGCATAGAGCATAGAGCCGTACTCGGTCGCCTTGGCATCGACCGCGACACCCGCGCCGGCCAGCGCCTCAAACACGCCGGCAAGTTCGGCATCGAGCGCCGCCAGGTCGCCCGCGGCCTCGCCGGCCACGCGACGCTTCTCCACGGCGTCGACCTCCTTGGAACGACCGACGTAGGCCGGATCGCGGCGGCTGAGCGTAAACTCGGCCAGACCCAGCGGGTTGGAGCGGAAGGAGCTCGTCTCGCCCGAGGGAATGAGCTCGTCGGTCGTGGTGACCGGGTCCATGATCTTGGAGCACACCTTGAGCAGGATGTCGTCGCCGAGGGGCTCCATCGCGGGCCACGGCTTGATGTTGGGGCCTTCGACCAGCTCGTCGGCAGGCTCCGCCTTGCCAAAGCCCCAGTACACGCGCTTTTTGTACGGCGCATCGTCAAAGGTGTACTCGCAGGCCTCGTCCCAAGTGTCTTCGGGCAGGTCGGTCGCCGACGTCAGGACGCCGCCGTTGGCAGCTGTCGCCGCAATGGAGCGGGCATCCATCAGGGCCACGGCGCTCAGCTGGCCATTACCCGGCTTGGAACCCTCGCGGTTGGGGAAATTGCGCGTGGTGTGGCGGATGGACAGGCCGTTGTTGGCAGGCGTGTCGCCGGCGCCGAAGCACGGGCCGCAGAACGCCGTGCGAACGATCGCACCGGCCTCCATGAGATCGTAGATATAGCCGCGGCGCGTAAGCTCGAGTGCCACGGGCTGGCTCGTGGGATAGACCGACAGCGAGAACTCGCCGCAGCCGGTGTTGGCACCCTTGAGCACGCGAGCAGCCTGGACCACGGAATCGTAATTGCCGCCCGAGCAGCCGGCGATGACGCCCTGCTGCACGTGCAGCTTACCGTCGACGATCTTGTCGAGCAGGCTAAAGTGCGTCTTGCCCTCGCCAATCTTGGCGGCCTCGAGCTCGACCTCATGCAGGATGTCCTCGAGGTTCTCGTTGAGCTCATCGATCTCAAAGCCGTTGGAAGGATGGAACGGCAGGGCGATCATGGGCTTGATGCTCGACAGATCGACCTCGACACAGCCGTCGTAGTAGGCGACATCGGCGGGCTTGAGCTCGCGGTAGTCGTCGCCGCGGCCGTGCATGGCCAAAAACGCGTGCGTGTCCTCGTCGGTGGCCCAGATGCTCGACAGGCAGGTGGTCTCGGTAGTCATGACGTCGACGCCGTTGCGGTAGTCAGTCGTCATGCTCGCGATGCCGGGGCCCACAAACTCCATGACCTTGTTCTTAACGTAGCCCTTGGCAAAGACGGCACGGATGATGGCGAGCGCCACGTCGTGCGGGCCGACGCCGGGGCGCGGGGCGCCCGTGAGGTAGATGGCGACAACGCCGGGATAGGCGACATCGTAGGTGTCACGCAGCAGCTGCTTGGCCAGCTCCCCGCCGCCCTCGCCCACGGCCATGGTGCCCAGGGCGCCGTAGCGGGTGTGCGAGTCGGAGCCCAAGATCATCTTGCCGCAGCCGGCAAAGTTCTCACGCATAAAGGAGTGGATGACGGCGATGTGCGGCGGAACGAAGATGCCGCCGTACTTTTTGGCAGCCGAGAGACCGAAGACGTGGTCGTCCTCGTTGATGGTACCGCCCACAGCACACAGCGAGTTGTGGCAGTTAGTGAGCACGTAGGGCAGCGGGAACTGCTCCATGCCCGAGGCGCGCGCCGTCTGGATGATGCCGACAAAGGTGATGTCGTGGCTCGCCATGGCGTCGAAGCGAATCTTGAGCGCCTCGGGGTCGCCGGACGTATTGTGTGCCTGGAGGATCGAATACGCGATGGTGCCGCGCTTGGCATCCTCGGGCGTCTGCGTAATGCCGCGCTCGGCAGCCTCGGCCGCAGGCACAACCTCGCTGCCGCCGCGCAGGTAGATGCCGTCCTCGTACAGCTTGACCATACTGTCTCCCACTCTGCCCGAAAGGCTCGGGCGCATAGCATACATTCGTTCAATATCGTGCCATAGAACGGTTGCGAGTGGGTTACGAATCTGCACGTTCACTTTATCTCAGTAAAGTAAAGGACGAGCCCGGTGTGGGCCGGCAGATTTGGTGCAAGAGTGTCCCTTTCGACTAGTCATTTAAGAACGTCCCCCATGACTACCGTCGTTTAAGAACGTCCCCCATGACTACCGTCGTTTAAGAACGTCCCCAATGACTACCCAATGACTACCGCGGGCCATGGCAACGCCGATGTTTTGGCGCAGACAGCGAAAGCCCGCCAGAGCGAGCAAGGTGCCTTGAAACAAGGCGGCATTGACCTTCTGGTCATGCCGCCGAAGTTGAAAGGCAGATTGCCGCTCTGGCGGGCTTGCAGCGTCGACCGGTCCGCCGTTCGTTAGAACGGCGGAACCTACAAATCCCCTCCGGCGCCCAAAAGCTTGCGCATGACTTGCTCGGGGTTGACCGAGCCATCGCGCGGAGCCAGGGCGGTGATCTTCTTCTGCATCTTGTACTCGTGCAGCTCGTCCTCGAGCTGGCGCACGCGGGCACGGAGTTTTTCGTTCTCGCGCTCGCGCTCCTCGGCACGCTCCTTCATGTCGAGGATGCGCACCACGCCGGCAAGGTTGATGCCCTCGTCGGTCAGTTGGTTGATGAGCTCCAGGCGCTCGATATCGGCGCGCGAATACAGACGCGTGTTGCCGCCCGAGCGCTGGGGGTTCACCAGGCCCTTGGACTCGTAGACGCGCAGAGTCTGCGGATGCATGCCGGTCAGCTCGGCCGCCACGCTGATCATGTACAGCGGTTTGTTCCTATTGTCCTCGGCCATGCTACCTGACCCCTTTCCGTCTCGTTATCGTCCATCATAAGCCCGCGGGCGCGGGCGTGCGCCACGACCGCCCTAGTACGTCGCCTTGTAACGGTTTACTTTCTCGCGGTAGTCGCGCGTGTCGGCCTCGCGCAGCTTGGTCATGGCATCGCGCTCGTCGTCGAACAGGTTCGTGGGGACCTGCACCTTGATCTCGACAAGTAGCGCGCCTGTGCGGCCACGGTGCTTAACATCGGGCGCGCCCATCTCCTTAAAGCGGAACTTTTTGCCCGTCTGGGTGCCCGCCGGTACCTTCAGACGAACCGTCGCCCCGCCGGGCGTGGGCACGTCCACCGTGCAGCCGAGCGCCGCCTCGTAGACCGAGACCGGTACCTCCATGGTCACGTCGGCACCTTTGCGCTTAAACAGCGGGTGCTCCTCCACGTGCGTGGTCACGACCAGGTCGCCGCGCTCGCCGCCGGCAACGCCGTACTCGCCGCGACGCTTGTAGCGCAGCTTGCCGCCGTCGACCGCGCCCGCAGGCACCGAGACCGTAATGGTCTGCTGCTCGCCTGTCGAGGGAATGCGGTAGGTAACCTTGTGCGTCACGCCGCGGAACGCGTCCTCGGCCGTCACATCGACGGTCAGCGACAGGTCGCCGCCCTTGCGAGCACGGCTGCGGCCCGCTCCGGCATTACCCGCGGCCCCGGCAAAGCCCGAGCCCCAATCGCTGCCCCAGGCGCCGTTACCGCTAAAGATGCTGTCGAAGATATCGCCCCAGCCGCTCGCGCCGGCACCGGCGCCGTAGCCACCGCTATACGCGCCGCCCGCGCCCGGCATGCCGCCGAACATGAGCATCTGGTCGTACTCTTTGCGCTTCTTCTCGTCCGAAAGCGTCTCGTAGGCCTCGCTAATCTCCTTGAACTTGGCCTCGTCGCCGCCGGCATCGGGGTGATATTTTTGCGCGAGCTTGCGAAACGCGCTCTTGATCTCTTTGTCGGAGGCGCTCTTGGATACGCCCAGGATGTCATAGAAGGTTTTGCCTGCAGCCATCGTAGCTCCTCTCCTGTTACGTCCGCCGTCCATGCAGACGACGGCTCGTGCTTTCATATGGCACTAGGCCAGAAAGGGCCCCGGGTGTTGCCCCGGGGCCCTTCTCAATTACTCCTCGGTGCTCTCGGCCGTATCGGCCGCGGCATCCTCGGGCGCCGCTTCGGGCTCCGGTGCGGGGCGCTTCTCGCCACCGTAGGTCACCGTCACCATCGCGGAGCGCAGGATGCGATCCGCCATGCGGTAGCCCTTCTGGTACACGTCGTTGACGGTCTCGTCGTACTGCGATGCGTCCTCGACGCGACCCACAGCCTGATGCTCAAGCGGATCAAACGCCTCGCCCTTGGGGTCGATGGGCTCAACGCCCTCGTGCGCAAACACATCGAGCAGCTTGGCATGTACCGCGTCAACGCCATCGACGAACTGCTTAAAGTCGTCGGTAAGCTCTTGGCTGCGGGCATGGTCGATCGCGCGCTCGATATCGTCAATCACCGGCAACAGCGCGGTGACAAGCTTCTCGGTCGCGCGCTCGCGCTCGGCAAGGCGCTCGTTGGCGGTGCGACGACGGAAGTTCTCCCAGTCGGCCTGCAGGCGGGCGGTGCGCTCGGTAGCGTCCTTCGCCTTGTCCTCGGCGGCCTTCTGAGCCTCTGCCGCAGCATCAAGCTCGTTGCGCACGTCGGTAAGCTCCTTCTGAGCCTGCTCGAACTTAAGCTTAAAGTCGTTGTCGGCGGCTTCCTCACCGGCGCGGATAGCGGCTTCCACCATCTCGTCCTCGGTCATCGTCGCCTCCTTGTTGGAATCCTCTACCTGGTTCTCGGCAGCCTCGGCGGCCTCGGCCTCGTTGGCCTCGGTATCGTCGACGGCCTCTACGGGAATCTTCACGTCCTTCTCCTCAGAGTCAACGGGGGCGGCGCCAGCGGCAGCCGCCTCCGTGCGAGCTTTACGGGCGGACATGATTACTTGTCCTCGTCGTCCACAACCTCGTAGTCGGCGTCGACAACGTCATCGTCGGCAGGCTGGGCACCGGCGGCACCGTCGGTCTGCTGCTGAGCGTCGGCGTAGACAACCTGGGCCAGCTCGTAGGCCACAGACTGCAGGGACTCGCCGGCAGCCTTGATGGCCTCGACGTCAGAGCCCTCGAGCGCCTTCTTGGCGTCGGCGATAGCGGCCTCGGCCTTGGACTTCACGTCGGCGGAAACCTTGTCGCCCAGCTCGTTGAGGGTCTGCTCGGTGGAGTAGCACAGGCTGTCGGTCTGGTTGCGGACCTCGACCTCTTCCTTCTGCTTCTTGTCCTCCTCGGCATGAGCCTCGGCGTCTTTGACCATACGATCGACTTCGTCGTCGGACAGAGCAGTGGAGCCAGAAATGGTGATCTGCTGCTCCTTGCCGGTGCCCTTGTCCTTAGCGGAGACCTTGACGATGCCGTTGGCGTCGATGTCGAAGGTAACCTCGATCTGCGGCACGCCGCGACGGGCAGCCGGGATACCGGTCAGCTGGAACTTACCGAGCGACTTGTTGTCGCGGGCAAGCTCGCGCTCGCCCTGGAGCACGTTGATCTCGACGCTGGTCTGGTTGTCGGCAGCGGTGGAGTAGACCTCGGTCTTGGAGGTCGGAATCGTGGTGTTGCGGTCGATCATCTTGGTCATGATGCCGCCCATGGTCTCGACGCCCAGCGACAGCGGGGTAACGTCGAGCAGCAGGATGCCCTCGACGTCGCCGGTGAGCACGCCGCCCTGGACGGCAGCGCCGTCAGCAACGACCTCGTCGGGGTTCACGGACATGTTGGGCTGCTTGCCGGTCATGGTCTTGACGAGCTCCTGAACGGCGGGCATACGGGTGGAGCCGCCGACGAGGATGACCTCGGTCAGATCGGAGAGCTTAAGCTTGGCGTCGCGCAGGGCATTGGTGACAGGCTGCTTGCAGCGCTCGAGCAGGTCGCGGGTGATCTTCTCGAACTCGGCGCGGGTCAGCGTGTAGTTGAGGTGCAGCGGGCCGGACTGGTTCATGGTAATGAACGGCAGGTTGATGGTGGTCTGCTGGGCGGCGGAGAGCTCCTTCTTGGCGTTCTCGGCGGCCTCCTTCAGACGCTGCAGGGCCATGGGGTCCTGACGCAGGTCGACACCGTTCTCCTGCTGGAACTTATCGGCCATCCAGTCGATGACGCGCTGATCCCAGTCGTCGCCGCCCAGGTGGTTATCGCCCGAGGTGGACAGAACCTCAAACACGCCGTCGGCGAGGTCGAGGATGGAGACGTCGAAGGTACCGCCGCCCAGGTCAAAGACCAGAATACGCTGGTCGGTGCCCTGCTTGTCCAGGCCATAGGCCAGAGCAGCAGCGGTCGGCTCGTTGACGATACGCTTGACGTTGAGGCCGGCGATCTTACCGGCGTCCTTGGTGGCCTGACGCTGGGCGTCGTTGAAGTAGGCCGGGACGGTGATGACGGCGTCGGTGACGGTCTCGCCCAGATACTTCTCGGCGTCGGCCTTCATCTTGGCGAGCGTCATGGCGCTCACCTGCTCAGCGGTGTAATCCTTGCCCTCGATGTCGACGACGGCACGGCCACCCTGGCCCTCCTTGACCTCATACGGCACGGTCTTGATCTCGGAGGTGCACTCGGAGTACTTGCGGCCCATGAAGCGCTTGATGGAGAACACGGTGTTCTTGGGGTTGGTGACAGCCTGGTTCTTAGCGGCCTTACCCACGACGCGGTCGCCGTCAGCACGGAAGCCCACGACGGACGGGGTGGTGCGGTCGCCCTCGGCGTTCACGATAATGGTCGGAGAACCGCCCTCGAGGACGGCCATTGCGGAGTTAGTAGTACCAAGGTCGATACCAAGAATCTTGCCCATTAGAAATTCCCTCTCTCTTGTGCGTTTACACCGACTCGGCGGTCTGCCGAGCGGTGTTTCGGCTTGTCTTTCAGGATGTAGTGTATCCCCTTATGGGCCGGAATATACAAAATCTAAGTCAATTCATATAAGATTTCTTATTGCCGAGAGTTTAGGTTCTTAAATGCGCAGGTAGATGCGCTGATTGAGTTCTCGGCAAATCTATCGAGATCTATGTAGAGATGGCTGAGGCTTGGGTCTGGAACCCCTCGGGATGGCCCTGCGGAAAGCAAATCCCGGTTTGAGCGTGAATTCCGGGCTGCAGTTTCCGCAACCAAGGCCCTCGGGAAAATAGATCCCAGTCTGAGTGTGGATTCTGGGTCGCAGTTTCCGCCAGAGGGCTCGACCGGAAAGCGCGACCCGTTTTGGACGCCAATTCTGGGTTGCGCTTTCCAAAAGCTCGCTCAATAGCTCAATATCTCAAGTCACCTTTAGCTAACATTTGCGCAGCTCAACGGCCCCACCTGCGCGTTTTTTAGTAAACCTTGGCATACTCGGCGAACGGTATGAAGATGCCGGCCAGAGGGTATTGCAAACGGTCGCTCCCGTGGTATGTTTTTGCCCGAATCAAACCGGCGCGCATCGCCTGTAGCGTCGGTCAACAGAGAGGAAACTACCATGGCTCATCCCGTAATTGATGCCGACGAGTGCATCGCTTGTGGCGTTTGCGTCGACTCCTGCCCCGCTGGCGTTCTGGAGCTCCAGGACGTCGCTACCGTCGCTGACGAGGACTCCTGCGTCGCCTGTGGCGCTTGCCAGGACGCTTGCCCCGCTGGCGCGATCACCGAGATCGTCGAGGAGTAACAACTCCCCACTTGCACACTCAAAAGTACACCGTGCACAAAAAAGGAGGCTTCCGCATCGCCGCGGAGGCCTCCTTTTGCATGTGTGGGCAGCTAATTTGGAGCGGGACCCTTGGCAGTTGCGGTGGAATAGTTCCTGTTTTATGGCTTAGATGCCGATTTTAGGAACTATTTCACCGCAACTTATAGATGCAGCGTCGGCTAAGAGAGATCGTCCTCGTAAGGCATCAGGTCTGCAAGGTAGCCCTTCTCCTTGAGCATGGCCTCGATCTCGTCGAGGGTCTGTTCGTCCTCCGCCGCAATGCGATGGAAGTGATAGCCGCTGGTCACCGTTAGCAGCGGAAAGCTCTTGCCGCTCTCGATATCGCGCAGATAGCGCTCGACATCGCGGCGGTTGCGGATGTCCAGGTCGGCCGTGATCTTGCCGTACACACGATGGTTGACGATCACGTTGAGCACGGCGCCACCCGCGTCGACGATACTCGTAAGCTCATCGCCTGCCTGCTCCACGCTGTGGCGAACCTTGACCAAGCGCGTAGGCACGGCGGGGCTGCTGGGGGCCTCCTGCAGCACGTAGCCGCGGTTGGTCGCCACGATATCGTGCCCATCGGCGCGCAGCAGGGCGATGTCCTGCACCACGATCTGGCGGCTCACACCCACCTCGCGGGCAAGCGCGCTGCCCGATACGGGCCCCTTGGCCCCCTCGAGCACGGCCATGATGGCACGGCGACGCTCGCGGGCGTTCATTATTTACCGTCCAGCAGACGCAGGTGCTTAAGCGAGAGGTCGAGGATCGGCGCGGAGTGCGTCAGGGCGCCCGAGCTAATAAAGTCAACGCCCAGGTCGGCAAGCGCGCGGATATTGCTGGCATCCACGTTGCCCGAGCACTCGGTCTTGGCGCGGCCGGCGATAAGTTCAATAGCGGCGGCCATGTCGTCATGGGTCATGTTGTCGAACATGATGATGTCGGCGCCGGCCTCCACGGCCTCGCGCACCATGTCCAGGTTCTCGCACTCGATCTCGACCGTCGTGGTAAACGATGCATGGGCGCGCGCCATCTCGATCGCGCGCGTCACGCCACCGGCGGCATCGATGTGGTTGTCCTTGAGCATGACGGCCGTCGACAGGTTGTAACGGTGGTTGCTGCCGCCGCCAATCTCAACCGCCGCCTTCTCAAACACGCGCATGCCCGGTGTGGTCTTGCGCGTGTCGACGAGCACGGTCTTGGTTCCCTCGAGCGCCGCGGCCATGCTGTGCGTATAGGTAGCGATGCCGCTCATGCGCTGCAGGTAGTTGAGCGCCACGCGCTCGCCCGAAAGCAGCACACGCGCATCGCCGCGCACCTGACCCACGTGGTCGCCGGCATGCACCTCGTCGCCATCCGAGACATCAAACAGCACCGAGCTCTGCGGATCCAGCAGCTCAAAGGTGCGGGCAAACACATCCAAGCCGGCGATGATGCCGTCGGCCTTGGCGATAAGCTCCACCGTGGCGGGACGCGCCGTGGGGCACACGCTCGCCGTGCTCACGTCCTCAAACGTGATGTCCTCGCGCAGGGCCTGCAGAATCAGATCATCGACGACGAGCTTCATGGTAATGGGATTCATGGTCTACTCCTCCACGGCCTGCGTGCCGGCGGCACGGGCCAAATCATCGATTGCCAGAGGGTCGGCGCCCAGGGCGCGATGACGGCCATCGAGCGCGGGATCGCCCGCCTGCTCCACTGCGAGCGACTCGCCGGTGCGCATATACCACGCGGCGCGACGACCCCAGACCAGCGCCTCGAGCAGGCTGTTGGAAGCCAGGCGATTCTTGCCGTGAACGCCGTTGCAGGCCGTCTCGCCCGCGGCGTAGAGCTCGGGCATCGAGGTGCGGCCGTCCTTGTCGACCCACACGCCGCCCATAAAGTAGTGCTGCGTGGGCGTAACGGGAATGGGCTCGTCCAAGATGTCGCGGCCGTCCTCCAGGCAGCGCGCGCGAATGTTGGCAAAGTGCCCGGTCACCACGTCGCGCTCGACGGGGGCAAAGCTCAGCCACTCGTGCTCGGTGCCGTCCTGCTTCATCTGCTCGCGAATAGCGGCGGCGACCACATCGCGCGGCTGGAGCTCATCGGTAAAGCGCTCGCCGGCGGCGTTAAGCAAAATCGCGCCCTCGCCGCGGCAGCTCTCGCTGATCAGGAAGGTGCGGCCCGGCTGCGGCGAGAACAGCCCCGTGGGGTGAATCTGCACGTAGTCCAGGTGCTCCATCTTAATGCCATGCTCCTGAGCAATGTAGCAGGCATCGCCCGTGAGCTGCGGGTAGTTGGTCGAATGGTCGTATACGCCGCCGATGCCGCCCGTTGCCCACAGCGTGTGGCGGGCATGGATCTTAAACGGCTCGCCGGCATGCGCGCCCTCGGCGGCATTTACCAGCTCGTCGGCGGGACGAACCGAGTTGTTCTCGTCCACGGGAACGGCGACGACGCCGGTGCACACCGTGGCGCCATCGCGCTCGGCGGTCAGGATGTCGGTCATGGCCGCGTGCTCCAAAATCTGCACGTTGTCCAGCTTGCGAACGGCCTGGAGCAGCCTGGTCGTGATCTCCTTGCCCGTAATGTCGGCATGGAAGGCAATGCGCGGACGGCTGTGCGCGCCCTCGCGGGTAAAATTGAGGCTGCCGTCGGCCTTGCGCTCAAAATCCACGCCCATCGCTAGCAGGTCGTTGATGACCGAGCGGCTCGAGCGAATCATGATGTCGACGCTCTCGCGGCGGTTCTCGTAGTGGCCGGCGTGCATGGTGTCCTCAAAGAAGGCATCGTAGTCCGAGCCTTCGGGCAGCACGCAAATGCCGCCCTGCGCGAGCATCGAATCGCACTCATCGACCGCGCCCTTGGAGAGCATGATCACGCGCGTGCTCGTCGGCAGATTGAGGGCCGCGTACAGACCCGCCACGCCGCAGCCGGCAATGACGACGTCGCACTCCATATCGGGGTATTGCTTGGTTTCCACAGGAATCCTCTCCCTTGAATGTGACATAAGGGACCGTCCCTCATGCAACATTGTTCTAGCGTGCTGCGTACTCGAGCATACGGTCGAGCGTGAGCTTGGCCTGGTCTGCTGCCTCGTCCGAGACGCCGATCTGCACCTCGCCCTCGCCCGTCTCCAGGCAGCGCACGAGCTTTTCGAGCGTGATGAGATCCATGTTGACGCAGGTGGGCTGCACCGCGGGGAAGTAGAACTTCTTGCCGGTGCCCTGGCAGCGGCGCTCGAGCTCGTAGAGCACGCCGCGGACCGTCACGATGATGAACTCGCTCGCGTCGGACTCCTCGGCATACTTGATGATGCCGGCGGTGGAGCCGATGTAGTCGGCCTCGGCCAGAACGTCGGCCTTGCACTCAGGATGCGCCAGCACGAGCGCGTCGGGGTGGGCCTCCGTCGCGTCGACGATCTGCTCGACGGTGATGATGTGATGGCGTGGGCAGTAGCCGTTGTTGAGGATGACGTGCTTTTGCGGCACCTGCTCGGCTACGAAGCGTCCCAGGTTTTGGTCGGGAATGAACAGGATATGCTGCTGCGGCAGCTCGGACACGATCTTAACGGCGTTGGAACTGGTGACGCACACGTCGCTCCAGCTCTTGATCTCGACCGTGGAGTTGACGTAGCACACCACGGCCAGGTCGTCGCCGTACTCGGCGCGCGCCGCGTCAACCGTCTCGCGCTTGACCATGTGCGCCATGGGACAGTCTGCGCCCGGCTCGGGCAGCAGCACGGTCTTAGTGGGATTGAGCAGCTTGGCGCTCTCGCCCATAAACTCCACGCCGCACAACACGATGGTCTGCTGCGGCAGGCTCTTGGCGAGCTTTGCCAGGTAGAAGCTATCGCCGACGTAATCGGCAACGGCTTGGACCTCGGGCGCCACGTAATAGTGCGCCAGGATCACCGCGTCACGTTGGGTTTTTAGTTGCTGAATGGCCTCGACGAGCTCTGCGGGCACCAGTGCCGCACGCTCCGTTGCCGTCGTTGCCGATGCCAAGCCGGCCGCGATATCGCGTGCAAGCTCCGACGCATCCATGTTCGCGCTCTGTGCCATCAAGGCCCCTCTCTTTTGGCGAATCTTGGGGCTTTAGTATGACACCTAGGTTTACAGTTGACAAGACAGCTGTAAACCTAGGTGTAAAGTTGAAATAAAGATTCAATCATGTGGCAGGTCCATATTCGAACTGGCAAGCTGAGGATAGCTGAGCTCTCGATGGCGCAGGAGGCATCTTTCGCCACCGCAATACCGCTTGGCGCGAGTTGCACGCCGTGGGGCGCAAACGGTCCGCACCCCCGCAAGCGGCGCGTACCCGATGTGGCAAAATCGAACTACTTAAGGGGGCCGAATGCTCAAGATTATTGCCTGCGACGATGATGTCGCTTTTCTAGATAGACTGCACCGGATGATCGACCGTTGGTCGACCGAGACGGGCACGGCGGTCGATGTTGCGCTCGTCACACGCGGCGAGGACCTGCTGGCCCGCCATGCCGCATCGCGCGCCGACATCATTCTGCTCGACATGATCATGCCGCTCGTCAACGGCATGGACACCGCACGCGAACTGCGCCAGGCCGACACCGCCGTGCGCCTGGTGTTCCTCACCTCGTCGCCCGAGTTCGCGCTGGAATCCTACGAGGTCCGCGCCTTCGACTATCTGCTCAAGCCCGTGACTTACGAACGCCTGGCGCAGTTACTCGACGAGCTTTCGAGCATGCGCCCGGCGGCAACCGACGTGCTCGTGATCAAAACTTCCTTTGGCTACCACGCCCTGCGCCTGTCCGACATCGAATATGCCGAGGCGCGCAACAAGCACGTGGTCTTCCACCTGCGCGACGGACGCGATATCGAGGCACTCGAGTCGTTCCGCAGCGTCGAGGACCGCTTGGAGCAAAACGCAGTCTTCTTTAAATGCCACCGCAGCTACCAGGTCAACCTGCGCAATATCGATCACTTTGACCGCACGGACATCGTCATGCGCTCGGGCGCGTGCATCCCGCTTTCGCGCAGTTGCAAGCAGGGATTCCAAGACGCCTACTTTGCGGTGCACTTTGAGGGTGGGAGACACTGATGGTCTCCTCGGTCGAAATGGTCCTTTGGGCAATCCACCACGCCACGACGCTGCTCTTTGGCGTCTTTGCCTCGGCGGCACTGTGCGGTGTCGAGATCAACCGGCGTCATGCGCTTGAACTGGTGTTGGTCGGTGCCGTAACCGGATGCGCATTTGGCCTCGCCAATGCCGTCGGCGGCGAGCTTTTTGCCCGCCAGGTATATCCGCTCGTCGTGCATCTGCCGCTCGTCATCTATTTGTGCGCGCGCTACCGCCTGAGCCCGCTGCTTGCCGTGCTCGGCATTACGAGTGCCTATCTGAGCTGCCAGTTCAGCAATTGGATGGGCATCGCCGCATTTGCCGCAACCGATTCTCAGATCGCGTACTATCTGGCGCGCATCGCGACCACACTCGCCGTCTTTGCCGTCCTGTTGCATTGGGCCGGCGACATCGGTCCACGCTTGGCGATTAAAAGCACCACCGAGCTGGGCATCCTTTTAATCCTGCCGCTCGTCTATTACGTCTTTGACTATGCCACCAACGTCTACACCACGCTGTTCCACTCGGGCTCGGTGGTAACGGTTGAGTTTTTGGCATTTGCGCTCTGTGCCTTCTATCTTATGTTTCTTGCCGTTTACCTGCGCGAATACGAAGAAAAGGAAACCGCCGAGCGAGAGCGCTGGATGCTCGAAACCCGCGACAGCGCCGCCATCAAAGAGCTCGAGGCTTGGCGTCAATCTGGGCGCGAGCTGTCGATTCTTCGCCACGATATGCGCCACTTCCTACGCGGCCTGGCCGCTTTAATTGAGGAGGGCCACACCGACGAGGCGCTCAAACGCATCGATGAACTCTGCGAAGCCGGCGATCGCACCGCCGTACGCCGCTTCTGCGCCAACGAGACCGTAAACATCGCGCTTTCGTCATTTAACTCGGATATCAATAGAAACGGCATTACCGCCAACCTGCGCGCCGCCGTACCCGAAACCATCCACGTAGGTGACGCCGACCTGTTTAGCGTGCTCTCAAATGCCTTGGAAAACGCTATCACCGCCGCGAGCGCCGCGCCCCAGGGAAAGCGATTCGTCGACTTTGACCTGCGATTAGAGGACGGCCAGCTGCTGCTGTTAGTTTCCAACACGTTTGACCGCGCGCCGCGCATGGTCGACGGCATGCCCGTGACCCGGCATGCGGGCCACGGCTTTGGCACCAAGAGCATCAAACTTGCCGTGGAGCGCATGAACGGCAACTGTCAGTTCCGCATTAACGGCGATCGGTTTGAGCTGCGCGCTGTGATGTAGAAGTGCGGCGCCGATCTCGCGGCGTGTCTTGCCCGCCAGGCAATCGCTCACCGGCGCCAATCCGCTACAGCGGAGCGGCCGCCGGGGTCAGCTGCTTGATGTAGGCCCACATGCGCTGCTTGGCCGCTTTGTCGGTCAGCGCCGCCTCAAAGCCATCGAGCGCGAGCACGCGGCGGCCCTGCACATGGGCGACCAGGCCGGGCTTGAGCATGGCGGTGTCGAAGTCATCGATCGCCACGAGCATATCGGCGTAGGTCTCGCGCATGGCGTCAGCCGCGTTGTTGTCGAGCAGCAGCACCGCCTCGGGGTCCAAAGCCTCAAGCGACTCACGGAACAGCTCGCACGGCAGAGTCTCGCCCACCGCGACCGTCCCATCACCCACGCCGGCGACGCTTGCCAGCACGCAAAAATCCTCGGGCGCGTAGCCGATGGCCCCAAGCGCCTTGCGCAACGCCGCGCCATCCGGGCCGGCGGCAAGCTCGCCACCCGAACGCTCGGCCTCGTCCAAATCGCCTTTGACCAGCACGATCGGCGAGCACGCGTTGCCCGCGATACGCACGCCACGGACCGCAAGCGATGTGAGCTCTTGCTCGGCCGCCTGGGCGATGGCTTCTTTTTTCTGGCTTTGTGACGTGGACATGCGCTCTCCAATCGTTTGCGTGCCCACCATTATATAAAAGAGCTGCCCGCGAGTGGTTGCTTTGCGGGCGGCTGGGTATAAGCACGGTCGTACTGAGTTTTACGCGGCCGAGCCGCGTCGCATTATGGAGGTCACCATGGCTGACATTAATCAGATTACCCCCGAGAACTTCGATTCCATCGTTAACGACAGCCTGCCCGTGCTGGTCGATTTTTGGGCACCGTGGTGCGGGCCCTGTCGATCCCTCTCGCCCATCGTTGACGAGGTTGCCGATGAGCTGGCGGGCAAGCTTGCCGTTGCCAAATGCAACGTCGACGACAACCAGGACCTGGCCATGAAGTATGGCGTCATGAGCATCCCCACGCTGGTTGTGTTTAAGAACGGCGAGGAGATTGACCGCTCGGTTGGCGCTCTGCCCAAGGCGAGGCTGCAGGCGCTGCTGGAGAAGCATCTGTAATACGCTTGTTACATGTTGCCGTCTGCCTGCCGTCCATGAGCGCTTTTGCACCGCTCGCCGGACTTCTGGATGCACCGAGTGCAACCACGGATAGTATGGTAGTCACAAACAGCCCCCAGTGAACGGGTGCGGGTCGCACAGACTCGTACCCGTTTTCTTATGCAGCTGCGCGCAGAGCGGGCGTAGTAAAATCTGAACCACTGAACTGCCCCATACAAAAGGAGATTTCCCATGCATGATGTTGGAATGAACATGAGCCAGCTTGCCATGAGCGTCAAGCAGGTCGACGACACCATCGAGCTCGCTCACGAATGGAGCCATCAGTTGCTGCATGCGACCGAGAATTTTGACATGGAGCGCATCGGCGCCAAGCTCGAGGCCGCCATGGCCGCGCTCCACGAGGCGCATGACGCGCTCGAGGGCTACGAGGAAGCCATCGAGGCCGACCACAACTCCGTCGGCTCCGTGAAGCTGGTGTAAGGTGGCCGAACACGAGCACTGCTGCGGGTACGAGCACGAGCATCCGCACGGGGCGGACGGTGACGCGGGCTGCCACTGTAGTGGCTCCGGCTCCGAGCTGGTCCGTTTTTCGGTTACCGCACCCGACGACCTGCTGCGCCGTTTTGACGAGCAGATCGGGCGCCGCGGCGACGTGGCCAACCGCTCCGAGGCCGTGCGCGATTTGATTCGCGCCTCAATCGCCAAAGAGCAGATGCGCACGCCCGATGAGCACGTGATCGGGTCGCTCACCATGATCTACGACCATCACACCGGCGATCTGACGCGCCGCCTGGACGAGGTGCAGCACGACTACACCGACGAGATCGTATCGACGATGCACGTGCATTTGGATCACCACAACTGCTTGGAAATCCTGGCACTCAAGGGTCGCGGCGAGCGCGTCTACGAACTAGCCGACCGCCTGCTGGGCCTGCGCGGCGTTAAGCACGGCGAGCTCACGTGCGCCGCCACCAAGCAGAGCCTGGGGCTGTAACAGCACACATTTCAACGAAGGAGGGTCGCATGCGACATGCGCATATCCATGTAACGGGCATTGTGCAGGGCGTTGGCATGCGACCGTTTGTGTATCGCGAGGCCATGGCGCACGGCATTTGCGGCTGGGTGCTCAACGCGGGCGACGGCGTGCATATCGAGGCGCACGCTCCGGCCGATGCGCTCGATGCTTTTGTTGCCGCGCTTTCTGAGCATGCGCCCGCGGCGGCCCGCGTTGAGCGAGTCGATATTGCGGATTTGGAGCCTGGCGGCTGGAGCACTGCCGATGAGCAGGGCTTTCACATTGTGGCGTCGCAGGACCAGACCGCGCACACGACGCTCGTCTCGCCCGATATCGCCACCTGCGACGATTGTCTGCGCGAGTTGTTCGATCCCGCCGACCGACGCTATCACTACCCCTTTATCAACTGCACCAACTGCGGCCCACGCTTTACCATCATCCGATCGCTGCCTTATGACCGAGCGGCCACATCGATGGACCGTTTCCCCATGTGTCCCAAGTGTGCCGCGGAGTATGCCGACCCACTCGACCGGCGTTTTCACGCGCAACCCGATGCCTGCTTTGATTGCGGGCCGCATATTACGTGGCGCGAGGCTGTGAACGGCGATGCGTGCGGGAATTCGTCCGCGACACCGGCCGTCGGCACCACACGCGAGGCCAGCGACGCTATCATCGAGCGCTGCGTTGAGCTGCTGGCCAGCGGTGGCATCGTCGCCATCAAGGGCCTGGGCGGATTCCATCTATCCTGTGACGCTGCCAACGAGCAGGCGGTGGCCGAGCTGCGCCGTCGCAAGCGTCGCAGCAATAAGCCGCTTGCCGTCATGGTGCGCAGTCTTGCCGATGCCGGGCGCCTGTGCCATATCGACGATGCTGAACGCGATCTGCTCGCCGGCAGTATCCGCCCCATCGTGCTGCTGCGCCGGCGGGCTGTTTGCGGGAACGACGGCGATTCTTCCGACGCCCTCGTACTCGCACCGTCCGTCGCGCGCGACCTGCCCGAGCTTGGCGTTATGCTCCCCTACACCCCGCTTCAGCATCTTCTGCTTGCAGCTGCCGCGTCACACGGTATGCACGCGCTCGTCATGACCAGCGGCAACCTGAGCGAAGAGCCCATCGAGACCGATGACGATCTTGCCTGGGAGCGCCTCGTTGCCGCCGGCATTGCCGACGCGCTGCTCGGCAACGATCGAGCGATTCTCTCGCGCTATGACGATTCCGTGGTGCGCGTGGTCGACGGCGCCGTTATGCCCGTTCGCCGCGCTCGTGGATATGCACCCCAGCCGCTGCCGTTGCCGGCGCTCGACGGCGCTCCGTCCTGCGTACTCGCCTGCGGGCCGCAACAAAAGGCCACGATTACGCTCACGCGTGAAGGGACGAACGGCGAGGCGACCTGTTTTGTGTCGCAGCATATCGGCGATGTTGAAAACGGCGGGACCTTCGATGCCTGGAACGCCGCGCGCACGCGCTTGGAAGATCTCTTTGACTTGGCGCCCGCCGCCTTGGCCTGCGATTTACACCCCAGCTATCTATCGGGCCAGTGGGCGCGCGAGCAGGCGCGAAAATGTAATCTGCCGCTCGTCGAGGTGCAGCACCATCATGCGCATATCGCGAGCGTAATGGCCGAGGCCATCGCCGCGGGCCAGCTTACAACCGACGCGCGCGTCCTTGGCATCGCCTTTGACGGCACCGGCGCCGGCACCGATGGGACCATTTGGGGCGGCGAGTTTCTTGTTGCCAGCCTTGGCGGCTTTGAGCGCGCCGCGCATTTGCGCACCTGGGCGCTCCCCGGTGGGGCGGCCTCCGTGCGCGACGCCCGCCGCAACGCCTTTGCCCTGCTCAGTGAGCTCGGCCTGCTCGAGCACCCAGGTGCCGCTCGGCTTTTGGACGGCCTCGACGAACAAACGCGCAGCGTGACAGCCACCATGATCGAGCGCGGCATCAACAGCCCGCGTACCAGCAGCATGGGGCGTCTCTTTGATGCCGCGGCAGCAATTCTGGGCATCTGCGACAAGGCAACCTACGAGGGCGAACCCGCCATCGAGCTTGAGGCTGCCGCCTGGCGCGCGCTCAGCAGTGAAAGCGCCTGCCCCACCGGAAATATAGCGGGCTTTTCCGTAACCGAATCATCCCGTCCGGACGCCTGCCATGTTCTAAACTACAGATCGCTTATTGAGGCGCTTTTGGAGGGAATCAGGGCCGGCGTACCCGCCGGCAGGCTCGCGCTCGACTTCCATATCGCCATCGCGCGCTCTTCGGCACGAATCGCACGCGAAATCTGTGCGCGCGAAGGCATCGATACCGTCGCGCTCTCGGGTGGCGTGTTCATGAACCGACTTTTGCTCCAGCTCCTCACCCGCGAACTCAAAAGCATGGGTCTCACTGTCTTGGTTCCTCACTCCGTACCCGTCAACGACGGCTGCATCGCCTACGGTCAGGCGGCAGTCGCACGCACCCGCCTCGCACAGGTCGCACCGCAATAGGCTGTTCGGCCAGCCCACAAGCCGCCGTCTCACAGGTGTAGCGCGTTTGCCCGCAGCGCCCGCGAGCGCTACCATCAACTGATGGATTATTGAGCGCCCGTCCAGCGCAAAGCGTATAAAAGGGGAACAATATGTGCCTTGCCGTTCCCGGTAAAGTAGTCAAACGCGACGACGACCTCAAGGCCACCGTCGACATGATGGGCATCGAGCGCCCCGTGTCGCTGCGACTCGTGCCGACGGCGCAGGTTGGCGACTACATTCTCGTACACGCCGGCTTTGGCATCCAGATTGTCGACGAGCAGGAAGCGCAAGAAACGCTCGAGCTCGTTAATGCCATGTCCGAGCTGGTCGAAGAAGACCAGCTTGCCACCAACCCGGCCGAGGCATACTAGTGGCGGCCGAGCAGCCGGCGCGCTCCGGTATCGACTTCTCGGCATTCCGCGATCCCAAGCTGGCTCGCGAGCTCATCGAGCGCATTCATGAGCTTGTCGGCGACCACACCATCAACCTTATGGAAGTCTGCGGCACGCATACCGTGAGCATCGGGCGCTATGGCTTTCGCTCCATTATGCCGGCCGGGCTCAAGCTGCTGAGCGGCCCGGGCTGCCCCGTCTGCGTCACCGCCAACCGCGACATCGACCACGCAATCGCGCTCGCCAACATAGACGGCGCCATCATCACCACCTTTGGCGACATGATGCGCGTGCCCGGATCGTCCACCTCGCTCGCTGCACAAAAGGCGGCAGGGCGTGACATTCGCATTGTGTACTCCCCGCTCGATGCACTCGACATTGCCGAGCAAAACCCCGATCGCCCGGTTATTTTTATGGGCGTGGGCTTTGAGACCACAACGCCCACCATCGCCGCCGCCATCTTGGAGGCCGAAGCGCGCGGGCTTTTGAACTTCTCGGTCTATTGCGCCCACAAGACCACGCCGCCGGCGTTGCGCGCCATCGCTAACGATCCCGAGACCGCCATCGACGGCTTTATCCTGCCGGGACACGTCGCCACCATCACGGGCTTGGCGCCCTTTAGCTTTTTGGTCGACGAATTCAATACCCCGGGCGTGGTCACGGGATTTGAACCGGTCGATATCCTGCAGGGCATCTGCATGCTGGTCCAGATGGTTGTCGAGGACAGGCCGGCGATTGACAACGCCTACCGCCGTGGCGTCAACGCAGACGGCAACCCCGTGGCGCGCCAGCTGGTCGAGCAGGTGTTTGAGCCATGCGACACCACGTGGCGCGGGCTGGGGCCGATTGCCAACTCGGGCCTTTCCATCCGCCCCGAGTTCTCGCGCTTTGATGCCCGCGTTCGCTTTGACGTGCCCGTTGAGCCGACGGTTGAGCCGCGCGGATGCCGCTGCGGCGACGTGCTGCGCGGAGCCATTACGCCGAGCAGCTGCCCGCTCTTTGGCCGCACCTGCACGCCCGAGCACCCCGTCGGCCCGTGCATGGTGAGTTCCGAAGGCAGCTGCGCGGCGTACTACCGTTACCGAGTCTAGCCCGAACGCCCCCGCGCACTGACACCTCCCACGATTGGAGTTTTGGATATGTCCCATAGTATCACCGATAGCACCGTCCTGTTGGGCCACGGCTCCGGCGGACAGATGATGAAGCGCATCATCGATGAGGTCTTTTTAGATGCCTTTGGTTCGCCCGAGCTGCTCGAAGGCAACGATGCCGGCGTCGCCGCGCTGCCCGCGAGCGGGCGCATCGCCATGTCGACCGACAGCTTTGTAGTCTCGCCGCAGTTCTTCCCCGGTGGCAACATCGGCCGCCTCGCCGTGTGCGGAACCGTCAACGACGTCGCGACCTCGGGCGCCAACGTGCGCTACCTGTCGTGCGGCTTTATCCTCGAAGAGGGCTATCCCATGGATAGGCTCCGCCAGATTGTGCAGACGATGGCCGAGACGGCGCACGAGGCGGGCGTGTCCATAATCACGGGCGACACCAAGGTGGTCGAGCGCGGCGGGGCCGACGGCGTCTATATCAATACCGCCGGCGTGGGCGAGGTGCCTGCGGGCGTGGCGCTCAGCGGCGCAAACTGCCAGCCCGGCGATGTCATCCTGGTCTCGGGTACACTGGGCGACCACGGCATCGCTATCATGAGCCAACGCGAGGGTCTGGCGTTTTCGAGCACCATCGAAAGCGACGCCGCGCCGCTCAACCACCTGATTGCCGATGTGCTTTCCGCAGCACCCGACACACGCTGCTTCCGCGACCCCACGCGCGGTGGCCTGGCCTCGACGCTCAACGAGTTTGCGCAGGCCAGCGGCGTTGCCATGGAGATCGACGAGGATGCCGTGCCCGTGCGTCCCGACGTGCAGGCCGCCTGCGAGATGCTCGGCTACGATGTGCTGCAGGTGGCAAACGAGGGCAAGATGGTTGCCGTCGTGCCGGCCGAGCAAGCCGATGCCGCGCTGAGCGCCATGCGCGCCGCCCGCTACGGCGAGAATGCCGCCATCGTCGGCCGCGTGCTGCCACTTGCCGAGGGCGCCCGCCCCGCCGTGCGCGTGCGCACCGGCTGGGGTTCGACCCGCATCCTCGACATGCTCGTAGGAGAGCAGCTGCCGAGAATTTGCTAACGACAAAGGCTCAGGGCTATTAAAGATATTCAGATTCCAAACATGCCCGACACGCATGCCCAGTATCATGGGGTGCGTTTTACAACTCAAGCGGCAGGAGCACCCATGGCAGCAGCTTTTTCCCATGTGATCTTTGACCTGGACGGCACCATCCTCAACACGCTCGAGGACCTGGCGGCCGCCGGCAACCATACCTGCGAGGCGCACGGCTGGCCCACGTTTGCCGTTGACGAGTACCGCTACAAGGTGGGAAACGGCATGCTCAAGCTGGTTGAGCGCTTTATGCCTGCCGAGTATGCGGGCGACAGCCGTATGTTTGAGCAAACGCTTGCCGAGTTTAGGGCTTACTACGGCGAGCACAAGGAGGACCACACCGCCCCCTATGCCGGTACGATCGAGATGCTCGACCGCCTGCGCGCCGCGGGCGTGCAGCTTGCCGTGCTCACTAACAAGGACCACGTCTCGGCGGCTCCGCTTATCGAAAAGTATTTTGGTTCCGAGCGCTTTGCGCTGGTGCAGGGCCGTGTCGATGCGTTTCCGCCCAAGCCCGAAGCACCCGTCACGCTGCATGTGATGGAAGAGCTAGGCGCCGACCCGGCGACCACGCTCTACGTAGGCGATTCCAATGTCGATATCCTGACCGGCCACAACGCCGGCCTTAAGAGTGCGGGCGTCAGCTGGGGCTTCCGCGGCCGCGCAGAGCTGGAAGCCGCCGGCGCCGACTACGTGGTGGACACCCAGGACGAGCTCGCAGCGCTGATCCTGGGCGAGTAACGAGCGACACTGCTTAACGCAGCTGCGACAATGCTGTTGCGCGGAAAGTAGTCGTTGGGGACGTTCTTAAACGACTAGTCAGACAAGAACGCCCCAACGACTACCCCAACAATGGCAACGCCGCAGGTAGAGGACGGACAGCGAGCGGACACCAGAGCGAACAAATTGGCATGAAAAGAGGACGGCATAGACCTTCTGGTCATACCGTCCTCTTTGAATGACAAGTTGTCGCTCTGGTGCCCGCGCAACGTCGAGCAGTTGCGGCGTTTGGTAAAACGCCGCAACGAACTAGCTCAGCATTGCATCCATCATCTCGGAGTTGACGGAGTCGTCGGCAGACCACTCGCCGTCGTCGTTGCAGGTGTACTTGAAGATAACCGTGGTCTTCCTGGGCTCGGTGGCCTTGGTCACATCGACCATAACCTGACCGGCCATCTTGTACAGCTCGTCATCGGAAGGAACCGTGTCAAGCGCGGCGACCTTCTCCTGATACTGGGTGGAGAAGTCCTCGACGATCTTGTTCATAGACTTGCAGGTGATAGAGACCTCGGCGGTCGCGACACCCTTGTCCTCGTCGACCGTCACGTCGCCGATCTTGTAGTCAAAGCCCTCGAGATAGGTCTTGGCATACTCCTTGGGATCGATACCCAGCTGCTCGAACTCGTCGCCCGAAGCTTCCTCCAGACCAGAAAGGAAGTCGTCGCCACCGTTCTTGACCTCGTCAAACTGCGTCGTAAGATCCTCGGTGATGAGCTCCTCAACCGAAGGACCTCCACAGCCGGAAAGCACGACCACGCATGCAACCAAGACGGCCATGAGGGGCGCAAGCAGCAGCTTCTTTTTCATGTTGTTCCTCCCAATGAGCGGCACCGCGCTTCCCGGACGCGGCACACGTTGTAATAAGTAAGCCCATACTATCCACTTATGAACACCCTCGGCAACGCGAAGGCGCGGTCGGTTCGTTTTAGCGTCCGAACGGTTTGCAAGCCCGCCCAACGCGCAATAAAACGCTTCCCCACGGTGCAATAAAAAAGGTGGCCGGAAAACCCGACCACCCTTGCACATCCTTTGGACGCCGCAGTTTACTTGCGGACGACCTTGACGATGGCGTCACCGGCGGCGACGGCGGACTCTGCCTCGACGGTGAGCTCGACATCGGCAAACTCGGCGGTGTTGGACACGGCCACGACGACGCAGTCCTTGTAACCGGCAGCGGCGATCTTGGCGCGGTCGATCTTGAGTATGGGCTGGCCAGCCTTCACAACGTCGTCGGCCTTGACGAAGCCCTCGAAGCCATCGCCGTTCATGTTGACGGTATCGACGCCAACGTGCACCAGAACCTCGATGCCGCTATCGGACTGCAGACCCACGGCGTGACCCATGGTGACGGTCACCTTACCGTCGCAGGGAGCGTAGACCAGATCGTCCTCGGGCCACACGGCACAGCCCTTGCCCAGAACCTCGCCGCCAAAGACGGGATCGGGCACGTCGGCCATCTTGATGACCTTGCCCTTGACGGGCGAGCACAGCACGTCGGCGCCGGCAGAAGCAGAGATGGAGGCCGGAGCAGCGGCAGCCGCGGGCTCAGCCTTCTTCTTGAACATATCAAACAGACCCATACGTTTTCTCCTCTTGATTAAGCGCAACGTTGTGCGCATGCCTACGGTAATTATAGTGCCAAATGACCAAAATACTAAGGCGAGGGCTCGAATCGCAAGCCCTTCTCGGTAGTGCTCGTGGGATGAGCATCTCCTTTGCATCGCGGTTCGATAAGCCGAGTATCGCCCACGCGCGGGACGGGCAGAAGCGGGCGCACCAAACCCGATACTTCTTTTCGCTCTCGAGTCCTGCCGCCGCCCCGTCCCTGACACTTCCTGATACCGACCGAAACGTGCCAAAATAAAACCGTCCCTTTTTGGTAGGTTTGGCGAGTGTGGATTTTCGGACGCTTAACTAACGAGCGTGGATAATCTCCCACTTTGAGCCTGCACACAGGCCAAAAACGGGAGATTATCCACGCTCATTCCTGAGTAGTCATTTATGAACGTCCCCAATGACTAGTCCGGCAACGCCGATGTTTCGGCAACGACAGCGAGCGAGCCGCATTCGGAGCAAGACGACGCCGCAGGTAGAGAACGGACAGCGAGCGGGTCGCATTTGAGACAAGGTGACGTGAAACGAAAGGGCGCTGACCTTCTGGTCGCGCCCTTGAAGTTGAACGTCAGATTGTCCAAATGCGGCCCGCGCAGCGTCGAGCAGTTACGGCGTTTGGTAAAACGCCGTAACTAACGTGCTCCGTACTTCTCGTAGTAGGCGTCGATGGCAGCCTTGAGTTCGTCATCAATGACGACCTTGCCGTCGATCTCGTGGTTGTAGAGGGTCTCGACGACCTCAGCCATGGAGACGATGCTCGCGACGGGGAAACCGTACTTGGCCTCGATCTCCTTCTGCGCGGTGGTCACACCGCCCTTGCCGACCTCCATGCGGTTGAGGGACACGATCAGGCCCTTGATCTCGACATCGGCAGCAGCCTTGACCTTGGGATAGGTCTCGTCGATGGACTTGCCGCTGGTGGTAACGTCCTCGACCATGACCACACGGTCGCCGTCCTTGGGCTCATAACCCAGCAGGTTGCCCTTATCGGCACCGTGGTCCTTGGCCTCCTTGCGGTCGCAGCAGTACTTGACCTCCTTGCCGTACAGCTCGTGGTAGGCAATTGCGGTCACGACGGCCAGCGGAATACCCTTGTAGGCCGGTCCAAACAGCACATCAAAGTCGTCGCCAAAGTTATCGTGGATGGCCTGGGCGTAATACTCGCCCAGCTTCTTGAGCTGATAGCCCGTCACGTAAGCGCCGGCGTTCATAAAGAACGGGGACTGACGGCCGCTCTTGAGCGTAAAGCTGCCGAACTTAAGGACGTCGGACTCGACCATAAACTTGATGAACTCTTGCTTGTAAGCCTCCATGCGGGCTCCTCTCGTAATCGCGTACGTGCCTTCCAGTTTAGCGCAGGCGAAGCGTCGATGCGGGCGCGCTTTGGGGCCACGGCATTCTGTAAAGGCTTTGTCAGGGGGAATGGTTTTCCGAATAATGGGGTTGACATGTCAAACCCCCTCATCAAGAATACGGGCGGATTAAAAAGGGGTACGAGATACCCAAAGCGCGCTGCGCTCAGCCTTTAGGAGGTGTGCCATGGAAGGCAGTCCTAGTCGAAAAACCTGCATGTCGCCCTCGGCACGCCGCGAGGACTCCGCACACGCATAAACGCCACCGGCAGATCGCCAAAACCACCGCAAAGGCGCGCTGCACCCTTTGTGGGCTCAAGAGCTTGACGTGAGCGACATCTAGGTTTTTTGAAGCAAATACGACACGTACGCTAACTCCCTTCAACAAGGAGGACCCTATGCTGATGCTCAAAACCGCCACGGTACTCGAAGCTATCTCCAAGCGCCGCCGCACGGCGCGCCCTGCCGCTCACACCGGCCTGTCCAAGAACACCATATTCGCCGCCACCCATAGCGCCGAGGACGCTCTCGTACTGCTTGACGCCACGGCAAACGGCCTCACCGCCGAGCAGGCAACCGAGCGCCTGGATGCCGCCGGCCCCAACACCATCGAAGCGCCGACCAAGACGCTCGCCCGCTGCATCGCCGACGCCTTCATCGATCCCTTCGCCGGCATCCTCGCCGCGCTCGCGCTGGTCTCGCTCTACATCGACGTGCTCGCCGTGCCCGAGCCGCAGCGCGACCCCTCCACGGTCATCGTCATCGGCATCATGCTGCTGGTATCGGGCGGTATGAAGTTTATCCAGGAAGCCCGCAGCGGCAATGCGGCAGAGGCCCTCAAGGACCTGGTCTCCAACACTTGCACCGCCCTGCGCGACGGCGAGCACATCGAGATCCTCTTCGACGAGCTCGTCCCCGGCGATGTGATCCGCCTCTCTGCCGGCGATATGGTGCCGGCAGATGTCCGCATCATCACCGCGCGCGACCTGTTTGTCATCGAGTCCGCACTCACCGGCGAGAGCGAGGCCGTCGAGAAGACCGCTGCCGTCACCGTCGTCGAGGGCACCGACGGCTCCGCGCTGCCACTCTCTGCCTGCAAGAACATCGTCTTTACCGGCACCTCCGTGCAAAATGGCACCGCCATGGCACTTGTCGTTGCCACCGGCTCGGACACCTACCTGGGCGGCATCGCCAAGATGCTCAACGGGCGCGGCGAGAAGAGCGCGTTTGACCGCGGTGTCTCGAGCGTCTCCATGTTACTTGTAGGCCTTATGCTCGTTATGGCGCCGGCCGTCTTTGCCGTCAACGCCGCCACCAAGGGCAACGTCATCGACGCGCTGTTGTTCGCCACGAGCGTGGCCGTGGGCATCACACCGCAGATGCTTCCCGTCATCGTGATCACGAGCCTGTCGCAGGGCGCCAAGGACCTCGCCCGTCGCCAGGTTATCGTCAAGGAACTGCCGGCGATCCAAAACCTGGGCGCCATGGACGTCCTGTGCTGCGACAAGACCGGCACCCTCACCGAAGACCGCATCGTGCTCGAGCGCTACCTCAACACCGACGGCAACGAGGACACGCGCGTGCTGCGCCATGCGTTTTTGAACAGCTTCTTCCAGACCGGCCTCAAAAACCTTATCGACCTGGCCGTAATCGACCGTGCCGATGTGACGCCCTCGACCGTCGTGCCCGATTCCATGCTGGGCCAGAGCCTGCGCGACCGCTATACCAAGGTCGACGAGGTGCCCTTCGATTTCTCGCGCCGTCGCCTGAGCGTAGTTGTCGCCGATGCCCAAGGCAAAACCCAGATGGTCACCAAGGGCGCTGCCGAAGAAATGCTCGAAATCTGCTCCTTTGTCGAAGTCGATGGTGTCGCCCAGCCTCTCACCGAAGATAAGCTCGCCCAGATTCGCAAGCAGATCGCCGGACTTAACGCCGAGGGCCTGCGCGTGATTGCCGTGGCGCAGAAAACCAATCCGCGCTGCGTGGGCGAGTTTGGCATCGCCGACGAATGCGACATGGTGTTGATGGGCTTTTTGGCTTTCCTCGATCCGCCTAAAGCAAGTGCCGCGGGCGCCGTCGCCACCCTCGAAGCCAAAGGTGTGGCGGTCAAGGTCCTGACCGGCGACAACGACCGCGTGGCCGCTACCGTCTGCGAGCAGATCGGCATCGATGCGAGCAACGTCTTGCTCGGCTCCGAGATCGATGCGCTCGACGACGCAGAGCTTGCCGAGCGTGCCGAGAAAACCCATCTCTTCGCCAAGCTCTCGCCGCTGCAGAAGGCGCGCCTAGTGCGCGTCATGCGCGAGCTGCTCGGCCACACCGTGGGCTTTATGGGCGACGGCATCAACGACGCCGCTGCCATGCGTGCGAGCGATTGCGGCATCTCAGTCGATTCGGCCGTCGACATCGCCAAGGAATCCGCCGATATCATCTTGCTTCAGAAGGACCTGGGCGTGCTCGAGCGCGGCATCATCGAAGGCCGCCGCACCTACGGCAACCTGCTCAAGTACCTCAAGACCACGGTGAGCTCCAACTTTGGCAACGTGCTGTCCGTGACCGTCGCGAGCTTGTTCTTGCCGTTTTTGCCTATGAGCGCTCTGCAGCTGGTGCTGCTATCGCTCGTCTACGAGATCGTGTGCATCGCGCTGCCGTGGGACACCGTCGATGACGCCTGGACTGCCCGTCCGCGTGCTTGGGATGCCGCGTCCATCAAGGGCTTTATGCTCGAGCTGGGCCCCGTGAGTTCGCTGTTTGACATCGTGACTTTTGCCGTGCTCTTCTTTGTGGTGTGCCCTGCCACCGTAGGCGCAAGCTGGTCCGAGCTCGCCGGGACGGGCAACGTCGCGGGTATAGCGACCTTTGCTGCGCTCTTCCAAAGCGGCTGGTTTGTCGAGTCCATGTGGTCGCAGACACTCGTGGTCCACATGCTGCGCTCCCCGCGCCTGCCGAGCCCGCGCGACCACGCCGCGCCCGCGCTGTGCGCGTTCACCGTGCTAGGCCTGGCGCTTGTCACCTGGCTGCCGGCAAGCCCCATCGCCGATGCGCTCGGCCTCATGGCACTGCCCGCGAGCTTTTTCGTGCTGCTCATCGGCATCGTCACCGCCTACATCGCGCTCACTCAGCTGGCAAAGCGCCGCTACATTGCCCGCCATGGCGAGCTGCTGTAGCAAGCAAGCGGAAAACACCCTGCCAGCTGCCATTACCGCTACCACAGCTGCCGACGCCGCTGCCGTTGCCTCTGTCGCCGCCGCAGTCTATCCCCTCAGCAGTTGCGGTGAAATAGTTCCTGTTTAAGGTCCCGTGACTTTAATTTAGGGACTATTCCACCGCAACTTATTGGAGGATTAGCTAGTCCTTGGGTGTCCAGGACCAGAAGAAGTTGATAAGGGCCACGCGCGAGGCGGTGCCGGTCTTTTTGTTGATCGAGGAAATGTGACGATAGAGCGTGGAGCGCGAAAGGAAAAGCGTTGTGGCGATGTCCTGAACGCTCTGGTCCGAAACGACCAAGGCCTCAAGAATATCGCGCTCGCGCTCTGTAAGCTCAAAGGTGGCGACGAAGGCATCAAGACGTTCATCGGACGTGAGCTCCGCTGCCTCCACGGGCTCGGGGTCGGAGCATGTGGGCGCAAGATCCCCACCAAGATCGTCGGTGGCAAGCGGCAGTCCGTCCCGCATCGCGGCATCATCGGCTCGTTGCCCCAACTGCCCCAGCAGCGTAATCGCAATGCCCACAAACATCACGAGCGCCGCACCGACCGCAGCCAGCACATTTTGACTCGAGATAATCGCCACTGCCGGCGCCGTCACGAACATCGAGCACACGTTGTTGACGACGCGACCCATGCACGGCCAAAAATATGACCAGCGCGCATAGAGCGAGACGGCGGCATATTTTGTGGTAAAGAACACCACGAAAAAGCCCGAGCCCAGATAAAAGATGATCGTGGCAGCAAGCTCGTTGCCGCCATTGCCATCGACGATGAGCACAAAGAACGAAAGCGTGGACAGTATGGCGGCACATGTCATGCCGATATTCATATACGAGCGGCCGTGCAGGTCAAATAGTGCGCCAGCGACCAACGAGCTCACGACAAGCAGCAGGCGCGGCCAATCGCCCAAATCGACGGCTCCGACAGCATGCAGGGTCGTGAAGCCCGCGTTGAGAGCGGCGAATACGCCGGAAAGATACGCCGTCGCCACGGTCAGGCGAACTACGGCGCGACGGAATGCCGCCTTTGCCTCGGGATCGTCATGCCACTTGGCGCCATATTCCAGAGCATCTACCGAAAGCCCGGCAGCACTGGGTTCAAAGTTGGGATTGGACTCGTCGCGCAGCTTGGCGCGTCGGGCACCGTGGAGCAACGCCACCTGCGCGATCGCGCAGACGACCAGAACAGCCTGCTGAGGAATGCCGGCAGGCATCACCATGTGGTTGAGCACCTGCACCAGAACGCCCATGGCGTAGGAAAGTGCAGCCGCACGCGCCAAGCAGGGCGTCCGTGCAAAGCGCCGCGCAAAGTTTGCATGGGCAGTCGATCCGCAGTAGCCCAGCGCGCAGCACGCCACCAAACCGCCGGCAATTACCACCTCAACCTGAACCGCCATAATCAACAGCAGCAATGCCGCCACCAGCAAAACGCCCGTAACGTCACTCGTTGCTTCAATGGCATGGGGACGGCGATAGTACAGAATAGGACGCACAAAAAAGCCAATCACGCTCGCGCCGATAACAAGGCTCTCATAAATAACAACCTCGTCCGGAGACACGAACTCGGCCATGCGCGCATCAAAAAGATACTCGCACGCCAAAAACGTGAAGAAGAACAGCGCCAGGCATATAATCTCCCGAATGCCCCGACGCAGATATGCGGTTGTGTCTCCCATGTCCCTCATGGTTAACCCCCAGCCGCTCAATTGTCTGGAAATCTATTTTAATAAAGAACCAGTCTCAATATCGAAGCCAGGCTTGAAATGCTGCAAATTTGACCCCAGCCGTTCACGTCACACCGCGGTTTTGAGCCTCATGGACCAGAAGGAACACGCGCGGCCCCTAGCTCGGCAAGGAGTGTCTCCAACTGCCACTCATTTAAGTACGTCCCCAATGAGTGCCCAATGACTACCCGCGGCAAGGAGTGTCCCTATGTGTCGGATGAAAAATGGGCCATGTGTCCCAGTTGTGGAGACTCCTTGAGCCGTCTGGGTATCGCGAAGGATCGCGCACTCCCCCATCATCAAAAGTGACACACGCTACCAGTTGATGGGAGGCAGCCATGGGCTTCTTTGACAAGATGTTCGAGAAGAAAGAGTGCGCGATTTGCGGTACCGAGCTGGGACTTCTAGGTAAGACAAAAATCAATGAAGGCTACCTGTGCAAAGAGTGCGCCGGCAAGCTCTCCCCCTACTTTCACGGCTATCGCTCCAGCACCGCGGACGACATCCGTGAGCAACTCGCCTACCGCGAGGCCAACGCCGAACGCCTGTCTTCGTTCAACCCCACGCGCACGCTTTCTGCCGGGCGCACCAATATTATGCTCGATGAGGACGCGGGCCTGTTGATCATCACTTCGCAGAGCCGCTGGCGCGACGCCAATCCCGACATCATCGAGTTCTCGCAGGTACTCGGCTGCGATATGGATATCGACGAGCATCGCACCGAGATCTATCGCGAGACCAAGGACGGCGAGCGCGAGAGCTACAACCCGCCGCGCTACGACCTGGATTACGACTTTAATCTGACCATCCACGTCAACACGCCGTACTTCACCGAGATCAACCTGCGCGTGAACGACTCCACCATCGATCAGCGCGGCTCCATCGAATATCGCGAGGCCAAGCGCCAGGCAACCGAAGTCCGCGATGCGCTGGTGCAGCTGCGTCAGAAGACACGCGACAGCGTCGTGGCCGCCAAGGCCCCCAAGACCGCGGTGACCTGCCCCTTCTGCGGAGCCACCACCATTCCCGATGCCAGTGGGCGCTGCGAATACTGCGGCGGCGCCATCGGCGCATAGCCCCCGGCACGGAAAGGACCGATCATGGCCTTCGAGAGCGTTAACTATCAGTGCCCTGCCTGCGGTGGCCCCTTGCATTTTGCAAGCGCCGAGCAAAAGCTCGTCTGCGACTACTGTGACTCGCGCTTTGAAGTCGAAGAAGTCGAGGCCCTCTATCGCGAGCGCCAGGACAAGGCAGACGCCAAAGCCGATGCCGCAGCCGCGGCCCCCAAGCCTGCTGTCGACGATGCCGTGCAGGAGCTCGCCCAAAACGCCGGCTACATCTGCTCGTCGTGCGGCGCCGAGCTCGTGTCCGACGGCACCGTCGCCGTCACCACCTGCCCGTACTGCGGTAACTCCGCCGTGGCGCCCGGCCAGCTCTCGGGCGACTTCTCACCCGACCTGGTGATTCCGTTTAAGCTCGGGCGCGACGACGTCACGGCCGCACTCAAGGAACACTACAAGGGCAAGATCTTGCTGCCCAAGAGCTTTGTCACCGGCAACCACATCGACGAGGTCCAAGGTGTCTACGTACCGTTTTGGCTCTACGGCGCCCGCGTTGACGGCGAAGTGCACTTTGACGCGACCAACGAGACCGTGACCGAGGAATCCGACCGCACCGTCACGACCACCGACCACTACGATGCCTATCGCAAGGGCAATATCTCGTTTAAGCGCGTGCCCGTCGACGGATCATCCAAGATGCCCGACGGCCACATGGATGCCATCGAGCCGTTTGACTACGACGCGCTGCGTCCGTTCTCGGTCGCCTATATGCCCGGCTACATCGCCAACCGTTACGACGAGGACTGCGAGACTTGCAAGGCGCGCGCCGAGCGCCGTATGGAAGAAAGCACGATCTCGGCCCTGCGCGAGACCGTCGTCGACGAATACGACGATGCCACGGTCGAAAGCAAGCAGCTCGACTACACCTGGGAAGACAGCGACTACGCCCTGTTCCCCGTCTGGATGCTCTCCACCTCGTGGAACGGCAAGAGCTACCTGTTTGCCATGAACGGCCAGACCGGCCGCTTGGTCGGCGAGCTCCCCTGCTCCAAGCCCAAGCTCGCCATCGCCTCGGTGCTGTTCTTCGTGATCGGATTTATCCTCTCCCAGATTCTCTTTATGGGGGAATACGCCTTCGATCCGGATTACCTCACCTTTGATATCGAGGGCATCCTCATCAACATCATCGCGCCGCTGATCATCGTGATTATCGGAGACGTGCTACTGGTAGGCCAGCTCAAGACGGCCAACGAAGCAACCCATGCCGATGAGTATTGTGGCGAGCTCGACCTGACCGAGAAGCACGACACCTTCAGCCACACCGAGACCACCGTTGTCATGAAAGACGACAAGGACGACTAAGCAATCCAACCAATACCACCCGGCCTTTGACGAGAAAGGAAGATCACCATGGGACTCTTGAAAGCTGGATTGGGTGCTGCCGGCGGCGTCATGGCCGACCAGTGGAAGGAATTTATCTATTGCGAATCGATGCCCGCTGATGTCTTGGCCTGCAAGGGCAGCAAGCGCACCGGCGGCCGCAGCTCCAACACGCGCGGCGAGGATAACGTCATCTCCAACGGCTCCGTCATCGCCGTCAACGACGGCCAGGGCATGCTCGTGGTGCAAAACGGCAAGATCATCGAAGTCGCGCTGGAGCCCGGTGAGTTCGTCTTCGATACCGGCAGCGAGCCGAGCGTCTTTAGCGGCAACCTGGGCGATTCCATCAAGGAGACCTTCGCCAATATCGGCAGCCGCTTTACCTTTGGCGGCGACGCGGGCAAGGACCAGCGCGTCTACTTCATCAACACCAAGGAGATCATCGGCAACAAGTACGGCACCGCCTCGCCCGTGCCCTTCCGCGTGGTCGATAACAACATTGGCCTGGACGTCGACATCTCCGTGCGCTGCAACGGCGAGTATTCGTACCGCATCACCAACCCGCTGCTGTTCTACACCAACGTATGCGGCAACGTGACCGATAGCTACACGCGCGACAAGATCGACAGCCAGCTTAAGTCCGAGCTGCTCACCGCCCTGCAGCCCGCCTTTGCCAAGATCTCGGAGATGGGCATCCGCTACAGCGCCATCCCCGGCCACACCACCGAACTCGCCCGCGCGCTCAACGAGATCCTCTCCGCCGACTGGCGTGACCTGCGCGGCGTCGAGATCGTGAGCTTTGGCGTCAACTCCATCGCCGCCTCGCAAGAAGACGAGCAGATGATCAAGGACCTGCAGAAGGCCGCGGTCATGCGCGATCCCACCATGGCAGCAGCCAACATCGCCAGCGCCCAGAGCGACGCGATGCGCGCGGCGGCCGCTAACCCCAACGGCGCAATGGCCGGCTTTATGGGCATGGGCATGACAGGCGGCATGGGCGGCATGAACGCCAGCCAGCTGTTCGCCGCCGGCCAGGCACAGCAGCAGCTGTCTCTTATACACATCTCCGAGCCCACGAGACTACGCTGCATCT
>UQZU01000014.1 GCA_900545665.1 uncultured Collinsella sp.
GGAGGCAGGTAAGATTGAAGGGCCTGACCCCGGAGGAGTTCCGGAATCAGGCCCTCGCGGCCTAGTCGCTATTTAGGGCGTCCAAGATTTGGGGCGCAGTTCAGTAGCGGCAGGGCTTTTGGAAGGGAACTTGGTTGTGCGGGCTCGTTAGGCGAGCTTGGCCTCGAGCGCAGCGATGCGCTTGTAGGCGTCGATGGTAAAGCGGGTCTGCTTCTCCAGGATCATAGTGGTCATGAGGGTGTCCTGAGCGTGAGCCATGATGAAGGTCATCTCCATCTCGCCACCGCCGGCCTCCTGCGAAAGCAGCTTGGTCTGCGTGTCGTGGGCACCGATGAGCGCATCGCTGGCATCCTTGTGCAGCTGCTCGGCCTTCTCAAAGTCACCCTCACGAGCAGCATCGAGCGCTGCAAGCAGATCGGTCTGGGCGTCACCTGCGTATGCGACAATCTCGAATCCAACCATCGAGATTTCTTCTTTGGTTGCCATGTTGCGTTCCTTTCACATATGAACCAATGGAGAGCATCGCGTCCGGGCATACGCGCTGCGTTGTGTATGACAGAAACAATAACATTCAAACAAAAAAGAACAGCGCAAAACGTAATTTCGAACTATGAACGGTCACTTTTCGCCCGTGAACGGTTTTTAAACCAATCTGAACAATATCGAACACAATTAGCGGCAACCCAAACAGGGCCGCACCCTAACGCAAATCGCGCACCGTATCGCCCTCTACGAGCACACCGGGAATCAGCATGTGCTCCACGCCAGACGCACCCCCATCAGCGCCGGCAATCTTGTCGACCGCCCACATGCCGACGCGCTTGTTGTCAAAGCGCACCGTGGTCAGGCGACGGTCGGGCACGATATCGCCCAGGCTGTCATCAACACCCACCACGCTCACGTCCTCGGGCACACGCCTTCCGCACGACTCGAGCCCGCGAATGCAGCCGTAGGCCATGGCATCGTTGGAAGCATAAATGGCCGTACAGGTCGGATCTTCCGCCAGAGCCTGACCGGCAGCATATCCGCTCTGTGCCGTCCAATCCCCACGGACGAGTCGCGGCGGTTCAATACCATGCGCGCGCAATGTCTCGCGCCAGCCTTCCTCGCGCCGCATGCCCGAAAGCGAGCGCTCGGGACACGAGATAAAGTGCACGGTTTTGTGCCCCCGCCCCAGCAAGTACTCGACCACCTGGCGCGAGCAATCGAACTGGTCGTTATCGACCGT
The DNA here is from genome assembly GCA_900545665.1 of uncultured Collinsella sp. Taxonomy (GTDB): domain Bacteria; phylum Actinomycetota; class Coriobacteriia; order Coriobacteriales; family Coriobacteriaceae; genus Collinsella. Next base: position 1,229 of record UQZU01000014.1, read on the forward strand.
TGAACAGAGCGGGTGCTCCAGCATCGTAACGAGCACCGTCTGCATGCCGGGCAGCGGCTCGAAGGTGCCAAAGTCCGCCGGCATGCGATTCATGATCACGACCATGCCGTCTACCGGCAGCGCGCTCATACGCGACGATGCGCTCTCGAGGGTATAGGGATGTCCATCTACTTTAGTGAGGGTGATGGCATAGCCATGTTTGTCGGCCGCGGCGGCAAAGCCCTCCATACGGTCGAGGTTGCCGGTACCGGTAATGTTGAACATGGCGACGCCGACGGTCTTAAACTTGCCACGGCGCAGCGATCGACCGGCAAAATTGGGGCGATACCCCAGCTCGCGCATGGCGGCACGCACGCGTTCCTTGGTCTCGGGGCGCACACTGGGCGAATCGTGCACGGTGCGTGAGACCGTCTGCTCCGAGACGCCCGCGAGGCGCGCTACGTCTTTGACGGATACCGATTTTTTAACAGCGGCCATAGGTCGATCTTTCTATGTCAACGATGCCATTGGTTGAACCCTGCGCATTCAAATGAAACGTCTTCAAGTATATCCAACGCCTCCCCCACCATACGCTCACCACCCAAAACCTACCGTTCACCGACATTTTTGCTTCCCCGAACGGCTTTTGTCGACCAAATGTTAACGTTGCCATTGTGCAAACACAGAGCCACCGGGCGGCTCAAACGTTTACGCATAAGGAATCGACGGTTCGCAGGCACAGGAACCACCGGTTCGCGTCTTTTTTGTGTCGCAAAATGGCAACGTCAACATTTTGGCAACCGAACGCCAAAAGCTACCATCGTTGCTAACCCACCGACTCTTAGGAGCATTGCATGGAGCAACTCATCGCCACCATCGAAAAAGGCCAGCCCTTTTTCAACGCGATCGCCCGCAACAAGTACCTCAAGGCGATCCGCGACGGCTTTATCTCCGTCATCCCCATCATCATCTTCTCGTCCATCTTTTGCCTGGTAGCCTCGGTCCCCAACATCTGGGGTTTCTACTGGCCCGATGACATCAACAACGCCCTGTGGAAGTGCTACAACTACTCCATGGGCATCCTGGCCATCGCCTGCGCCGCCACCACGGCCAAGCACTTCGCCGACGCCCAGAACCGCGATCTGCCCAAGAACAACCAGATCAACTTCATCTCGTGCATGTGCGCAGCCATCATCGGCTTCTTGCTCCTTTCGAGCGACACCATCGCCACGGACGCCGCCAGCGGCTTCAACACCACCTACCTTGGTTCCAAGGGCCTGCTGACCGCTTTCATCGCTGCGTTTGTGACTGGCATCATCTACAAGTTCTTCATTAAGCGCAACATCACCGTCAAGATGCCCGAGCAGGTTCCGCCCAACATCTCGCAGACCTTCAAGGACATCATCCCCTTCTCCATCTGCATCACCGTCTTTTGGGTTTTTGACATCGTCTTCCGCGCTGCTTTTGGCTTCTGCTTTGCCCAGGGCGTCATCCAGGTGTTCCAGCCCCTGTTCACCGCTGCCGATGGCTACATCGGCCTCGCTGTGATCTACGGCGCCATGAGCCTGTTCTGGTTCGTGGGCGTCCACGGCCCCTCGATCGTCGAGCCCGCCATCGCCGCCGCTCTCGTTGCCAACATGACCGACAACCTGGCTGCGTTCCAGGCCGGCCAGCACGCTTCCGCTGTCCTGACCCAGGGTGCCCAGTACTTCGTCGTCTGCATGGGCGGCACCGGCGCCACGCTCGTCCTGGTCTTTATGTTCTGCTTCCTGGCCAAGTCTCAGGAGATGCGCGCCGTCGGTAAGGCCGCCATCGTCCCCGTCTGCTTTGCCGTCAACGAGCCGCTGCTGTTCGCCGCACCCATCGTGCTCAACCCCGTCTTCTTTGTCCCGTTTGTCTTTGCCCCGATCGCCAACATCTGGATCCTCAAGATCTTTATCGACTTCTTGGGCATGAACGGCTTTATGTACACCCTGCCTTGGACCGTCCCCGGCCCCATCGGCACCATCATGGGCCTGGGCTTCCAGCCGCTCGCCTTTGTGATGCTCGCCCTTATCTTGGTCGTCGACTTCGTTCTGTACTATCCGTTCTTCCGCGCCTATGACGCCCAGAAGTGCGCCGAGGAGGCCGAGATTTCCCAGGAGGAGCTCGCCGCCAAGAACGCCGAGAAGGCCGCCAAGCTTAACGATGCCTTCCAGGGCAAGGCTGACGCCAAGAGCGTTGCCGCCGGCGCTGCTGCCGAGGCCGTGAAGGCCGACGCTCCCGCCGCTGTCGCCACTGAGGCAACGACCGCCAGCGACCTCAACGGCAAGCGCGTACTCGTGCTCTGCCAGGGCGGCGGTACCTCGGGCTTGCTCGCCAACGCGCTGGCCAAGGCTGCCAAGGAGCGCGGCATCAATCTTGAGACCGCTGCCGAGGCCTATGGCAACCACGTGGACATGCTCCCCGACTTTGACCTGGTCGTCCTGGCCCCGCAGGCCGCCAGCTACCTGGCCGACCTGCAGAAAGACTGCGAGCGCGTGGGCAACAAGTGCGTCGCCTGCCGCGGTAAGCAGTACATCGAGCTCTCCCAGAACGGCGACAAGTCTCTCGCCTTCGTGAGTGAACAGCTTTCGAAGTAAGTAACGCTTACGGCCAGCCGACCATCCACAGCCGGCTGGCCCTTCGATTTAGACGATTGGATCATCATGTCCGTTAACCCTGCTAGCGTCACCAACCCGCCTGCGCAGTTTCCCGAGAACTTTGTCTTTGGCGGCGCCACCGCTGCCTACCAGGTAGAGGGCGAGACCCGCACTCACGGTAAGGGCAAGGTTGCCTGGGACGACTTCCTGGAGGCCCAGGGGCGCTTTTCCCCCGATCCCGCTTCGGACTTCTACAACCAGTACCCCGTCGATCTGGAGCTGTGCGAGGAGTTCGGCATCAACGGCATTCGCCTCTCCATTGCCTGGAGCCGCATCTTCCCCAACGGCACCGGCGAGATCAACCCCGAGGGCGTGCAGTTCTACCACGATCTCTTCGCCGAGTGCCACAAGCACCACGTTGAGCCGTTTGTCACGCTGCATCACTTCGATACGCCGCTTCCCCTCTTTGAGAAGGGCGACTTCCTCAACCGCGAGACCATCGACGCCTTTGTGGACTTTGCCACCTTCTGCTTTAAGGAGTACGCCGACCAGGTGACCTACTGGTTCACCTTTAACGAGATCTGGGCCGACGCCTCCAACACCTACATCGAGGGCACCTTCCCCGGTGGCGTCAAGGCGCATCTGACCGAGGCTTTCCAGTGCGAGCACAACATGATGCTCGCCCACGCCAAGGCTGTGCTTGCCTTCCACAACGGCGGTTTTAAGGGCAAGATCGGCGTCATTCAGTCGCTGGAGTTTAAGTATCCGCTCAACGAGAACGACCCCGCCGACATCAAGGCCGCCAACAACGAGCACGTGCTGCAAAACCAGTTCTTGCTCGACGCCACCTTCCGCGGCGACTATGCGCCCGACACCCTCGAGTGCGCCAACCGCCTGGCTGCCGTCTCGGGCGGCACCATCGAGATCCTAGACGAGGATCTGGAAATCATGCGCGAGGCCGCGCTCTACAACGACTACCTGGGCGTTAACAACTACCAGTGCCGCTTCTTGAAGGCTTACGACGGCGAGAACGACCTGCACCACAACGGTACGGGCGAGAAGGGCACTGGCCGCTGGCGCGTTAAGGGTATTGGCGAGCATGTGAACAAGCCTGGCATCCCCACCACCGACTGGGACTGGATCATCTATCCCGAGGGCCTGTTCGACCTGCTCGTCTACATTAAGCAGCGTTACCCCAACTACAAGCAGATCTTCATCACCGAGAACGGCATGGGCTACAAGGACCCTTACAAGGACGGTTTTGTGGACGACCAGCCGCGCATCGACTACATCGAGCAGCACCTGCGCTGGTTGCTCAAGGCCATGGAGGTGGGTGTCAACGTGGGCGGCTACTTCCTGTGGAGCCTGCAGGATCAGTTCTCCTGGACCAATGGCTACAACAAGCGTTACGGCTTCTTCTACGTTGACTTTGAAACCCAGAAGCGCACGCCCAAGGCAAGCGCATACTGGTATAAGCACGTGGCGCAGACCCGTCGTCTGGACTAGTGACTGGCGGGGTTGCCCGCTCACATAACCTGTCCCCATTTCTCAGCCGGGGGCGGCACGTCACACGGCGCGCCGCCCCCGGCCTTTTTTGGGCGGACCGTGTCGCACGTTTGTCTCGATCTGTAACATCTAGCCGAGATTTTGGGTCCTAGCTGTTACAGATTGAGACGAACAGGATTGCTCTTTCCGAAGAATCTAAATCTGTAACACGTAGCCCGCTTTTGACCGTCTACCTGTTACAAATCGAGACAAACGGAGTAGGACCTAACCCCGTATGTCCCTAACAGTCGAGCGTTCGACCAGCGTGCTCGGCACATGAATCGCCTCGATAGACGAGCTCTCTCCAATCGCCGCCTCAAACGCAAGCTTACCGACACCGCGCAAATCAAATCGCAGCGTCGTCAGCCGATTGTGAGGAACAAGTCCCTCGAGTGCGTCGTCGATACCAACCACGCTCACGTCGTCGGGCACGGACAGGCCCGCGTTCTCGAGCGCGGCGATAACGCCCAGCGCCATCTGGTCATTTGCCGCAAGCACGGCAGTCGGCGCCTGCGACCCGCCGGCAAGCACCTCGGCCGCAATCCGCTCGCCCATGGCGTACCCACTGTCCGCACTCCAATCGCCACGCAGCATCGGAGCGGCATCGACATGAGCACGACCCAGCGTATCGCGCCAACCGGCCTCACGAAAACGCGAGGAAATCGAGTTTTCCGGACCCGCCACAAACCGCATATTCGAGTGACCATGTTCCAGCAGATAATTGGTCAACAGCTCGCACGAACCATACTGGTCGGAGTCGATCGTCGTGCAGCGCGGATGCGCATACATGGACAGGATGACCGTTCGCACTCCCGGCTGGGGAACAAACTCCTCAAAATCGGGAGCCATGCGGTTCATGTTGAGAATCATGCCGTCGACGGGTCGCTCGACCATGCGGCGCGAGGCATCGGCAAGTGCATAGGGCTTGTCGCCGCCCATCTCGATCATAGTGACGGCAAAATCGTGCTCGCGCGCCGCTTGCATGATACCCTCGAGCGTCGCCAGGTTACCGACACGTGTGATGTTGTACATGCACAGGCCAATAGAACGATACGACCCGCCGCGCAACGCCGCTCCAGCAAAATTGGGACGAAAGCCCAGCTCTTCCATGGCGGCCAGCACACGCTTGCGCGTCTTTTCCGTCACGTTGGGCATACCGTTGACCACGCGAGACACAGTCTGGCGGCTCACGCCAGCGAGCGCCGCAACCTCTGCCGCGCTCGCCGAACGACCATTCCTTGTCTGCTGATCCACGCCTTCCACGCTAACCTGCTTCCCAACTATTCCCCGCGCCCATGGCGCATCGTACATACATTGATAACGTGCTCATGATACCCGAGCCATATACCACAACATGAAAACTTCTGTCAATCAAAACCGCTTACCGAACAAATACAACCGTTCGCGGCTGTTTGAAGTTGTTTTGTTTCTATACATCCCAGCCGGATGTTAACGTGCTCATTGTCAAATGTTCACGTGCTCATTTTGGTTCTAATCATTTTAAACCAGTGTTTATCGGGCTTTTTCACCGCTGAACGCTAACCAGGGAGCCTCCTGAGCGCAAACGCACAATATCGAACAGCGAGACGAGAGGGTGTATGCATATGTCTTTGCTAAACCGCGTACAGCAGCTGCCGAAGGGCTTTGTTTGGGGCGCCGCAACCGCCGCGTACCAAACGGAAGGTTCCACGAAGGTGGCAGGCAAGGGTAAGACCATGTGGGACGATTACCTTGTCGCCCAGGGTCGCTTTTTGCCCGACCCGGCCAGTGATTTCTACAACCGCTACGAGGAGGATATCCGCCTTTCTGCCGAGCATGGACTCAACGCCATTCGTGTGTCCATCGCCTGGACCCGCATCTTCCCCAACGGCGACGATGCCGAACCCCTCGCCGAGGGCGTTAAGCACTACCACGAGCTGTTCGCCTGCTGCAAAAAGTATGGCGTCGAGCCCTATGTGTCCCTGCATCACTTTGACTCCCCCGCCGCCCTGTTCAACCAGGGCGACTGGCTCAACCGCAAGACCGTCGACGCCTATGTGCGCTATGCCGAGTTCTGCTTCCGCGAGTTCCGCGAGGTCAAAAATTGGTTCACCATCAACGAGCTCATCAGCCTCTCGCACTCCCAATACATCCAAGGCAACTTCCCGCCCAACCATCACTTTGATGTGACGAGCGGCATCCAGAGCCAGCACAACGAGCTCGTTGCCCACGCCCGCGCCGTCAACCTGTATAAGGATCTTGACGAGACCGAGCACCTGGGCGGACGCATTGGCATGGTCAACGTCCTGACGCCGGCATATCCTGCCACCGACTCGCCCGCCGACCAGCACGCCGCCGACCTGTACAACGCCTTCTACACCGACTTCATCATGGACGGCGCCTTCCTGGGTCACTACTCCGCGCGCACCCTCTCACTCATCAACGAGATTCTGCGTGCCAACAACGCCACACTTACGGTTGAGGACAGCGACATGGAGGAGCTCGCCAAGGCGGCGCCCCGCAACGATATGTTCGGCCTCAACTACTATCAGTCGGCGTTTATCGCCGCCTACGATGGCGAGTCAACCAACAGCTTTAACGGCACCGGAGACAAGGGCACCTCGTGCTTTAAGTTTAAGGGCGTCGGGCAGCAGGTCGATATGCCGGGTATCCCCACCACCGACTGGGATTGGCTCATCTACCCGCAAGGCCTCTACGACACGCTCAAGCACATCAGCGCCACCTATCCCAACCTCCCCGTCATCTATATCACCGAAAACGGCCTGGGCCACAAGGACCCCGAGCCCGACGCAAACGGCATCGTCGCCGATCCCGAGCGCATCGACTTTGTCGACCAGCACATGGAGAAGGTGCTCCAGGCGCGCGCCGAGGGCGTCGACGTCCAGGGCTACTTTATCTGGAGCCTGCAGGACCAGTTCTCGTGGGCCAATGGCTATAACAAGCGCTACGGCCTGTTCTACATCGACTTCGACACGCAAAAACGCTACATCAAGCAGTCGGCACTCTGGTACAAGGAGCTCGCCGACACTATGGCGGACGCGCAGTAGCGCATCGCCTCGCTTTCCCCCGAGAAGGGAGCGGCCCTATGCGATACAAACCCAGCCGCTCCCCTCTCTCCCCCTGGGACCGACCCCGCCTGCACCCGGGCTTTTAGCAAGCGGGAGACCATATAGGTTTTCAACGTCCATGCCATTAAGATTTCATGCAAAGAGGAGCGTGAACTATGGAATCGATCGTTAAGTTCTTGGAGAAAGGTCAGCCGTACTTCGACAAGGTCTCTAAGAACATCTACCTTCAGGCCATTAAAGACGGCTTTTTGGCAGCAATGCCCATCATCCTGTCTTCTTCTGTCTTCCTGCTTATTTCGACCCTGCCGGGCGTTGTCGCCACGGTCGGCGGCTTTACGCTGCCCGACTGGTGGAACGTCGACGTCGTGAACTTCTGCAACAAGGTTTACAACTTCACGATGGGCGTCGTGGGCATCATGGTCGCCGGCACCACCGCAAGCGCGCTGACCGGCTCCAAGAACCGCCGCATGCCTGCCGGCAAGGCCATCAACGCCACGAGCACCATGGTCGCCGCCATGTGCGCTATGCTCATCTTGGCCGTTACCCAGACGAGTGCCAAGATCGACGGCGCCGATGTCTCGGTGTTCTTTACCGACAACATGGGCACCAAGGGCCTGCTGAGCTCCTTTGTCGCCGCATTTGCCACGGTCAACATCTATGCCTTCTGCATTAAGCGAGACATCACCATCAAGCTGCCCAAAGAAGTCCCCGGCGCCATCGCCCAGAACTTCCGCGACATCTTCGCCTTCAGCTTCTCCATCCTGTTTGTCGCCGTCATCGACGTTATCTGCCGCACCTGCTTGGCCGTCCCGTTTGCCAACGTCATCTCCACGCTGGTGAGCCCGCTGTTCGCCGCTGCCGATTCCTACGCCGGCCTCGCCCTCATCTGGTTCATGATCCCGCTGTTCTGGTTCATGGGCATCCACGGCCCCTCGGTCGTTAAGCCTGCCCTCAACGCCGCGCTGTTTGGCAACATCACCACCAACCTCGCCACGCTGCAGGCCGGCGGTCACCCCGCCCTCGCCCTGACCGAAAACTTCGGTAACTACATCGGCGAACTCGGCGGCACCGGCGCCACGTTCATTGTCCCGATCATCTTCCTGCTCTTTATGCGCTCCAAGCAGCTCAAGGCCGTCGGCAAAGCCTCTGTCGTGCCCGTGATGTTCGCCGTCAACGAGCCGCTGCTGTTCGCCGCGCCCATCATCCTCAACCCGTACTTCCTGATCCCGTTCCTGTTTGCCCCCGTGGCCAACGTCCTCATTGGTAAGTTCTTCATCGACTTTTTGGGCATGAACGGCTTTATCTATGCCATGCCGTGGGCACTCCCCGGACCGATCGGCACCTTCATCGACACCAACTTCCAGCCGATCTCTCTGGTCCTGGTTGTCGTCCTGCTGGTCGTTGACTTCTTGATCTACTACCCGTTCTGCAAGGCCTACGACAACGTCCTGTGCAAGCAGGAGGCCGAGACCCTGGCCGAAGAAGAGGCCGAGGAGACCAAGGCCGTCAAGACCGCTGCCGCCCCCGCCGTTGAGGCTCCTGTTGTCGAGACCGCTTCTGCCACTGAGGCCTCCGCAGCTCCGTCCGCCCTTAAGGGCAAGGATCTGAGGGTTCTGGTTCTGTGCGCTGGCGCCGGCACCTCTGCACTGCTCGCCAACGCGCTTAAGGAAGGCGCCGACGAGCTGGGCATCGACATTACCGCCAACGCCGGTGCCTACGGCAGCCACTACGCCATCATGGACCAGTACAACGTCATCGTCCTGGCTCCGCAGGTTCGCACCTATTACAACGAGATGAAGGCCGACACCGACCGCCTGGGCATCACGCTGCTGTCGCCCAAGGGCAAACAGTACATCGACCTCACTAAGGATCCCAAGGGTGCCGTCGCCTGGATCGAGGAAAACCTCGAGGCATAAGACGCTGACACCACCTGCCGCTTGCAGACAATAAATGGCCCGTGCATCGATGTGTGATGCGCGGGCCATTTTGTTTAGACCGCACCCGTCCTCCTGTTCATCTCAATCTGCAACATCTAGCCGAGTTTTTCGGTCCTAGCTGTTACAGATCGAGATGAACGCACAGGCCAAGCCGAAAATCTCAATCTGTAACATGTAGACCACTTTTGACCGTCTAGTTGTTACAGATCGAGACAAACGGAATAAGCCGGGCCAAAAATCTCGATCCGTAACATCTAGCCGAGTTTTTGGGTCCTAGCTGTTACAGATTGAGACAAACGGAACAGGCCGAGCACGTCTACGCCCGCAGGTCCTTCACGCTGGAACGCTCGACCAACACGCCCGAGACGAGCGTACGGCTTCTGGAGCTCGGGGCTTCCAGACCTGCGACAACCTCGTTGAGCGCACGGATGCCCAGTTCGCGATGACGGAACTTCACCGACGTCAGAATCGAGTTGGGAATCGTCTTGTAGAGCTCATCGTCGAAGCCGATCACGGACACGTCGTCGGGCACACTCAGACCCTTGTCACGTAGAGCCATCATCACGCCGTTTGCCATGCAATCGTTAGCAGAGAGGACCGCCGTGCAATCGGGCTTATCGGCAAGCACAAGGCCCGCGGCATAGCCACTATCCGCATTCCAATCGCCTTGCAGAGGCTCGGGCGGCTCAATGCCACGTGCCTCGAGTGCCGCACGCCAACCTTTCATACGACACTGGCTCGACAGCGACTCTTTCTTACCAGAGACGAAGTATACGTTCTTGTGCCCGCGATTTAAGAAGTACTCGCACGCCATGCGCGCGCCGCCCTCTTGGTCGTCACTGACGGTGGAGCAGGTAGGATGTTCCATTGGCGTGATAATCACCGTCTTGAGGTCTTTCGGCGCCTCAAAGGTATCAAAGTCATCGACCATCTGACGCAGGTTGAAGATCATGCCATCAACAGGCAGCTGCGACATCCTGCGCGCCGCATCGGCAAGGGTCATCTTTTCCCCTGCGCACTTCTTAATCATCGTGAGCGCAAAGCCGCGTTCTTCGGCGGCATCGGCGATACCGTCAATCATGTCCACAGCACCGCCCGACAAGTGAAACAGCACGACGCCGATGCACCCGTAACGGCCTAACTTGAGCGAACGTGCGGCAAAGTTGGCTCGAAACCCGAGCGCCTCCATGGCCGAATGAACCTTATCGCGTGTCGACTCTCGCACGCTATCGGGCTCGTTGATCACGCGCGAAACCGTCTTGAGAGAAACACCAGCGGCAATCGCCACATCATTCATTGAGACATTTTTCTTGTCCATCGTTGCCACTGCTTCTCCACTCGGTTCTCTATCGCTTGTTTTTTGCGTTCTAGCATACACTACCTGCCTGACTGATAAATCAACCGTTTACCGGACAATATCGACCGCTCACCCGTATATCCTTGTTGCTCTTCCAAAAATGTCTTACGTTGTCATTAACGAAATGACAACGTTGTCATTTCGCAATGGCTTCCTTAAGCAGGAAGGTTTCCGGGCAGTCCTGACCATCCATCGACGACCAGTTCCATCCACATGCATCGCGCATCAAGTAGCAAAGGAGCTCTATGGACGCCATCGTAAAGATGCTCGAAAAGCATCAGCCGTTCTTTGAGAAGATCTCGAGGAACATCTACCTCCAGGCCATCAAGGACGGATTCCTTGGGTGCATGCCCATTGTCCTCACCTCTTCGATCTTTCTGCTCATTGCCACCCTTCCCGGCGTAGTCGGCATCACGCTGCCCCAGCCGCTCATCGACTGGTGCAACAAGCTGTACAACTTCACCATGGGCGTCATGGGCATCATGGTTGCCGGCACCACTGCCAAGAACTTTACGGCTTCCATGAACCGTCGCATGCCCGCCGGCAAGGTGCTCAACGACGGCTCCACCATGGTGGCCGCCCAGTGCAGTATGCTTTTGCTCGCCGTTACGCAGTTCACCACCAAGTTCAACGGCTCCGAGCTTTCGGTCTTCGACTGCACCAGCATGGGCACGCGCGGTCTGTTCTCGGCCTATATCGCCGCGTTCATCACCGTGTGGGTCTACAAATTCTGCGTCTCGCGCGATCTGACCATTAAGCTGCCCAAGGAGGTCCCGGGCGCCATCGCTCAGAACTTCCGCGACATCATCCCCTTTGGCGGCGCCGTCATCATCTGCGGCATCATCGATGTCGTCGTGCGTAACCTCATGGGCGTTCCGTTCTCTGAGCTGCTTATTAAACTGCTTTCCCCGCTCTTTACCGCTGCAGAAACCTATCCTGGCCTCATCCTCATCCAGGCGGCCACCGCGTTCTTCTGGTTCATCGGCGTCCACGGCCCCTCGATTGTCCAGCCGGGCATCGACCCCATCCGTCTTGCCAACCAGGCCGAGAACCTGCAGGTTCTGCTGGCAGGCGGCCACCCCGCACACTCCCTCACCTTTAACATGTCGCTCGTGGGTGAGTTCGGCGGCACCGGCGCCACGTTCATCGTGCCGCTTCTGCTGATTCTCTTTATGAAGTCCAAGCAGCTCAAAGCCGTCGGTAAGGCCTCGATTGTTCCTGTTGCCTTCGCCGTCAACGAACCGCTGCTCTTTGGCGCGCCGATGATCCTTAACCCTTACATGCTCATCCCCTTTGTTGCCGCCGGCTGCGTCAACGTAAGCGTTGCCAAGTTCTTTATCGACAATGTGGGCATGAACGGCTTCTCCTTCGTGGTGCCTTGGGCCACCCCTGCCCCCATCGGCATCTTCATCACCACGAACTTCCAGCTTATCGCCCTGGTATTTGTTGCAATCATCATCTTGCTGGACGCCATCATCTACCTGCCGTTCTTGAAGGCATACGATAAGCTGCTCTGCGACCAGGAGGCCGAGCGCGCCGCCGAGCTGGGTCTCGAGTCCGATGGTGCTGCCACCATCACCGCCAGCACCTCTGCGCCCGCTGCCGAGCAGACCGCCGCTGCCGTCGAGCCGACCGCCGCTGCCGCCGACAGCAAGCCTGTCGCCGATCAGCCCGAGCCCGCTGCCGATGCATCCGCCAAGAAGGATGTCGACGGCCTGAAGGTCCTCGTCCTGTGCGCCGGCGCCGGCACCTCTGCCATGCTTGCCAATGCCATCAAGGAAGGTGCCGCGCAGACCGGAGAGAACATCGCTTCCTCCGCAGGCGCCTATGGCCAGCACACTGCCATCATGGATCAGTACGATGTCATCGTGCTCGCCCCGCAGGTTCGTAGCTACTACAACGACATGAAGGCCGACACCGATCGCCTGGGCATTAAGCTGCTCGCCCCGCGCGGTAAGGAATATATCGACCTTACCCGCGACCCCGCTGGCGCCATCAAGTGGCTCCGCGAGAACCTCGACTAGTTCCTCCCTCTGTTGGTGCCCGGATCCCCAGTTCGGGCACCTCTCCCTATTCGTATCCCACAGAAAGGATGACTCATGACCAACCCCATGCAGTTCCCCGACGGCTTTGTATTTGGCGGCGCCACCGCCGCTTACCAGGTTGAGGGCGAGACCCGCACGCACGGCAAGGGCAAAGTGCCCTGGGACGATTTCCTGGCAGCTCAGGGTCGCTTCTCCCCCGATCCCGCAAGCGATTTCTACAACAAGTACCCGGTCGATATCGACCTGTGCCAGCGCTTCGGCATCAACGGTATCCGCGTCTCCATCGCCTGGAGCCGCATCTTCCCCAACGGTACTGGTGAGATTAACCCCGAGGGTGTTGCCTTCTATCACGAGCTCTTTGCCACCTGCAATAATGCCGGCGTTATCCCCTATGTCACGCTCGATCACTTTGATACACCTGAGGCCTTTTACCAGAACGGCGACGAGGGTTTCCTGACGCGCACGACGATCGACGCCTTTGTCGAGTACGCCAAGTTCTGCTTTGCCGAATTCACCGAGGTCAAGCACTGGTTTACCTTTAACGAGATCCCCGCGACCGCCGAGGGCAGCTTTATCGTCGGCAACTGGCCGCACGGCGAGAAGTATCGCCTGGACAAGGCCTTCCAGCTTATGCACAACATGATGGTGGCCCACGCCAAGGCCGTCGTCGCCTTCCACGAGGGCGGCTTTGAGGGCGAGATCGGCATTGTCCAGAACCTGGAGCCCAAGTATCCTCTCGATCCCAACAGCGCCGCCGACTGCGAGGCAGCTCGCATGGCCGACGTCATCAACAACCGCTGGGTACTCGACGCCACCTTCCGCGGCCACTATGCAGCCGACACCATGGAGGCTGCGACCAAGCTGGCTCATATCGCCGGCGGCGAGCTCGACGTCCGCGACGAGGACATCGCCGCGCTGACCGCCGCGCTCCCCTACAACGATTGCCTGGGCGTCAACACCTACAAGTGCCAGTTCCTGCGTGCCGCCGAGGGCGAAAACGACATCAACCACAATGGCACCGGCGACAAGGGCTCCTCGCGCTGGTTCCTCAAGGGCGTGGGCGAGTCATGCGTGCGCGAAGGCATACCCACCACCGATTGGGACTGGATCATCTATCCCGAGGGCCTCTACGACCTGCTGCTGCGCATTAAGAACGATTACCCCAACTACAAGAAGATCTACATCACCGAGAACGGCATGGGCTATAAGGACGACTTCGAGGATGGCTTTATCGACGACGCCCCTCGTATCGACTACATGCGCCAGCATCTCGCATGGATCCTCAAGGCAATCGACGGCGGCGTAAACGTCGACGGCTACTTCGTGTGGTCGCTGCAGGACCAGTTCTCCTGGACCAACGGCTATAACAAGCGTTACGGCCTGTTCTACATCGACTTTGAGACCCAGAAGCGCTATCCCAAGGCGAGCGCGTACTGGTACAAGAACGTCGCGGAGACCGGCCTGCTTATGGCCTAGTTTCCGCCGCATACTCCCTGTCGGCCGCATGCGAATCCCCCCACGGGTTCGTATGCGGCCTTTTTGTTTTTGGTGGGCCCGAGCAGGCCGTTTGTCTCAATCTGTAACATCTAGTCGAGTATTTCGGCCCTAGCTGTTACAGATCAAGACAAACGCCACAGGTCAATCCCTTTAATCTCAATCTGTAACATCTAGCCGAGTTTTTCGATCCCAACTGTTACAGATTGAGACGATTCGACGGTATCGTCCGCATGGACACACCGTGGTACAATTGTGTCCCAACGCAAAGGAGGTACCCATGTCAGCTTGTGTGCCCGTCCGAGATATGAAGGACACTGCTGCATTCACTACGCTTGTTGAGTCTGAGCGCGACGTCACCGTAACCAAGAACGGCTACGAGGCCATGCACTGCATCAGCAGCGACCAGTATCGCCTCATGCAAGAAGAAATCGCCAAGGCAAAACTACTGTCTCGTATGATGTTGGCAGAAGACGAAATATCGCAAGGCGACTACAGCGATTACGAATCCTTCGCGGCTTCGATACGAGACAAATATGACCTATAACGTCGTAATCCTCAAAAGCGCGCGATATGAGTACGAGAGTATCGTCGGATACCTTGCCCAAATCCTCAAGAATCCGCGCGCAGCAGGCAATTTTGTCGCTGAGTTTGAATATCAGCTTGATCTGCTTCGCGAGCAGCCGCTCCTACGTCCCCTCTCGCACATGCAAGGGCTGGCGGCACGTAATTACCGATCGTTTCCCGTCAACAGCTACGTGTGCCTTTATAAGTTTGAGCACGAAACAATCTATATCGCCCACATCTTTCATCAGTCACAGGACTACGCCCGCCTGGTCTAGCCCACAAGCTGAATACTTGGCCCGAGCACATTTGCGCGTCAGCGTGAAGCGGTAATCCCCACGCCGGCAGGGGGCAGAAGTATCGCCTGCAGCGCTAGCTAGCAGATGACCCGCGTGTGCTCCTCGATGGCAGTGCGGTCCTCGGCGGCGATACCCGGCTCGCACACCACGGCGTCCAGGCTGTCCAGGCGGCAGAAGGTGTAGAAGTCGCGCTTGCCGATCTTGCTGGAGTCGGCGATCAGATAGCGCGAGTCGGCCTTGCTAAAGGCGAGCTGCTGGATGCGGCCCTCTTCCATGTTGGACGTAGATACGTCACCGTCCAAGATGCCGTTGGCGCCGATAAACGCCGCATCGATGCCCAGCGCACGCAGGGTATCCTCAGCCGTTGGCCCCACAAAAGCGGCTGTGCGGCGACGGTACATACCGCCCACGAGGCACAGGTCGCAGTCTTCGCGCGCCTCGAGCAGGTTAAACACCGAAAGCGAATTGGTCACGATGCGCAGGCGAAATGCCGGCAGCATCGAAGCCATCTGCTCAACCGTGGTGCCTGTACCCAAAAAGATGGTCGAGCCCTCCTCGATAAGCTCCACGGCGCGGCGCGCGATCTGCAGCTTTTCCTCGGCATGCTTAGTGCGCTTTTCGCTGTGCGAATACTCGTGGCGCAACATAGCGTGGGGACGACCCTGCGCACTACGGGCGCCGCCGTGCACGCGCTCGATCTCGCCCAGGCTCGCAAGTTCCTCAAGGTCGCGGCGGATCGTCATATCCGAGACGCCCAGTGCATCCGAAATCTCCTTGACCGAGACCGTGCCCTGCTCTTCGAGCAGCTGACGAACCCTATCCTGTCGCTCTGCCTTAATCACGATGAATCCTCGCCGTTCTTTGCGCGCATATCATTCAAACAGTAACGAACAAATTGTATCAGACTCGTGCGCGTCAAAAATGAATGCCCGCACAGCTCCAATCATCACTTTTTTGAGAAAAATACCCCCTGCTTTAGTGGGGTGTAGTGATAATCTCGCCTGTTCGCGCTACAGTTTGTCGGAAATACCTCGATGTTAGGAACCAAATGATCACTTCCGAGCTTTTCGGCACCGCGCCGTGCGGTACCCCCGTTCATCGTTACACCCTCAACAGGCCCGAGATCTGCGTTCGCATTATGGACTATGGCGCCACCGTGCTGGGTATCGATGTGCCCGACATTCCCGGCAACGTGCGCGATGTGGTGCTGGGCTTCGATAAGCTCGAGGATTACTTTGACAACCCCGCCTGCTTTGGCGCGACCATCGGCCCCGTGGCCAACCGCATCGCGGGCGCCACGATTACCATCGACGGCACGGACTGGCATATGCCCGCCAACGAGGGCGCCAACAACCTGCACAGCGATCTTGAGCACGGTCTGCATAAACGCGTGTGGGACGTTGAGCTCGACGAGGCCCATAACGCCGTGCGCATGACCACCTCGCTTGAGGATGGCGAACTGGGCCTTCCCGGCAACCGCACCTTTACGGCCGTGTTTACCGTTACACGCACCGGCGTCTTTCGCATCGAGTATGGCTGCGAGAGCGACCGCGCCACCTACGTGTCCATGACCAACCACACGTACTTTAACCTTGCCGGTCATAACGCCGGCATGGACTGTGAGCACTTCTTTGTTGCTAACGCTGCTCACTACCTGCCCATTAACGAGCAGAACATCCCCACCGGCGAGATTGCTCCGGTCGAGGGAACACCGTTTGACTTCCGCGAGCTGCGCCCCGTCGCACCCGGCATGGAGGCCGACGACCCGCAGATTAAGCAAGCCCGTGGCTACGATCACTGCCTGTGCATCGATGGCTATCAGTACGGGCGCAACCTGCGTCGCGCTCTGCATGTTGAGGAGATGTGGACCGGCCGTGAGCTGGACTACTACACCACCGCCCCGGGCGTGCAGCTCTACACCGGCAACTGGCTGGGCGACGAGCACGCCAAGGACGATGCTAACTATGGCTGGGGCGCCGGCTTTGCCCTCGAGGCCGAGATGTACCCCGACACGCCGCACCAGCCGCTGTTCCCGCAGGGCATTGTGGGCCCGGGTCACCCCTACAGCAATGTGATCGAGTACCACTTTATGAGGCACTAAGCCCACAACGCGACATATCACACAGCATCGCCCGCCGGCACCACCGCCGACGGGCGTTTTTTCATCTTTTGGGCTCATTTTCGCTGTGACTGTATGAGTGACATATCAAAACTATGCCCATTTACTACGTTTAGCCCGGGATGCTCGACTATGCACCGGTTTTTGTTAAATTCGCAAGCCGTCTACCTGCGGTTTTGTTTTTCTCAAATTCGGCATGCTCGGCGATAGGCGATCAAACGTAGTAAATGGGCATAGTTTTTGACAGGCGGCATCGCGCGAGTCCCTCGCAAGGGCAAAATGATCCGTTTCCCTCCGTCCCCAAGGGATCAGTTGAACAGATTGCCGATGGGTTCGGGAGCGGAACTGGGGAGATAGCGGATTTCTAGTTCAATGCCGAGCTTTTGCAGCTCTCTCAGAGCAGCGACGTCTGCATCGTCTATGGCGACTGCGGGCGTTGCGGGACGCTTGCCCTCCCCTGTCTGCATATGGCCAATGCTGATCTTGGTTATTGGCACACCGCCCTTAACCAGCGCGAGTGCATCGGAGGGTGAGGCCACCATGATCAGAATCAACTGGCGCGGCGTTGCGGTATGAATGATGTCGACGGTCTTTTGCACCGAGAAGAATCGCGTCCAGACGCCATCGGGTGCCGCCACTCTCATGGGTGCCCATTGACGCGAATCCGCCACGATCTCATCGTTGACGATTAGGACAAGGTTGGAACCCACGGCCTCGTTCCACAGCGCAACATCTTGCCCGTAAATGAAACGGTCATCGATACGCGTGAGAAGGATATTGGGTTGAGCCATGGCTGCCCCATTCTGTTTGAAACCCATACGAGAGGGACGTCGGCCACCAACTCGACAGCAGGTCAAGCACCAAATGGGCACCGCGGACATCACGCCTCTAATATTAGTGCATTTAAAGTGAGAAAAGCCGTCAGAACACTTGCGCGGATTTGCGATGTCCCGTATCATAGACAGCCGTTGACGCCTCAGTTGCGTCACCACATGGCCGCCAGCGTAGCTCAGTTGGTAGAGCACCGCTCTCGTAAAGCGGGGGTCACCGGTTCGAGCCCGGTCGCTGGCTCCATTGCACAAGATAGCCGCCTTCGGGCGGCTTTTTTGTTACTGATTTTGAGTGCGTGTGCGCCAACCCAAGCATCGTCACGGCTTCAGTTCCCCTATTCATAAACATAAAACCCCGCCAAACGTGATTCCCCTAGGGAAAACACGCTTGGCGGGGTCGTAGCGTGATTTCCCTAGGGAAATCACGCCATCAGACGAGCAGCTCAGCCGAGCAGTTCGCTACTCCTCCCAGTAAGCGTCTGCAAGCAGCTTAAAGCAGATCTTCTTGACCGGCTGCGCGCCATCGCCCGGGAACTCGAGCGTGGGCATGTGAGGCTCGCCGGCAACGAACAGCGCGAACTTATCGTCAGCAAGATCGCCGGCGATCGAAGCGTCGGAATCGACCAGATCGTAGTCGTCCTTCTCGTCAAACTCCTGAACCAGCGTCAGGCTGCCCGTGGCAACCTTAAAGGCCTCGCGACCCTCGACGTCGATCTGCAGATCGTGATAGCGCTGATGCGTCTCATAGTGAGCCTCGTCCTCGGGACGCGTCGTGGGAGCCATGACGTTCGCAAAGACCTTGTCGCCCAGAATCTGATGGCTGCCGACCTCGAGCTGCGCCGGGTCGTTCTCCTCGAGCCAGTCGATCAGCACGTCGAGGCCCTTGAGCATTCCGCGGTACTCCTCGATATCGCCCAATGCACCGTAAATCATCTAAATCCCCTCTCGGATCGTTTCTTTGGCAGCTACTCGGTAAACGCATTACCGACGCTGTTGCCACCCACATACGTCTCGACCAGGGTAAGGTCGGGATTGAACACGTCAAAGTCGGCGTCGCGACCCGGCATGCTGCTGCACTTGTCGTCGACATGAACCAGCAAGCGATGCCGGGGCCGACGCCCAGGCTTTTACAGCTCGGTCACGACAACGCCGTTGTAGACCTCGTCCCAACGGTCCATGACCAGATGGCCAGTCATAGGATCCATGGCATTGAGTTTGCCGCAGGTGTTGGCGGTACGCAGCACCGTCTCGTCGTCCGCGCCAGCAGCAATGGCATGCGCGAAGCCAGCGATAGTGGAGTCACCAGAGCCCGTGGCGTTAACGGCAGGGATATCGGGCGTCTTTGCGCGGAACGCACGGCCATTGTGGAAGCCAACGGAGCCGGCAGCGCCCATGGACACGACGACCCAGGGGATATCGGAGAAGCGGGCATCAGAGGCGAGCGCGGCGCGGAGCTCGTCCACATCGTCGGTGGTAAAGCTCGTACCCAAAAGGCCGTTGATCTCGGTCAGGTTAGGCTTGACCAGCTCGGGCTTAATTTCGGACTTAAGGGCGGCCTCGAGCGAAGCACCCGAGGTATCGAGCAGCACCTTGGCGCCGGCGTTCTCGGCAATGCCCGTGATCTTGGCGTAGTAGTCCGCCTCGACGCCGCGGGGCAGCGAACCCGAGATGGTAACGACATCGGCCTTGCTCGCAAGCTCGGCGAACTTGGCGGTAAAGGCATCGAGCTCCTCGGGGGCAATTGTCGGGCCGCTCTCGAGCAGCTCGGTCTGGTTGCCGGCGTGGAGGATGTTGAGGCAAATGCGAGTCTCACCCTTGATGGGCACAAAATCATTCTTAATGCCGTTAGCGTCCATGAGCTCGGCCATGTAGGCGCCCATGTGGCCGCCGAGCAGACCGGTTGCCACAACGTCGTCGCCCAGCTGACCCAGCACACGGGCCACGTTGAGGCCCTTGCCGCCGGCGGTCTTTTCGGGCGTCACACGGTTGACGTCGTCGATAACGAGCTCATCGAGCTGATAGCGCGTATCGACAGACGGGTTCATCGTAACGGTGAGGATCATTTTTAGCTCCTTATCTCGCAGGCTCCTTGTGCCTCGCGATACGAGTCGACAAAACGGAATTACAGAATCTCAATCGTGAACGAGCGAACGACGGTCTCCTTGGGCTTGGCGACAAGGCAGCCGCGCTTATGCTCAAGCACATCGTCCTCATCGGAACAGGTCGAAAGACCGCCCCAAGGCTCAACCGCCACAAAATCGCCCTCGGGCTTGCTCCACACAATGAGATATGGGAAGCCCTCAAAGCTCAGGCGGACGCCCTTGTCCTCGCCCTTTTTGGAAAGCGTGACCTGACGGCTCTCGAGCACGTCAAAGATGGTCTCCGCAAAATCGAAGAGCTCATGTGACAGAGGCAGCGTCTTTCCCACCATGGGGTTCTTGGAGCGGTTTGCGACGTCAATCAATCCAGTCGAGGGAACGGCGGTGCAGAGCTCCGCAGCCTCGTCCTTCTCAAAGCGCAACTCGTAGTCCGTATAGGCCTCGCCCTCATCGAGCGGACACCTAAAGCCGGGATGACCGCCGATAAAGAACGGCATGCCCTCGGTTCCCTCGTTGGTGACCTCGTAGGAAACGCGCACGGTAGCGTCCTCGAGCGTATAGCGAGCGACAAGCTTAAACGGATACGGATAATCGCTCAGCAGCGCGGCGTTATTCTCCGAAGCCAGGCACATCACCAGCTCGTTTTCGCCTTGGCTCAGCAGCTTCCACTCCTGTTTGCGCGCAAACCCGTGGCGAGCGAGCTTTACATGATGCCCGGCAAACGTCATGGCGCTGTTGTCGCGCAAGCCTCCGCAAATCGGGAAGCAAATCGGTGCTTGGCCGGACCACACGGCGGGATCGCCCTGCCACAAGTACTCGCGACCTCCAGCCTCAATCGAGGTAAACGAACCACCAGCCGTGGACACCTTAATAGAAATCGAATCGTTGGAGAGAGCGTATTCCATTGCCCATCCTTTCGAACAACTGCTTTTGCTCGCAAGTACCTGTCTCGGCCCTGACCAAAGGACAAACCCGCACGTTCACCGATGCATCCGGTATCCCAGGCATGCAACGGGGCACCATACAGACATTGATGCAATTACAGCTGAAAGGCCTTCTTATGCGAACCATCATCCTCTATGCCTCGCGCCACCACGGCAATACGAAAAAGCTCGTGGACGCCATCGTCGAGGCGCACCCCGAAATCGACACCCTCGACGTCAAGGCGCTTGGCAAAAACGAGTACCCCGACCTGCACGAATACCATCTGATTGGCGTCGCCACGGGCATCTATTACTCCGAGATCGACAAGGACATGACACGCGTGCTCACGAACGTGCTGCAGCCGCAGAACAAGGTGTTTGGCCTTATGACCTACGGTGGCAAAAACAAGTGGTACGGCAAGGATATCGATGGTATCTGCCGCATGAGGCAGGCCATCTTTATGGAGGTCTACGGCTGCCCCGGCTTTGATACGTGGGGGCCGTTCAAACTCACCGGCGGTGTCCAAAAGGGACACCCGACCGCTGAAGAAATTAAGGGCGCCGTCGACTTCTTCGACAAGATTGAAGACGAGTACGGCGACATCATCGTCGAAGAGCATGCCAAGCGCGAGAAGCGTCTAGCCTACGAGAAGGAGCATCCTGCAGGAGGCCTGGTGGCCGGCGTCAAGCGCACGGCAAAGAAGATCGCTAACAAGCTGTAACTGTAAAGGTGCTTTTGAGCGTTTAACCCATACGGCGGGTCCGAGCAGATTCGGGCCCGCCGTTTTTTCTATCGTTACTCGGTAAAGGCGTTGCCGACGCTCTGGCCGCCAACATACGTCTCGACGAGGGTGAGCTCATGGTCGAACACGACAAAGTCGGCGTCGCGACCTGGCATGATGCTGCCGCACTTATCCTCGATGTGCGCAGAGCGAGCCGGCACCTCGGTTGCCATGCGAATGGCGATATCGGCGCTGGCGATGCCCCAGTCGACGATGTTCTTGACGCCCTGGGCAAGCGTGAGCACCGAGCCGGCAATGCTCTTGCCGTCGGCGAGCCAGCACAGGTTGTCCTTCATGATGACGTCCATGCCACCACTGGTGTAGCTGCCCTCGGGCATGCCGCCGCAACCCAGGCAGTCGGTAATGAGCACCGTGTGCTGCCAGCCCTTGGCCTGCAGCAGCGCCTTGATGGCAGCAGGGTTAACGTGCTTGCCGTCACAGATGATCTCGGCGTAGGTCTCGGGCGTGGACATGGCAGCGCCCACGACACCGGGCTCACGGTGATGCAGCCCGCGCTGGCCGTTATAGGTATGCGTAAAGCAGCTGGCACCGGCGTTGATGGCAGCGATGCACTCATCGTAGGTGGCGTCGGAGTGACCGATGCTGGTCACCACACCCTTGGCGTTCAGAGCAGCCGCATAAGCAGCGGCACCGTCGCGCTCGGCCGCCATGGCGCTCTTGACGATGCGACCACCCGCAGCCTCCTGCCACTGATCAAAGATCTCCTCGGAGGGATCGATAAGATAAGCGGGGTTCTGCGCGCCCACGTGCTTCATGGTAAAGAAGGGGCCCTCCAGGTAGATGCCCTGAATGCGAGCACCGCAGAAGTCGGGGCCGCGACCCTCGTCCGCCTGAGCGATGGCGGCGCAGGCGTCCTTGATCTGCTCGACGCCATCGGTGAACGTCGTGGGCAGCCAGCTGGTGGTACCGCGACGGGCGAGCTCGGTCGAGCTGATATCGATGCCCTCGGGATCGTTATCGGTAGTTGAGTGGTTGTAGAAGCCATGGATGTGAGTATCGACCATACCCGGTGCGATCCACGACCCCGTGTAGTCCTTAATCTCGCAAGAGGGCTCGTCGGCCTGCCAGGCGCCAAAGACGCCATCCTCGACCATAAGATAGCCGCCCAGTTGCGGGCCTGCCGGCAAGAAGAACTTGTCAGCCTTAATTGCGTACGTGCTCATATGCACTCCTTGCTTCTAAAGCAGTTGACTGTGGTGATGCTATACCCAGCTCAGGTAAAACAAAAAGCGCCCGCCCGCCGTTATGAGCGGACGGGCGCCCTTACAGAGGGACGCGATTAAGCGGTGAAGGGGTGAATCGTCACGCCCTTGACCACGCGGTTGACCGTGCCGGTGGGGCTCGGCGTATCGGGCGTGTTGCCCACGCGCACGGAGTTGAGCAGGCTGATGGCCTGGGCAAACATCACGAACGGCAGAGCGAGGTAGCCCTCGGGAAGCGCTTCGTAGCCCTTAAAGGTGAAGGACTCACCCTCATAGACGGTGGCACCTTCCTGCTGAACGGCGATGGTGTGCTGAGCGATCTCGTCGCCACCGATCTCGTTGAGGATGTCGATGTCGTACTGACGGGTGTAGGCGTCGTTGTTGACGAACACGAAGACGAGCGTCTTATCGTCGACGAAGGACTTAGGTCCATGACGATAGCCCATGGAGGTGTCGTAGGAAGTAGCGACCAGACCGTGAGCCAGCTCGAGGATCTTGAGCTGGCTCTCCTGGGCAAGGCCACCGAAGGAGCCAGAACCCAAGTAGGTCACGCGGTTGAAGTCGCCAGCCAGGTAATCGGCGATCTCGGGCTCACGGGAGATGACCTCCTCGCCCATCTTGGCGATGGTCTCGACCCACTCGGCCTTCTGCTCGTCAGAGGCAGTGTCGAAAATAAGGGTGGAGAGCAGGGTCATGCAGGAATAAGAACCGGTCATGGCGAAGCCCTTGTCGTTGGCGCGCGGAATGAGCAGCGTCAGCGCGTTGGGATCATCGGCAGACTCGACAGCGAGCTTGCCCTCGGGAGCGCAGGTGATGTTGAGGAACTTGACGTTGTGGACGAGCTCCTTGGCAACGGCAACGGCGGCAAGGCTCTCGGGGCTGTTGCCAGAGCGGGCAAAGGAAACCACGAGCGTGGGATCCTCGGCGCGCAGGAAGTCGCGCGGGGCGCTCACGATGTCGGTCGTGGCGATGGGCTTAAAGTCGTAGAGATCAGTGTTGCCAGCGTGACGCAGGTACGGGGCGCAGGTATCGCCAACGTAGTCGGACGTACCGGCACCGGTGAAGACAACGGACAGACGACCCTCGCCCATGGCGCGAGCCTCGGCCAGGAAGGCCTCGATGGCCTCCTTGTTCTCGCGATAGATGTTGAGCGTATCACGCCAAAGCTCGGGCTGCTGAGCAATCTCGGCCGTGGTGATCTGGGCGCCGAGCTCGGTGAGCTCCTCGACACTCTTCTCGAACATTTCTAATACCTCTTTCTTTACTAAATTGTCTGATATATAAAGACTTAATCTGAAAAGTTAAATCGGGTAGTAGTCATAGGCTGTTTTTCTTTCGTTAACACTCGTATCCGATCACAGAGTATCTCGATAATGAGAAATCCTGTACTTAAACTTGTCCGCACGAGCCACCGAAAGCGTAAACTCGACAACATCATTTTGGGTGTTGTGAGTAGTTCGGACTATGTCCAGAACTGGCGCACCCTCACCAATACCTAGAAGCCGAGCGTCACATGGACGTGCTATACCCGCAGAGAACTCCTCATCCGCTACTCGAATTTTCTGCTGATAATCCTGCTCAATGACATCGTAAAGGGGCTTCTGTTCGAGTAGAGGACGCTTGAGTGAAATAAAGAGCCTTGCTGGAAGATAGCTACGCTCAACCATCATAGGAATACCATCTGCCATTCGTAAACGTTTGAGTTTTAATACCTTTTCACCCAAATGAATCCCCATTTGCATCGAGAGCGTTTTATCTGCTTCCATTTCACAGAACTCTAAGATGGTTGTTTCTGGCAGCCGGCCCATCGCTTTCATCTGTTCAGTAAAACTGTACGATTGGGTAAGATTTGTTGCTTGAGCTAGTCGATCGGCAACAAACGTACCGCGACCTTGTTTTCGCACAATCCGACCAAGATACTCAAGTTCCTGAATTGCAAGCCGGACAGTCGACCGCGAAAGCCCGAAACGTTCGGCAAGCTCACGTTCGGACGGAATCAAATCACCTGGCTGATATTCATGATCAATTTTTTCGATCAGAATATCTACGAGCTGGTCATATAGCGGTTGTCTGTGCCTCTTGCACGTCATGATATTCTCCACGTAATGAGCAATTGACCAATACTTCAGCCTTCAGGTAACGCACCAACATGTCCAATAAATGGGCTAATAGCGACACTACATCTCATCGTCTTCATCAATGTCAGCACTCTCGAGTTTCTTGAGATCGACTCCCTCACGACCAACGACCCGTGCGCGTTCGGCAAGTTCATCAAGCGTTGGGTCTCCAAACGCACGCGTCATAACAAGCTCCACCAACATAGGTAGATTTGTTCCGGTGACAACGGTCACGTTATCGAGCTCAGTCGTCATTGGGATAGCTTGATTGAACGGAGTACCGCCAAGCAAATCAACAAACACCAATACGCCATCACAAGCTTGACGCATCTTGGCAATGCAGGTTCGCAAATCATCACCAAAAGTAACCGCCTCCGAGCCCGCAAAAGGAACTACCTCAAAATTAGGCTGTTCGCCGGCGACCATATCCACAGCGCTTTTCAAACCAGGTGCAAACTGACCGTGACCAGTTAGTACAAATCCAATCATTCTATCTACCTTTCTACCGTTCGCTTTCTCTAGCCAAAGAACCCCTCAAAAGGGCTCTTACGACCACTGCATCATTAAAGTTTAGTGAGTATTTTGTTTTATCGCGGGAGGTCTGTGAGCGTCTCTAAGCTGCTTTTCAAGGTTGCGATATCTACGTGCTTCGCCCTTGTTCCCGCTGCTCTCATATTGATATGAAAGCAGCAGATAGAGCTTTCCGCGTAACCCAAGGTCGTTCGTATCCAGCATAGCTTCCATCTCATCGATCTTATCATGCCGACGGCAAAAGACTATGTCGTAGGTCAATTGACTGTCCGCCAAAATGCCCTTCGACACGATGGGGCGCATCTCTTCCAACATGGACGCCGCCCGCTTCCGGTCACCCGTCTTGATATAGAAATTAAAGGCGCGAACCGCAAGCTGTCGACGTTGTTTATCGCTGCACGACATCTCCAGCAAGTGGTCAAGCATTCGATCTGCATATGCGTCCATATCAGCAGCTTCATAGATCGTGAAACGCAGGTAATACTGCTTATACGTAGACATTACTATACGCGCAAGTTTGCGATCGAGCAGGTCTATGCAATCTTGGTATAAGCCCAAGTTAAACAATACCTGCAATTTCATATCGAAGTATTTTTTCGCTCCTTCGGTCACAGCGAAATAAGCCACTACAACACAAATGAACAGGACGATCCAAAATGGCATTGCACTATATTCCCTTCAAGGCAGCCTTAAGGAATTAATCGAACACGATGACTGCATAACCGCCTATGAACAACGGTGTCCGACAAAACAAAAGAGGCGCACACTCCAGGGGATATGGCGATAAAGTCGCCTTGGAGGTGTGCGCCACGTCTCAATTGAGGCTCAAATGCCGTGACAATATGGGGTATTTAGCCCTTGCAAATGATACCGAATGCACCCAAGGCAATGGACAGAACCAAGACGATAAAGATGGCCTTCGTCGAGGTCATGCCCTTCTTACCGAGGAGCCAGTATACGAAGCCGACGAGTGCGGCAGGAACCAGCTTGGGGCAAATCATATTGCAGATGTTCTGCAAGTCAACGGTAACGCCGCCGATAACAGGCTTCGCCGCAATAACGATACCGACATTGGTTGCGACCAGAGCACCGACCATAAAGACACCCATTACGGAGGCCGCATCGGTCAACGCGTTCAGGCGATCGCTCATGGTGGTGACGAGCTTCATACCCTGCTCATAGGCCATGTGGGTCTGCTTGCAGCGGAACCAGTCAACAAGGATGTTCACGACGACCCAGATGAAGATACCCAAGGGGTTGCCGTTCATGGCCATATTGGCAGCCAGAGCGCCGAAAATGGTCGGGAGCAGCGAACCGAAGATGGAATCGCCGATGGAAGCCAGCGGTCCCATGAGACCAGTCTTGAGACCAGCAACAGCCTCGAGGCCCTCAATGCCCTCCTCTTCCTCGATCGCCAAATCGATACCGGTGATGATCGTGTTGAGGAAGTTTGAGGTGTTGAAGAACGGTGCGCACTGGGCGCGGCAGGCTTCCTTTAGCTCCGGCGTGCCGTCGCCGTACAGCTTGCGCAGTGTGGGCAGGATAATCCAGAGATAACCAGAGTGTTGCATGCGCTCGTAGTTCCAACCATCCTGGAAACCAAGCAGGTTACGACGGTTGATCTGCGCAAGGTCGTCCTTGGTAATCTTGTAGCCAGTGGTGCCATTGGCGAGTTTCTCATTAGAGCTCATCGTCGTCGTCTCCCTCCGCAGCGCCAGCAGCAGCGACGGGACGCTGGTTGTTCTTGTAGTACAGCAAAGACAGAGCAAAGCCAATAATAGCGATCGCCAGCATCGACATGTTATTGAACATACCGACCATATCCACGGCGCCCTTACCAAGCGCGCCGTTCACAGCGACGATGTTGGCGTTGAGGTTCATGATGCTCGTGAAGGCCGTACCAAACAGGGCGGCAACTACAAAGCCGAGCAGCAGGTAGGCGACGTGCTTTTTGACCGGCAGGTAACGGAGCAGGATGGCGAAGCCAACAGCGGGCAAGGCACCGCCAGCAACAGACAGACCGTCACCCAGCCACTTCCAGTCGCCGTTAAGGGCGGTAGTGATGCCCTCGACCAAGCCCTGGCCAAATGCGAGAGCCAGGAAGACCGGAATCATGCGGGACAACATCCAGGAAACGGCACCGAGCAAGTAGTGTACGTTGTAGGCACCCCAGTTCATCTTCTCGATATCGGCATCGCACATGTGACCGAAGAACGTGTTGGCGAAACGGCCGGCGATATCGGTGTAAACGAGAATGGCAGCGACAGGTACGCCGATGGCGGCAAGAGCCGTCTCGGGATTCATGCCCGCACCCACGGCAAAGGCAGTGGCGACCAGAGTGCCGGAGTTGGCATCGATACGAGAGGCGCCGCCAAAGGTACCAACGCCCAGGACGGTGAGCTGCATGCTGCCGCCGATAAACAGGCCAGTCTGTAGGTCACCCATAATCAAACCGGTAATCATACCGGAGAAGACGGCTGAGCCGGCACAGGTGTACCAGTTCAGCTCATCTAGAATCTGATAACCCGCATACAGGGTTAACAGAAGAATCTGCCACCAAGCAATCATGGTAAACTCCTTATTTAAGGTGTAACAGTTTCTACAATACCAATACGCTTATATAAACCGTGCATCCCCCTTCACGGCCTAGCGTTAATTCGACTAGAGCGTGAGAGCCTCTGGGTTATCCTGCGGCGTCAGCTGAATGACAATAGGAAGATTATCGGCCTTGAGTTTGGCAAATGCGTCAAGGTCCCCCTGGTCGCAACTAATGTTGCGAGTCAGCTTCTTGACCGGCTCCATTGTCGTCATATTACCGACGATGAGCTGCTCAAGCTTAACACCTTGCTCCAAAAGTCGAACGTAGACCTCAGGCTTTTTCGCAACAATAAAGAGACGTTGCGCATCATATTTGCCAGCAGTGATGTTGGCAGCGGCCTTGTCGACAGGAAGCACGGACAACTTCACAGTTGCCGGGCAAGCCATGCGAAGAACCTGCTTTTGGGTAGCATCTTGCGATACCTCGTCGTCAGCTACCATGAAGCGGCTTACCTGACGGGCGTTAGACCAGAGGTTTGCCACCTGTCCGTGAATCAAGCGAAAGTCGACTCGTGCGCCTACAATCATTTCTACTCAACTCCTTCTTGTTCAAGTGTACGGATAACGGGCTCAGAGCGAAGGGAGATTTTCGCATCATACACGCCCTCTGTTTCGAACATAACGAGCTCATTGGTACCAGAGTGCAATAAACCGTGCGGAACATAGAGCGTCATGATGGGACCCTTATCCCAAAAACGTCCGACATTCGTTCCGTTTACGAATGCCACACCCTTTCCAAAACCCGTAGTGTCGATAAAGGTATCAGCCGGCTCAGATATATCAAACTTTGCGCGGTAAAAGGAAGGTTGCCCCTCTACCCAGCCGGCGGAATAATCAAGATTATCGATGTTATCGAGTGGCAGACAACGCATCTCCCAACCGGTAACAAAGTGAAGATCAACGCAAACTCCTGTCCTAATGCCCTTATGCTGCGTATCAGCGAGCAATTTGTGACCATAATTGACGCGACCCATATCCTCGGTCAGAACATCCAGGCGGTTTTGTTCACAGGGAAGAACGCAGTGAATATCTTCCCCGATGTGCTCCTGATACTGCGTCGCCACTTTGTCACCGTTCACAAACACCTGTGCACGGTCGCGGGCGTCAATAACCCGAATACGCTCTTCATCTGCACGGTCACGCTCGACAGTCGTGGTATATAACGTATATCCATACGACTGACCCATCTCTTCCATGGGCATAGGATATTGAGCTTCAATCGGCTCCGAAAGAATATCGAGCACATTAAAGAGACTTACGCGCTCACTCACCGAAATATCGGGCATGGAAAACGTCTTTTTTGTTAACGGCTTGCTTTGCGCGATATCGGGATACAGCTCGTGAACTGTCCTTTGAATTGCGAAGTATTTCTCGGTCGGGTTGCCCTGTTCGTCCAATGGAGCATCGTAGTCATATGATGTCACCTGGTGCAGGTCATGCGTATGGCGTGCAGAACATCCGTTCATAAATCCAAAGTTGGTGCCTCCATGAAACATGTAGAGGTTTAAAGATCCTCCAAGCTCGAGCACCTCGCGAACGCAAGAGGCAAGATCTTCGGGATCGCGTCTGATGACGTTCTCCCCATAGCGATTGAACCAGCCGTCCCACAATTCCATGCACATAAGAGGCCATTGTTTTCCATGTTCCTTGTGAAAAGCAGAAAGAGCCTCAAAGTTCTCCTTTGCATGAGAACCAAAGTTGCCGGTGCACAACACATCATCGTCAATGAGCGTACCGGCACGAAGACACCCACGCCACGGACCATCGGAAGTACAAAGGGGCACGGAAACCCCACGCTCGACCATAAGGCGACGAATCGCACGAAGATAGTCCTTATCCTCGCAATATGATCCATACTCGTTTTCAACCTGCATCATGATGATGTTTCCGCCCTTGTCAATCTGACGCGGGACGAGTATCGGCATGAGATGGTCGTAGTAATGCGCAACGTGAGCAAGAAACTTGGGGTCGCTGCTACGCGGTCTCATATCATGTTGGCGCAGCAGCCATGCTGGCATGCCGCCAAATTCCCATTCTGCGCAAATAAACGGAGAAGGCCGAACAATTGCATACAGACCGAGCGACGCCGCCTCATCAAGAAATGCCGCCAAATCAATTGAACCAGAAAAATCAAAGACGCCAGGCTTTGGCTCATGAAGATTCCACGGTACATACGTTTCGACCGTATTAAACCCAAGAGCCTTAAGGTTATAGAGCGAGTGATGCCAGTCGCTCGGATGAACACGCATATAGTGAATCGCCCCCGACAAGATGGTGAACGGCTCATCATCGAGTAGGAATTGATTGGTGATTTTAAACGAATGCATGCTACTCCCGATCTTCGTGCTCTACGACGCGGATGCCGGTTCCTCGGCCCTCAGCTAAACGCCTTGCCTATTATGGACGCATTGACGCAATTATGTAGTCAGAATCTGAAGTGGTCCGTAAACGGTAGCCAAATGACGATGAACGGCTTTAATGAACAAAATATAAACCCGCTGGTAAATTACTTTTTTACTATAGATTTCTAGCGATTCTATATTTGAAAGGTGATATGTACCAGCTATCCACTATTTCATACTAGTTACATTATGCTTCAATCGCATTTCTTCAAATGCTTATCTACTTTGTTGTTGCCGATTTGAGTGCGCGTGCGCCAACCCAAGCATCGTCACGGCTTCAGTTCCCCTATTCATAAACATAAAACCCCGCCAAACGTGATTCCCCTAGGGAAAACACGCTTGGCGGGGTCGTAGCGTGATTTCCCTAGGGAAATCACGCCATCAGACGAGCAGCTCAGCCGAGCAGTTCGCTACTCCTCCCAGTAAGCGTCTGCAAGCAGCTTAAAGCAGATCTTCTTGACCGGCTGCGCGCCATCGCCCGGGAACTCGAGCGTGGGCATGTGAGGCTCGCCGGCAACGAACAGCGCGAACTTATCGTCAGCAAGATCGCCGGCGATCGAAGCGTCGGAATCGACCAGATCGTAGTCGTCCTTCTCGTCAAACTCCTGAACCAGCGTCAGGCTGCCCGTGGCAACCTTAAAGGCCTCGCGACCCTCGACGTCGATCTGCAGATCGTGATAGCGCTGATGCGTCTCATAGTGAGCCTCGTCCTCGGGACGCGTCGTGGGAGCCATGACGTTCGCAAAGACCTTGTCGCCCAGAATCTGATGGCTGCCGACCTCGAGCTGCGCCGGGTCGTTCTCCTCGAGCCAGTCGATCAGCACGTCGAGGCCCTTGAGCATTCCGCGGTACTCCTCGATATCGCCCAATGCACCGTAAATCATCTAAATCCCCTCTCGGATCGTTTCTTTGGCAGCTACTCGGTAAACGCATTACCGACGCTGTTGCCACCCACATACGTCTCGACCAGGGTAAGGTCGGGATTGAACACGACAAAGTCGGCATCGCGGCCAGGCATAATGCTGCCACATTTATCCTCGACGTGAGCGGAGCGCGCGGGTACCTCAGTCGCCATGCGAATTGCGATATCGGCGCTCGCAAGACCCCAGTCGACGATGTTCTTGACGCCCTGTGCGAGCGTGAGCACCGAACCGGCGATAGCAGAGCCATCGGCGAGCCAGCAAAGGTTGTCCTTCATAATGACGTCCATGCCGCCGCTGGTGTACTTGCCCTCGGGCATGCCGCCGCAACCCAGACAGTCGGTGATCAGCACCGTGTGCTGCCAGCCCTTGGCCTGCAGCAGTGCCTTAATAGCAGCAGGGTTCACGTGTTTGCCGTCGCAAATGATCTCGGCATAGGTATTGGGCGTGGTCATAGCGGCCCCGACGACACCGGGCTCACGGTGATGCAGACCGCGCTGGCCGTTGTAGGTATGGGTAAAGCAGCTGGCGCCAGCATTGATGGCGGCGGCGCACTCATCATAGGTGGCATCGGAGTGGCCAATGCAGGTCACGACGCCCTTTGCGCTCAGAGCCGCGGCGTAAGCGGCAGCGCCATCGCGCTCGGCCGCCATGGCGCTCTTGACGATACGACCGCCGGCGGCCTCCTGCCACTCGTCAAAAATTTCCTCGGACGGGTCGATCAGATAAGCAGGGTTCTGGGCACCCACATGCTTCATGGTAAAGAACGGACCCTCCAGGTAGATGCCCTGAATACGAGCACCGCAGAACTCAGGTCCGCGCTCTTCGTCCGCCTGTGCAATGGCAGCGCAGGCCTCCTTGATCTGTTCTACGCCGTCGGTAAAGGTCGTAGGCAGCCAGCTGGTGGTACCACGACGAGCGAGCTCGGTCGAGCTGATGTTGATACCCTCGGCATCGTTATCGGTCGTAGCATGGTTATAGAAACCATGAATGTGGGTGTCCACCATGCCCGGCGCAATCCATGTACCAGAATAATCTTTGACCTCGCAAGCGGGCTCATCGGCCTGCCAAGCGCCAAAGACGCCATCTTCGACCATGAGGTAGCCGCCCAGCTGCGGCCCCGCCGGCAAAAAGAACTTGTCGGCCTTGATAGCATACGTGCTCATCTATGCTCCCGTACCCGCAGTGCATTTTAGGGCGGATCAAAAACCACTGCATTGTTAATTCGAGCGATTGTTCGTTGCCTTCTTGCGCTTGGCACATTTTGCACCCGCCGCAAAACACGCCAAGCCGTTTATACCCAATAACTCTAGACTGCGCGGTTGTGGTAGACCTTGTACTTAAACTGGTCGGCGCGCGCAACCGAACGCGTATACTCGATAACCTCGTTGTTCATGTCATATGTGGTACGAATCAAATCCAGCACCGGTGCGCCTTCGGTAATCTCGAGCAAACGAGCGTCGGAATGGCGGGCGATACTCGCGTAGAATTCTTCCTCTGCCACGCGAACTTTCTCGTGAAAGTCCTGCTCGATCATGTCGTACAGCGATTTGTTCTCGATCATGGGGCGCTTAAGCGCAAAGAACTTGCGACTTGGCAGATATGTACACTCAATCATCAGCGGCACACCATCGGCTATACGCAGGCGCTTAATCTTGTACAGACGCTCGCCCAGGCGCGCGTTCATCTCTACGGCAATATTCTTGTCAGCCTCGACCTCGGTAAACTCAAGAATCGTCGTCTTGGGCACACGGCCGATCGCCTTCATCTGCTCGGTAAAGCTATAGGTTTGCGTAAGGTTTGCCGTTTGCAGAGAGCGGTCGCACACCATGGTTCCTCGGCCGCGCTGACGAACCACCAGGCCCAGGCGCTCAAGCTCCTGCAGGGCAAGGCGAACCGTCGTACGCGAGAGCCCGTAGCGTTCCGACAGGTCACGCTCGGACAGCAAATAGTCGCCGGGCCGAAGTTCGTGATCGATTTTATCGGTCAACAGATCGACGAGTTGATCGTACAGAGGTTGTTTGCGCGCTCCCATTGCCATAATGATACCTGCCGGATAAATGACTCGAAATTGGTTGTAACCAGACACCACGTACTATAGCAGTTTTATTGAAATAACAGCAGGTCAACCAGCATATTTCAATATTGTTTGCCGGTTGATAGCCTGCGCACTGTAATACCAATTACAACGCTACATCAAGTATCGAGATAGCAAAAAGGGCCGCCCCCGCAGAGCGGGACGACCCTTTGCAAGACAGATACGTCTTTAAGGCTTAGAGAAGCTTCTTGAGCTCCTCGGCAACAGCCTGGACCTGCGTGCCGATGATGACCTGGGTAGCACCCTTGTCCATCTTCATGACACCCAGAGCGCCGGCCTTCTTGCAGGCAGCCTCGTCGACCAGAGCGGAATCGCCGAGCTCGAAGCGCAGGCGAGTAGCGCAGCAGTCAACGGTCTTGACGTTCTCCTTGCCACCGACGGCAGCAAGAACAGCGGCGGCCAGAGCGGCGAACTTGTCGTCGCCAGCAGCGGCGGAAGCGGAGGTCTCCTCGACATCCTCATCCTCGCGACCAGGGGTCATGAGGTTGAACTTGGTGATGGCGAAGCGGAACACGAGGTAGAAGACCACGAAGGCAGCGATGCCCAGCGGGATGATCATCCAGGTGTTGGCGGCAGCCGGGAGGCTAGAGGAGAACAGGAGGTCGGTAGCGCCAGCGGAGAAGCAGAAGCCAGCACGGAAACCAACATAGTAGGTGACGATGGTGAAGATGCCGTACAGGACAGCGTACACGACGTAGAGCGGGAAGCACAGGAACATGAAGCCGAACTCGAAGGGCTCGGTGACGCCGCAGACGAAGGCGCAGATAGCAGCGGAGACAACCAGACCGATAGCAGCCTTCTTGTTCTTAGCGGTCTGAACCATAGCCAGGGCAGCGCCCGGGATACCGAACATCATGCAGGGGAAGAAGCCGGGCATGTACATACCGAGGCTCCACTTGACGTCAGCAGAGGTCTCGCCAGCCCAGAAGTGGGCCAGGTCGCCCAGGCCGATGGTGTCAAACCAGAACACGTTGTTGAGTGCGTGGTGCAGACCGGTCGGGATGAGCAGGCGGTTGAGGAAGGCGTAGATGCCAGCGCCGATACCACCCATGGCGGCGATACCCTCACCAAGAGCAACAAGAGCACCGAAGATGAGCGGCCAAGCAAAGAGCAGGACGACGGAGACGACGATGCAGATGACGGCGGTCATGATGGCGACGCAACGCTTGCCGGAGAAGAAGGCCAGCCAGTCGGGAAGACGAGTGTCCTTGAACTTGTTGTAGCAAGTGCCACCGATGACGGCGGACAGGATGCCGATGAAGGAGTTACCAGCGATCTTGGAGAACGCGATGCCCTCGGTCGTGGCAAGCCAAGCGGTCTGAGCATCGGCGTCCATACCACGAATGGTGCCAACAACAGCGGGGTTCAGGAGCTGCTGGATCATCAGGAAGGCGACGAGGCCAGCGAGGCCAGCGGTGCCATCGTGATCGTCGACAATGCCGCCACCGAGCAGCTCTTCGGCCACGTCAAGGACGAGTTCTACCGGGGCCGCGAGTGGAAGACGTTCGAGGATTTCAAACGCGACCTGGAGGAATACATAGTCCACTGGAACACGAGCCGGAGGCAGGTAAGATTGAAGGGCCTGACCCCGGAGGAGTTCCGGAATCAGGCCCTCGCGGCCTAGTCGCTATTTAGGGCGTCCAAGATTTGGGACGCAGTTCAATGTCCGTTCTAGCGGGCATATCAGATTTTTGGCTACGTGCTCGGCGGCTCGAGCGGCCCTTACGCAAACAGACCGTAGATGCTGATGTTGGCCTTGGCATAGAGGCCGTTAGCATACTCGGTCCACTTGGAGCTAGCGCCTGAGGCCTGCGAGGAATACTGCTGGTAGGCGGTGTAATAGGCGGTCATGGCCTGCTTGTAGGTGGCGCTATCGGCCGTAAAGGCATCATCGGCAAAGGCCTTGGCATAGGTGCTATCGGCATCCTTCCAAGTGCCCTTTGAGCTATCCCACTCATCGCCGGCAAGGTTGATGATGTAGTCGGCGTAGTCTTTGCTCGCGGTCTCCTCGTTGCCGTCAGCAGGCTCGGTCGGGGCGGTCGGCATGCTTGCGGAGCTATCGCCCACCTTCTTCTTGTAGAGCTTCTGCAGCGTCGCGGACTGGCGGACGATCTGCTTGGCCTGATCCTTGGACACGCCATACTGCGTGGCCATGGTCTTGTAGTCGGAGGTGCCGATGGAATCCTCGGCGTACTGCTTCATTTCCTTGGAAGAGACGGTAATGCCCTCGTCCTCGGCAGCGTCCAGCAGAATCTGGTTGCGCACGTAGGACAGGATGACGTCAGCAGAAGGAGCGGTGTAGTTGCCGTCGTCGTCCTTGACGGTGTCGAGACTGTACTGGCTCTCGATGGCCTCACGCGCGGTGATGTCGCTCTTCTTGCCGTTGTAGCTGTAGCTTGCCACGGTCGAATCGAGCTGGTCCTCGGTGAGGGTCGCCGAGCCGACGCCCTTGCCGCCAAAACCACCGTTGCCGATAAAGAAGCCGACCACGGCAGCAATCACGACGGCGACCACAAAGGCGGCAATCATCGTCTTCTTGTGCTTGCAAGCGTGGTCGTCCACGTCGGAGTCGTCGTCCTCGTCCTGTTCCTCGGGCATCAGATTCTCGTCAGCTGCATCCGCGGCGATCTTTGCCTCCAAGCGAGCGTCCTCCTCCTCGGCGGTCGTGCCGGCGGCAATATGTTCGGCAGACGTGCCGGCGACCAGGTCGATCTTCTCGTCCTCGTCACCGTCGGGGCCTTCGCCGCGCTCGATGATCTGGATGCCGTCGATCTCGTCCTTCTCGTCCTTCTTTTGGATCAGACCCATATCAGTTACTCCTTGTTAGGAAACATAGTCCTCAATAGAATACGCCCGGCAGAGCGCCGGGCGTATTGATTCTTAGGTTATACGCAAACACTTAAGTACTATTTAGGCGTTTGCAGCGTGCATACCTTAGGCCAGGTGCGCGATAACGGCATCGGCGAAGGCCTGCGTGCCCACCGCGCCCTCAACGGAGCCGGTCTGGGCACGACGCACGTCACCGGTAACCTGCTCGCCCTCGTCGAGCGTGGCAGAGACGGCGGCGCGAATGCGATTGGCAGCATCGTTCTCGCCCAGGTGATCGAGCATCATCGCAGCAGAGAGGATCTCGGCCGTGGGGTTGGCGATATCCTGACCGGCGATATCGGGCGCGGAGCCGTGCGTAGCCTCAAAGATTGCGCAGTCGGCACCGATGTTGGAACCCGGAGCCATACCCAGGCCACCCACCAGGCCGGCGCACAGGTCGCTCACGATGTCGCCGTACAGGTTGGGCAGCACCAGGACATCGAAGTCGTTGGGGTTCTGGACCAGGCCCATGCAGGTGGCGTCGACGATCTTGTCGTTGAACTCGATATCGGGATAGTTGGCGGCCACCTCGCGCGCAACGCGTAGGAACAGGCCGTCGGTCGCCTTCATGATGTTGGCCTTGTGCACGGCCGTCACCTTTTTGCGGCCGCAGCGACGGGCATACTCAAAGGCATACTCCACAATGCGGCGGCTCTTGGCGATAGAGATCGGCTTGATCGAGATCGCGGAATCGGCGGCGAAGGTCTTTTGACCCGAGCGCTCGACGAGCTGCGAGAGCTCCTCGACCTCGGCAGTGCCCTCATCGAACTCGATGCCGGCGTAGAGGTCCTCGGTGTTCTCGCGCACGATGACCAGATCAACGTCGCGGAAGCGCGAGCCGTCGCCCGGCTGCGACAGGCAGGGGCGCACGCAGGCGTACAGGTCAAAATGCTTGCGCAGGGCCACGTTAACGCTGCGGAAACCCGTGCCGACCGGCGTGGTGATGGGACCCTTGATGGCAACCTTGGTCTCGGCGACCGCATCGAGCACGTGCTGGGGCAGCGGCGTGCCAAACTCGTCCATGACGCCGGCGCCGGCCTCCTGGACGTTCCAGTTGATCTGGACACCGGCGGCCTCGACCACGCGGCGCATGACCTGCGTAATCTCGGGACCGATACCGTCACCGGGAATCAGGACTACATCGTGCGCCATAATCTGTTACTCCTCGTCTTCGGCGTCGTCAGATTTTTTAACGCTAGCACGCTTCTTCTTTTTGGAGAGATCCAGGCCAAAACGTTTAACAAGCATTTCGCAAATCTCGCTCGAACGGGCCTTGAGATAGCTGCCCTTACCGTTCTCGGCATCGAACTTAAGGCGCAGCGCAAGCTTCTCGGCGACCTCGGCGTCGATCTCGCCCTGGCAAAACTCGTACAGGCAACCGAGCATGTCGCGATACTCGAGGTCGCCGTGGTAGCACTGGATGGCCTCGTCCAGGATGGGCCAAGCCTCGCGCGAACGCTCGACACTCGTTGCACCCCACACGCACAGCAGGCGGAAGGCGGCATAGCGCAGCGTGGAGGAGATCTCGTCGAACAGTGCAGTCTCGGCGCCCTCAAAGGCATCGCCCAGCTGCTCGGGGCAGGTGGTAGCGAGCGCCGTCAGGGCATCGAGGGCCTCCCAGCGGGTCTGCGCCTCGGGGCGGTCGAGCGCCTCGATCAGCGCGGGCACGCAGGGCACGACGCGCTGCGGATCGCGCTCGGCAAGCAGGTGCAGCACGCGGGCGGCAAACTGGCGGATGCGGCGCGTGGGGCAGCCGAGCTCCTTGACCAGACGGTCGACGGCGTTCTCGTTCTCCTCTGCCAGCTGAAGCTGTGCCAGCTCCTCGTCGGTGAGCTGTTCGTCTTTGTTTTCTGCCATAGTTACCTCTTCTTACTATTTCTTAGCGTGCTTGCCAGCACCCTTGCTGTCATCGGTGACCGAGATGAGCTGTCGGTCGGCCGCGCCATTGCGACGCGCACGGCGGCGTTCCTCAGCGTCGCCCGCGTCGGCGGCGGCGCGATGAGCCTTGTTGACGTTAAAGACCTCGTCGTGCTTGCGCCACGGACCGACGGACTCGCCAAAGCTCATCTTAAGACCGGCGATAAAGCCGCCGAGCCAGCCGATCGGCGCAAACTGCACCAGCGGGAACAGCGAGAACACCCAGGTCAGTAGGACGACTGCCGCCGCTCCTGCAAAATTGGCAATCCAGTAGTCGCGCTTGGTGATCACGCGCTTTTCGCACGCCCACTGGCCGCACAAAAAGCCAATGTAGATCGCAAAGAGAAAGAGCACCAGCGCTAGTACCACGAACGTCCAGCTCATGGGCGCTACTCCCCGTGATGGTGGCCGCAGCAGCACTCATGGCCGTCGTCATGGCCGTGGCCGCCGCAGCACTCGTGGTCCTCGCCGTGATGGTGACCGCAACCGCACTCATGGTCGTCGCCGTGCTCGCCGCAACCGCAGCCGTCCTCGTGAGCGCCATGCTCCTCAGGACGATACTGCGACCAGTCCAGACCGGCGGCGATGGCGTCGGCCTCCTCCTTATAGAGGACCGTGATGGCCTGGGTGCCCAGCTTGGCGCCACCGATGGCATCGAGCATGTCGTAGAGCGTAAAGGCCACGTCGGCGCCGGGCAGCGCAAGCTCGCGATCGTCGGCATAGGCGAGCGCCAGGCGCAGGTCCTTGATGAAGTGCTCGACCATAAAGCCGGGCTTGTAGTCGCCGTCGAGCGCCTTGGGAGCCAGGCTCTCCATGGCGCCGGACTTGCCGGTACCGCCCAGGATCATCTGGCGGGTCTTCTCCAGGTCAAGGCCGCTCAGCTCGGCAAATGCCATGGCGTCTGCCATGCCGACCATGCAGGCGCCCAGCGACACCTGGTTGGCGAGCTTGGCAGCCTGGCCCTTGCCGGCGCCGTCGAAGCAGCAGATGTTGGCCGCAAAGGCGGCAAGGATGTCGCGGACCGGCGCGATGTCGTTCTCGGTGGCGCCCACGATAGCCGTAAGCGTGCCGGCGATAGCACCCGACTCGCCGCCGGTGACGGGGCAGTCAAACGCCATGCGGCCGGAAACCTGGGCGGCCTCGGCAATGTCGCGCGCTAGCTCGGGCGAGCTCGTGGTAAGGTCGATCAGGACCGCGCCGGGCTTAGTGCACGCGAGCAGACCGTCGCCCGCCAGGTAGAGCTCCTCGACCTCGGAGGGATAACCCACCATGGTAAAGACGACATCGGCGTTAGCCGCGGCATCTGCCGGCGTATCGGCCCAGACGGCACCGCGCTCAACGAGCGCTGCAGCCTTGGACTTGGTGCGGTTGTTGACCGTGACGGGATAGCCGGCATCCAGGATGTGACCGGCGATGGGGGCACCCATGATTCCGGTGCCGATAAATGCGACGGAGAGCTTGTTTGCCATGAAACCTTTCCTTTTGGGTTGGGTGTTGTTACCAGGTTGAATACTCGGTGCCAGCGTTTGGGCTGTAGTTGGGATCGATTACGGCCGCGTTACTTGCCTACTGACCGCGCACGCGGCGGGCGATGCGATCGGAAAGCGACGCCTTGTCGGCGCGGTTCTTACCCCAAAACGCGCAGGCCACCATGCCGGGGCCCACATGCGAGCCAATGGTGGGACCCACGGAGCTGCGAATGATCGTGACGTCGGCGCAGCCCTCCTCCTTGCGGATGGCAGCTTCGAGCCAGTCGCCGTCCTTCTCGGCATCGGCCGTCATGATTGCGATGGGCATAGTGCGGTCGGGCACGTAGTTCTCGCGGAACGACTTGAGAATGGACTTGAGCGCCTTCTTGCGGCCGCGGTTGACGCCGATCAGCGACAGCGAGCCGGCAAGGTCGTAGGAGAGCTCGGGCTTGACATCGAGCTTTGCCGTGAGCTGCGCCGCCGCGGGCGGAATGCGGCCGCCGGCAGCCAGTGCGTCGAAGCTCTCGAGCGTAAAGTAGCCGTGGACGTAGGTCTTTGCCTCGTTTGCCCAATCGACCAGCTGCTTGGCGGTCAGTCCCGCCGAACGCTGGCGCACGGCCTCGAGCGCCAAGAGCGCGCCGGTCGCACAGGGCAGAGCGTTGTCGACCACGTACAGCTCAAAATCGGGATACTCGGCGCGCACGGCATCTGCCGCCTGGCACGCGGAGTTGTAGCTCGACGACAGCGCCGAGGTAAAGCACAGGTAGACCGTGGGCGTGCCCTCTTTGGCGCACTCGGTAAAGAACTCGATATAGCGACCGAGCGACACAGCCGAGGTGGACACGCGGGCACCGGCGCGCATCCGGTCGTAGAACTCCTTGGGTGTGATGCTCGACCAGATGTCATCCGTGCGCTCTTCGCCATCGATAATGAAGGGGAAACCCAGGATATCGACATCGAGGTTCGCGGCGACCTCGGGGCTAAAGTCGCAGCAGGTATCGACGACGATGCGGCAACGGTCCGAATGACCGGCGGATGCGGCCTTGTCCATCAAAGCGACTCCTTACGTAAAAAGGCGGCCACCCGCATGGGATGGCCGCCAACCGTTAACTCATGCAAGTTAACGTATTTTACTCGTCAAGTGTTTCGATGCGGGGCTTGATGATGCCATATCCACCATTCTTACGGTGATACACCACATTGATGAGGCCAGTCGTCGCGTTCTCGAACACGTAGAAGTCATGACCAAGCAGATCGGTCTGCACCAGCGCCTGCTCCTCAGTCATCGGGGTGACATCGATGACCTTCTCACGGACGAGCAGGTCGTCCTCCTCCTCGGGCAGCAGCAGGTCGGCCAGATCCTCGACGCGCTCGACCGGTGCGACATCCGCTGCGCTGGCACCGCCCTGGCGGTTGTCCACGACTTTGGTCTTGAACTTGCGCAGCTGGCGGGTGACCTTATCGGCGGAGAGGTCGATGGCGGCGTACATATCTGCACCGTGCTCGGCAACGCGAATCACCGAACCGCGGACACGAACCGTAACCTCGACGATTGCCGGGTTGGGGTTCGAGGGGTTCTTCTCATAGCGAAGTACAACGTCGACCGTCATGGGCTCGATATCGAAAACCTTGAGCGCCTCGCCGATCTTCTCATCCACATGCGCACGCAGAGCATCGGTTACCGTCGTCTTGCGTCCAGAAACCTTGATATCCATACGTGGCTCCAATCTGCCTCGGGGACTTACTGTACTGGCTATGTACCCATTGCTGTGCATTTAATCACGCGGATTCCCAAAGACCCGAATAACGATTGCTTGATACCGCATACCGAAGTCTCGCACTTTTCTGTGGCAAAGTGCGCTATAGGAGGGCGTCGGCAGAGTTGGTTTTTCTTCTTGAAATTGTCTTTGACCTGCTGGTTTTATAGGGATGAAAAAGCCGGGCTCCTCTATTGGGGAAGCCCGGCAGTGCGTGTTGAAACCGTGAAGAGGTGTCCTTTCCAACGTATAGGAGACACCACCCCTAGCAATAACTAGCTATTGAGTTTGTTAATGTCGTCGTCGGTGATGGCGCCTTCCTGGCTGGACGATTTGTCCTCGGAGGATGCGGTCTCATTGTTGGAATCGGAGGACTCGCTGCCGGAGGACGTGGTCTCACTGGACTCAGAGTCGACCGGCTGCACGTTAGCGCCCGAAACCGTCTTAGTGGTGAGGTCGTAGGGCATCGTGCCATACCAGACAGAGTGGACCGCCTCGAGCGTGCCGTCGGCCGTAATACCGTCGAGGGCATCGCTCACGGCACGGCACAGTTCGTCATTGGACGAGAGGCCCGCAACACCAAGCGTCGAGGGCGCCTCGAGCGCACCGACATAGGAGACCTCGCTCATCAGGCGTGCAAGGTAGCCGCCGGCCGTGGAGTCGCAGATCACATAGTCGACCTCGCCGGACTCGAGCGCCTCAAAGCACTCGTTGATGTTGGAGTAGGTCTTTTGGTTGGCGGTGATGCTCTGCTTAGCAAGCGCCTCCTGCGAGGCCGAGGACATCTGAACGCCCAGGGTGGACGTGTTAAGGGTATCGGTGGAAACGCTTAGCGACCCACCATCGCTAGTTTTACCGAACACGGAAGTGGCATCGTACAGGCAGGTGCCGAGCGAGCTAATGTCCCCGTCCGTGGAGTTAATCTCGCCGATAAAGATATCGGCCTTTTTGTCGCCGAGCGCGGAACCTGCCGAGGACGCATCGACGAAGGCGACCTTAAGGCCCATGCGGCTTGCGAGGGCGCGGGCGGCGTCAACCGCATACCCCGTGAGCTCGCCGTCGGCGCCCTGCATGGCCTGCGGCGCATCGGAAGTATCGAGGGCGACCGTCAGGGTTCCGGGAGTGACCAGGGCATCGTCCGACACCGCCGGCGTGACGGTCTCGTACTCGATCTGGTCGATCGTGGGAGTCGTGAACGTAGACAGCGGGTTGAACGCGCATCCGCTCAGGCCCAAAACGGCGATGACCGCTGCGGTCCCAGCACCTAACCGAGCCGCGTGCATCAAGCTGCCCCTCACCATGTCCACTACCCTGCCTTCTGTGTCGTATACAATCCGTGCGTTGCGCGGAATATCAGGTTGTTCCCACCAGCTGACCTGGTATTTGACCCCACACTTGCGCACCGGGGTGTTTGCTCGGGAGGCCGCAGCCACCTTCACGACTGACCCGCTCGCCCGCGAGGCGGTATTGCCCCAAAGAAAGTAGAACGGACGGTGCGGCTTACATCTAGGACGCGCCATGATCGCGCCGCGCGCACGCGGTCGCTTACGTGGATCCCTTTGACCGCGTCTGTCTTGGACTAGGACGGGCATTTCGTCCGTCCGCAACCACAGCCTGGTAGGAACGAAGCGCATTATAACTAAGTTCAAGCTAAAGTTTAAGGTTAGGGGCGTCATTCGC
Source organism: uncultured Collinsella sp. (assembly GCA_900545665.1). Classification (GTDB taxonomy): domain Bacteria; phylum Actinomycetota; class Coriobacteriia; order Coriobacteriales; family Coriobacteriaceae; genus Collinsella. The sequence goes on from UQZU01000014.1 coordinate 44,471, forward strand.
ATCTCGAGTACAGATTTCGCAGGTCAGGACGGGCCGCACGCGCTATCTTCACTGCCACAAAACCACCCCTACCAAACGCGTGCGATAGCGAGGCCATCAACGGCCGCGGCACCGGCGCGCTTGAGTTCCGCCGAAGCCGCTGCCATCGTCGCACCCGTGGTGATAACGTCGTCGATAAGCAGCAGGCGCTTGCCCCGCACATCCTCAACCGTCTCGTACATGCCTTGGGCACGCTCGCGGCGCTCCTCACGACCGAGTTCACGCTGGTCGCCATGCCCGTACTTGACGAGAGCATCGAGCAGGGGAACACCCGACAGCTCGCAAAATGGGCGCGCAATAGCCTCCATATGATCAAAACCACGCCGCCGAAACGCTGCCGCCGTCGCAGGCACAAACACCACCGCATCCGCGCCGGACAGCACACCTCCATAGCGATCGGGCGCTACGACCTGGGCATGCAGGGCGGTGTCGTAGACCTGTCTCTTATACACATCTCCGAGCCCACGAGACTACGCTGCATCTC
>UQZU01000015.1 GCA_900545665.1 uncultured Collinsella sp.
CCTTATGCGCCTTGGCGGCCACGTCGCCCGGGTAGAAGTACAGGCCGGTGACGGCGTAGGAGCTCTTGGGGCGCTCGGGCTTCTCCTCGATGGAGACGGCCCTCCCCTCGCGGTCGAACTCCACGACGCCGAAGCGCTCGGGGTCGTCCACGTGGTAGCCGAAGACCGTGGCGCGGCCCGACTCGGCGTTCTGGACGGCGCGCGTCAGGTGGCGCGACAGGCCGTTGCCGTAGAAGATGTTGTCGCCGAGCACAAGGGCGCACGGCTCGCCGGCGATGAACTCCTCGCCGATGGTGAAGGCCTGCGCGAGGCCGTCGGGGCTCGGCTGCTCGGCGTAGGACAGGTTCACGCCGTAGCGCGAGCCGTCCCCGAGCAGGCGCTCGAAGTTGGGCAGGTCGGTCGGCGTGGAGATGACCAGGATGTCCCGGATTCCCGCCAGCATGAGGGTGCTGAGCGGGTAGTAGATCATGGGCTTGTCGTAGACCGGCAGCAGCTGCTTGGAGGTCACGAGCGTGAGCGGGTACAGGCGCGTGCCGGACCCGCCGGCGAGGATGATGCCTTTCATTGGCTATGACCTTTCAATTCTTGCGGCTCTGCGACCGGCGCGATTTCCAAGGAGACGGGCGCAGCAGTCAACTCCGAAGGCAACTAACTCGCCGAAATTACCTTCCCGAAGAAGCTGAGAGGAGACTGACCTGACGAGCCGGCCCCCTTCACCGATCTCACTTGCTTGCATGAGATCGTCCGCATGCGTTTCGAGAAAGAAACCGACGGCACGGTTGCGGGCAAACTGTTGGGATGGCGTCAAGTTATGCGAGTGATAGACCTCGGCACGCGGCTCGTAAGCGACCTTCATACCCGAGGCGATAAACTTGGCGGCCATGAGCATGTCCTCGTTGGTATTAACATGATCGAATCCACCGCATTCGAGATATGCGGTCCGTCGATAGGCAGAACAGGCGTCAGATGCAAAAAACGTCTTAATGCCAAGTTTTTCGAGATCGCCTTTCGAACGCACGGATGGTGAGTCAGGATAGTTAAAACAACGTACAAGTTGTTCAAAACGACGGGCATCGGCCTTGGGAAGCTGCCTACCACTAACAAGGGCGATATTCGAGTCTTCAACCATAGGGGCAACAAGCCGCTTCAAGTAGTCATCGGAAACGGGCACAGCATCTTGGGTGAGAAAACAGACGAAGTCGCCACTCGATTCATTCAGCGCCATGTCTCTTGTGGTGCCGTGGTTAAAATCCTGGCGATCAATCTCCAGCAAGCGAACTCTTTTGTGCTTCTGGACCAACTCAATAGTTTTGTCTTCCGATGCGGAATCGACGACCAAAATCTCATTCGGCTGAATTGACTGGCGATCAAGGGCAATTAAAAGCGCCTCAATTTCATGTTCAGCATTAAGAGTCGGAATGATGATAGAAATATCCATCTATCGCCCCGTCTTCTTCTTGCCGAACATGACACCGAAGGTGCCGGTAAAGCACTTCAAATCCATGCGGAAGCAGCGATTCTGAACGTATCGGAGTTCGATCTGCTGGCGCAGACCGCTTTCGAACGTCGCCTCATTACGATCGGTCGCCTGCCACAAACCTGTGATGCCGGGCCGGACAGAAAGCAATTCAGCCTTTTCTTCATCAGAAAAATGCTGCTCAAGCTCATCTCTCGTAATGGGACGAGGACCAATAATCGAAAGATCACCGTTCAGCACATTGAGAAACTGAGGCACCTCGTCAATAGAGCATTTACGAATGAATAGACCAATCTTGGTAATGCGGGGGTCATCATCGACCTTGCGCTCGACTTCCCACTGATGCAGCTGCTCAGGACTCAGATACTTCTGCACGTTGCCGGCGTCGGCGACCATACTACGAAGCTTAAAAATCTTGATAGTCCTTCCGCCCTTGCCGACGCGCTCTTGCGTATACATGGGGCTGCCGGGCGATTCGAGGCTAATGAGCAAGCACACAATGGCGATAGGGATAAGCAGCAGTACGCTCATCAAAAGACTGAACACCAGATCAAACAGCCTCTTAATAAAGCGGTAACCAAGCGTACCGCTCGGCTTAATCTCTTTAATAGCCAGTGTGTCCCCCACGGATACACAGCTCTCTGTTGCTTCTTTAGCAGCCACAGTCATACTTAAGTCCCCGTTGTCCAGGAATCCCCCAATCGGTAAATTCAAAAATGTGAACGAATAGCTGATGCAACGTCTCCCTTACGTTTTGCTGGGAACGTCGAGCGGTAGCAGCTCCCTAAATGCGGAGTCACCTTCGCCCACGTCTACCAGACACCAGCGTTTATGGCGGTCGATCTTTTTAACGCGGGCCTCTTGTCCCACCAAGGGACCCTGCTCTATGTGCAACACGCCGCCTTCTATGCGCGCAACGCTGTTGCGCACCACGCCGTCGTCGTCCAGCACGCTGAGGTACCAGTCCTGCGCGTCGTCCGGCATGGGCATGTACGCCCGCTCCCTACTGCCGGCGATACGACAGCCAAAGCTCAACTGAGCCAAAGCCCTATCGAGCGCGGCGGCATCATGCGTGGCGACGAAGAAATATTCCTTGTACATGGGTTTGGTTTGGAGCGACCAGGCGCCGTCCCGCTTAAACCAGAACTCCTTTTGCATCACAAAAGCGTCCTGCATCAAATTGTGCGGGATAATGCAGCGGACCTTTTCGCAGGTCTCGCGCTCTTTTCCATTGGGAGTGTGAACCAGATACCAGCGGACGCGGCCGTGCTGGCTGTTGGTGATGGCGCCGTTAAATGCGCCCGGCAGCTGCTCTTGGCGCCGTGCCGTCTGTTCCATATTCTCGCCCCCCTCTTTTGGCTTTGCGATGCACGCAAATGCAGGGGCGTTTAGAACAGGCTTCTCGCTCGCAGCTAGGCGCAGTCGCAAAAGTACAGGTTTTCGTATCTTTCGACATAGGCAATTATACGAGCAATTAATCAGCGTTTGCCCAGATTACGCAAAATGTACTGCTAGTAGGTACATCTCCATACCCCTCTACAAAAACCTGTACCTTTTTGTGCAACAAAAAAAGCCGCTCAACCAGCGGCTTTTCTTATTTCGGCATGAAAAAGGCGACCGCCCTTTGTGGACGGTCGCCTTTGTTAATTGTGGTGAAGCTTGCCTTAGGCGCGAGTCTTGATCTCCTCGGTCACCTTAGCGACAAACTCGTCAACGCTCATCTGAACGGTCTCGTTGGAGCGATCGCGGACGGAGATGTTGCCGGCCTCGACCTCCTTCTCGCCCAGGATGAGCATGTAGGGCACGCGGTCGATGCTGCGGGCCTCGCGGATCTTGTAGCCGATCTTCTCGTCGCGGTCGTCGCAGACCACGCGAATGCCGGCCTCCTCCAGCTTGGCGCACACATCGTGGGCGTAGTCGCGGCTCTTCTCAGAAACGGGAAGTGCCTTGACCTGCACGGGAGCCAGCCAGGTGGGGAACTTGCCCGCAAAGTGCTCAATCAGAATACCGATGAAGCGCTCGATGGAGCCAAAGCACACGCGATGCAGCATGATGGGGCGCTTCTTGGTGCCGTCGGCGTCCACGTACTCCAGGTCAAAGTTGAGCGGCATCTGGAAGTCGAGCTGGACGGTACCGCACTGCCAGGTACGGCCGAGCGAGTCCTCCAGGTGGAAGTCGATCTTGGGGCCGTAGAAGGCGCCGTCGCCCTCGTTGACCTCGTAGTCCATGCCCAGCTTCTCCAGAGCGGTGCGCAGGCCCTCCTCGGCGCGAGCCCAATCCTCGTCGGAACCCATGGAGTCCTCGGGGCGGGTGGAAAGCTCAACGTGGTACTTAAAGCCAAACTTCTGGTACACGGAGTCGATGAGGTTGACCACGCCCACGATCTCGTCGGTCAGCTGGTCGGGACGCACAAACAGGTGGGCGTCGTCCTGGTTAAAGCAGCGCACGCGGAACAGGCCGTGCAGGGCACCGCGCAGCTCGTGGCGGTGCACAAGGCCAATCTCGCCGGCACGAATGGGCAGCTCGCGATAAGAGTGCGGCTTGGAGGCGTACACCAACACGCCGCCCGGGCAGTTCATGGGCTTAATGCAGTACTCTTCGTCGTCGATGACGGTGGAGTACATGTTGCCCTTGTAGTGGTCCCAGTGGCCACTGGTCTTCCACAGCTGCTTGTTCATGATGAGCGGCGTGGAGATCTCCACGTAGCCGGCCTTGTGGTGAATCTCGCGCCAGTAGTCCAGCAGCGTGTTCTTAAGGATCATGCCGTTGGGCAGGAAGAACGGGAAGCCGGGGGCCTCGTCGCGCATCATAAAGAGGTCCATCTCGCGGCCGATCTTGCGGTGATCGCGCTTCTTGGCCTCCTCCAGCATGTGCATGTGCTCGTCGAGCTCTTCCTTGGTGGCAAAGGCAACGCCGTTGATGCGGGTGAGCATCTTGTTGTCCTTGTCGCCCTTCCAGTAAGCGCCCGAGACGCCGGTGAGCTTAAAGGCCTTGAGGGCCTTGGTGTAGCAGATATGGGGGCCGACGCACATGTCGATGTAGTCCCCCTGCTGGTAGAAGGTGATGCGGGCGTCGTCGTCCAGGTCGCCAATGTGCTCGACCTTGTACTTCTCGCCGCGCTCCTCCATAAGGGCGATGGCCTCGGCGCGGGGCTTCTCGTACACGGTGAACTTGAGGTTCTCCTTGACGATCTTCTTCATTTCGGCCTCGATCGCGGGGAAGTCGTCCTCGCTGATCTTGACGCCCTCGGGCAGGTCGACGTCGTAGTAGAAGCCGTTGTCGGTCGCGGGGCCGTAGGCAAAGTCGGCCTCGGGATAGAGACGCTTGATGGCCTGCGCCATGATGTGCGCGGCGGAGTGGCGGATGACGTGCGTGACTTCGTCCTGCGGGAGCTCGGCCACCGAACCGTCATTGTAGAGTGCCTTCATGGGTATGTTTTCTCCTCTCGGATGCCTGATGCAAGTGCGTGCGATGCGCTCGGTGTTTTTGACTTGCATCATTATAGGCAGGTTGCCTTGGTATACAAGCGCCCGCCGCACCTTAATGGCACGGCGGGCGATTTTCTACGCATGCTTCATCGTGTGGGCGCGGGGCTGCGGGGCGCGCGTGGCTTGCGCGGGACGCGCGGCGCCCGTGGCTTGCGGCCGGCCCGGCGATGGATGCGTTACTGGATGCGAGTTCGGCAGTAGGGGCAGACCTTCCAGTGCGCATCGAGCGGGCGATGGCAGCTGGGGCATACGTTGCGAACCTGGGTATCGCACACCGGGCAAACGACGAAGTCCTTCTCGATGGGCGCGCCGCACTGCGGGCAGGTACCGTACTGGGCAAGCTGGCGCTCGCGCAGGGCCATGTCCAGCTCCTGCTCCTCGCGGTCGGACGCATAGGAGTGCGGGCGCAGGACCAGATAGGCAATGAGACCCACAAACGGGATGAGGGCGATGATGCCCCATGCCACGTAAGCGCTGGCGCCGCGGCGGCGAGCGTCGATGAACACATAGACGACCGACAGCACATACAGGGCGATGATAAAGCCAACAAAGGCATAGACGACGCCCATAAGCTGCGGCGACATGAGCTCGGAGATGTACTTGGACATTACGGGAACCTTTCGGAATATTAACAGTTCGGTCAAGTTTACCACGGGGTTTGTTTATATGGGACCACGGCTAGGGGCGGGGCTGGCGCGGACACAAACATCTCAATCTGTAACAGGTGGGAGCGGAATCCGGGTCTAGATGTTACAGATCAAGACAAACGGAGGACCCGCATGGCAAATGTCTCGATCTGTAACATCTGGAACCCAGTTCTTCTGCTTACTGTTACAGAACGAGACAAACCTCTGACACCAGGGGCGGCAGACGAGGTCGCCGATGGTCCTGTGTCTCCCCTCGCCTGCCGTTGGCGGGTGTTGCAGGGCTGTTCGCCGCATTGCCGTCGCACTGGGGGTGTGCAGACCCTAGGATAGTCTTATTGACGGCCTGTCAACTCGTCTGGGAGGCACTGTGACGGAAACGTTTGATATCGTGATTGTCGGCGCGGGCATCACCGGATGCGCCATCGCGAGGCAGCTCGCGCGCTATGACCTGTCCATTTGCGTGGTCGAGGCGGCTAACGATATTGCGCTGGGCGCGTCGAAGGCCAACGGCGGCCTGGTGCACGCCGGCTACGATCCGGCGCCGGGCACGGTAAAGGCGCAGGTCAACGCCCGTGGTTGCGAGCTATATAGCACGTGGGCGCAGGAGCTAGGCTTTCTGTTCTGCCGCACCGGGTCGATGGTGTTGGGCTTTAACGACGAGGACCGCGCGCATCTGGAGCAACTACGGTGCAACGGACATGTCAACGGTGTGCCCGAGCTGTCAATCGTCGGACCCGACCGCATCCACGAATTAGAGCCGCGCGCCAGTGCCTCTGCAACGTGCGCGTTGTGGTGCCCCTCGACTGGGTTTGTCGACCCGTTTGAGGTCGCCATCGCCGCGCTGGAGAACGCCGTGGCCAACGGGGTGACGTTTATGCGGTCCGCGTCGGTAGAAGCGATTGAAGTCGCGGGCTCAGACGGTGACGCGCGCTTTACGCTGGCGACCCCCGCTGGCAACGTGCGCTGCCGCTACCTGATCAACGCCGCGGGCAACGGCGCCGCCGACATCTCGCATATGGCGGGCGCCGAGGAGTTCCAGATGGTCTGGCGTCAGGGCAACATCGTGGTGCTGGACAAGGAACCGCGCGCGCTCATGCCGCTCTACCCCGTGCCGACGCCGGTGTCGAAGGGCGTTATCGTGACGGGCACCGTGCACGGCAACACCGTGATCACCGCCACGGCTGCCGTGCGCGAGCCGGGCGACACGCAGACCTATGCGAGCGATGTGAACGCGCTGCTGACCGGCGCGCGCAAGCTGGTGCCCGATCTGGATACGCGCCGTGTGGTGCGCGCATTTGCCGGCGGGCGTCCGGTCATTCGGGGAACGAACGACTTCTTTATTGGACAGTCGGCCGTGGTGCCGGGGCTGTTCCAGGCGGCGGGCATTCAGTCGCCGGGTGTGGCAAGCGCGCCGGCCATTGCCGAGCGCATGGAGCACGTGATGCGCGAGGCGGACGTGGAACTGCACGAGCGGGCGGACTGGAACCCAATTCGCCGCGCGCCGGACGACTTTGACCGCGCGCCGCTGGCGCGCAAGAAAGAGCTCATTGAGTCCAATCCCGCGTGGGGTCAGATTGTCTGCCGCTGCGAGACAGTACCCGAGGCCGAGATCGTGGCCGCGATCCGACGCCAGCCGGGCGCGGTTTCGGTCGAGGGCGTCAAGCGCCGTTGCCGCGCCGGCATGGGTCGGTGCCAAAGCGGCTTTTGCCAGAGCCGTGTGGTGGCGATCCTGGCGCGCGAACTGGGCTGCGACCCCAGCGAGGTGCTGTTGGAGGATGCCGGATCTTGGTTGGTCGAGGGACCGCTGAAGGGGGTGCGCTAGGATGGCGACGTTTGATATGCGCGACGAACGCGCGGAGGCCGGAGCTACCGAGACGGTGTCGACGCAGGCGTTCGACGTGGTCGTCATCGGCGGCGGACCTGCCGGCATGGCGGCCGCGCTGGCCGCTCATAAGGCCGGAGCGCGCGTGGCCATCGTGGAGCGCGAGCAGCACCTGGGCGGCATCCTCCGCCAGTGCATCCACCCCGGCTTTGGCCTGTCGCACTTTAAACAGGAGCTCACCGGTCCCGAGTACGCGCAGCGCTTTATCGACCAGGTGCACGCAACCGACATTGCGCTGTTCCTGAACAGCATGGTGATTGGGATTGATTCAGGCGAGCCTGCGGAAGACACCGCGGTCCATACCGTCACGCTCATGAATCCCTCCGGTATGCTGCAGCTCACCGGGCGCACGGTTGTCCTTGCCATGGGTTGCCGCGAGCGCACCCGCAGCGAGATCAAGATTCCCGGTAGCCGTCCCGCCGGCGTGTTTACGGCCGGCTTGGCGCAGCGATACATCAATATCGAGAACCTCAAACCCGGCTCGCGCGCCGTCATTTTGGGTTCGGGCGATATCGGGCTGATCATGGCACGTCGCTGCACGCTCGAGGGGATTTCGGTCGAGGGCGTGTACGAGCTCATGCCGTACGCCAACGGTCTGCGCCGCAACGTCAAGAACTGTTTGGACGACTTTGACATTCCGCTGCACCTGTCCACCACCGTCACACGCGTGATCGGGCACGACCGCGTGGAGGCCGTCGAAGTAAGCCAGGTCGACGAGCATCTGGCGCCCATTCCGGGGACCGAGCGCATTGTTCCGTGTGACACACTGCTGCTTTCGGTAGGCTTGATTCCCGAGAACGAGCTTTCGGTTGCCGCGGGCGTGGAGCTGGACCCCCGCACGCGCGGCGCCGTGGTGGACCAAAGCCTGCAGACGGGCGTGCCGGGCATCTTTGCCTGTGGAAACGTGCTGCACGTGCACGACCTGGCCGACAACGTGACGACCGAGTCCGAGCGCGCCGGTGTGGCAGCGGCAGCGTGGGCGTTGGGCGGCGCCGAGGCGTGCGCTGTGGGCACGGGCTGCGAGCTCACCGTCTCCCCTGCCGGCATTGCGGGATACGCGCTGCCGGGACGCATTACGGCCGTGGCGCTCACCAAGCTCAACTTCCGCGTGCGCCGACCCGTCGACGCCGCCTGCGTGAGGATCTTGGCCGACGGCGAGGAACTGTTGGCCGGCAAGGTCCGAGCGTTTAAGCCGAGCGTTATGGAAAGCTTCCCACTGCCGGCAAAGGTCATCAAACAAGCGCTCGACCTGGGTGCCAACGAGATTGTCCTATCCGTCGATCCCGTCGAGGAGGCATAGCTCATGAGCACGAAAGTGACCGAGACGTTGCAGTTCAACTGCACCACTTGCCCATCCGAATGCATCCTGACCGTAGAGGTGGAGCGCGATGCCAACGGTGCCGTGACAGCGGTGCGCTCCGTGACCGGCAACAGCTGCCCGCGCGGCGACAAGTTCGCACACCAGGAACTCACCTGCCCCATGCGCGTGCTCACCACCACCGTGGCTGTATCCAGCGGCGATGAGGCGCTGCTGCCCGTGCGCACGGCCGAAGCCATCCCGCTGGCACTCCACGCCCAAGCCATGGACCTCATCCGCGGCCTGGTTGTCGACGCTCCCATCCGTATGGGCGACATCGTGCTGGAGAACCTCCTAGACACCAACATCAACCTAATCGCCAGCATGGGCATAGACCGCGCCCAAGTAGCTAATTAGGGACGGGGCACTTTTAGCTACTCCACCATCCGCCCGGTCCTCCTCCGCAATTGCGGTGAAATACGGACTGTTTTATGGCTTCAGGCCGCTAAACAGTCCGTATTTCACCGCAACTTATGAGGGCCGCATGGGATATGCAAAGGAGTGTCCCAAGGTGCCGGCATAAAAGGAACGTCCCTATCTGCCGGGCTTGGGATACCATGGTGGCACCCTAACGAAAGGACGATGTATGGCACATGTCGATGACCAGCGTGTGGCGCGCGTGCTCGATGCGCTCGAGGCTCAGCACCCCGGCGCACAGCTGCTCGTAAACGACCCATGGTCGATCTATTACCTGACCGGCTTTTATGCCGATATGTTCGAGCGTTTTTGTGGCGTGCTGCTCGCACGCGGCGGCGAGCCCGTGATCTTGGTCAACGCGCTGCATCAGCTGCCCGAGTATGACAATGCCCGCATCGCCTATCACACCGACAACGATGTCGTGGCCGATGCCATCGCTCGCGAAGTCGATCCGACCAAACCACTCGGCATCGACACCGTCATGCGCTCTGGCTTTTTGATGCCGCTCATGGAGCGCCACGCAGCCAGCGAGTTTTTCCTGGGTGACTTTGCCGTCACCGCCGCACGCACCTACAAGGATGCCGCCGAGCAGGAGCTTATGCGCGCGTCCTCGGCCGCTAACGACGCCGTGATGGCCGATGTCATCAAGCTCGTCCACGAAGGTGTGACGGAGCGCGAGATTGCCGACCAGATGCTCGGCTTGTATCGCAAACACGGCTGCGAGGGCTTTAGCTTTCCGCCCATCGTGAGCTTTGGTGCCAACGCCGGCGACCCGCACCACGAGCCCGACGACACCGTACTCAAGCGCGGCGACGTAGTGCTGTTCGACATTGGCGGACGCCATCGCAACTACTGCTCGGACATGACACGCACGTTCTTTTGGGGCGAGCCGGACGAGGAGACGGCGCGCATCTACGACATCGTGCGCCGTGCCAACGAGGCCGCCGAGGCGCTCATCGCACCGGGCGTGCGCATGTGTGACCTGGACCGCGCCGCACGCGACGTGATTGAGGATGCGGGCTATGGGCAGTACTTTACGCATCGCCTGGGACACTCGATCGGCTTGCAGGACCACGAGCCGGGCGACGTCTCGCTCGTCAACGAGCAGGTTGTCGAGCCGGGCATGACCTTCTCTATCGAGCCGGGCATCTACCTCCCTGGCCGCACCGGCGTCCGCATCGAGGACCTAGCCCTAGTGACAGAGAACGGCGTCGAGATTCTCAACGCCTACCCCCACGACCCAATCCGCCTAGACTAACCTCTCCCCAAGCCCCAAAACAAAATTGCGGTGAAATACGGACTGCTTAAGGCTTCTAGCCCATAAAACAGTCCCTATTTCACCGCAACTGCCAAGGGGACCAGGGTAGTCAAAAAGCCCCGTCCCAAATTAGCTGCCCTACAGTCAAACGAAAGGCCTCCCGATTCCCCGACGAGAACCGGGAGGCCTTCTTGTGTCCTAGAGCCCTAAGGCTCTAAGCTCGCAGCCTTACTCCGCACGATGGCGCAACTTTTCGATCGCGGCGGCGATCAGCGCCAACAGGCCGGTTCCGCCAAGAGCCGCGACGGTCACGGCAGTGTTGTCGCCCGTCTCGGCCAGGCTTCCCTTAGCGGCCTTCTTGCCATTCTTCTTGCCCGAAGGATCCTTGGCATCGGGCTTGGCACCGTTATCCTTGCCGCCTGTCGGTTCCTGTACAACAACAGGATCAACAACCTCGACGGTCACCGAAGCAGTGAGCTGCTGAGGCGCCGGCGTCTCTGCAGCGTCATCCTCGGCAAGCGTCGCAATCGCCGCAGCGTCACCGTCAACGGGTATCGTCGCGGTAATGACGACGGTTCCGTTCTTGAGGGCCTTAACCTTACCGTTCTCGACCGTAGCGATCGTCGGGTCGGACGAAGCCCACGTCACGGTTCCACGCAACAGCGCGCCATCGGCTGCATTGCTCGCCGCGGCAGCAAGATCAATTTCCTTGCCGCGCTCTACCTTGAGCACGGTTTCGGCAGTCGTGGCCTTCCCGTTTTGGTCAACGATAACGAGGCCCTTGGCTGCCGGGCGCGGCTTAACGCGCACCATGCAGCTGACCGTAAGCTCCGTACCGCGAACCTTACCGCCCACGGTCACATCATCGGCACCCCAATCCAGTGCGGGGACATTCTCCCAATCGACATCGTAGTCTTCCTGGCTGCCGTCCTTCATCATCACAGAGACCTTCTTGGGCAGCGCCTTCAGCACATCGGCGGTAGAGCTTGCCTCAAACACCTCAACGGGAGCGAACGTCGCAGGCCTCACGGGAATCTCGCTTGCCGGTGTCTCGACGACCAACTTGCAAGTCGCCTTGAGCGTCGTGCCCTCAACGGAGCCCTCGATCGTGTACTCGCCAACGGCGGCAAGATGCTTGTCCAGGCCATCCGTATTCCACGTGACCGCAGCCTCATCCGTGTGGCCATCGGAGTACGTCACGGCGACCTTCTTGGGCAGCTGCCCCGTCACGGTGTCGGCCTTGGCATCGCGCTCAACCGTGATCTGCGGTACCTCGGCAACCTTGTTGATCGTCGTCGTGGAGGTAACAGTGGCCTCGACAGGCAGGTTGCCGTTCACGGTAACGCCCTTGGCGACGACGCTGTTGCCGTACGTGTCGGCCGCGGCAGGAACCTCAGTCCATGTGACCTCGGACTCCGCCGTCGTCTTGCCGTCTTTCATAAGGATCGTCGCCTTGACGCCCTTGAGCGCCTCGCGCACCGCGTCGGCAGACGCACCCTCGGGGACGGAAATTCCGGCAACAGACTCAACGGACGTCGGAATCTCGGCATCGCTCTTTACAACCGTCACCGTGCACTTGGCCTTGACCGAAGTGCCCTCGACCGTGCCCTCAAGCGTAATATTGCCCAGTTCACCCAAGGCAGTAGCCGTGAGCGGGGTCTTATCCCACGTAACGGCGGCAGTCTTCGTCGAGCCGTCGGACATGTTGAGGGTCACCTGGGCAGGCAGCGCAATATCGCCAGCAGCAGTGTTGCGAGCAACCGAAAGCTTGAAGTCAGCGACGCTCTCGACGACCGGCACCAGGTTAACCGTAGCCTTGACCTCAAAGCTACCAACCGCGGTTTTGCCCGTAAGGACGACACTCGTGCCGTCGTTCTTAATGGTGAGGGCCTCCTTGGGAGCAGTCCAGTCAATCTTCGAATCGACCTCGGAGCCGTCCTTCATGGCAACCTTCACGGTCTTGGGCAGTGCGGCCACAACGGCATCGGGCTTCACCCCGTCGTCGAGCGTCACAGCGTCAACCGTGCCGGCCAGGTGATCAGGAATCTCGCGCAGTGGCTTGACGACCTTGATGGTGCACTCCGCCTTCTGATCCGTGCTGGCAACCGTGCCCTTAACCGTAACTTTACCTTCCTTGGCAAAGTCCTTGTCGGAGAGGCCCTTGGTATCCCACGTTACGTCGGCTTCAGAATCGGTACCGTCAGAGTAAATCGCCGTGACCGTGGTGGGCAGCTTGGCCTTAGCCTCAGCTGCCTTGGTGTCGCGCTCGACCTCAATCTCGTCAACGGTACCAAATTCCACGATATGCGCCGTCACCTTGACCTGAACCTTAACGGTCATGCCGTTGTCAGTTAGACCCGTGACCTCAAACTCGGTGCCGGCACGACCCAGGCTGTCGACCTGAGACCACTTAACGGGCGTCTCTTTCTTGGTCTTGCCGTCCTTCATGACCACCGTCACCTTGGACGGCAGTTTATCCATAAGGTCGCTGACCTTGGCATTGTCCGCAATCTCAACAACATCGATCGGCTCGACGTGGTCGGGCGTCTGGGCATCCTGATCCACCACGGTCACATTGCAGGTCACCTTGGCGCCGTTGAGCTTAACCGTACCCGTGATCTCCACGGTGCCGGTTCCTCTGAGCAGCTCGTCCGTGACGTTAGAAAGATCCCACACGTCAATGTCGAGCAAATCGGTCGAGCCGTCGGAGTAAGTCGCCACAACCTGCTTGGGCATCTGGGCGTACAGATCCTGCTTGGACGTACCACTGGCAACGCTAAACGACTTGGCCTCGAGCTTGGTGATGGTTCGCGGCGCCTCGGAGACGTTGACGTACACGATAGCGTTGACGTTGTCGACATCCTTGAGCTTGCCGACGAGTTTATACGTACCCTTCTTGGCGAGCGGCTTGGAGAGGTCGATGCCGTCGGTGTCGGTCCACTTTTCGATCTCGATGCCGCCTAAACTGCCCCGAGTATCCCGCGCTGAGCCATCCGAGTAATATACGGACACGGCATCGGGCAGCTCCAGCATCGATCCGACCGTGGTGTTGACCACGACGGCCTCGGGCTGCAGCGCCACCTTCTTCGCCTTCTTGTCGGCAACCGTCACCTTAGCAGTAACGTTGCCGTTCTCATCAACGCCGACCTTTTGGCCGTCATCGTCAAGCAGCGCCATAACGGCAGCGGCGTCAAAGCCGACCACGTGGCCCGTCGCATAGAACGTGCCAGGCCGCTCGTACTTCTCGGGAGCAATCGGGTCCCAATCAATAGCCGCTGTCGAAACGGAGCCGTCGCTCATCTCGACCGCCATCTTGGCCGGCATAGCAGGCGCAGTGCCCGCCTTAGTGGTCACTGCGGTCTCGCCGTTATCTATGGCCTTCTCCACGCCTTGGATAACGATCTTAGTCTGAACAGTGAGGCCCGTGTTGGTGCCGTCGACGTATCCGTTAAGGCCGCTTGCCAACAACCTGCCGGACAGCGTCGTGACCTGGCCTGGCTCTCCGGTATAAACTGAGGGGCGAATGTAATCCCACTGAACCTGGGCATTGTGAGTTTTACCGTCGCTCGTGGCAACCGAGACATTCCACGGCAGCTCGGGAACGACGCCATTGGCCGTGGCAATGCGCTCAGGAACGGCAATAGAGGTGACAGAGCAGACGTCGACAGTGATCATCGCCTCGGCACCACCCTGGAGCTTGCCCTTCACCTTAAACGAACCGTCCTTGGCATACGCGTCTTCGGCGACACGGTCCCATGTGACCTTTTCGCGCTGGGGCTCAGAAGACACATCGTTGTCGTATCGAACCTCAAGGTATTCCGGCAGCATCGGCTTGATGCCAGGGACGGTCCATATGGTTCCGCCCTGCACCGAGGTCGCCTTGCTCGCGATCTTAACGGTGGCAGTAATCGGAACGTCGACCGTCTGCATGCCGCTCCCCGTGCTAAAGCTAATTGTTGCAGTGCCGCGGACACCGCCGCCCTGGGTCCAATCGAAGCCCTTCGTGTTCCACTTGGCCTCGGCGTATTTGTGCGAATAATCCGGATGCTCGACCGCATCGGGGCTAACAAGTTCGGCATAGCTAGGAAGCATGGCGGTGCCGTCGCTGCCCTTGAGCACCGTAATGGTTTGCGGCTGAGCTTCCCAGTTTTTAGTCACGATGACATGGACCTTCACGGGGATATTCGTTCCGGCGACCGTTCCAGTTATCGTGCAGTCCTTCTGGGGGTACCTATCGTAGGTGTCCCAGTTGACGCCGAGACTGTCAAAAGTCGTTCCGTCCTGCAATGCGCCGGACACGTAGAAGTAGTCCAGATTGACTTCCTCACCGGGATAGATAACGCGCCAGTCCTCGTACGACCGTCCAAGCGTCACACCGTTATCGCTGTAGTTGTTGACACCCTTGACCTCGCCGCACACCGCAGTCGCATGGATCTTTGCCAGCGAGTCGGCGATCGTGCCGGTAATTTCGTACTCGCCCGGTTTGCCGTCCAGCAGCTCTTGAGGGAACTCATCCCAGCTATAAGGCTGCCCCGAGGAATACCTGGGGTAGTAGGAGCTGCCGTCAGACAAATACAGATCGGACAGATAGCGCGGAGCCAGAAGTCCGGCGCCGGGAATATAAGGAATCTTGCCGATGTTGTTATCTTCAAGATCACAAATATTGACCGTCGCCGTAACCGGGATGTTGGAACCGGTAAAGTATCCGTTGACCGTAATCTGGCCAAGGTTCTTTAGGGCGTCCTGACTAATCGTCGACCACTGAACGGGGAAATTACCTCGCGAACCATTCCACATCGTGGCCTCGATTGAATCGGGCATATTGGGCTGGCATCCGATAAGCGTGCTTGTCGATGTCGAAGAAGGCATCTGCAGGGCGCGGACGGAAATGGTCGCCGTGACTCAATTGCTGTCACCCAGCTCCACCTGACTAGTCGATGAAGATGAGGTATTGGTCCAATATGTCAGCGAGCCGGAAAGCTTAAATGACCCCTCGTTTGCCACCTGTGTGTCCAAAATGGGATCCCACGCAATGACGCACTGCTGCTTTGTACCGTCGGTAAATGTAACTAAAACGCCGCCGGGAAGACCGCTGCCCGTTGTAGGGCGTACGCCGACGGGGGTGTTGACGGGGGCAAGAGAGTCGATAGAGGCAACTTCCTTGACCTCGACCTGAGCAGTCACCTTAAGGCCGTTAACAGGTGACGCATCATACGACGTGAGCGTGCCCGTGACCGTATAGGTGCCGGCCTTTTGAAATTGAGACACATCGGCGTTGTCCCAAGTAACCTGATAGCCGTGAGAGTATATGGTGTTATTCGACTGAGTGACGGGGAAATAGACATACGTGCTAAGAGGAGTGTTGTCTCCGACCACGCGCTCGAACCTCAGTGAATCAAAATCGAGCACGTCCTTGGGGTCCTTGACAGTGACAGTACAGGTAACCTCACGGTTATCAAAACCATTGAGTTTGCCTTTAACCGTAAACGTTCCCACTTTAGAGTAAAGCGACGCGTCAACAGGATCCCAAGATACCGGGACCTGCTCGGTAGCACCGTTATCAAAGACAACCGAAGCAGAATACGGCAGAGACGGGGCCTCACCGGTTAGGGTCGTACACGTCAACTCGGTCTGGACGCTCTTGACCGCACGAACATACACGGTGCAGTACACGAGCATGGAGGGACAGTCCTTTATATGGCCCTCAACAATAAACGTGCCCGCATTCTGGTACTGGTCCTCGGAAATTTTATTCCACACAACCGGGCACGACCGGGACTCACCATTGGAGTAGTAAACGGACACGCTCGAAGTCAGCGTGGGCGCATAACCCGCTGCGGTCCATGTGGACCACTGAGTGCCACCCGTGGTGCGGGGAGCGTAGACTTTGAGAACACCGGTCACATCGAACGGCTCAGCGAGCGAGAACCATCGACCGTTAGCGTACGCACCGCGAATCTGGCCCGTGATGGCGATTTCGGACTCTTCGGTTGCTGAGGCAAACGACTCTATCGACTTTTCATCCCACTGCACAAAAGCAGAGCCCTCGGTGCCGTCAGACCATTTTACCTTCACTTCAGAGGATGGCACATAGTCGCCGTTATCGAAGCCGACATACTTTTCAATGATGGGATTAGATTCAACTGAAACGACTTTGTGGCCGTCTTCGCTGGTCGGCGCAACGACGTTGGCTGCGTCAACTGCCGCCGGGTCCGCCGTAACAGCTTCAACAACCACGCGTTGCTTGACCGTCTGCGTGGCGCCGTCGACGGTACCCTCAAACTCATACGAGCCGACAGGCAGCTGCGCCAGCGTTGCCGGAAAATCAGCGCCGTTCAACTTCCAGGTGACGTTTTCCTGCTTGGATGTACCGCTCTCGTAGGTTGCCGTTACAGTTTGGGGCAGCGTGGCGTCGGAACCCTCGGCAACATGCAGGTCGGTCAGGTCCGCAAGCGAGGTGATCTTGTCGACCGCCTGATCTTCCGAGGTTGCCTGGCCGGTGTCCGCAGACGCGGCAGCCGCACCCGTCGCATCGCTTTGCTCGGCAACGACTTGGGTGGTATCACCCTGCATCATCTCGGCGAATGCCTGCGGCGGCACCGAGCCGACCGTCATCGTCAGAGCCAGACCCGCGGTAATGGCCGCGTTGACATGCCTTCTGTTCATGTTTCCTCCCGACACGCTCAACGGACCAAACAGCACTGGTCCGATTGGCAAGTTAAGTTGAGCGTATCCTTGCCCGATGGAGGTTTGCAATATGCCACAGGTTAAGCGGCATAAAAGATTTCGTAAACGGGCACCCAAATTAGCTGCTTTTGAGTTGCGGTGATATACGGACCGTTTGAGGCTTCTGGCTTGTAAAACAGTCCGTATTTCACCGCAACTACTGGGGGGATGGGCTAGCGCAGCAGCCCCGCTACTTCGCCGGCTAGGGTGATGGTGCCGGCTGCTACGAAGGGTTCGCCCGCGGCATCGAGGGCTGCGAGGGCCTCAGATACGCTGGGGTACACGCCTGCGAGCTTATCGGCGTCCACCAGGGCGGCGAGTTCCTCTGCCGGCAGGGCGCGGTCGGAATCGGTCTGCGTCACGATCACGCGAGGGAAGGCCGGAACAAGTACGTCGACGATGCCCGCCACGTCCTTGTCGGCCAGCGCGGCGCACAGCAGCGTTGGGCGATTCCCCACGCACGGATCGATCTCGTCCAGCGCGCTCACAAAGTTCTCGCAGCTCTGAGGGTTATGGCAGGCATCGATCAGCTTGAGCGGACCAGTTCCCAGCACATCAAATCGACCCGGCGTGGGACAGCCCATAAGTGACGCATCGAGCTTGTCATGATCGAGCTCGTGACCCAGATACCCCTCGCACAGCATAATCGCGCACGCGGCATTCTGCGGCTGATAGGCCGGCTTGACCATGCTCGACGTATAGATCGCACGCGGCGTGGTGCAGCTAAACTCAACCGTATCGCCCACGTGCTCCGGCACCTTGGTCGTGGCATGGTTCACTACCAGCGGCACAATGCCGCACTCGCGACAACGGGCATCCATCACGCGCTGAACACTCGCCTCATGCGTGCCCTCGCCCAAAACAACCAGACGCCCAGGCTTAATAACCGCAGCCTTCTCCCCCGCAATGGCCTCGAGCGTATCGCCCAAAATACGAGTGTGATCGAGTCCAATGCCCGTAATGGCAACGGCGACGGGATCGGTCGCACTCGTGGCGTCCCAACGCCCGCCCATGCCAACCTCGAGAACGGCAACATCCACCGAGGCCTCGGCAAACACCACAAGTGCGGCAGCCGTCAGCAGGTCAAACGGCGTGATGGAATAGGCGCACTCCCCCGCCGCCACGCGGCGCGCATTCACGCGACGCCCCGCCTCGACAGCTGCCGAAACGCCACGGGCAAAGGCCTCGTCGCTTACAACGTGCCCGTCAACCTCCATGCGCTCGGGATAGCGCACCAGCTGCGGCGACGTATACAGCGCGGTCTTGAGCCCCTCGCCGCGAAGGATAGCAGCCGAAAAACGCGTAGTCGAAGTCTTGCCATTGGTGCCGGCGACCTGAATGCAATCGAAATACTCGTCCGGACGCCCCAGCTCATCGAGCATATCGACAACCGTCTCGAGCAGAGGCCCAGCATCCCCAGAAATCCGCCCCGTATCAGCAGCAAGTCCCACAGCTTCACCAAACGAAAGCAACTCAAACGAGAAAGGAACGACATACGACCCAGAACGCTTAGCCATAACCCAAAGTCCCCCATAACAGAAAAAGAGGCCCACCAAAAATAATGAGCCCCTCGCGTTGACAATATCAGCCTTTATCCGCTTGCAGCGAGCTCAAGGCCACAACCAAGTGGCCCTAACCGGCAGGCAGCGGACGCCCCCGTAACCGCCATGGGAGCGGTTTGGGGCTTTGCTCGATACAAGTTCCGCACGAGCCTAAGGCCACTTAATGTGGCCTTCGTGCGAGCAGGACTGTCCGCAGTAGCGAGCAATGCCCCAAACCGCGTCCCCCAGTACCGCCTACGAGAAGTCAGCAACCTGAGCAGTCAGCGCCGCCAGGATCTCCTTGAGCTCAGCTGAACGGTCCCTCTTCTTCTGGACCACCGCGGGCGCAGCCTTGGCCACAAAGCCCTCGTTCGCGAGCGTCTTCTCGCAGCCGGCAAGCTCCTTCTGGGCCGCGGCGATCTCCTTCTCCAGGCGTGCCTTCTCGGCCGAAAGATCGACCTTGCCCTCGAGCACCACAAAGACCTCGACGCCGCTGTCGACCACGGCGATGCTCGCAGCCGGCTTCTCAACGTCGGTACCCATGACCAGCGAAGCGGTGTTCGCCAGCGGCTCGATGGTCGAGCGTAGGCTCTCGAGCTTCTCAATGTCCTCGGCACCGGCGCGCACGACCACGTCGAGCTCGGCCTTGGGGCTCAAGCGATAACGCGAACGCGTGGCGCGGGCGGCGGAAACGACGGTGCGGCACAGCTCAAACGCGCGCTCGGCGTCCTCGTCCACGTACTTGGCGTAGTCGGCGGGCTCCGGCCACTTGGCGATCATGAGCGCCTCGGCGCGGTCCAGGTTGCCCTCGGCGTCCAGGTCGAGCACGCTCGCCGGCATGTTGTCCCAGATCTCCTCGGTGACAAACGGCATGAGCGGATGCATCAGGCGAATGGAGGTGTCGAGCACAAAGATCAGGTTGCGCTGCGCTTGCAGACGGCCCTCGCCCTTCAGGCGGGCCTTGGTGACCTCGACGTACCAGTCGCAGACCTCGTTCCAGAAGAACTGCTGCACGCCGCGGGCCATGTCGCCAAAGGTGTAGTTCTCAATACCCTCGGTGACCATCTTGACGGCCTTGGCCAGGCGGCTGAACATCCAAGCGTCGGCCGGCGTCTCCACGACGGGCTCGCCGGGCGTGTAGCCCTCCATGTTCATAAGCAGGAAGCGGCTGGCGTTCCAGATCTTGGTCACAAACGACTTGGCCTGGTCGGTACGCGGGCTGTCGATAAGCTTCTTGGTCTTCTTATCGATGTTCGCGTCAAACTTGACGTCCTGGTTGTTGGTGCACAGCGTGAGCAGATTGTAACGCATGGCGTCGGCGCCGTACATACCGATGAGGTCCATGGGGTCAACGCCGTTGCCCTTGGACTTGGACATGCGGCTGCCGTCCTTGGCCAGGATCGTCGGGTAGATGACGACGTCCTTAAACGGCACCTCGTCCAGGAAGTACAGCGAGCTCATGACCATGCGGGCGACCCACAGCGCGATGATGTCGCGTGCGGTGACGAGCGCCGTCGTGGGGTGATGGCCCTCGAGCAGCTCCGGCTTTTGCGGCCAGCCCTGCGTGGCGAAGGTCCACAGCTGCGAGCTGAACCAGGTGTCCAGCACGTTCTCGTCCTGATGCACATGATGGCCGCCGCACTTGGGGCACACATCGGTGTCCTCGGTAAGAGCGTCCTCCCAGCCGCAGTCCTCGCAGTAGAACACGGGGATGCGGTGGCCCCACCACAGCTGGCGGCTAATGCACCAGTCCTTAAGGTTCTCCATCCAGGTGGTGTAGGTCTGCGTCCAGCGCGCGGGGTGGAAGGTAACCTTACCGGAGTTAACGGCGTCAAGCGCCGGCCCCTTGAGCTTGTCAACGGCCACAAACCACTGCTCGGACAGCCACGGCTCAAGCGCGGCGTCGCAGCGGTAGCAGTGCATGACGGAGTGATCGAGGTCCTCGACGTGATCGAGCAGGTCGTGCTCCTCGAACCACTTGATGACGGCCTCGCGGCACTCGTCGCGGTTCATGCCGGTGAACTCGCCGTAGCCCTCGACGACCACCGCGTGCTCGTCGAAGATGTTGATCTGCGGCAGGTCGTGGGCCTGACCCATGGCATAGTCGTTGGGGTCGTGAGCAGGCGTTACCTTGACGAAGCCAGAGCCGAAATTGGCGTCGACATGCCAATCCTCAAAGATGGGGATCTCGCGGTCCACGATGGGGAGCTTGACGGTCTTACCCACGAAGGCGGCCTTCTCGGGGTCCTTCGGGGAGACGGCGACACCTGTGTCGCCGAGCATGGTCTCGGGGCGCGTGGTGGCGACGACGATGTAGTCCTGGCCGTTGACCGGCTCGGTCAGCGGATAGCGCAGGTGCCACAGATGGCCCTTCTCGTCCTTGTACTCGGCCTCGTCGTCCGAGATGGCGGTGGTGCAGTTGGGGCACCAGTTGACGATGCGCTTGCCGCGGTAGATCAGACCGTCGTGGTACCAGTCGCAGAAGACCTTGCGCACGGCCTGCGCGTAGTCCTCGTCCATGGTAAAGCGCTCGTTATCGAAGTCAACGGAGCAGCCCATACGCTTGATCTGCTCGACGATGATGCCGCCGTACTCGTGGGTCCAATCCCAGCAAGCGTCGACAAACTTGTCGCGACCGATCTCCAGGCGGCTAATGCCCTCGCTCTTGAGCTTCTTGTCGACCTTGGTCTGCGTGGCGATACCGGCGTGATCGGTTCCGAGCACCCAGCGCGTGGACTTGCCGC
Source organism: uncultured Collinsella sp. (assembly GCA_900545665.1). GTDB lineage: Bacteria > Actinomycetota > Coriobacteriia > Coriobacteriales > Coriobacteriaceae > Collinsella. The sequence continues at coordinate 21,538 of UQZU01000015.1, forward strand.
GCATGCGGGCCATACGAATGATGGCGTCCTGGATGGAGTCGTCGGTAGCGTGACCCATGTGAAGCTTGCCGGTAACGTTGGGAGGCGGAATGGTGACGGTGCAGTCGCCCACGCCCTCACGGCGCTTGTAGTAGCCGCCGTCGAGCCACTTCTGCAGGATCGCCGGCTCGTTGGTCGACGGATCGTAGTTCTTGGGCATTTCTTCCATATATCTCTCCCTGTCCCGCCGGGGAGGAATGTAGGCCCGCCAGGGTCTGCATTCCTCCCCTTAGGTATCGATTACTTCAGTCTGATATGACTTCGCTGAGGCTTAAACAAACACACAGAATAACACAGGTAGTTGGGGTTATTGCGTATATATCAAATAGCCTCCGACCACGGATGGTCGGAGGCTATTTGCAAGCATCTTTTTGGCTGGTTTACCCGTAGATGCGTTGGGGCTGCTCTTCGCCCTTGACGGAGGCTTCGGTCACAACGACCTTGGAAACACCCTCCTCGCTGGGCAGGTCGAACATCGTCTGCTGCAGCACGTCCTCGCAGATGGAGCGCAGGCCGCGGGCGCCGGTCTTGCGGGCGAGCGCCATGCGGGCGATCTCGTGCAGGGCCGCATCCTCAAACTCAAGCTCAACGTCCTCGAGCTGGAACATCTTACGATACTGGCGCACCACGGCGTTCTTGGGCTCGGTCAGAATCGACACCAGGTCATCCTCGTCGAGCGCCTGCGTCTGGGTGACGACGGGCGTACGTCCCACAAACTCGGGGATCATGCCAAAGGCGTTGAGGTCCTGTGGGAGCACCTGGCGCAGCAGGTCGTTCTCGTCGACCGAGGTGGGGCCGGCGATCTCGGAGTTAAAGCCCACACCCTTGTTGCCCACGCGGTCGGCGATGATCTTGTCCAGACCCACAAAGGCACCACCGCAGATGAACAGGATGTTGGTCGTGTCGATCTGCAGCAGCTCCTGCTGGGGATGCTTGCGGCCGCCGGTGGGCGGAACGCTTGCCACCGTGCCCTCAAGAATCTTAAGCAGCGCCTGCTGAACGCCCTCGCCCGAAACATCGCGGGTAATAGAGAGGTTCTCGGCCTTTCGGGCGATCTTGTCGATCTCGTCCACGTAGATAATGCCCACCTGCGCGCGCTCAATGTCGCCATCGGCAGCATTGATGAGCTTGAGCAGGATGTTCTCCACGTCCTCGCCCACATAACCGGCCTCGGTGAGCGCGGTGGCATCGGCGATGGCAAACGGCACCTCGAGGATGCGCGCCAGCGTCTGGGCGAGCAGGGTCTTGCCGGTACCGGTGGGACCGAGCAGCAAAATGTTGGACTTGGCGAGCTCCACCTCGTCCATATCATCGTCGAACTGCGAGCCAACGCCGTCGTCAAAGGCAGACACCGCGGCGCCGCCCTCGATCACGCGGCGATAGTGGTTGTACACGGCCACCGACATGGCACGCTTGGCGTCCTCCTGGCCCATGACATAAGCCGAAAGCTCGTCATAGATCTCGTGCGGCGTCGGCACGTGCGTGATGACCTGGCGATCGTCCTCGAGCTCAAAACCCTCGGTCTCGGGGTCCACGGCAGGCTGGGATGCAGCCTGGCCGTGGTCGTTGAGGAAGCCCGGCAGCTTGCCGTTGCGGGCGGCGTCCATAAAGTCCGAAGCCAGCGACTCCTCTAGAATCTCGGAACAGGCGGCGACGCACTCGTCGCAGATAAAGATATTGGTCGGACCCTTAACAAGGCGACGGACCTGTCCCTGCTCTTTTCCGCAGAAGGAGCAGCGGATGGGGTTGCCGTTCTCGTCAAAGTTGTCCTGCATGTTTCCCGCCATCCTAGGCGTCCTTCGCGGCGAGATCGCGCGAGGTGACGATACGGTCGATCAGACCGTAGTCGAGGGCCTCGGCAGCGGTCAGGTAGTTGTCGCGCTCGGTGTCGGCCTGGACCTTCTCAATGGGCTGGCCCGATGCGTCGGACAGAATCTGGTTGAGCTCGCGGCGGGTCTTCTTGATCTCCTCGGCCACGATCTCGATCTCGGTCTGCTGGCCCTGGGCACCGCCGCTGGGCTGGTGAATCATAACCTTGGAGTGCGGCAGGCAGAAACGCTTGCCCTTAGCGCCGGCCGAAAGCAGCACGGCGGCCATGGATGCGGCCATGCCCACGCAGATGGTGGAGACCTGCGGCTTGATGAAGTTCATGGTGTCCAGAATCGCCAGGCCGGAGTAAACCTCGCCACCGGGCGAGTTGATATAGAGCGAGATATCCTTCTCGGCATCCTGGCTCTCAAGATGCAGCAGCTGGGCAACGACCAGGTTGGCGCTGACGGAGTTGATCTCCTCGCCCAAGAAGATGATGCGGTCGTTGAGCAGGCGCGAATAGATATCGTAGCTGCGCTCGCCGCGCGGCGTCTGTTCGATAACGTATGGCACGAGGGCGGAATCGAACTTGGCGATCATACGCATCTCCATTTCTCTCTTGCGGACCAAATTGGTTCTAGATAAACGTACGGTGCCCGCATGCTATGCATTGGCTGGCACCGTACGAAGCAACCGGATAACCGGTGTATAACTTTACCCCATCACGGGCGCGCGCATGCGCTCGTGGGCAAGGTGGCGAGAATTACTCGGCGTCCTTGGCGGTCTCGTCGACCTCGGTCACCTTGGCGTTCTCGACCAGGTGATCGACGGCCTTGGAGCGACGGATGGACTCGCGGACGGCAGGCATGCGGCCATCGGCGATGAACTCGGCCTTGGAAGCCTCGACGTCCTTGACGCCGGCCTTCTCGAACTCAGCGTTGATGTCGTCCTCGGTGACCTCGATCTTGAGCTCACGGGCGAGGGCGTCCAGAGCCAGGGACTCACGGGCAACGTCGTTGGCCTGCTTGTGCAGGTCGCCGATGAACTGCTCCATGGTCAGACCGGAAGCGGGCAGCCAGGTGTCCAGCGTCATGCCACGAGCAGCGAGGTTGGACAGGAAGTTCTGGCCGAGCTCCTCAAAGACGGACTGCTCGTAGTCGGCGTCCATCTCGTCGAGCTGCAGACGCTCGGCGAGAGCGGAGACGCAACGGTTCTCCTTCTCGGCCGGCAGGCGGGAAGCCTTGTCCTGCTCGATCTCGATCTTGATGGCGTCGCGCATGGCGTCGATGCTGTCAAAGCCAAAGTCGGACTTGACGAGCTCGTCGGTGAGCTCGGGGGTGTTGCGAACCTTGATGCCCTTGACGGTGACCTCGACGGTGTGGGTCTCGGCCTCCTCGCCCTCCTCGACCTCGTCGGTCCAGGTGACGGTCTTAACGTCGTCAACGTTAGCGCCGATCAGGGCCTCGTTGAACTCCTTGGGGTTGCTGTCGCTACCGGCGATGAGCATACGGCCCTCGGCGGCAAAGTTGTCGGCGTTCTCGACGGCCTTGAGGTCGACGGTGACGTAATCCTCGGCCTCGACGGCGCGACCCTCGACGTCCTCGAAGGTGGCACGGTAGTTGAGGAGCATCTCGACCTGGTTGTCGATCTCGGACTCGGTGACCTCCGCAGGGGGCATCTCGATCTCGACGGCGTCGAAGGAGGAGAGCTCAGCGGCGGGACGCAGGGAGAACTCGACGGTGTAGGTGTAGTCCTCGTGATCCTTGGCGAGGTCGAGCTCCTTGTAGTCACCGCTCTTGGTGGGGACGATGTCCAGCTCGTTGAGGACGGCGGGCTCGTTGGCGGCGATCAGGTCGTTGGTGGCCTGAGCGAGGGTAGCCTCGGCGCCAAGAGCGGAGTCGATGACCGGACGGGGGGCCTTACCGGCGCGGAAGCCCGGGAAGCGGTACTTCTTGGCGGTGTCCTTGTAGGCCTTCTTGATCGCGGCGTCGACGTCGGCGGCCGGGATGGTGACCGTAGCGGTGAGCTTGGCGTCCTTGACGTCAGAAGCGGTGATGTTCAACACGTTCCTCCTCATACTGCCCAGCTTATCTGAGGTGCTGGTACCTTTATGCAACAAGCGTCGCGAGGGCATAAGCCGACGCGGGTGCGTTGGTGCGGGCGAAAGGACTCGAACCTTCACGGGAATCCCACCAGAACCTAAATCTGGCGCGTCTACCAATTCCGCCACGCCCGCATGAGCGCACAGACTAGGAATGATAGCAGATACGAACGGCAAGCGCACGCACACGTTTTACAGGCTCACGACCTCACCACGAGTGCAAAAGGCGGGGCGAGTTGCCCCGCCCCGCCAATTACGACTTGTTCGCTGGCCCGCTACTCCCCCAGCAGGGCCTTCTCGGGCGTGATGGGCAGCGAGCGAACCTGATGTCCGGTAGCGTGTGCCACGGCCGAGGCAACGGCGGCGAGCGGCGTGTTGATGACGACCTCGCCGATCGACTTGGCGCCAAACGGGCCCGTTGGCTCGTAGCTCGGCTCAAAGGCAACGCGAATGCTGCCGATATCCAGGCGCGTGGGAAGCTTGTAGCTCATAAAGTTGCCGGTGCGCAGGCGGCCGCGGTCGTCGTGTTCGACAATCTCGTAGAGCGCGTGACCGATACCCTGGGCAATGCCGCCCTCGGCCTGGACGCGCGCGAGCGCCTCGTTGATCACAGTGCCGCAGTCAACGGCCGCCGCATAGTCCACCACAGTCACCTTGCCGGTGGCCTTGTCGACCTCGACCTCGGCAATGCCGGCCATAAACGGCGGAGGCGAAACGGGCAGGCAGGCAGAGGCATGCGAGGTGAGCGCGTCGCCGCCCGCGATGTTCTTGACACACAGGTTGGCAAAGTCGCGCAGCGTGAGGTAGCGGTTCTGCTCACGCGCGGCGCGCTCGTCGGACAGTCGCACGTACTGACCATCGAAGACCACATCGGCGGTGTCCACATCCCACATCTGAGCGGCCTTGGCGCAGATCTTCTCACGCAGCTCGGTCGCGGCGTTCTTGGCGGCAAGGCCCGTCACGTACGTACCCGAGCTCGCGTACGAGCCGGCGTCAAACGGCGACACATCGGTGTCAACGCCGCGCACCACGATCATCGAACTCTCCACGCCCAGCTCCTCGGCGGCAATCTGCGCCAGGATCGTGTCGACGCCCATGCCGTTATCGGTGGCGCCGGTGCCGATGGTAATGAAGCCGTCTTCCTCCAGGCGCATGTCGATGCCGGCGATATCCACGTTGGAAATGCCCGAGCCCTGCATGGTGAGCGCGCAGCCCAGGGCGCGCACGCGGTCGCCCAGGTCGACGGCCAGCGGCTTGTCGCGCCAACCGATCATGTCCATCGCGCGCAGCAGGCAGCGGTCGAGTGCGCAGGCGTTGAGCTTCTCGTTGTAGTACTGCGGCATGATCTCGCCCTCACGCACAATGTTCTTAAGGCGCAGGTCGGCGGGGTCCATGTGCAGCATGTCGGCGAGCTCGTTGACGGCGCTCTCCACGGCAAACTGGCCCTGGGTGGCACCGTAGCCGCGATACGCGCCGCCGCGGTTAGTGTTGGTGTAGACGGCGTCCCAGCTAAAGCGGCTCGCCTTCACATGGTTGTAGATGGGCAGGCTCTTGTGGCCCGAAAGACCAATCGTCGTGGTAGCATGCTCGCCGTACGCGCCGGCGTTGGACAGCGTATGCAGGTCGATGGCCGTGATGGTGCCGTCGTTCATGGCACCCAGCTTAACGGTCATCTGCATCTGGTGGCGCGAGTTGCCGGCGGTGATGGTCTCCTCACGGGTGTAGCAGCAATAGCTCGGACGGCCGGTCTGCTGGGTGACGAACGCCACGAAGATCTCGCAGCAGCCCGTCTGCTTGGAGCCAAAGCCGCCGCCGATGCGCGGCTTAATGACCTGCACCTGCGACTGCGGAATGTCGAGCGACTGCGCGACCATGCGGCGCACGTGGAAGGGCACCTGCGTCGAGGTGGTCACCGAGATACGACCGAACGCGTCGGTTGTCGCGAAGGCACGGAAGGTCTCCATGGGCGCGGTCTGCGTGGCCTGGCTGGTGTAGGTGCGGGTGAAGACGATGTCGCTCTGGGCGAACGCCTCGTCAAGGTTGCCAAAATCGCTGGTACCGCTGCACACCAGGTTGCGCGGAACGTCGCCGCCCTGCGGGAACATAAAGGTCACGTCGCCCTCGGGGTGGACCACGATGTCGTTATCGAGTGCCTGGGTAAAGTCGAGCAGCGGCTCGAGCACCTCATAGTCGACCTTGATGAGCTTGAGCGCCTTGTCGGCGGCCTCCTCGCTCTCGGCGGCGACGATCGCCACCTCCTCGTTTTGGTAACGGACGAGGTTCTCGAGAATCAAGCGGTCGTAGGGACTCGGCTGCGGATAGCTCTGGCCAGCGATGGTAAAGCGGCGCTTGGGCACGTCCTCGTAGGTGTAGACGCCCACCACGCCGGGAACCTTCAGGGCGCGCGACGTATCGATGGAGCGAATCTTGGCGCGGGCATACGGGCTGCGCTTGAGCTTGACGATCAGGGCGCCGGCGGGCACCATGTCGCCCGTGTAGACGGGACGACCCTCGAGCAGGGCCTTCGAGTCCTTCTTGGGCTGCTTGTGGGTAATCTGCTTGTACGCGACGCCGTCGGAGCTCGTGTCGTTGACGGGCAGCTCGGGCATCTCGAAGCCCACCTGCACGCCGGACTCGTTGAGAAAGCGCACGATGGCGCGCAGCTGGCTCTCGTAGCCGCTGCAACGGCACAGGTTGCCGGCGAGCTGGCGCGATAGCTCCTCACGCGTGGCAACGAGGCTCGGGTCCTCCTTGGCGGCGCGGGCGAGCGCCAGCACGTTCATGATGAGGCCGGGGGCGCAAAAACCACACTGCTCGGCGCCTTCGGCAGCCATTGCGCGGGCGAGCGCCTCAGACTCGGCCTTGAGGCCCTCGAGCGTGGTGATGGAGCGGCCCTCAACACGGGCGGCGGGAACCGAGCAGCTCAGTACCGGGTCGCCGTCGAGCCACACCGTGCACAGGCCGCAGTTGGTGGTCTCGCAGGCGCAGCGCACCGACGCGCAGCCCTGCTCGCGCAGCAACGCAAAGAGCATGGTATCGGGGGCAATCTGAACCTTGACCTTACGGCCGTTGAGCGTAAAGGAAAGATCGATGAGTTTGGCAGCCATTAGCGCACCTCGCTAGAATCGACGCCGGGCACGCGGCGGCAGGAATACTCGTCCGTGGCAAACTTGGGGACCTGCACGGTCTCGAGCTCGCGGGCAAGCGCGGCCGAAAGCTCGATGCCGGCGGCGCGGCGCACGGCCTGAATCGCCAACGGGGCCGAGATGCGGCGGCGGTAGTCTGCCGAGCCCCACAGGTTGGTGCCGTAGCTCAGCGCGCGCACAGATGCGGCCAGGGCGCGAAGCTCGTCCTCGGAAGGCTGCTCGGCAGTAAGGCGACATGCCTCGCCCTGCAGCAGGGTCGCGCGCAGCGGGCGGGCACCCACGGTGACATGCCAGGTGTTATCCCACCAGGCAGCGGTGACGTTGAGCGAGGGGAAGTCCGTCGCGGCCTTGCGCACGGCCTCGTAGCTTGCGCGATAGTCGTGCTTAACGACCACGACGTGCTCGATCACGTCGCGCACGTAGCCCATGTCCACGAACTCGGCGAGCGGCACGCGACCGGCGCCCGTCAGCTCAACATAGGAATCGAGCGCCAGGAAAGCCGAGAGCACGTCCGAGAAGCCAAAGCGGCCGTAGATGCTGCCGCCCACCGTGGCGGTATTGCGCAGCTGCACGCCCACGATATCGTGGACGGCGAACTCAAAGACATGGTTGACAAGCGCGTTGAGCTCGGCATGGCGCTCGAGCTGGCGCAGGGTGCACATGGCGCCGATGCGAAACTCGGTCTCGGTCTCCTCGATCTGATCGAGTCCGCAGGCCGAAAGGTCAATCGCCGTCGCCACGCGACGCGAACCCAGGCGCATCCAGATGCCGCCGCCCACAATCTTGTTGTTGCGGTTCTTCTGTAAGAGCTCATAGGCTTCGGCCGCGTTTCCAACACGGACGTAGGTACCGAACTTGAGCACGTTCTCCCCCATCTCTTCACTTGTCCAGTACTTTTAAGTGTACCAAACGAGGGGCCGCACACCGTTTTAGGACAAAATCCACCCACCCATACATAACTTGCGGTGATATACGGACTGATTAGCCGTTCTGGGGCGCTAAACAGTCCGTATTTCACCGCAAGTTATGAGGAGTCCTCCGGGATAGAAAAGGCTCCCAGCCAGATAGCTGGGAGCCTTATCAATGCTATGTCGAGCGAAGATTTAGCAGACGCCCTGGGCGAGCATAGCGTCGGCGACCTTCAGGAAGCCGGCGATGTTGGCACCCATGACAAAGTTGCCCTCCTGGCCGTACTCCTTGGCGGTGTCGTCCACGTTGTGGAACATGCCGCGCATGAGCTGCTCGAGCTTGCCGTCGACCTCCTCGAAGGTCCAGGACAGGTGCTCGGCGTTCTGGCTCATCTCCAGGCCGGACACGAGCACGCCACCGGCGTTGGCAGCCTTACCGGGCATAAAGGCGACGCCGTTCTCCTGGAAGTAGGTCGTGGCCTCGATGGTCGTGGGCATGTTCGCGCCCTCGCCGACTACCTTGCAGCCGTTGGCGACAAGCGCCTGGGCGTCCTCGAGCAGCAGCGTGTTCTCGCGAGCGCAGGGCAGCGCGATATCGCAGGGAAGCTGCCACACGCCGCGGCCGTCGCCCTCGTGCCACACGGCGTTGGGTTTCTCGTCGACGTACATAGCGAGCGTAACGCCCTTGTCGTGGCCGGAGCGCTTCTTGTTGTAGATGTGCTCGAGCACGGTGTAGTCGATGCCGTCGGGATCCTCGACCCAGCCGTGGGTGTCGGAGCAGGCGAGCACCTTGCCGCCGAGCTGGGTTACCTTCTGGACCGCGTAGATGGCGACGTTACCGGAACCGTGAACGACGACGTTCTTGCCCTCGAAGGAGTCACCGCGGCTCTTGAGGTACTCGTCCACAAAGTAGGCCAGACCGTAACCGGTGGCCTCGGTACGGGCGAGCGAGCCGCCAAAGGAGAGGCCCTTGCCGGTAAGAACGCCGGTCCACTCGTTGGTCAGGCGCTTGTACTGACCGAACAGGTAGGCAACCTCGCGGCCGCCAACGCCCAGGTCGCCGGCGGGAACGTCGGTGTTGGGGCCAATGTGGCGATAGAGCTCGGTCATGAAGGACTGGCAGAAGTGCATGATCTCGTTGTTGGACTTGCCCTTGGGGTCAAAGTCGGAGCCGCCCTTGCCGCCGCCCATGGGAAGGGTGGTCAGGCTGTTCTTGAGGATCTGCTCCAGACCCAGGAACTTGAGCATACCCAGGGTGACCGTCGGGTTAAAGCGCAGGCCGCCCTTGTAGGGTCCAATGGCAGAGTTGAACTCGACGCGGTAACCGCGGTTGACCTGAACCTTGCCCTGGTCGTCGACCCAGGGAACACGGAACATGACGATACGCTCGGGCTCGACGAGGCGCTCCAGCAGGGCGGCCTCCTCGTACTCGGGGTGGGCGTCGAGCGCCGGCTGGATGGTGCCGAGGATCTCGGTCGCGGCCTGGATGAACTCAGGCTGCTCGGGATAGCGGGCCTTGAGCTCGTCGAGAACTTTCTGCGTGTAGCTCATGCTTCCTCCAATTGATGGAAAAGAAAAGTGTCGTTCGAGGCGCCCCATGCGCCGCGAGCTTTATCGAGTATGAATAATATCGCACTGTTGCAGCAAAGTTTCGCATAAGCCGACGAGCAGATGTTTCGTTTTGATTACGATGCAGGTAGAAGCGTTTTTGAGCACCCGACGCACAAATCGCGTGTTTCGAAGCTGTTTCGTCCACGTGTTCCAAACCACCACATTGGGGACAGGCACCTTTGTGGTGGTGTTGGTAGTTAGAGGACGAGCTGGTGGTAGTCGGCGGGGGTTATGCGGCCTTCGGTGGCAGCGCGGAAGGCGGCGAGGGCATCGCCGGAGAACGGCATGGCCCAGCACAGGCCGCAACCCGCGGTGATGGAGCCGGGCAGCGGCATAATGCGCCCGGGCACGTCAGCATCCAGGCACAGCTGCTCGCATTCCATCACATCGAAGGTGCTATCGAACGAAACGATGATCTTGCGCTCGTGGTCGAGGGCATCACCGGACGGGCCTTCGCGGTGTGCCTCACGATACGCCGCGGCGGCCGCTTCCTCTTCCGCAGTATGTCCACAGCCACCGCAGCCACAGGTACAGGGCTCGGACCCAACGCAAGTGCAAGGCTCTCCCGTATCGGGACAAATATCGTGAGACATGGCAACTCCAATCGTTTAGGCGAGTAACTCGGCCGCCGCAAACTCCTCGGGCGTATTGACGTTCTCGAAGCAGAGCGTGGAGCCCGCGGCCTTAACGATCTGCGGCTCATCCATATAACCGGCCTGAACGCGATTAATCAGCCAGCGAATGCGCTGACGATCGCAGGCGAGCAGCTCTTGGGCGACCGGCGCACACGCGTCACGGCGCCAGACGGCACAAAGTGGCTCAATCCCCCGCTCCTCGCGCGGCACGCACACGTCGAGCGCCTCAGCCTCGACACAGCCGGCAAGGGCACCGATTAGCTCCGAAGAGACAAACGGCATATCACAGGCGACGATAGCCACGAGAGGCAGCCGGGCCGCAGTCAACGAGCTCGCGATGCCGCGCATGGCGCCCGCCGGCCCCTCAAGGTCCGACACTATTCGCGGCACCAGACCGCCAAACGTGCGCTCCTCAAGATAGGCAAGCTCGCTGGGGCGCGAAGTCGTCACGACCAACTCGCCGGCAACTGTCGCTAGCCGACCCAGCACGCGCTCGATGAGCGGTTCGCCGCAAAACGTCATGCGCGCCTTATCGCGGCCCATGCGTGAGGACAGCCCGCCCGCTTGGACGACGCCAGAAAGATCGGCCCGTCTTACGGTAGTCATACGGCAAAACACCTCCATCGGCATGCTCGAAACCCGGTGCACGAAGCTAAATACCGCCGCCGAAATAGCGGCACTACGAAAAGCTCGTGCAAAAACAAAACAGCGCCTTTGCGGCACGCAGCAAGACCGCGAGCACAAAAGCGCTGGTAGCGTGTGGCGGGAACGTATGTGAATCGAACACATCCAAGACGTTTTGCACGCCTCGCAACGGTTTTGAGGACCGCGGAGCCCACCGGAGCCCATCCGTTCCCAAGTGCGGCGGTATTTTACCAAACCGAAACGGCTCTATCCCAAAAAGACGAGCAAGAAGTTGCGGTGGAATAGTTCCTGCTTAGGCTGCAAGACCCCAAAAACAGGAACTATTTCACCGCAACTGATAAGGGTGGCCTAGCGCAGGGACCTCAGGCCGCCGGCCTCCTTGTCGAGCACAGTAAAGCGCACGGCATCCAGGTGCTCTAAGATGCTGATGGCGCGTTTGCGCGACACGCCCAGGGCCTCGCGCAGCACGCTCGTAGTGGCAGCGCCCCCGGCTGCCTCAATGGCGGCGGCGACGAGCTCGCGCGCATGGGCCTCGGCGGCAGCGGACAGGGCAACGTCGCGCTCGACCTTAACGATCGAGCGGTTGAGCGAAAGCTCGCGCAGGGCACGCGTCATGGTGTCGCGGCCGAGCTGCAGCTGTTCGCCTACCTCGGGAAGCGCCGGTGCATCCAGGCCAGCCTCGTCAAGCAGCGCGACGATCCGCTCGCAAGCCTCTCGCACCACGCGTGCCGCCGCGGCGGCCGAATGCGGATCGAATACCTCGGCGCCCTCGGCGGCGCACACGCCACGCGAGCAGCCCTCGGCAATCAGAGCCGCGGCAACGCCATCATCAGCGGCAGGCCACGCAGCATGGGCAACGGCGCCAGGCGTAAAGCCCGTCTCCTTGGGAGCCGCCGCGTGCATGGCCGACAGGGTCGCCGCCAATGCATCCATCGCGGCGTCGAGCACCACGGCATCCGCCAGGAGGTCCGCATCGCCCGCGGCAAGCTTGCGAACGGAGCCCTGCGCCACCAACCCGCGCAGTGCGGCATCGACCTCGCCGATACCAAGATCCAAAGCCTCGGCAACATCAACCGCCGTAACCGGCAGCGTCTGCAACGCCAGCCAAGTGCCCACACCTCCCGCGATATCGCCGGACTCGAGCGCCGCATACAGCGCACGCTCCCCTTCAGCAAGCTCGCGCGAGCGACGGCAGCGCGAAAGCAGCACGCGCCCGCCGCCAATAAGCATCACGGGCGAATAGGACAGCACCACGACATGGTCCCCGGCGCGTAGCGGCAGCGAGTTTTCCAAGCGCACCTGAACATTACGGGTCTCGCCCACCGCCATGGGGGCCTCGCCCTCCATGAACATGATGCGACCGACGACCTCAGCCGTACCCGCCATCACATGCACGCGCGTGCCCGACTCGAGCACGCGCGGCTTGGCTCCCTCGCGACCCAGATACGTAAACGTCATCATAAAGCGCAACGTCTGACCAAAGCGGTCCGCCACGCCCAGCATCTCGCCACGGTCAAGCGCCGAGACACCGTCACCAACCAGGTTGAGCGCCACGCGTTGCCCAGGCAGCGCGCGCGGCGTATCGCCATGCACCTGAATCCCGCGGACACGGCAGACCGCGCGCGACGGCAGCGCGACGAGCTCATCGCCCACCGCAACCGGCGCATCGTGCAGCGTTCCCGTCACGACGGTGCCGGCGCCCTTGATCGTAAAGCAGCGGTCAATCGGCAGGCGCGGCGCGGCATCGCTCCGCTCGGCACGCTCGCGACAGGTATCCCAGCAGACACCCACCTGCTCGTCGAGCACCGCAAGCAGCCCGTCAATCCCCTCGCCCGTCTTAGACGACACGGGCACAATTGGCGCGCCCGCAAACACAGTACCCGACAAAAAGTCATCGACATCGAGCTCGGCCAGATCAACCATCTCGCTATCGGCCAGGTCGCACATCGTCAGCGCGACCACCATGTGCGTAACGCCCAGCAGCTCCAGCACATGCACGTGCTCGCGGGTCTGCGGCATCACGCCCTCGACGGCCGAAACCACCAGCACGGCAACGTCGATGCCCGTCGCACCCTGCACCATGGCGCGCAGGTAATGGGCATGCCCCGGCACGTCGACCAGGCCGACGATCTTGCCACTCGGCAGCGCCAGCTCGCCAAAGCCCAGCTCCACGGTCATACCGCGACGGCGCTCGACCTCAAGACGGTCGGGATTCTTGCCGGTCAACGCCTCGATCAGTGCCGACTTACCGTGGTCGACGTGGCCCGCCGTGCCAACGATAACGGGACACTCCACCAGCGCTTGAACCTCACTCATCGAGCAATCGCCTTCTTAACGCACGCGACGAGCGTCGTTGCCGCCGTCTCGATATCGCGGTCACCCACGAGCGTGCGCACATCAAACAGGACGCGATCGTGCGAGGCGCGCGTGACGACCGGCGTGTCGAAATCTTGGACGAGCGAGCGCTTGAGCGCGTCAACGGAAAGACGCTCATCGACGAGGCGCACGGCAACGCACATGGTGGGCAGCTCGACGGTAGGCAGCGAGCCGCCGCCGGGAGTCGACGACTCCTCGACGATTTCCACCTGCACGGCGCGCGGGCAACCCGCCTTATCGAGGCCCGCCACCATCAGCTCGCGCAGTTTGCGTGCGCGGCGCTCCAGATGAGCCTGCGGAAGCGTGAGCATGTTGAGCACCGGCACCTCGCGATGGGCCACATCCGCCCCATCCATGTAAATGCGCAGTGTAGCCTCGAGCGCCGCCATTGCGAGCTTGCCCGGACGCAGGGCACGCATAAGCGGATGCGACCCGCAGGCCTGGACCAGATCGCGACGACCCATGATAATGCCCGCCTGCGCGGCACCCAGCAGCTTATCACCCGAGCATGACACGATATCGAGCCCTGCCGAAACCGAAGCCGGCGTGGTTTCTTCGCCGCCGCGCACCAAGATGTCGTCGGGCAACAGCGCGCCCGAGCCCTGGTCCTCGTAGAACAGCAGGCCATGCTTGTGGCCCAGGGCGGCAAGCTCCCGAGAGCCCACCTCTTCGTGAAAACCCTCGATGCGATAGTTGGAAGGATGGACCTTAAGGATCATCGCCGTATCGGGCGTGATGGCTTGCTCATAATCAGCCAGGTGTGTGCGGTTGGTGGCGCCGACCTCAACGAGTTTGGCGCCCGAAGCCGCCATGACATCGGGGATGCGGAAGCTGCCGCCGATCTCGACAAGCTCGCCGCGGCTGACGATGACCTCTTTGCCTGCGGCATGGGTCGCCAGCACCAGCAGCACAGCGGCGGCATTGTTGTTGACCACGAGCGCGTCCTCGGCACCGGTGAGTGAGCGGATCAGCTGCGCGACGTGCTCCTTGCGCGACCCGCGCGAACAGGTGTCGACGCTGTACTCGAGCGTGCTATACCCGCGCGCGACCTCGGCCACGGCTTTGGCAGCTGATTCCGCGAGCGGAGCGCGACCCAAGTTGGTATGGATAACCACACCCGTGGCGTTGACGGCGGGACGCAGGCTCGGCAGCGCAGAGCGGTGCGCACGCCACTCGATGGCCGAGGCCAGCTCGCGCTTGGAACGCGGGGCGGCGCCGGCGCGAATGGCGGCGCGCTCCTCGTCGAGCTCGGCCGTGACGGCGGCATGCACCACCGCGTCGCAGGTCTCCCCCGCCGCCTTCACCACCGGCCACTCGGCAAGCAGCTCGTTGACGGAAGGAATGGCGCGCAGGCGGGCGCGCACCTCATCGGACATGTTCTGGCTATCGCTCATGTGCGACCTTTCAAAACCAAAGGTGAATCAATCGTTCGAACGTCAAACTATCAGCCAATTCGATCGGCTGAGTCAATCAATCGCTATTATCCTCGCGTGCCGCGATCTTTTCCACGCGAACGGCGTTTTCCTGGGTGAGCGCGGCGCCCGTCAACGGGTCCCAACGCAACGGTGTATGGTCGAGCGGGCCCACGCCCAAGGCTTGAGCGCCGCCGGCATCGGCACCAAACGAACGCCCGCCGGGAGCGGCCGAGGTGAAGATGCACGCCGGATGCAGATACGGCGTCGTCTCCACGCGCACGCGGTCGCGGCCCATATCGCTCACCAGCTCGACGACCTCGCCATTGGCGATACCCATGCATGTGGCAACACCGGCATTCATCTGCACGGCGTCCAAGTCGGAACCCGCCTCGGCGGCACCTGCTGCCGCGAGCCTGCGCGAGGCATGCGACTCAAAGGGTCGATTGCCGCTAATGAGGCGAAACATCCCCGGGCTGGGCTCCACCATGGGCGCGATCCAGTCGGGCACACGACCCATGCCGGCTCGCTCCCATATGTCGCTTGCCAGCGCAATCTTGCCGCCGGCAAGCGGAATCACCGGCTCACCCGTGCGCGTCGGCAGCGCCATGCCCGTATCGGCCCAGCCGCGCTCCATGAGCTCGTCCAGATCGATCCCAAAAGGCGCCACCTGGGCAGCCGCCAGATCGTCAGACGTAAACTGGAAGTACTCGCCCACGCCACACGCCTGCGCCAGACCGGCAAAAATCTCCCGACCGGGACGTGTGTCGTCATGCTGCACGGGCAGCACGGCGTTGCGGTAGAACACGCGCGCATCGTTGGCGCCCGTCACCGTTCCCACGCCGCGGTCAGCCTCCAGATACGTCACGTCGGGCAGCACGAAGTCAGAAGCACGCGCCGTCTCGGACCAACGAATATCAATCGTCACAAGCAAGTCGAGCCGCTGCAAAATACTCAACCAAGCCTGTGCATTGCCATAGCCCGCACCGGGGTTACTGGCATAGACGATAAGCCCACGCAGCTCACCGGCAAGGATGGACTGACCGATGGTCGTGCACAGGCCGCGCACCGGATCGACCAGCGGATAGCGCTCGGACCCCAGCTTGGGCTCGCGCGGCACCGGCGGCGTCGCAAAGCGCATGGGATCAAGGTCGCCCAATACAAGCGGTGTGGGCGGGTTGAGCGCACCGCCCGCGTGTCCGATGCAGCCCAGTAGCACATCGACCAAGCAGATAGCGCGCGCGGTCTGGGTGCTATTGGCATACGCAATACCGATGCCGCCATGAAAGCCCGCATCCACCACAGCGGCAGGCGCGGCGGCAGCCAAATCACGCGCAGTCGATCGGATATCGTCCGCCGGCACGTCGCACATCGACTCGGCCCACTCAGGCGTCCAAACAGTAGCCGCCTGCGCCAGCTCATCAAACCCCGTGGTATAGCGGGCAACAAACTCGCGGTCGTACAAGTCCTCGGTAATGAGCACATTCGCAATGCCCAGCAGCAAGGCCAGGTCGCAGCCCGGGCGCACGCGCAGCCAGCGATCGGCAAGCGCAGCCGAACCGCTGCGCCGGGGGTCGACCACGATAATCTTCGCCCCGCGGCGACGGGCATCGTTGAGCGCATCAACGGCCCCCATCGTCGACGAATCGACAATGGAACGCCCCAGATACATGATGCAATCGGTATGTGGCAGGTCGGAGGCGGGACTATAGCCCAGGCTGTGCTCCCAACCGGTAAGTCGGCTTACCTCGCAGGCACCGTCGGCACCGTACACGTTGGGCGAGCCCAGCGCATGCATAAGGCGATAGGCCCAATAGCGGTCGAACGAGGGCACACCGAACGTCATGCCCAGCGCACGAGGCCCGCGCTCGTCAACAATCCCCCCAAGGCGCGCTGCAATCTGCGCGAACACCTCGTTCCACGAAATCACATCGAACCCCGAGCCATCAGCTCGTCGGCGCATAGGATGCAAAATGCGGTCGCGCTCGTCAAACGGCAGGGCCAGGCGATGCCGTCCGCGGGCGCACAGGGCACGCGCCGCGCACGGATGCCCCGGCACCGGCAACTCGGCCACCACGCGACCGTCCTCAACGCGTGCCGCAAAGGCGCAATCGGCATAACATCCCCCGCATGTGGTCACCACGGCGCGACCGTCACGCTTCACAGCAGATGCCATCTCGATTACCCCTTTCATCAGCCAAACACAACAGACCAAAAGCCCGGCAACGAGCCCCAGACCCAAAAAGCCTCCCGCACGGCAACGCCCCGCGGGAGGCCCAACGTCAAACAGACGGTACCTTACGCATCGGACTTCTTGGCGTAGACAAACCAGTAGCCGAGCGCGATCAGAACCGCGCCGCCCACGATGTTGCCCAGCGTGGCGGCGGACAGGTTAAACGCAATGCCCGCGGCGTTGAGCGCATCGGCGCCAGCGACGTCGGCACCATAGCCGCACACGTGCATCACGGCGCCCATAGGCAAAAAGTACATGTTGGCAACGCAGTGCTCAAAACCGCAGGCCACAAAGGCGGCGATGGGCAGCAGAATGCCCACAACCTTATCGACCACGGTCTTGCCGGCGGTACCGATCCACACGGCCAGGCACACAAAGATGTTGCACAGGATGCCACGGAAAAAGATCGTCACCCAGTCGACCGTCACCTTGCCGGCGGCGACGCTCACCATGGAATTGGCAACCGCCTCGCCGTTGAGCTTGTAAATGCCGGCCATGTACACCAAAAAGACGATGAACAGGGCACCGGCAAAGTTACCAAGCCACACGACGAGCCATGCCTTGAGCATCTGAGCCAGGGTGATCTTTTTGCTCTTGAGCGCGCAGACCATAAGCGAATTGCCGGTAAACAGCTCGGCGCCGCACACCAGCACCAGCACCAGGCCCAGGCAAAAGCACAGACCGCCCACGACGCGCTGGGCACCCCAGCCCAGCGTACTGTCGCTCAAAAACACGGTAAAGAACAGGCCGCCGAAGGCGATAAACGCACCGGCGAACATTGCCAACAGAAAGGCCTTTGCGACCGGCAGGTTGGCCTTGGTCACGCCGGCGGCCTCGGTCTTGGCCTCGATCGCGGCGGGCGCCAGGCAATCGGGAGTGGGATACTCCACCTTGGAATCTGCCATGTCAATCACTTCTTTCCTAACAGAATGGAACAAGTGCTCCTACAGCTCCTGCCCCAAGCGGACAAAGTGGGAAAAGTCGTTGGCGGCCACGGCGTCGTACACGGCGTCGACGGCCTCAAAGACCTCCGGGGACATGGGGTTATAGAACTCCGTATCGCCCGGCTGAATCCCAATGAAGACGATATCTTCGCACGATTGCTCAATCTCCTCGATCAGAATCGACAAGGGAAGCGAATGCGTGGTGAACATCGACTTGCGGGCCACGTCACGTTTGTCGAGCAAGCGGATGGCGCCGACGGGCAGTGCCATGTCGGCGGCATCGACCAAGACCAGGCGAGGCGGACGCTCGCGCTTGACCTCGATGATGTCATCCTCGGGCGTCTGACCGCCATCGATGGTGTACCAGCCGGCAAGAGGCGCGTCCTCCATCTTTTTGGAGAGCACGGGGCCGGCGGCATCGTCGGCACGCAGCACGCTTCCCGCCGTGAGCACGATACCCGCAAACGGGGCGCCGTTCACACGACCATCCACAACGCGACCCATTACTGCAACCTTCCCGTCAGATACACACCCGAAACATCGCGCACGCGCTCAACCAGATCGCGAAACTTCATTAAGAACGCGACCTGCTGGGCATGCAGGCCAAAGTCGTCGTCGAACACCGAGATGCCGGCCTTGGCCGACCCGCGAAAACCGCGCTCGTCGAGCAGCGTGTCGCAGGCCTCGAGCAGCGACGGCACCGCCGCCTTGTCGAGCTGGCACTCGCCAAAGGAGCGGATGGCCTCGAACTTGGTCTTGGCCTCCCCCTCCGGCAACGCGTCGACGAGTGAATAGAACACATCCACCGACACCGACAGGCGCGGCTCAAAGCAATCGAGCACGCCGGTGTGGTGGCCCACGGCGAGCGTGTAGTACAGCACGTCGCAGGCCTCCTGGGGAACGTCTTCCTCGGTCTCCACAAACTTACGCGTGAGCTCGTAGAAGACCACCTGGTCGGGCGCATGGCCCAGGCAGGGGTCGGCGACGCCCTCGGCGGCCTCGTCGCTTGCGCGCGAGGCATCGCCAAAAGAACCGCCGAGCATGCCGGGGCCCGCAAAGTAACCAGAGCGGTCCGTGAGCTCCATCTAGTGACCTCCGGCCAGCACCAGATCCTGCAGCGCCGAGTAGACCTCAACGCGGCGCGGATCGTCCTGCTTGTCGATGAGCAGCGCCATGGCGCCTCGGATATCACCCTTGGGCGCGTCCTCGAGCGTATCCATAAACTCGTTGGCCAGGTCGCGGCCGTAACGGTAGCCGCTCATGGCGCGAGCCTCGCGCTCGATGGCAACGCGCAGCTTGTACGGCACGCCGGGGTGCAGGATATCGGCCTGCTCGCCGGCAGCCTCCACCGTAGTCTCGGCATGGAGCTTTTGGTCCAGCAGACCGAGCGCCATGGCAAAGCCGTAGATGGTCTGCGCGGGGCTGGGCGGACAGCCGGGGATGTAGACATCGACCGGCAGAATCTTATCCGTGCCGCCCCAGACGCAGTAGTTGTCGTAGAAGATGCCGCCGGTGCAGCCGCACGCGCCATAGGACACCACGATCTTGGGATCGGGTGCGGCCTCAAACGCGCGCAGGGCCGGCATGCGCATGGCACGCGTCACGGCGCCGGTGTACAGCAGCACATCGGCGTGACGGGGCGAGGGCACGACCTTGATGCCAAAGCGCTCGACGTCAAAGACGGGCGTGATGGAACCGAAGATCTCGATCTCGCAGCCGTTGCAGCCGCCGCAGTCGACACGGTAGACGTACACCGAGCGCTTGATCTTCTTAAGAAGGGTCGCCTTGGCCTTCTCGATGCTCTCGTCGAGCTCGATCTTGGTCGGGCGGTACTGAAGCCGCTCGGGCAAAAGCGTGGGTTCGGCCATGGTTACTCCTCCTTCGTTTCAAAATCCATGATGATGCCCTCGACCGGCGCCGGACCGGCGGGAATCTCGGGCGCATCGGGGTTAAGCTCGCGGTCGATATACTCCGGGTTCACGCCGTGGCCGCCCAGATACTCCATGCCGGGGCCCTGGGGCTCACCGGACGCAAGCGTCTCGTTGGCAGCCATGCCGTGTGCGTTGCCGGTCTTTACGGCCGAGGCGGCGCGCAGGGCGTCGAGCTCGCGCTTGCACTCCTGGCACATACCGACGGTACGGGCAGCCTGCTCGGCCTCCATGCCGCCGGCCTTTTGCAGCAGGCGCTTAGCGTAGTCGATCTCCTTGTGCGGGGCAAACGGCTTGCCGCAACGCGAGCAGTGCTCGAGCGTATAGACGCTCTTGCTGGTGAGGTCATCCTTGCTCATGACGGCCAGCTCAAACTCCTCGGTGAGCTTGATGGCCTCCATGGGGCAGGCCTCCTCGCAGCGGCCGCAGAAGATGCAGCGGCCGTAGTCGATCGACCAGGTGATGGTATCGGCCGCAAGGTCGGTGTCCATGCGAATGGCATCGGCTGGGCACGCCACGCCGCAGGCACCGCAGGCGATGCAGAGCTCGGCATTGTGCTCGGGCTTGCCGCGCATGTCCTTGTTGGTGGGGAACGGCGCAAACGGGTACTTGACCGTCGCGTCGCCGGCCTTGGCGTTAACCTTCCAAAGCTTCAGCATATTAGAGCGCCTCCTCATCGAGCGGAGCGGCCATGGTGCCCTCGCCCGCAAGCGGCGACTTGTCGCGCCAGACGTTCTCGAACTGCTCCTTGTCGAGCACGTGGTCGCGCTTGGCGGCGACATCGGTCACCGTCACGCGGTCGGTGCAGGAGTAGCACGGGTCAAGCGAGCCGACGATCAGCGCCGCGTCGCCCACGGTGTTGCCGCGGAACATGTAGCGCAGGACCGGCCAGTTGCTGTACGTGGCCGCCTTGGCGCGCCAGCGGTAGCACTTCTGGTTGTTGCCGAGCATGGCCCAGTGCACGTCCTCGCCGCGCGGAGCCTCGGTGGCGCCGATGGCGTACTTGTGCGGGGTGTACTCCCAATCCGTGGTGAGGATGGGGCCCGACGGGCAGTTCTCGAGCATGGTCTCGATCATGTCGATCGAATCGTAGACCTCCTGGATGCGGACGGCGGTACGGCCGAAGGCATCGCAGGTGTCGGCCGTAGCGGCGTGCATCTTTTGGACATCCGGATCGGCGTAGCCGTCGAAGGGATGGTCAAAGCGCACGTCGCGGGCATAGCCCGAGCCACGCATGAGCGGGCCGACCGGCGAGAAGTCGCGTGCGATCTTTCGATCCAGAGTGCCGATGCCACTCGTACGCTCAATAAAGTTGGGCGTGGAGAGCAGCATGTCGACGAGTTCCTGAACCTCGGAGCGCAGCTGGTGGATGGTCGTGAGCGTGGAGAGCTTCTGCTCGGCCAAAATGTCGCGACGCACGCCGCCGATCACGTTGAGGCCGTAGGTCTTGCGGTGACCGGAGAGCTTCTCGGCCAGGTCCATGGACTTCTCGCGGACGCGGAAGAACTGCTGGAAGCCGGAGTCGAAGCCCGTGTAGTGCGATGCCAGGCCAATATTGAGCAGGTGTGAGTGCAGACGCTCGACCTCGAGCATGATGGCGCGGATGTACTGGGCGCGCGGCGGGACATGAATGCCCTGGGCGCGCTCGACGGCCTCGGCATAGGCCACCGAGTGGGCGCAGCCGCAGATGCCGCAGATGCGGTCGGCGAGGAACGTCACGGCGTCATAGTTCAGGCGCGTCTCGGCGACCTTCTCCATGCCGCGGTGCACGTAGAACAGACGGTAGTCGGCATCGACGATCGTCTCGCCCTCAACGAACAGGCGGAAGTGGCCGGGCTCGTCGGAGGTGATGTGCAACGGTCCCATGGGGACGAGCGTGGTCTCCTTGCCCTTGGTGTCGGCCAAGAATTCGTAGTTTTCCATGTCGCTCGCGGGGGCGGGGCGGAAACGGTAATCCATCGAATCCCTGTCTCTTATACACATCTCCGAGCCCACGAGACTACGCTGCATCTCGT
>UQZU01000016.1 GCA_900545665.1 uncultured Collinsella sp.
ACCTACAACAGCGCGGTTAACAGCCGCGTGCTCTACCATTGAGCTACCGAGGAATAGGTGCGTGCTCTCAAGCAACGAAGTTTATTATACGGACGAATCAGCTTAGGGCAAGAACTTTTTTAAGAAATTTTCCGACCTAGTCATTGGGGACGTTCTTAAACGACTAGTCATTCAAGAACGTCCCCAATGACTACATGAAAGCGCCCCCAAGCGGATGTGCTTGAGGGCGCCTCTTGCTTGACTAGCTTTCGATATAGTCTTTGAGCTTGCTGCTGCGGCTCGGGTGGCGAAGCTTGGCCAGAGTCTTGGACTCGATCTGGCGGATGCGCTCGCGTGTGACGCCAAACTCGCGGCCGACTTCCTCGAGCGTGCGGGGATGACCGTCGACAAGGCCAAAGCGCAGCTCGATAACCTTGCGCTCACGATCTGCAAGCGAATCGAGCACCTGGGTGAGCTGCTCCTGCAGCATGGAGAAGCTGGCGGCATCGGGCGGAACGATGGCCTGGGAGTCCTCGATAAAGTCGCCCAGTTGGGAATCCTCTTCCTCGCCGATGGGGGTCTCGAGCGACACGGGCTCCTGCGAGATCTTCTGGATCTCGCGGACGCGGTCGGCGCTCATGTCCATCTCGGCACCGATCTCCTCGGGGGTCGGGTCGCGACCCAGGTCCTGGAGAAGCTGGCGCTGCACGCGGACGAGTTTGTTGATGGTCTCGACCATGTGCACGGGAATACGGATGGTACGGGCCTGGTCGGCGATAGCGCGCGTGATGGCCTGACGGATCCACCACGTGGCGTACGTGGAGAACTTAAAGCCCTTCTGGTAGTCGAACTTCTCGACGGCGCGAATCAGACCGAGGTTGCCCTCCTGGATCAGGTCCAGGAACAGCATGCCGCGACCGACATAACGCTTGGCGATGGAGACGACCAGACGAAGGTTTGCGCTGATGAGCGCCTGCTTGGCTTCGAGGCCCACGTTCTCAATACGCGTAAGACGACGCATCTCGGCACGCGTGAGTTCGAGCTCACCAGCATCGGCAGCCTCGAGCTTCTCGGTGGCCTCAAGACCGGCCTCGATCTTCATGGCCAGATCGACCTCTTCGGAGGCGGTCAGCAGGTCGACCTTGCCAATCTCCTTGAGGTACATACGGACTGGGTCGCCGGTCAACATCACCGTGGAGGCATCGATGCCGCGCACGCGCGAACGCGAACGGGACGTGCGCACGGTGCGCTTCTTCTTGCTCTTGGAAGAACCCATCTCGGCGTCGGCCTGGCGGGCCATCTTGAGCTCGTGATCGTCGAGCGAGCCGGAATCGTGCTCGTCGTCGTCATCGAAATCGTCGGTATCAGAATCGGTATTGTCATCGTCGACGTCCATGGGGGCGTCGTCGTTACCGCTCGCGGAGATAATCTGGATGCCGCTGTTGCGCAGCGCGGAATACACCGCGGTGAGCTGCTCATCAGTTACATCGATATCCTTCAGGGCGACCTGAATCTCGTCCTCGGTTACCGAAGTCCTGTTTGAGCCGCTGCCCATGAGCTTTGCAACGTAGGATTCCAGCCCAGTACCCGTGCTCTCAGTCTTTTTTGGCACAGATTCTCCCTTCGTAGTCCACAGGACTCAATACTTTAGCACACACGTAGACGTCTATACCCAAAATAAAGACAGGATATAGGCGAGAATACGCTGGTTGACCACAACATCTAGGCCTGATCGGCACCTACAGTCTCCAAACCGATCAAACGGAACGGGTCGGCCACGCCACCGATCGACTTTTGGAGCTCGCGCTGGCGCTGAGAATCTTGCACCGCCTGCATCGTCAGCACGCGACGGGCCTCATCGTCGAGTGAACGGTCCTGACGTAACTTGGCCTGCGCGGCTCGCATGCGACGCTTGATGGTGTAGAGCTCGAGCGTATCGAGCATAAAGACGATGTTCGTCTCGGTCGGGTGCTTACTCGTTGCCGAGATGCGCCCGGCGCTGACAAGCGACGCCGCCTCGGGACACACCGCGCGCGCCGCATCCATGCAGGCCGCAGGATCGGTTCCCGGCGGCGTTGCCAGCACGGCCCACGCAATGGACTCGTGACGCGGGTCAACCCACTCGATAGAACAAATGCGATCGGCATACGTGCGGAACAGATCGGGGTAGCTCGTGAGCATCGTCAGCAGCTCGCGCTCCCCCGCCAGGGATTTCCGCTCCAGATCGGTCAAAACAATCGGCATCGACGGAGCTGCCGCCGCGCTTGAACTATCGGCAACGGGCGCAGCGCTTTCCATCCCCGCTGGCACATCAATTGGCGGCAAATCCTCGTCGACCTCCACCGGCGCGGCACCATAGGCATCAAGCGGAACGTAGTCGTACGGGTCCTCCTCGACCGGTGCGGACACCGGCGGCGTTGCACCCGCGGCCCAGGCACCGCGACCGGCACTGCGCGCACCGGCCGCACCGCCGCCCGAGCTTCGTCCCTGCGAACCGCCCGAGCGCTCAGCTTGCGCGCGTTGACGCTCGTAGCTCTGCTCACGACGTCGCTCCGCATCCTCACGCTTGGCGACATCGCGAAACACACGGCCCGAACTCGCGCGCACGGTCTCCAGGTCCAAACCCAGCAGATCGGCAATCTGGATAAAGTACGTGTCAATCATATAGCTGTCGCGCAGCGGATAGATGAGCGTCAGCGCATCCTCGAGCGCTTTAGCGCGACCGCCCGGTGTGGTAATGTCGCTCGACTCCTGTAGCGAACGGTACACAAAGTCCATGAGGGGCTCGGCGGCATCGATGCGCGCCTGCAGTGCCTCGCCACCATGCGCCGTGATGAACTCCATGGGGTCGTTGCCGTCGGGAAGCACCACGCAGCGAAGATCCATCGAATCCTGCTCGATAAACTGAATCGCGCGACGGGCAGCCTTTTGACCAGCGGCGTCGCCATCGAACATATATACAATGCGCTTGGCAAAACGAGTGAGTGTCTTAACGTGATGTTCCGTCAGCGCCGTGCCCAGCGTGGCGACAACGTTTTTGATCCCTGCCTCCCAGCAGGCGATGCAGTCGGTATAGCCCTCCACCACGATGGCGGTATCCTGCGCGACGATAAACTCCTTGGCCCAGTTAAAGCCATAGAGGTTTCGCTTTTTATGAAACACGCTCGTCTCGGCGGTGTTGAGGTACTTAGGCTGACCATCGCCCATGATGCGCCCGCCAAAGGCGATGTTATGACCCTGCTCATCAAAGATGGGAAACATCACGCGGTCGTAAAAGCGGTCCGCGAGCTGTCCGCGCCCGCGGCTCACGGCCACGTTGGCGTCAATCATCTCCTGCGGGGTAAAGCCCGCCTGAGACAGGTGCGAAACCAGCATGTTGCGACCCGGCGCAAAACCCAGGCAATAGCGGCGACAGACATCGCCACCCATACCGCGGCTGGCAAAGTACTCGCGCGGACGGCTGTCCTTACCGCGCATAAGCATGGTGTGGTAGAACTGAGCCGTCTCGGCGCACAGGTCATAGATGCGGGCGCGCTTGGTGCCGCGATCGCGCTGCGTACCGGTATCGTGGAGTTCAATGCCCGCACGGTCGGCCAGGTAGCGAATCGACTCGGGAAAACTCAGGTTCTCGCGCTTCATAATATAGGTAAAGACGTCACCGCCCTCGCCGCAACCAAAGCAGTGCCATACCTGCGTAGCAGGGATAATGTGAAACGAGGGGGTCTTTTCGCCATGAAAGGGGCAGCATCCCCAAAACTCATGGCCGCGGGGCTTGAGCTCAACCGTTTCCTGCACGATGGCAACCAGGTCCGACGCCGCGCGTACCTGATCTTTTTCCTCATCGCTAATCACGGATGCTCACCCCCTGCTCACCCAAGTTATGACGGATATCGTCGATATTACCCTCGACAGTCGCGATCAACTCGTCTAGGGAATCGAACACGCGAGACGGACGCAGCCAGCGCGTAAACGCCAGCGACACCGAGGCGCCATACAGGTCGCCCGTATAGCCGATCAGGTTAGCCTCGAGATGCGCCGAGGCGGCATCGTCGGCATAGGTCGGCGGCAGACCGACGTTAACGGCAGCAGGCCATACGGTATCGTCGACCAGCACCAGACCCTCATAGACGCCATCGGCAGGCACTTGAATGCCGTCGGGCACCTGGATGTTTGCCGTGGGAAAGCCCATGTCGGAGCCCTCGTGACGGCCAGCCGCCACAACGCCGCGCAGCATATAGGGACGGCCGAGAAGCTCGGCAGCCAGCTCCGCATGACCCTGACCCAGCTCATGGCGGATGCGCGTGGCGCAGATGGTCTGCCCGTTAACGCAGAGCAGGTCGTGACCGTAAACGTCAACCCCACGCTCAGCGCCCCAGGTGCGCATCTCGGCAACGCCCGAAGCGCCGCCACGGCCGAGCCTAAAGTCGCTGCCGACACGAATGGAGCGAATGTCGATAACGCGCGACAACAGCGCCAGAAACCCGACATGGTCGAGTGCCGACACGGCAGGCGTAAAGGGAACGGCCACCACCGCATCGACCCCGGTTTGGGCCAGGGTATGCAGGCGATCAGCCGTCGTCATCAATTTTTGAGCGGGCGAAGGACTCACCACGACGTCCGGATCAGGATCGAAAGTAATCACGACCGCTTTGCTGCCGTGATCATGCGCATCGCGAATAACCGCATCGATCAGCTCTTGGTGCCCACGATGTACGCCATCAAACACACCAATGGCGATTGAAGCGGCACCCAAGAACTCGCACGCATCAAATGCATCGGCAGAAACGATACGGGCCTCATCCAACTCACCCGCGAAAAAGATACGCGCGAGCTCGTGGGGTGCCAGCATCATCGAACACCGCCGATCGCCTGCGGAAAGACGTGCTCCATCACAAAGCGGCCGCCCTCGATACGAGCAAGCGCCTTCAATCCCCCATCGAGCACGAGCGCGAACGGCGCCTTCGCCGTATCGAAATCCGCAAGCGCGCGTTCAACGGGAATGCGGCGACCACAAAGCAGGTCGTCTGCAAGATTGCCCGGCAAATCGACACGCGTGGCACCAAGGGCGGCGATGGGATCCAGAGCGAAGCCGGCAGCGGACTCGGCAGAGAGCTCCTCTACCGCATGACAGGCACCAATGGAAACCACGCCGGAGGCCGTACGGCGCAGCGCGGAAATATGCGCAGCGCTATCGCAGGCGCGACCCAGATCGCGAGCGAGCGCGCGAATGTAGGTGCCCTTGCTTACCGAAAACGCCACGGTCCAGACGCACGTATCGCCCTCGTCGCTCACGGCGATCAGGTCGGCGGCATAGACCTCGACGGGGCGCGGAGGCAAGTCTACCGCATTGCCCTCGCGAGCACTCTTATAGGCACGAACGCCATTGACCGAGATGGCCGAAAAAGCTGGCGGCACCTGCAACTGCGGGCCAAGCATAGCGGCCAGCTGCTCACGGGCGTAAGCGAGATCGTGCAGCTCGGGGGCAACGGGTACCGTGCGGACGGCCTCGCCCTCCGCGTCATCGGTATTGGTCTCGACGCCAAACGAAATGTCGGCGACATAGCTTTTGGTATCGAGGGTTAGCATGCCCAGCAGACGGGTCGCCTGGCCGACGCCCACCACCATGACACCCGAGGCCATGGGGTCGAGCGTACCGGCATGGCCGACGCGTCGCTCATGGAGGGCGCGTCGGCACTGCGATACCACGTCGTGGGACGTACAGCCCACCGGCTTATCGACGGCGAGCAGCATATTCAATTGAGAAGGCGTACGACGAGCCATGTACCATCCAAAATGTTAGAGCTCGACGGTCACCGAAGCGGGATCCTCCCCCACCAGCTCGGCCAGCATGGGAAGTGCCACGGCGAGCGTCTCGCGAATCGTTCCGTTGTTGGAAAAGCCGGCGGCGGCATGATGCCCGCCACCGCCAAAGTTGGCAGCGATCTCGGACACATCGAGGTCACCCTTGGAGCGCAGGTTGCCGCGCACCTTGGTATCGCCCTCGATGCCCTTTAGGAACAGGCAGACCTCAACGCCCATCACCGAACGCACCACATCGACCAGACCGTCGCACTCATCCGAGGTGACGCCGCAGGCCTCGAGGTCGCTCTGGTACGCATAACTATATGCCACACGACCGCGCGCCACGGTCTTGATACGACCCATAACGATGGACTTGAGATGCAAGAACTCTACGCGCATGCTCTGGTAGACCTCGAGCGCGACGCGCGCCGGATCGGCACCGTGCGCGACCAGGCGCGAGGCGGCATGGAACGCAGCAGCATCGGCGTTTTGGTACTGAAAACGACCGGTATCGGTCACCAGGCCGCACAGCAGGCAGGTCGCGACACCGTTGCGAGCCACAATGCCGCAATTGTCTAAAAAGCGGTCGATGATCATGGCGCAGGCCGCGGCGCCGACGCACCTCAGGCTCAGCTCGGCAAATTCCTCACGCGCCGGATGGTGATCGAAGCACACCACATGAGACGAGCGGCGGAGCACCTCGGCGGAGTTGTTCAGACGCTCGACGACCGGCACGTCAACCGAGATGAACAGGTCCGGATTGCCGGTATACGCAGATGCCGGCACCAGACGATCTGCGCCCTCCATAAAGCGGTAGATGCGCGGAACCGGGTCATCGTCTGCCAGCAGCAAGGCAATGTCCTTGTTGGGGAAAAACTTCATAAGCGATAAGCCCAGACCCAGCACGGAGCCCAGGGCGTCACCATCGGGAGACGTATGTCCCGAAATCGCAATGGAGGACGCACCCTCGATGAGCTCGAGGATGCGTCGCTGAATATCTGCAGACTCGCACGATGCGAGGTCGGCGGAATTACTCATCTAAAGCTGCCTCCTGGGCGGCATCCGCTATGGGATAGCCGTCCTCGTCCTTTTCGATCGCAAGCGTGGCGGGAACGTTTTCCAGCGCACGCGTGATGCGCTCGGCCTCATCGGTCGAGCGATCGATGCGGAAATCGAGCTCGGGCGTGACGCGCCAATCGAGCGAGCGGGCCAACAGGCTACGGATGCGGCCCTTGGCGCTGGCGAGCGCCTCCATGACCTCGTCGTAGCGGCTCGCGTCGCACGACACGTACACGCGCGCGAACGAACGGTCCACCGCGACCTCGACCGCGGTCAGGGTGACCAGGTCGAGACGCGGATCGGAAACCTCAAAGAGCAGGATATAACCGAGCTTCTCGCGAAGCTGCTCGCCCAGACGGCGGGTTGCCTGCGTTTGCTTCATAGCGCTACCCCCTACTCGGTACGGGCAACCTGGTCGATGCGGTAGCCCTCAATGGTGTCGCCAGGCTTGATGTCCTGGAAGTTCTCCAGGCCAATACCGCCCTCGGAGCCGCTCTTGAGGCTCTTGGCCTCATCCTTGTAGTGGCGCATCGAGGCGATCTTGCCGTTGAAGACCACGATGCCGTCGCGCACCAGGCGCACGGAATCGGTCGCGGCGATCTCGCCCTCTTCGACGCGGACACCGGCGGCGATGCCGACTTTGGGCACCTTGAAGGTGTCCAGGACGGTCGCAGTACCCGTGGAGACCTCAACCTCGGTGGGCTTGAGCATGCCGATACGGGCAGCGTCGAGGTCCTCGAGGCACTTGTAGATGACGTCGTAGCAACGGATCTCGACGCCCTCGCGCTCGGCGGCGGAGCGGGCCTTGCCGTCGGGACGAACGCCAAAGCCGATGATGATGGCGTTGGAGGCGTCGGCCAGGACCACGTCGGTCTCGTTGATGGCACCAACGGCGGAGTGGATCGTGTTGATGCGCACCTCGGACTGATCCATCTTGTCGAGGGAGTCCTGAAGGGCCTCGATGGAGCCCTGGACGTCGGCCTTGATGATCAGGTTGAGCTCCTTGACCTCGGCGTCGGCGATGGTCTCGAAGAGGTTCTCGAGCGTCACGTGCTTCACGCGGCTCTGCTCCTCGATACGGGCCTTGAGCGAACGCTCGTCGGCCAGCGCACGCGCCTCGCGCTCGTCCTCGAATACGCGGAACTCGTCGCCGGCGTTGGGGACGGACTGCAGACCCAAGATCTCGACGGCGTCGGAAGGACCGGCCTCGGTGACGGCGTTGCCCTTGGGGTCGAGCATGGCACGGACGCGGCCATAGGTGAGGCCGGCGACCAGCGTGTCGCCCACGTGCAGGGTACCGCGGGTCACGAGCACGGTGGCAACCGAACCGCGGCCCTTGTCGAGCTTAGCCTCGAGGACGTTGCCCGAAGCGAAGGTATCGGGGTTGGCCTTGAGCTCGAGCACGTCGGCCTGGAGCAGCACGGTCTCGAGCAGGTCGTCGATACCGATCTTCTGCTTGGCCGAGATGTTGACGAACATGTTCTGTCCGCCCCACTCCTCGGGGATGATGCCGTACTCGGTGAGCTCCTGGCGCACGCGGTCGGGGTTGGCGCCCGGCTTATCGATCTTGTTGACGGCGACGACGATGGGTACGCCGGCGGCCTTGGCGTGGTTGATCGACTCGATGGTCTGGGGCATGACGCCGTCGTCGGCAGCCACGATCAGGATGACGATGTCGGTCACCTTGGCGCCGCGGGCACGCATGGCCGTAAAGGTCGCGTGACCGGGGGTATCGATGAAGGTGATCTTGCGGTCGTTGATCATGACCTGCGAAGCGCCGATGGCCTGCGTAATGCCGCCCGCCTCGCCGGCAGCGACGCCGGTGTGACGGATGGCGTCGAGAAGGCTCGTCTTGCCGTGGTCGACGTGGCCCATGACGGTGACGACCGGGGCGCGCGGCTTAAGGTCGGCGGGATCGTCATAGAACGAGAAGGTGTTCTCCTCCTCGGGGGTGATGATCTTGATCTGACGGCCCAGGTCGTCGGCAACGAGCTCGACGAGGTCGTCGGACATGGACTGCGTCATGGTAAGCGGCGTGCCCAGCAGGAACAGGCGCTTGATGATATCGTTGGCCGGAACGTCGAGCGCCTCAGCGAGCTCCTGGACGGTAACGCCCTGGGAGACCTTGATGGCGTCGAGCTCCTCGGGGTTCACGCCCTGGGCCAGCGCCTCCTCAATCTTGCGCTCCTCCTGAGCCTTTGCGGCCTCGCGCTCGCGCTTCTCCTTGCGCTTTTTGCGGCGACCAGTGGACTCGCGAGAGGCCTCCTCGACGGCGGCACGAGCCTCCTCGAGCACCTTCTCGCGGCTGTACTCCTCGGCCTCGCGAGCCATGCGGCTGTAGTGGTCCTCTTCGTTGTTGTGACCGCCTTTGCGCTTCTTGCCCTTGCCCTGCTTGTCGGGGTTGGGGAAGTCCATGCCGGCAGCGACGTTGTTGCTGGCATTGGTGCGATGGCTGTGGGGACGGTTCTCGGAGGCGTTGCGCTCGGAGTTGTTGTCGGAGGCGTTGCGATCGTTACGACGGCCACCGCGACGGTCGTTGTTGCCGCTACGACGGTTGCCGCGCTCGGAGGCGCGCTCGGCCTTGGCCTTCTCCTCGGCGTCCTTCTTCTCCTTGAGCACGGTCTCCTGTGCGGCGATCTGGTCAAGCAATGAGCGGAAACGCGAACCGGAGTCGGAAGCGGGAACGGCGCGGCGCTGGGCCTCGCGGGCAGCCTCCTCCTTCTCGCGGGCAAGACGCTCCTGCTCGGCCTTCTTCTTGGCCTCGGCCTCGGCGCGGGCGGCCTCCTCGGCAGCCTGGGCGGCGGCGAACTGGCGGCGCTCCTCCTCGCGTGCCTTCTCGGCGGCGATGCGCTCGCGCTCTGCCTCGGCAGCGCGTGCTGCCTCCTCGGCGGCAGCGGCCTGCTCCTCGGCCAGCTTGGCGGCCTCGACTTCCTGGGCGCGGGCCTCGATCACCGAGGCAAGCTGCTTGCGGACCATGGCAACATAGGCGTCCTCCAGAGCGGAGGAAGCGGACTTAGCGGGAATCTTCATTTCGGCGAGATGACCCATCAGTTCCTTGGAGGTCATGCCGAACTCTTTGGCCAGGGTGGACACACGGACTTTTGCCATATGACTTCACCTACCCTTTCTGGCACCTTGGGTGCCTAGAGACTGAACGAGCGTGGGGGATGCGCTGGAACCTGCCCAGCGCGACCGCGCGCTAGATCAGATCCTCCGCATCATCGAAGGCGTCGGTGTCGTGGACACCGCAGAAACGGGAGCCGGGACGGGCCTGGTTGCGGCACTGGATGCCGTCCTCGGACACGAACTCGCAGCGACGGACGTCCTCGTCCTCCTCGTCACCGATCAGGTCGGCGGCGGGCTCCTCGTGAACGGGAACGTTCTTGAGGATGTCGGCGGCAAGGGTTTCGGACTTAATGTCGATGTGCCAGCCGGTCAGGCGCGCGGCGAGGCGGGCGTTCTGGCCCTCCTTGCCGATGGCGAGGGACAGCTGGTCGTCGGGCACGATAACGCCGGCGTAGGCCTTCTCCTCGTCGATGAGGACGCGGGTGACCTTGGCGGGCGACAGGGCGTTGGCGACGTAGACGGCCGGATCGGCATCCCACAGGATGACGTCGACGCGCTCGCCACGGAGCTCGCCCACGACGGCGCGAACACGGCTGCCCTTTGGGCCGACGCAGGCGCCCACGGGATCCAGGCGATCGTCGAGTGAGTGGACGGCGACCTTGGAGCGCTGGCCAGGCTCGCGGGCGATCGACTTGATCTGGACGGTGCCCTCATAGATCTCGGGCACCTCCTGCTCAAACAGACGACGCATGAGCTCGGGGTGGGTACGGGAGATGACAATCGGCGGACGGCTGTGCTCGCCGCGAACCGGCTGCAGGTTGGAGTTGGGGTCGCGAACGTCGATGATCACGGCCTTGATGTGCTGGTTGTGCAGGTAGCGCTCGCCCATCGGACGCTCGTTGCGCTCGTTCTCGTAACGGCGCTGGTCGAAGTGCGGCAGCTCGGCCTCGACGCCCTCACGAATCTTGACGATCGTGAAGTCGGGAGTAGACTGCAGCACGGTACCGCTGATGAGGTCACCGATGCGGCCGGAGAACTCCTCGTAAATCTGCTCGCGGGCGGAGTTGCGCACAATGGCGTTGATCTCGGCCTTGGCGTGCTGGGCAGCGATGCGGCTCGTGTTCTTGGGAGTGACGTCGATCTCCTCGAACTCGGTGAAGTTGCCCTCCTCGTCCATGGAATCGTCGATCGGCTCCAAACGGTAGACGTAGATCTTGCCGGTGGTGCGGTCGATGGTCACCTTGGCGCCCCACTCAAGATGCAGGATCTCGGCATAGCTCTTGGCGAGCGACTGCTCCAGGCGGTCGATCAGGTAGAGCTGGTCGATGTGCTTCTCCTGGCAAAGCTCCATCAGGGCGGACATCATGTCGGATGCTGCCATCTTACTTTCCTTCCTTCGCGGGCTTGAAGTCATAGGTGGGCTTCAACTTGCACTTTTTAACATCAGAGAAATCGAGGGTAACGGACTCGCCGTCCTCGAGCTCGAGGGTCACGTTCGTCTCGGTGGCAGCGGCAATCTTGCCGGCGTACTTGCGACGGCCCTCGGTAGCGGTGGAGGTGAGCTCGCAGTTCTCGCCCACAAAGCGGGCAAAGTCGCACGGGCGGCGCAGCGGGCGCGCCATACCCGGGCTCGACACCTCGAGCGTATAGCTCGAAGAGATGGGATCGAGCTCCTCAATCACATCGCCGACCCATTTGGTGTTGGCCGTGACGTCATTGAGCGACAGGCTCTGACCCTCGGCACCCTCGATACGCACACGCACGCAGGGGGCCTTGGTGGCACCCACGAGCTCAACGTCGACGATGTCGACATCGTGCTGGGGAGCGACGGCCTCGAGCGCGCCGATGATCGCCTGCTCGGTCTTGGTCTTGACCATTGCGGCACCTCCATCCATACAAAAAAGAAGCGGGGCCGAAACCCCACTTCTTTCAATTACAACTTCATTTGCAAGCAAACTATACCAATACCTGCACAAACGTGCAACCACAACACAAACCCGCAGGTCAGCGTGAGCACAGGTTCTCCACAAGAAATGGATAATTGGGTGTTGTCGCAAGTATCCATAACCAAAAAGAGGGGCGACGCCTGCGGAATCGTCCCTCGCTTTTTGATGTCAGCTATGCGCGCAGCGCTTACTTGACCACCAGGTTAACCAGCTTGCCGGGCACGCAGATGGCCTTGACGACCGTCTTGCCCTCAAGCCACTTGGCAACGGCTTCCTCGGCGGCAGCCTGCATCTCCTCGTTGGAGGCGTCGCGGGCAACGTCGACGCGGCCGCGGACCTTGCCGAGCACCTGCACGACGATCTGCACCGTGTCCTCAACGGACTCGGCCAGGTCGAACTCGGGCCAGGCGGCGGTGTAGGCGTTGCCCTCGCAGCCGAGGGCCTCGTGCCACAGCTCGTCGGCCCAGAACGGGCAGATGGGGGCAAGGACGCTCACGATATCCTTAGCCACGCCGTAGCACAGCGCCTTGTCGCGGGCGGTACCCTCGGTAGCATTGAGGTAGGCGCTCGCCGCGTTGACGAGCTCCATGACGGCCGAGATCGCGGTGTTGAACTGGCCGCGGTCGAAGTCCTCGGTGCACTTGGCGATGGTGCGGTGACGCTCGCGATAGAGCTTCATCGCGGTCTCATCGAGCGCGGACTTGTCAAAGGCCACGTTGGCGTCGCCAGACTGGACGAGCTGCCACACGATACGCCAGGCGCGCTTAATGAAGCGGTTGGCGCCCTCGACGGCCTTGGGATCCCAGTCGAAGTCCTTCTCGGGCGGGGCGATAAACAGGATCGCCAGACGCATGGTGTCGGCGCCGTAGGGCTCGATGACCGAGCTCGGGGGCACAACGTTGCCCTTGGACTTGGACATGGTGTCGCCGTTCTCGTCCTTGACCATGCCCTGGCACAGCAGGTTGGTGAAGGGCTCGTCCACGCTCAGCAGGCCCAGGTCGCGCAGCGCCTTGGTAAAGAAGCGGCTGTAGAGCAGGTGCAGAATGGCGTGCTCGATGCCACCGATGTAGTTATCGACGGGCATCCAACGGTCGGCGGCCTCGCGGGAGAAGGGCAGCTCGGTGTTGTGCGGATCGGTATAGCGCAGGTAATACCAGCTGGAGCAGGTAAAGGTGTCCATGGTATCGGTCTCGCGCTTGGCCGGGCGACCGCAGACCGGGCAGGTGGTCTCGTAGAACTCCTTGCACTCGGCGAGGGTCTCGCCGGCACCCAGGTCCAGGTTCTCGGGCAGCGTCACCGGCAGCTGGTCCTCGGGCACGGGCACGATGCCGCAATGCTCGCAGTGGATGGCCGGGATGGGGTTGCCCCAGTAACGCTGGCGGCTGATGAGCCAGTCGCGCAGACGGAACTCGACCTTGCGACGACCGCAGCCCATGGCCTCGAGGTCGGCCACGATGGCAGCCTCGCCCTCGGAGTGCTTGCCGCCGCGCATGCCGGTGTACTTGCCGGACTGGACAAGCGTGCCCTCGGCAGCGTGGGCGCAATCCCAGTCGACGGTCTCGGCATGGAAGGTATCGATGGTCTCGCCGCTGGCCTCGACGGCAGCACGATCGTCATCGTCCAGGATGATCGGCACAATAGGCAGATCGTACTTGCGGGCAAACTCAAAGTCGCGCTGGTCGCCGCAGGGAACGGCCATGACGGCGCCGGTGCCGTAGTCGGCAACGACATAATCGGCAACCCACACGGGGACCTTCTCGCCGTTGACGGGGTTCACCACGTAGCGGCCGGTAAAGGCACCGTGCTTCTCGAGGGTGCCCTGGGCACGCTCGACGGCAGAGATATGCTTGGAGTCCTCGACAATCTTGGTCACGGCCTCCTCGTATTCCGTGCCCTCAACGAGCTCGTGCAGGCCGGCGTACTCGGGAGCCAGGACAAAGAAGGACACACCGAAGAGCGTGTCGGCACGCGTGGTGAAGACGGTGATCTTGCCCTCATCGCCCTCGATGGGCTCGCCATCCTGGTCGCACAGGGTAAAGTCGACCTCGGCGCCCTCGGAGCGGCCGATCCAGTTGGCCTGCATCTGCTTGACGCGCTCGGGCCAGCCGGGGAGCTTCTCCAGATCGTCGAGCAGCTCCTGCGAGTACTCGGTAATCTTGAAGTACCACTGCTCCAGGTCACGCTTCTCGGGCTCGGTGCCGCAACGCCAGCACTTGCCCTCGGTCACCTGCTCATTAGCCAGAACGGTCTTGCAGGTGGGGCACCAGTTGACCGGATTCTTCTTGCGGTAGACCAGGCCCTTTTCCCACATCTTCTCAAAGATCCACTGACCCCAGCGGTAATAATCGGGGCTGCAGGTCTTGACCATGCGATCCAGATCGTAGGAGAAACCCATGCGCTTCATCGTGGCGAGCGCCTGGTCCATGTTCTTGTACGTCCAGGCAGCAGCCTGCGTGTTGTGCTTGATGGCGGCGTTCTCGGCAGGCAGGCCAAAGGCGTCAAAGCCGATGGGGTGCAGCACGTCGTAGCCGCGCATGCGGGCCTGACGGGCCATGGCATCGCCGATGGTATAGTTGCGCGCGTGGCCCATGTGCAGGTCGCCCGACGGATACGGGAACATCTCGAGCACGTACTTCTTGGGCTTGCTGTCGTCGGTGTCGACGGCAAAGAGGTTGGAGTCCTCCCAGGCCTTCATCCACTTGGACTCAATGGCCTGCGCGTCGTAGGCAGGGATCTCGTCCTTATGATCTGTGCAATCGCACATATCAGCTCCTTTGTTAGCTGGGTTGGGGCGGGGCGTTCTTACCTTTACTCGCTGCTGCGGACAGTCCTGCTCGCACGAAGAGCACATTAAGTGCTCTTCGGCTCGTGCGGAACTTGCAGCGAGCAAAGGTAAGAACGCCCCGCCACATCGTTAACTCGCATGATGATAGCAAATACGACAAGCGAGATGCCTGCAACTTGCAGGCATCTCGCTTTATCTAAATAACGTGGTTGGAACTTAACCTTTATATGCAGCTCTTATCCTATCGATAAGACACAGACTGCTGCGAATCCTTGACCACAACATCGTGAGCGCCGCCTTCGACGATCGAGGTGGAGCTCACCAGGGTCAGGCGTGCCTTTTCCTGGAGCTCGGGGATCGAGAGGGCACCGCAGTTGCACATCGTGGACTTAACCTTGTAAAGCGTGCCGCCCACGCCGTCCTTGAGGGAGCCGGCGTACGGGACGTAGGAGTCAACACCCTCAACGAAGCTGAGCTTCGCGGCGCCGCCCAGGTCGTAGCGCTGCCAGTTGCGGGCACGCGCGGAACCCTCGCCCCAGTACTCCTTCATGTACTGGCCGTTGACGTTGACGCGCTCGGTCGGGCTCTCGTCAAAGCGGGCGAAGTAACGGCCCAGCATCATAAAGTCTGCACCCATGGCAAGGGCGAGCGTCATGTGGTAGTCGTAGACGATACCGCCGTCGGAGCACACGGGCACGTAGACGCCGGTCTCCTCGTAGTACTCGTCGCGAGCACGGCAGACGTCGATCAGCGCGGTGGCCTGGCCACGGCCGATGCCCTTGGTCTCGCGGGTAATGCAGATGGAACCGCCGCCGATACCGACCTTAATGAAGTCGGCACCGCAGTCGGCCAGGAAGCGGAAGCCCTCGGCGTCGACGACGTTACCGGCACCGACCTTGACGTCCTCGCCGTAGTTGGCGCGGATCCACTCGATGGTGCGCTTCTGCCACTCGCTGAAGCCCTCGGAAGAGTCGATGCACAGGACGTCGGCGCCGGCCTCGATGAGCAGCGGCACGCGCTCGGCATAGTCGCGGGTGTTGATACCGGCGCCGACCATGTAGCGCTTATCGCCGTCGAGCAGCTCGTTGGGGTTGGTCTTGTGGCTGTCGTAGTCCTTGCGGAAGACGATGCCCATCAGATGATCGTTGTCGTCGACGATAGGCAGGGCGTTGAGCTTATTGTCCCAGATGACGTCGTTGGCAACCTTGAGGCTGATGTTCTTGTCGCCCACGATGAGCTGCTCACGCGGGGTCATGAACTCAGAGACCTTCGTCTGGTGGTCATCGCGACTGGGGCGATAGTCACGGCTGGTGACGATGCCCAGGAGCTTGCCCTTGGGAGTGCCGTCGTCGGTGACCGGCATGGTGGAGTGACCGGTCTTCTCCTTGAGCTCGATGACCTGCTCCATGGTCATGTCGGGGGTCAGCGTGGAATCGGACTGAACAAAGCCGGCCTTGTGATCCTTGACGGCCTTGACCATGGCGGCCTCGGACTCGGCGCTCTGGGAACCGTAAATGAAGGACAGGCCACCCTCGGTAGCGAGCGCGACACCCATGTCGACGCCCGAGACGGACTGCATGATAGCGGAAACCATGGGGATGTTCAGGGTGATTGCCGGCTTCTCACCGCGCTTAAAGCGGGTCAGCGGCGTCTTAAGAGAGACGTTGTTGGGGATGCACTGCGAGGACGAGTAACCAGGAACCAGCAGATACTCCGAAAACGTGTGGGACTCACCGGGAAAGAACGTAGCCATGTTTCTCCTTTTTCCATGCGACCGGTCGGCTGCAGGCCTCGTAGGACCCAGCCCAACCTTGGGCGCCCAATACTGGGCAAGTATCTTAACGCACTTTGACTGCTACAATGCATGATTTAAGAAGTGCACACGAGGGTTTGACGCAGGCTTTGCGTTTGCCCAGCAAACACTTTAGCGGGGAGACGTGGAGCGTATGGAGTACAAGACGACGGCAAAGTTGGTCATTCAAGCGTGCGACAAAGATCTGCCGGGCGTGTTTGGTCACGGCTGCGTCTTGCTGCTGCAGGGTATTGCCCGCGAGCACTCGCTGAACCGCGCCGCCAAGAGCATGGGCATGGCGTATTCCAAGGCTTGGCGCATTGTGAATGAGGCCGAAGGTCAGCTGGGCTGCAAGCTCATCGAGCGCGACGGAGCCCGCGGATCCACCCTCACCCCCGCCGGCGAACGAGCCATCGAAGTCTACGAGGAGCTGCAGGCCGACATCAACAACGTCATCGCCACCAAAGCCGACGCCCTCATCGCAAGCATCAACCACAGTAGCTAATTTGGGACGGGGCTTTTTTAGCTACACAACCCCCTCTCATAAGTTGCGGTGAAATAGGGACTGTTTATGCGGTTAAAGCCGTAAATCAATCCATATTTCACCGCAACTTATGGATTCGAGGATGATTTAGCTAGTTGCGGAGGGCGTTGTCTAGGGTGGACGCTACGACCAGGGGGTCGTCGATGCCGGCAAAGAGGCGGATGGTGCTGCCCTGCTTGCCGCGTGGAGCCGAAAGGCGCGTTGTTGGGCCGCCTGCGGGTGATGTGCGGAATTCATCCGGCAGCATGCTGAAGAATTCGCCCGCGGTGCAGTCCATCAGGTCAAATTCAACTGCCGGGCCAAAGCCGTGCTCGAGGATTCCCGTTGCAACCGCGTGGTCGGGATGCGAGGTCAGCCCAGGATAGCGCACGCCGTGCACCATCTCGTTCGCGGCCAAATACTCGGCCAGTGCACGCGCGCGGTCGAAGTGTGCCTGCATGCGGGTGTCGAGCGTATCGAGCCCGTGCTCTAGAACCTCAGCCTCATCGGAGGACAAGTCGAGTGCGGCCAATCCGCACCCCTCGAGCAGCGCATGCGCGCACTCGGCAGCAGCATCCACACGATGGCGCTTGAGCTGCGAGTGTGCGACCGATACGGCAACGAGCTTGCGAGGAGCCTTACCGGCGCACACACGGTCGAGTGCTTCAAGCGACAGGACGGCACCCAAACGCAGCGGATCGCACCCAAAGAGGCCAGCCACGGTGTTATCCACTACGAGCAGCGCATGAGCCTCACGCGCTGCGCGGCCTAACGCACGAAGATCGGGAACGAGCAGACCAAACCCGCCGATAGAGTTGACGAACCACCACAGGTGCGGCCCCTCGGCATCAAACGAAGCATCAAAGCCCTCGGACGCAGCAGCAAACGCGGCAGCCGACGGCTCCCCCACCATAGCCACGTCGCAGGCATCAAAGCCGTGCGCAAACGCATCGGCAAAGTCGTCCGCAAAGGCAACCAGACGATCACCGGGACGCACAATCCCCAACAGAGACAGCGCCGCCGGCACATGCGGGGCCGCAACAAGACGCGCCTCACGCGCGCTGGCTCTCAAAGCCCAGGCATCTTCTAGCTGCTGTACGCCCATACGACACCGTCCCTTCAAAACAAAAACCCACGATGCGGATGTTTCCCGCATCGTGGGCAACGGCTGCAGTATAGCGCCGATAGACGACCAATCGCCTAGATATTAAGAACGTGGTAGGTCGCGCTCGCACCCGGAGCGTCAACGGTCACGCCATAGGCCTTGGGATAGATGCGTGTCGAAAACACGAGCGCGCCATCATTCACAAACACCTCGACCGAAGAAGCATCACCGACAATGCGCACGTTACGAACCTCGTCGACGGGCTCCCAGCGCACGGTACGACCGCAACCAGCAGAAGCGCGACCCTCATCGGTAAATCGCATCTCAAAACGCGAGGGCAGTTCGCCCTCGGCGGGCACAAACGCCAGCTTCAGCTCGCCATCAACGGTCGCGGTAAACGCGCCGTCGACACCGTCGACAACAACGTCAAAGCAGGTATCGTCGGCAACCTCCAACGAGCCAGCCCCCACACGCACCGAGGCATAATGGTGCTCGATCTCGCGCGCCGGCTGCTGCAGTACCACGCCGCCGGCACCGGCTGTAAGCTCACGCGGCACCGTCATGCAGTGCTGCCAGCCGCACACCACGGTGGGTGCGTTGCCATAGGTCGGCTCATCGGGCATGCCCATCCAGCCGATTAGAATGTGGCGACCGTCCTCGGACGTAAACTCCTGCGGAGCATAGAAGTCAAAACCGGCATCCCACAGACGGAACTCCCCCAGCTCATAGGCACCGTCACCACCAGTGATGTCGCCCGTTACAGGCATGTAGCCAGCAGCGTATACGTTGCC
This sequence comes from uncultured Collinsella sp., assembly GCA_900545665.1. Lineage (GTDB taxonomy): Bacteria > Actinomycetota > Coriobacteriia > Coriobacteriales > Coriobacteriaceae > Collinsella. The sequence goes on from UQZU01000016.1 coordinate 18,849, forward strand.
GCAGTCCCAACGACCACCCTCGAGCCCCTGGGGAGAGAAGGAAAGGAACTTCACCGGTACGCCGCCATCCGCCTCAAGCTCCAGATACCCCGGGCACTCCCACATAAAGCCAAAACGCTCGGGCATAGTCACACGGCTCTCGAGCTGCCAGCTCAGCATGTCAGCCGAACCATACACTAGAATCTCGCCAACATCGCGACCGGCGCCCTCGCCATGCATGGCGCAAAAACGGCTCTCGACGTGCGGCCCGTCAACGCGACGACGCGCGCCCAGCACCATGTGATAGCGACCTGCCTCATCGCGCCACACCTTGGGGTCACGCACGTGGCACGTCAGGTCCTCGGGATAGTCCTCCGAAGCCAGCACGACGCGCTTTTGGCTAAACGTCTGCCCATCGGCGCTCTCGACATACACGGTATCGGCGCGACGGCCGGTGTTGACGTAGTCGTACGTGCCGTCTGCATCGGAAAGCTTAACGTTGCCCGTGTACAACACGCGAATGCGACCGTCCTCGGCAAGCGCGGAGCCCGAATACACGCCATGGCAATCGAACGGCTCATCGGGAAGCAGCGGCGCGCCAACATACTCCCAGTTCATAAGGTCGCGGCTCGTGGCATGTCCCCACATCTTGACGCCGCCGTTCGCATCAAACGGAGCATACTGGAAGTATGCGTGAAACACGCCATCGGCCTGGCAAAGCCCGTTGGGGTCGTTGAGCCAGCCCGTGGGCGGCATAATATGAAAATGCTGAGCATAGGGCCCGTGACCGCGCTCGGCGGCCGCTGCATCCATGTTGGCAACGAGCTTGGCAAGATCGCGCTGAAGTGCGTTAGACATGTCGGTATCCAATCGAATTAAATCAACGAACGCCCAAATCAAGGGTTCCAGATAAAGAAAACGCCCACAGGATGGAGCCTGCGGGCGTTATTTTTACGCGAATCCTACGCCTGCTCGGAAGCCTTGGGCTCGTCCTTGTACAGGACAAACGAGACGGCAAAGGAAACCAGCGCGGCGACCGCAAACATGATCGCGTACTGCACGGGCTGGGCCAGGCACAGCAGGATACCGAAGATACCGGTAACGCCCGTGCCGGAGGCAGCCAGCGAAGTGAGCGCGCAGACCAGGGCACCGCAACCGCCGCCGATGCAGCCGGCGATGAAGGGCTTAAAGAAACGCAGGTTCACACCAAAGATGGCGGGCTCGGTAATGCCCATGAAGGCGGACAGGGCCGAAGGAAGCGCCAGGCCCTTGATCTTGGCATCGCGGGTCTTAAAGGCAACGGCGAGCGCGGCGCCACCCTGGGCGATGTTGGCGGCGCTGGCGATGGGCAGCCAATAGGTCACGCCGTACTGAGCAAGCTGGCCCAGGTCGATGGCGGTGTACATCTGGTGGATACCCGTAACGACCGTGGGGGCATAGAACAGGCCGACGATAAAGGAACCGATGCCGAAGGGCAGGGTCAGCAGAGCCTGGATCAGACCGAGGATGGCGTTCTCAGCCCAGACAAAGATGGGGCCGACGGCAACGAGGGTCACGAGCACGGTCACGAACACCGAGACGAGCGGGGTCACAAAGAGGTCGAACATCTCGGGGACAACCTTGTGGAGACGCTTCTCCAAGAAGGCCAGAATGGCACAGGCGATAACGATGGGGATAACGTGGCCCTGATAACCGACCCACTCAAAACTGTACACGCCGGGAATGACGGTGACCATGGTCTGCACGCCCTCGGAGGCAACCGTATAGGCGCTCTGCAGCGAGGAGTTGATGAACGCACCGCCGACGACGGCACCCAGATACGGGTTGGCGCCAAAGGCCTTAGCGGCGGAGTAACCGATCAGGATCTGCAGGATGCCAAAGGACGTGCCCGAGACCAGGTCGGCGATCTTATAAATAAAGTTATTGGTGTCGAGCGCGATAAAGCCATTGGAGGCCATAAAGTTGAGGGCGCTCATGATGCCCAACAGCAGGCCCGAAGCCACGATGGCGGGGATGATGGGGACAAAGACGTCGCCGAGCACCTTAATGGCGCGCATAAAAATGTTCTGCTGCTGCGCCGCGGCCTCCTTGACCTCGGCCTTGGTGGCAGCCTCGACGCCACTGAGCGCGATGAACTCTTCGTAGATCTTGTTGACGGTGCCGGTGCCAAAAATAATCTGGAGCTAGCCCTGGGCCTCAAAGACGCCCTTGGCGCCATCGATATTCTCGAGGGCTTCCTTGTCGACCTTGGCGTTATCGGCAATCACCAGGCGCAGACGCGTGGCGCAGTGCGCAGCCGAAACAACGTTGTCGGCGCCACCGATGTTGTCGAGCACCTCTTGGGCTGATTTGCGGTAGTCCATGACTTCCCTTTCCTCCAACGGGCGCATGTGCACCCGGCCAGCTTTGACACTTACACCGTAATCGTTTTCAGTTTCATATGTCTGTAATCGTTTTCACAGAAGGGTGAACGGTAGGAAAAAGCCGGCGAATGGTAGTTTTACGGCAAAAACAGGCGACTCAGAGGCAGGCAGACGTACCCAGAGTCTAGACATTCATAAGCTGATGGCCGAGCTTGAGCGTCTTGAGACCGCGCTCCCCCTCCACGCCATCGAGCGTGTCGAGCAGCATGCTGGTGGCCTCGACGCCACTGGTCAGATACCCATAATGCACGGTGGGAATGCCGCCCGTCAACGCACGTAAAAATGCGTTGTCGCCGAAACCGCTCACGCGACGCACGCCCTCGCCCATGCCGCGCGCCTCGTCAAAAGCGCGCAGAGCGCCGGCCGCCATAGTGTCGGTCGCGCACGCGATAAAAGAAATATCGGGAGTGACGGAGAGCAGTTCACGCGCAGCGCGATAGCCCGAGTCGAGCGTAAACGAGCCCAGGCGAACCAAGGCGGCATCGAGCGGGTTGCCCGCGGCGCGCAAGCCGGCCTCAAAACCGCGACGGCGGTCATAACCGGCCGCGCGGTCCTCTTCGGTAACTCCGATGTAGGCGATCTTGCCATCCACCCGACCCGCAAGCGCACGGCCGAGCTCAAAGGCAGCCTCGTAATCGTCGTGATAGACGCACGCCGCGCCCTCGACATGTTGGCCGATCAACACAATAGGCACACGGCACGACTCAATCGCGCGACGGTGCTCGTCGGTAATCATGGTTGCCACCAGCACAATGCCATCAACTGGGTGGTTTTGGAATAAATCGAGGTACTCGAGCTCGCGATCGGCCGCGTTGTCGGTATTGGCAAGGAGCATCTGGTAGCCACGACGACCGAGCACCTGGCCAATACCGGCGGTAATGCGGCTCACAGATTCCGAGTTGATCTTAGGCACGATAACGCCGATGAGCTTGGTGGAGCCGGTGCGCAGCGCGCGAGCCTGGCTGGATCGCACGTATCCGGTCAGCTCAATCGCCTGCTTAATGCGCTCGGCTTTGTCCGCCGAGATATATCCACCGTTGAGGTAGCGCGAGACGGCGGCGCTCGAAACGCCGGCCAGCTCGGCCACATCTTTCATCTTTACCACGAGCACCCCCGTCGTTGAAATCGCTTTCACCATGATACCCAACCCTCGCCCAAAAAATATTCGACTGGAAAGGTCTCAGCGGATCATTTCAACCACTCAGGTCGAGCATGCGCCAGCGAGCGGGCAGCTGCCGTGGCGAGGTGCCGCGAAAGAGGAGCGAAGCGTACTTTATGTACGCGAGCGACCGTTTGAGCGGCAGATCGCCCGGCAGATGCCCGCGCAGCGTCGAGCGGTCCGGCGTTTGTTAAAACGCCGGAACATAGTTAGCCGTGATATTCGCCGTTGTATTGGATCAACGTCAGGTCCTCCACGCCGTCGAACGCACGGATGGCGTCGGCATAGGGCATATCCACACCGTCCGAGAACACCTCGACGGCCATCTCCACCTTGTCACCGCGCATGGTCTTGGACTTCACCGTAAACTTGGTGCGCCCAAATGCACGCACGATATCGTCGCCGGTGGTCTGGCCCGTGTAGTGAATGACCATCATGTACACGCGCGCCTTGTCCTGGTGGCTCGCAAAGCCGGCGATCATCACCACGATCACCACCGCCGTGAGCCCCACGAGCGCATACATGCCGGCGCCGGCCGTAATGCCCGTGGTAATAGCCCAAAACAGATACAGCAGGTCGAGCGGGTCCTTGACCGCCGTACGATAGCGGACAATAGACAGAGCACCGACCATACCGAGCGAGATGACCACGTTCGTCGAGATCGCGAGCGTGACCATGCAGGTGAGCACGCACATGCCCACGAGCGTCACGGCAAAGCTGCGCGAATACACCACGCCGGTAAAAAAGCGCTTGTACACGTAATAGATCAGGATGCCCATGGCGAGCGCCACGAGCAGCGAAAGGCCGATCTTGGCAGGGTCGACCTGGCCAAACGCCTCCAAAACGGAGTTCTTAAAAAAGTCCCTGGTGCTCATGGTCTAAATATCCCCTCGGTTCCCAAAATCCGATTCCCAGTAGTTAAATCCGCGAAGGTAGGCGGTCTTGTCGTAGCACAGGCAGTACTTGGAGACCGCCGTAAGCTCGGCTGCGCCCGGCGGCACCATATCGCGCACCAGCTGCGGGCAAAACTCCGTAAACTTGACCTCCATCACCAGCTTGCCGGGCTCCAGGACCGGCAGCGCGGGCAGCGTCGCGTCAAAGATATCGAAGCTTCCCACCGCGGCACGCACGTTCATGTCAAACGTAATGCGCACAGTGCCCTCATCCATCACCCACGGCTCGCGCTCGTAGTCCACGATGGTCCTCGGGCGCATCACGTTGCAGATGCACTCAATGTAGAACTCGCGACAGAGCGGATAGGGGCTCCTCAGCAAAAAGTCGTAGTCGCCAGCCAGAATCTGCTCAAACTCGCCGCGCGTAAGTGGCGCATCCTCCTTGTAAATCCAGCTACCGTACTTCTTTTTGCGCTCGAGCTTAATCACCTTGTCGCTGCCGTTATAGATGCGCACGCGATACTTTTTGCGCATGAGAATACCGGCGTCTTTTTCCTCGTAGGCCGAGTTGCAGTAGTCGTCAAAATACAGGCTGCGAATGGTGTAACCACCCGCCCGTGCATGCTTGTCCAGCTTAAACACCGACGCCATGCGACAGGCAAGCGCAGCGTGCTCGCCCTCGTTAATGAGATATTTGAGCTCGTGGCGGTAACGCTCCTGCGTGGCACGCACAGGCGGGGCCGCCCAGCGCTCAAGCAGCGCGCTAGCCCTCCTCATACGTGTCCTCCACGACCTTACCGCCGTCTTGCACGTAAAAACACTTCATGCCGTAGTGCTTGCCGTCGTCGGTCACATAGTAGTCAAACGCATCTTGCCTATAACCGTCGGAGTTGGTGGCACGCACGCGCACAAAATACTGGCCGGCATCGGGCGCATCGCAGGTCACCTCGGGAAGCAGCACGTCCTCGGCCTTAAAGACCACGTCGCTTATGGCATAGTCGCGCGCAAGCTCTACGGTGTAGCGAATGTCGCGCGCCTCAAAGTCGTAGGACGCATCCCAGTTAATGCGCAGCTTACCGTTATCGATCTGCGGCACGCCGATGTAGAACGGCATGGGCTTTTTAAAACTCTCGCGAAAGCTCTTGTAGTTCTCCTCGATCTCGGAGGGAATCGCCGCGGCAATTTGCCCGTATTGGTCCTTGGTGACAGGCAGATGGTCGATATCGGGCGAAGCAAAGACCAGCGATTCAGTAACCTCGCGGTAGTGCTTGATCATCTTGGTCAGGCGAGTCTCGGTCAAATACGAGCGCAAGTCCTTGACGGCACGGTCGAGTTCGCCGCGGAACGACTTGCTGCGCAACGCACGGTTAAACAGCACATTGCCCCAGTAGTTGCTCACGCCGCGCTCCCAGCTCGCGTAGTCCGAAAACCCGGTAAGAGAAAGCTCCAGCTTACGCAGCATGCCGTCGTTATCCCAATCCAAAAAGTACCAGGTATTTGAGTTGAGAGGGCTGTACAGATAGCAGTTACGGTTCTGCGTATCGCAGTTGCCCGTCAGAATCTGAAACGCCAGCCAATAAACCAGATTCTCGGAATCAAAGTAGGTGTCGAGCACGTCATCGATCTTTTGCGATTCGTCGTTGAGCGCATCGAGCATCTCGATGAGCTTGGTGTGGTCCGAATCGCCCTTAATCTCGAGCATGCCCTCAAAACTTGCCTGGTTGTAGTCGGGATCGTCGGCAAGTTTAATGGTGTCCTCGTAGCGATGGAAATCAAAGCTGTTCACCTTGTACAGGTGCCCGTTCTTATCCAAGCCATGTGCCTTAAGCGCCGTCTTGTTGAGCTGCTCCACCTGCGTAAACAGGCCGTAGTCCTCAAAGGTGTCGTTGGACTTATCGGTCTGGTCGCACACCCACAGATGCACAAACTGCGTGCGCAGGCCCATCATCTGGGGAATCCCACGGATAAGGTCGTAGGCCATCTTGTTGCGAAAACGCATACCCTCGCCCATGTGCTTGTTGAGCGCAATCGCGCGCTGTTGGCGCCAGGTACCCTTGCCCTTTTTGAGCTCCACCTTGTAATTCTTTTGCGAGTTATTGCTCGATGTCTGACCGCGCACCTGCACGGTGGCATTGGGCGCTTCCTCGCCATAGCCAACCTCGCCGGCCACCGGGCCGTCTTCGTCGCCCGCCTGCAAAAGGCCCATAACCTGATAGCGCGTCACGCCCATGTCGGCATAGTCATACACCGAGTACGTGTTGATCTCGGCCCAGCTGTGGTCGGTGTTCTCGGAGCTGTTGCCGCGCGAGACCGTCAGGTACATGGTCACAATGCCCGAGTCGTCGTAGACCTCGTACAGCTCGTCTTTATCGCGTAGATGCTTGGTACCGTCCGAGGACTCGGCCTTTTTAATCTTGTCCTGCTTTTTGACCTTTTTGGTCGAGGAGTCTTCCTGCACCGAGCAGCCCGAAAGCAACAGCGCACCGGCAGCCGCCTCAAACAGGCGACGGCGAGACATCATCCTATCGGTCATCAGAACCTCCCCAATGCTTGCGATACACGTGAACTACTGCGCGCTCAAACGCGCCATGTGACTCACCCTTATGGCGACCTTCCTCATAGCGCTGCTCAGCACGATCGAGCAAGCGGCCCAGCTGTGTAAAGCGACCCGTTTTGTCGGTCGCCACAATGGGCTGCTGGCTCAGGATACGATACGGCAAGTTGGCGGTATAGGTATCGAGCCGCAGCAGCGCCACGATAAAAAACACCGCCGCACCCAACAAAAAGCCAAAGCCGTAAAACTGCTGCGGCAAAAGCAACGACACGGCAGTCGCCAGCCCGGCCACACCGGCAAACAACCCCGAGGCCAGCACGGCCCCCTTGTAGTCAGTAAAGTAAAGCAAGATGAGCATCACCGTATTGCCCACGGCATACAGGCCATAGCCCACGCACAGCGTGCGAAAATAACCGTGCATAAGGTTGTTAAAGCCCAGCGGCAGAGACGAGAGCACCGTGGTCTCGAGCGATATGACCGCCGCGGTCACAAACAGCTGCTTGAGCGCACAAAAGCGCAGTTCGCTGTTAAGCGTGGAGAGCATCTCCTCCTCGGCCACCACAATGTCGCCTACCACGCCGCCGTCATTGAACAGGCTGTAGTAGTCGCGGTAGCGCGGATAGAAGTTGACCTCGACCGAGACCACAAAGTTGACGGTCGTGACCAGGATCGTCAAAAACGCAATGAGCGCCGGCACATCGTAGTAGGGCGCACCATAAAACAAGCCCTTGACCTGCACGCCAATAGGACCGGCCCAAATAATCACCAGGTGCGCAAAGAGTCCCAGATTGGTTAACAGGCCCGTGAGCGCCAGCGGCATAAACTGATCGAGCCACTGCAAAAAGGGCCAGGGGCTGCGGTCACTCTGCGGAAAATACCGGTATAGCAGCACAACGTCCCAGGCGAGCATAACGCCGTAGCCCAGAGCAATTGACGCCAAAAGGCCCTCGACCGGCGGCAGCCCCATCGCCAGCGTGGCCAGGGCACACAGGCACGCCACGCCAATGGCAGCCGCAAAGCTGCATAGGATACCGCGGTAATCCTTAATAGCGGTGAGATAGCTCATGCCGTTCCAGTTGACGATCATAATGTTGAACAGCCACAGGCATAGCAGCCTCTGCAGCAGCGTGGCGCCCGAGAACAGCAGAAAGACACCGTAGAGCACCGTGCCCGCAACGAGCATGACAGCATTGGAGCCCCAAAACGAAGGCAGAATCTCGTCCTCGCGCTCGGCAAAAAGCATGTCGGCCAAAAAGCGCGTGACCGGCATGGAGAAAAAGCTCGTGAGCAAAAGTGAGGCCAGCAGTGTGTAGGTCACCATGCACACCAGCAGATCCTGGTTGGCACGGCCCACACCCCACAGACCGCACAGCACCAAGATACCCACCTGAAGCAGCACGCCCAACAGCATGGGACCCGTGCACACAATGCCGGCGTAGCCGTAAGCACGCATCGTGGCAAACAGGCCCTTGCGCCTAAACAGGCGCTTAAGCTCAAAACCAATTCCGGCCATCGGCTACTCCCCCTCTCTGGGCAGGTTAAACGCACACGCCGTCTCGTCGTACAGCGCGCGATAGTTGGCGAGCATTTGCTCGTGCAAAAAGTACGTGGCAACGCGACGCTGCCCGCGCTCCCCCATCTCGATACGACGGGCGCGGCTTGTGCACATGCGCTCCATGGCATCGGCCAAGCCCTTGCGATACATGGGCGGCGTCACAAAACCCGCCACGCCAAAGTCGTCACCCGGGGCGCCTTCGAGCAGCTCGCGGCAGCAGCCCACCTCGGTCGTCACGCAGGGACGGCGCGCTGCAAGCGACTCCAGCACGCTGAGCGGCTGGCCCTCGGAGATGCTCGTCAAAATGGTAAAGTCGAGCTTTCCCATGTACTCGACCACGTTGACGCGGCCAGTAAAGATCAGGTCGCGCACGCCCAGGGTTTCGACCAGCGCGTGGCACTCGGCGCCATACTCCTCGTCGTCCACGCCGCCCATGATGTGCAGGCGCACTTTGGGCAGGCGCTCATGCAGCTCAAAGAACGCATAGATCATAGTCTTGACGTCCTTGATGGGCGCCAGGCGCACCACCGCGCCAATGTCCACCCAGCCGTCATCGGGCTTTAAGGGAATATCCTTAAAGCGATCGAACTGGATGCCGTTGGGGATGACCAGGCATTTGTCCGCATCGCAGCCCATATCAATCTGCGTCTTGCGGGCGTTATGGAACAAACTCGTCACGCGGAAGGCGCGGCGGTAGATCTCCTCCGAAAGCAGGTAGAAAAAGCGAATCCAGCGGTCCTTAAACGACGGCACCACCCAATCGGCGCGAATGATCTCTTCCTCGCGCTCGCGGGTATAGATGCCATGCTCGGTCAGCAGCACCGGCGCATGGGAAACGCTTGAGCCCAGGCAGGCGAGCAGGCCACCGTAGCCGGTCGAGATGGCATGGTACACATCGGCCACCGGCACCTCGCTGCCCAACAGGTAGAGCACGGGCAGCAACATGGAGCGCATGGTGTGGAATGCATCGGCAAAGGGCGTGTAGGGATACTCGGCCAGGCACACGTCGCGAAAGATATCCATAAACGTGCGGCTCTGCAAAAACGAGAGCGGATGCACGCGACGGCGGTGGAAGATATCGAATAACACGTCCCAGTCCGGATTGGAGAGCGACACCAGACGGCGTAGCGCCTCGCGCTCACGGTCGTTAAAACTGGCTTCATGTTGCTCGCCCGAAAGCCGCAGGGCATCGTCCAGGAAAACCTCGTGCACCTCGACCACGTTGCCGGGCAGCTCATAGACAAACTTGCCACGGTCGGCAGCATGCGCGCCGATCACCCACAGCACAAACTCGTACTCGGGCATGGCCGTAATGTAGCCGTGCATCCAGGTAGATACGCCGCCGTGCACATAGGGGTAGCAACCCTCGAGTACCAAGCAGATTCTCATTTGTCGGCGCCCTCCTTGCGCTCGATCGTCACGGTCTTATCATTTGCCTTGAGCAGATACAGATTGCCCGTAAGGTGCGTCAGTTCGCCACCCGTCACCGCACCCAGCTCGCCATTATTGGCGCGGAACATGAGCCACGCCTCGTCGTGGAAATTGCCCAGGCTGAGCGTCCAGGCATCCGCGCTGGTATCCATGCTCACCGTAACCGACGAAAAGCGCTGGATAGCACCAGAGCATTCCGAGCCGGTCTGGCGACGCAGGTCGGGCGCAGACTTGGTAAGCCACTCCAGGTAGTTGGTCAGGCCGCCCTTGTAGACCTCCCAGCCCTCCTTGGCTCCGCGATCGGGGTCCAAAAGGTCGTCCGGGTGCATAAAGTGCGTGCTCACGTAGCGCATGTTGAGCTCGGACACGGCTGCCAGGCGCATATAGGAATCGTCGACCATGCCGCCCGAAACAATACGTGGCTGCTCCACAATGCCATCGCTCGCCACGCCAAACTCCTGCACGTAGGGCAGGTCGGTACCGTCCTCAAAGTACGTGCTGGCAATAGTCTTAATGCGCGGAACGTCGGTGCCGATAAGCTTGCGTGCACGGGCCGAAAGGATATTTGACGGCGGCACGTAAACCGAGCCGTGCGCGTTGGGCAGCACCTCATCTTGGAAGGCGATAAGCTCGTTGAGCGATGCGACGAGCGTTTCCTTGTTCTTCCAGGTCTTGTAGTCATACAGCGTGCCGTAATCGGTGTCCCAGAGTGCCAGAGGCTGATGGTTGTAGCCGTGAAAGCCCAGCTCTCCGCCCATCTGCAGCAGCATGCCGCCAAAATAGCGGAACTGCGTGGTATCGGGTTGGCGCGCGGGCTCGGTCTGGTTGACCGCGTCCTCGTAGTTTTCGATCATCACGCCGGTATAGCGAATGCCGTATTTTTGCGCGAGCTTTTGCAGATCGGGCCACCAGACCTTGGCATAAAAATCGGCGACGGAAAGCCCGTAGTCGCGCTTGATGTAGGTGCCGTCGCCCGAGGGCACAGGGCTGGGAAAGTCGTCCAAATAGAACACGGCGCTGTTGATGACCGGATAGGCCGTGGCTTCACCCAGCAAGCTTATGGCCGAAGCATAGAACCCACGCATGACCTTGTCGTAGATGCCAATGTTGCACACCACGGTGTGACCACTGCCGCAATCGTTAGACCAAATGAGCGGCGTGCCCGCATCGCCGGTCTTTGCCCAGACGTGCGCCGTTTCGCGCAATGAAACCGAAAGTGAAGAATCGAAGGGATCCGAGAACTCGTAGCGCTCTCCCCCGCCCAGCATAAAGTCCTCACTCGGAACGATACTTTCGGCTGTCGCATAGTCATATCCGGCCGATTCGATCCCAAGCTTGGAAGCAATAGCCTGCAGGCAGTTCGAGTTATCTGGCGTCATGCCCAGCATGAGTGAGCCGCCCGCACTCACCCAACTCATAATGTCGCTCAGGTGCGTACCGAGCCCATCGAGCGACGGCATGAGCAAAATCACGCGATCGAAGGAGGTCAGCGAGGGAATGGCATCCGCACCATCCAGGGCAAGGTCCACGTCGCGGTGCGCGATCTTCATGTCGAGCAGGATCTGGTCGAACTGGTCTTTAACGTCGTCAACACCATCTTGGTCCGAGTCGGTAATGACCAGGCACGTGGGCTTTTGGCCAAAGATTGCCGAGGAGGCCGGCACTGCATCGTTGGCGGCAAGCATCCCCAGCTTATGCTGGCCCGCGCTGTACTGCACGCCGGCACGCTCCACCAGCAACACGGCGGCCATGGCAATAAAGACCGCCCACACCACGAGGAGTCCCATCCAACGAAAGCGGCCTGCACGGTCGCGGATATGTTGCGCCACGCTCATCGGACCTCCTCCCCGTCGCGCCAAAACGCCAACTTTTCGCGGTTGTCGGCGCTCAAATACACATGTTGCTTGTCAATCGCATCAATCACACGGTGGACCTCGTCACCGTCGCGGCGCATCACGGCCAGGCGCAGGCAAAGCATCCAAACCTCCTGCTCCTCGGGCACGTCGAGTACCAGCTGGTTGGTCACGGCCTGCACCTCGTCGATCTGTCCGACATCGGCCAGCGCCGTCGCATATCGAATGCGCAGCTCAAGGGTATCCTCGCGCTCGCAGCGACGCGCAAGCAGGCGCGCGTACTGTTGGCGCTGAATCTGAGCCACGCGCCCCTCAGCCAAGCCCGAGCACAAGTATTCACCAAGAAAATCGCAGTATTCGTTGAGGTTTTGCGCGCTCGGGTCCGTCTTAAAGGCACGCTCCAGCTGCTGCAGTTTAAGGTCGGACTCCTTGGAGATCTGCGCCACCGCCGTCGCGGCATAGTGCGCCACCTCAACGTCGTCGTTAAGCTTAGCCGCCTGCAGCTGCGCCAGGTACGCGTCGGGCTCCTCGGTGAGCATGGAGAGCATTAGTCGGCGCCGGTATGCCGGGTCGTTGACGATGAGCGCCTCCTCGAGCGGCACTACGCCTGCATCGGCGTCACGGTCGTGCACCAGGATGCTGCGATGTAGGTCGTCGTTGAAGCGCAGCGACTCCAGCGCAGACTCTTTCAGCCCCTCGCCAAACACCGCGCTGCGGGCCGATAGCAGAACCACCAGCAACGGGCCCCACAGCGGCACCAGCACTATCACAGCCAACATGTGCCCGCGCACCGGCAGCAGGCCCAGCTTCATGAGCGTCCACAGCATCAGGCAAACCAGCGCATGAATCAGCAGCAAGACGGCAGCAACGACAAGCGAGATCAAGCGGCACCCCCCTCACCGTCACCGGTGTAAGAGATGTGTTGCAACAGCGCCACGATGTCCTCGCCATCGACGGGCTCCACCGCAATCTGCTTTGCGCTCAGGCGCTCGCGGATAATGGGCAGATCGCACGCCTTTGCCTGGCGCATAAGCAGGTAGAGCACGTCGCCGTCGACCAAGCCCGCCGCGTCGCTCTCGCGGATTGCCGACCCGATTGCGCCCACCAGCTCGCCGACAGGCTCCATGCCCGGTACCACGCGCAGGAGCAAAAAACTCCCCATCTTGCTATCTGCGAGCGCCTGCTCCGCCGCGAGCTCTTGGCCAAAGGCAGCCTGCTTGAGCACGCAAGTGCCGTCAACGCAGCGTTTATCCTGCGCCACCGCCTCATAGTCAAAGGCACGGCCCAGCGCGCTTTCGACCAGCCCGCACAAGATGCGGAACAGGTTTTGATAATAGAGAGTCATTTGGTTTTCGGCCACACGACGCACAAAGATCAACACGGCGGGTGCCCCGTCGCGCTCGATCGTGTATCCAAACATGGGAAGCCCCGGCGTCAGCTCGCGGTTCACCCACAGGTTCGAACGGCCCCCGTCGCCCAAAAGAGGTGCAAGCTGCTCAAGCGTGAGCGAGCGTGCGGTATCTTCGGCAATCGCGGGACTTGCTGCCACCAGGCGTGCAAATGCCCCGCCCGAAACATGGTAGATCGCCACCGAATCGTTCTCGAGGATCTCGCCCAGAAGCTCGCAGCACTTGCGATAGATGTCGCGAGGGTTGAGTACGTCGAGCTCCTGCGTCACGGCAAAGATCTTGCCAAAGCTGTCGTGGCGACCCACGATCTGGCGCCTGTACGCGCGCTTGTCCTCGATCGCGTCGTGGTAGAGCTGCGTAAGGAACGTATTGCGGTTGCGCACGAGCTCGTTTTGATCGCGCTCCGCCCTAATGGCTTCGCTGTTGCGCAGCTGCACATAGCCGCACACGGCACCCACCACAAAGTACGCAATAAACGGTAGCCAGTTGGACGGCTCGTAGAACAGACCCTGGAAGGTATAGCCGTACTGAGTAAAGTAGCTCACGGCCAAGCCCACCGACGCCAGCAGCGCCGCAACCAGGCCAAAGTCCAAGCCATACAGCGTGCCGATCAGCACCACGTAGAGCAGGCGATAATCGAGCACGTTGAGCTGGACCGATTGTGAGAACAGATGCTCCAGTACCTCGAACAGAACCCAGGCAACGCCCGTCTCTAGGCATTTAATAGGCAGCGTGCGCATCTGGATGCGGTCGATGGCGGCGCGCAAGGGGTTGACCTTCTTTGCGCGGCCAGCATCCCAACGCGCTTGAATGGTCGAGAGATCGCGCAGCAAGTCATAGCGCTGAAACCAGCCATAGCGCACGCGAGCGACGTCGCTGGCGGGCAGGGCGTAGCCGGCAGAATCGCCATAGGCAACGGCAAGGCCGGGGAACAGCGCCTTGAGGGCGTCGCCCACCTCACCCGCCGTGTGATGGAAGGTATCGGCTACGTCGAGCGTCTCAAAGTTACCATCCCAGCTATCGAAGATACGGCGTACCAGCACCGCAAGCTCCTCGGCACACAGCAGGGGAAACGCCGCATCCTGCGCGCCCTGCAGAGCGACCGATCCGGTTGAGCACGCGTCGAACAACGGCACCAAAAACGGGTCCTCCAGCGCGGCAGACGCGGTATACAGGAACGGCACGCGCAGAATCTTGGTCTGAACGCCCTCGCGAGCAGCGTAGTAGCGGCACAGGTCGTTGGCTGCGTGCGCGATAATGCCCTTGCCCGTTCGCCCCGCGGCATCGGCGGCGCCCTCGGCACCCGCGGGCCCCGCTACATACAGCAGTTGGACCCGGCGACCCGCGCACGCACGAAAGACCGAGCGCAGCGTCTCGATATCGCCCACGGTATCGGTATGCGGGGTAAGGTCATTGGATAGGTAGACCACGCGGTCGAACTCGTAGGCCTGATCCAGGTGTTGCAGAAGCTCTTTCCACGAGGCATGGGGCGATGACTCGTCGCGGCGCGCTTCCGCGGCAGCGACGACCTGGACATGGTCCCCGGGGAACGCCTTGGCACAAAAGTCATCGTCAACATATGCGGTGTTGCCAACAACCAGCACCTCCATGGCGCACTCCCCCCCTAAAATTCACTTTAGACATAGTCAAACATGCGTATTTTACGCTGTCAACGCGAGCTGGGGCGCCTTTAAGGCTGTTTTAAGAACTTTTTTAGAGGATATGGGAATGGCAACTCGTCCGACCCAGGCTCATTGAGAGGCTGCTATTCGCTCTGAAAAGGCACATCACAATCTGCCGACAGCTCTGCAGGGAGAATGGCAGGCAATGCACATTGCTCTCGAACGGAATAGTTGGATGAAAGAAACGGCAGTTCTTTGGAATAGCTGACGATAGCCTGCGGAACGATCTTAATGCCCAGAGCAAGTTCGAACTTTGCAATCGTCTTTAGAGTCATATTAGGTTGAGAATTCAAGAGCTTAGAAAGCGACTGAAGGCTTATGCCCATACGATTTGCCAGCTCACTTTTACTCAATCCCAAACGTTTCATTTCGCGATGAACAATAAACTCAATATCTAGTGCATGTTCATAAGCGCGCGTTTCGCTACTTTCTGTTTCGGCATAAAAATCAGATAGATCTACTTTATTCATTGTATTCTCCGTTTCAGAAGCCTGGCATAAAAGTCAGCGCCCAGGCTCCAGAAGCTGACGCGCTATTACGGCCGATCATTGTTCGAGCGGTTAATTTCCGCTCAGGGTCTGACAACATTTTCTGGAATTGAGAGTTGTCGGGAGAAGCCGTCAATGCCCAAAACGGTCGGCCCTTGGGGTCTCTGTATTCGACAGGTTCATATCCTTCTACCAAGGGCCACCTCCCATTTCTAGTTACACTTAACTTATAAGTTAAGTGTAACTATTTAAATACAAATAATAAGGTCCGGGCAAGATTCATCAGCACCAAACGACAAACAACCCAGTCGAGCTTGTACAAATTCCGGAAGTATGCGGCAAATTGTTGAAATGCAGACCACACTGAATAGCGGCAACGCTTCTACCTGCGGTTTCTTTTCATGAAATGGCCAGTGTGCTCGAGGGTTCCAAAATTTGCCGCATACTTCCGTCGGGCGTTTTCGGAAGTGCGGTGAAAAACCGAGATCGACAGACCAGACCTCTGTTTTAGCCTTCCGCGACCTGCGGTTTTGTTGCCGAAATTCGATTTATGCTCGGAGGTTTCCGATTTTTTCCCCGCACTTCCGAATAGCACGCTTAAACCGCGCGTCCCGAAGCGAAAACCACCGGATATTTGTTTCTCCCCAAATGAGATCCTTGTTTTGCCAGGCCGAATCTTACAACCAAACAAAATAGAGGGCCGACGCATCAGCCCTCTTCAGGTGTCGCCCGAAGGCTTCCACCGCAATTGATTTAATTCTAATCGATATCACTTGTTTGACCACGATCACGTCAACCAGTAGAAGCCGCCCATGCTCGATCATTCCATCGCCGGGATGGTGCTTGGCTAGTACGCCACACATTGCATACATGAAAAAAGGGCAACACTCTCAGTTTGAAAGCGTCACCCTTAAAGCTCCCAAAGAGCTTTTGTATTGCAGGAAGATACTCTACACAATCTTCCCTTGATTGGCAGGTCGAAACAGACACCATTGTGATTTCAAGTAGAAAGCGTTATATTAAGTATGCATTTGCACGTGGTGTTCGCACTATACGCTCAGATGCCATAGTTTACAAAGATGGCCTTCTTCATAGACGCTAGGTGGGATTATTCACTAGTAGCCGATATGTCGAAGGCCTTCTTGTACTTAAGGAAATCATACATTCTAATAAGCCGTTTTAGCTCGCTATTACCGTGGATTATCTTGCGATCGTCCGTGATGAACGCCCTCAGATACTCGAGCAACTCACTTAAATCGAGCTCATCTTCCTCAAATGCCACAGAGAATTGAGCACAGGTTTATTTAAAAGTGAGCAGTTTAATCAAGAGGGCCTCACCCCTGGGAGCAGGGCGCAGCGCTCGATCTATTGTTCTCCCGGACGGGCAATTTGGCGAGACCACTCGGAAAGGATGGATGAAGCAGCCGTGCGGTTACACCAACATTTCCGACGCGATCAGAATCGCTATTCTTAGCAGAAGAAGCACCGTAGATGCGGCGGTCCAATTGCTATCGGCGGTCTTGGGGAGTGCCGAGTAAGTCGCGGTTTTGGCCTTGGATATGGAAGTGTTGGCGACCGTGGCTTTGGTCACCTTACCCACATCAAAGCGTCGCCACTACATTCGTCGACGCACACCACACATAAAAACTGCGCCATCCATAAAAATAGGGGATGCCCTCCCTAGGGAAGGAACCCCCTTGCAAAACTTCGGCCAAAGAAAGGCTTCTGTTTTTTGTTGTGAAGAAAGCATAGCTCTTTTTTGGCATCCAAGGCGTTGCGGCAACGCTCGTCACAGATTCATCGTTAATCAGCGTCCACCGGAAACCACGCACTAATCACCTTCGTGAGAAAGTCAAATCCAGTAGACACCTGAAGATTGCCCCGGTAGTAATCGACGTGCTTATTCATTCTTTGAACAAACACAGATAGGCTCTTTGCGCGATGTTCCAAAACGCCTTGTGAAGCAAGTTCCCTGTGCGCATATAACGTAGTGACGATCTGCTGTATACGGTCATTGCTCATCTTTGACTTACGCTGGTCGAGACCGATGCCAGCTATGGTCGACAACTCCCGCGTTACAACGTAGCTTGGCTTAAATTGCGGTCTATCAGCACGCAGGTTATTCAAAATGCAGCTATTATGAGCGCATGCATTTCTTAATGACTTGACTGCTTGAAGAATATAGAACTCCTTAAGCATCTCGCGGTCGTCAAACCTATTGGCGCAAAACTTATAAAAATAGAGAAAAGAGCCGAAGGAGACGACTTCGATAAATGCCCACGCGGGGAAGTCGAAATCAGCATACCTGGCAATCAACCCACCAGTGTAGGGACTGTTCTTGCATCTGAGAATCTCGTCTTTGAGCGAATTGTATGGCGTTCCATCTGGCTTCGTGCCGTCGTAGGAAGAAATGAACTCCGAGACGACCGCATAGCCGTCCTCCCCCTCCGTCTCGATTCGCTTCAAGAGCTTGACCTTTGCGAAATGTTCTACATCGAGCGTAAGCGGCAGCATTTCATAACGAAGGAGCATGTCGACAATCGACAAATCGACCAGCATCTTGAAATCCAGATTTGCATACTCTCCCTTGCGGGCTCCTTCTTCAACTTTAGGAAACCCAAGCCGATAGGCACGCAGGCGAAAATAGTTGCTGTTCTTTTCCAGATAAGATCTGGCATCGTCTTCGCTCATCAGCGAGAAATGGACACCTCTCGATTTGAGATGATCAATCTGCTCGGACGCCGTAAGCCACGGCTTTGTATTAGCGTCGGTCATCAGATCTCCAATCTCATACATAGGCTCGAACCTTAATAGTAACGCGCTAAATCGACGAAGCAAAAGGAGGCAGACGTGGGCACTTACAACAAAATAACAGCAAAACGAAAATGTGACCCAACCCCTCGCTTTGCCGTCGAGTCATTATGATAATTAACAACGTACAACGATGAGGAGCCCGGGCGGAACTCAAGTAGACGGGAACAACGTGCAATCAATCGAACCTCTAAAGACCACGGACGGTCTGGGCGAAGGCAAAGGCGGCATTTGGAAGAAGTGGCCTTGGAAAGACCTAGATCACTATGAATTAATGTCTGATCTTATTCTTAAGGCTAACTACAGCATTCAAGACTTCAATGCTGCCATCAAAGACGGATTTTCTCCCAACATTAAGGACACCGTATTTCTAGTAGCACTCGCCACCTGGATTAAAGATGCATACTGGCAGATTAATTACGCCTGCTTGAAAGAAGTAATTAGAACCAAATTCGAGTTCTCAAGACAGAATGGACTCACAGAGGCGCGTAATTATCTTGAGGCGGTTCGCTCAATCGTAATTGCACACCCCTTAAATTCGACGAGGCATGAAGAATACGGCTTTGGTCCAGAAGGACGAATTTGTATTGATATGCGACGGAAAAGCCTTCTCGACTCATATCCGGGCAGAGTGATCTATCGCATCACACCAAAAGGAATCAAAGAAACCGACAGTGTCGAGGACAACGAAATTGCACTAATGACCTGCCGCCGAAATAAAATAGAAAATGGCAAGCTACATTTTGAAAGATGTTGCCTGGATATGTGCGATATCCGCAACTCAGCCCAAGTCTACATTGACGCCTTATACGAACTCGATCGGTATCTCGGCCGACTAAAAAAGAGAAACTTCGAAAAATGAGTGTAATCTTCTCTAGCGAATTGATCTACGCTCAGCCGTAACTGCATTTTGAACATCTTTTAGATGCTTCTGCGCCTTTCGGCGTATATCTTTTAATTCCTTAACTGGATCAACGTCAACCTCATTAAAAACATGGGTTATATCACCGTCACGATATGCAACAAAGGAAAAGCCGCCTAACTTGCCGACAGCTTTGCCGTGCTGCGATAGCAATTTCTTCATATCTCTGCGAGCGTCACGTATTCTAGGCTCAGCACAATCCAGAAAATGGCAGAATAATTCAAGTACAAGCTCCTGGTACTTCATGTTTGTATACCTGAAGCAAAGGTAGGGGCAGCCGGACGAATCACGTTCTTTCATTATCGAAATTGACTTGTTTAAAAAAGCGCGCAGCTTTGGCGAGGTATTGTAGTCGCGCATATCAGCAATTTGGTCAAGATCAAATCGGACCCTAATCAAACCGTTTTCCCTAACAAGCGAAACAACGGTTTGACCATGCTGAACGGGATTTCGTATCTCATACATAAAAACATAGAGGCCACCTCGGTCATACCAAGTAGAAGGCAACTTCCAATAGTTTTTATATAGTTCTTTTACAGAACCTCGGTCATAATCCCGCATGACCGCTTGCATTCTATCGACAAGACCACGGGCTGCGGATACATAATTACCAAAGGCGGCGTTAACAACAGTCCTTTCGCCAAAACCACCGCTGGTAAAACCGTCGGGCAAGGAGTCAAACCGATCGCACGGAACCAGGCGCCGCAGTTCACCGTAGTTCCATCGAAACTGTTCATACAGTTGGTTAACCTCCCAAAGTGACCGCACAACACCGTCATACTCTTTCACTTTGGTTGCAGAATCGCCCTCGAGATATTCAATCTTTGAAAGCGCTTCCTGAGCTTCGTCGCTCACCGATTGAAGCGGCAAAACATGAAATAAATCTGCCAAAGTAATCCCCCCTTGAATCCCGGATGTATGAATCGGCCCGAAGAAACACCGCCCATGAAAGGACGTCTAGCGTCAAAACGGCAACATCGCATGTCCACTCAAGTTCGAACCCAGAGAGGCATACATCGACGACCTAATAAACGGGCATTTCTACATCTATGCTGCCAACTACTACCATGGTCTGCCTGGCGAACAGGGCAATCCGTTCGAGGCCTCCATGGCTCCTAGGGTGTGCCCCATCAGGATCCCCTGATACACTGGCCCGCCAACTAAATGCACGTAAAACCTCAACCGAATTATAAGTTCAAGAAGAAACCCCGTGCGCTAAAGCAACAGTTACCTTTGTGCGATCACCCTGGAGCAGATGCAGCAATGACCTCGATAGCGACAACAGCCAGTTATAATTTCAAAATACCTGGCCTATTTAAATCGCGCTGTGCCCCCCCCTATCGTAAAGCTAATAGTTCATGGCCATGCCTGTTGGGACGATAGCCGCAAAACGAGTACAACTCCGATTCGCACTCAGTTCCTGGACAGACAAGCTCATCTTCAAAAAACAGATGATTAAGACAAACAGGGTTCTTGGAATGTTCAAGACACAGGTAACGTCCAGCTTTACTGGAATAATGCCAGCGCCCAAATTCGACAATCATTGATTTAAGCGCGTTGGCGGAGCGCTTTCCAAAATATACCCCTCGAATTGCCAAATTTCCATGTGCGGCATCCGGAGTCATTCTTAAATTAAGCCCTCTGCCACCGCCCACAGGACTATAAGCAACACAGGGTTCGTATGAATAAAACTCATCAACAATTGCATTGCTCAATTGATAGGTAGTCTCACCGAGAACTTCAAAGGGGCGAGAAAACTCTTGATGCAAATAATCATGCAGCAGGCAGTATTGTCCGAATGCAGTCGGGCTTTGCCCAAACAGCCTACGCACTTCGGAAGGAATATAAACACCAATACCAATAGCTTTAATAGGTCTAGCGACCTCATACGCTATCAAAGCAAATTGGTCACCAACGTTCACCCTGGCTTCGTCAAGCGTAGTGACTGGGTCACCGCAATTGACATATAAATAGCTCTCACCGGGTTTGTTTAATCGCCCAAAATTGGTCACGCAATTATTCGGTGGCTCCCACAGTTGACCCTGGTCAATAAACTGAGCTCCATAATCGAGAGAAGAAGAGACACTTCGCGCGCGAAAAACAGTCGCCCCCTTAGGTAGACTAACGTATTCAGGAAACTGTAAGTACATGCCATCAACACGAAGCTGATTATGCAATATTTCTTGAGCATTTTCATGGCGGACATCAGTCCAAAGAGAACTTAGAGCTGGCAGCCTACATTCAAATTCCGCCTTTTCCAATGCAGCAATAAAACCATCCAAATCACCTTGAATGCAATTAAACATCCTCGCAATAACTGAGCTATCAAGGGGCTGACCAAACTCTCCAGCAGAAATAAACATAGAGCGATGCAAGATGTAACTTCCTCCAAACAAAACCAGACAATCACGCGCGCCAGGTCAAATTTACTCGGTTATTACAAAATAATTTTACCCTGCAGAATAACCGAGGATAACCTGTGGCCAACACCACCATCCAACCCATAACCCACCTCCAGTCCCCATCTGTCCAAGGAGCTGTCCGCCGCCGAGCCCGATATCGCCGCCAAGACGATCTACTGCGGCCCCATCGACGCGTTCTACGACTTCAAGCTGGGCACGCTGGAGTATCGCAGCCTGCGCTTCGAGACCGAGACGCTCGACGAACAGGATCACCAGGGCGTGGCCGTGGTCAACTACACCGAGCGCGAGGTCCCCTACACCCGCATCATCGAGCACAAGCACTTCGAGTTCGGCACGCAGGACAAGACCGTCATCACGCGCGAGTACCCGGCGGACTGGAAGCCCGGCGACGAGCCCTACTACCCCATCAACGACGCCAAGAACGAGGCCCTCTACAAGCAGTACGAGGAGCTGGCGGCGCAGGAGGGCGACGTGGTCTTCGCCGGTCGCCTGGGCGGCTACAAGTACTACGACATGGACAAGGCCATCGCCGCCGCCTTCGAGCTCGTCCGCAACGAGCTGGACGTGGAGTCGGCGGAGGCGTAGTAGCCATCCTGAATAACTGCTGATTGCCAACAATACGGCACAGCATTTGATTTGAGGGGTGCGGAACAAAATCCGCGCCCCTATTCTATTAACAGGACCCCCTATCCGCAGTCTATTACCGTAAAATAATCCCCAATAAAATATGTGCGGAGTGCCGGCCTGGAGCTGCCTTCGGACCCTATTGGCTGCTCACCGAGAGGCTCCGCTATGAAACGACCCCTTTACTACCTGCTCTGCGCGATCGCTTGCACTTCCATGGTCAGCGCGACGATGCCCATGGCGGCCATTGCGGAAGCCATCCAGCCTCCAGCAACAGCCGAGCAACAGGCGCAAGCCGACGCCACGAACAGCGACGCAGGCAAGGCTGAAGACGGCACCAACACAAATGCGACAGCAGATACCATAGAGGACAGCACCGCAACATCCACCGGCATCAGCGCCGTCAACACGGAAAGCGACGACGGCACCATCGCCGCAACCGGCACCCCCACCCCATCCCTCCGAACCCAAGCCAACCCCACACCCGAGGCGATCTCCGCCACGTCACAAACCACCTACGTCCACTCCGCCACCGCAAGCCAAAACGGCGTCACCTTCACCGTCTCGTGGAACGACGCCCCCGCGGGCACCCCGACGACCTTCCACGTAACCCAAGCCAACGGCTCGTCCCAGGCCAAGGCGCGCATGGACGTGCCCACCTATTGGGACGGCGGCAGCCATGAAAGCGTCTGCGACCCGTCGCGCCCGGCATGGGCCGGCTACTGCAGCCTGGGCACCGCGGGCCACGACTTTACCTTCGACTTCACGGCTTCGGGCACGTACCGCATCTACTTCTACTTTATGGACAACGACAGAAGCGACCCCCAAAACGACAAGGGGATATACTACCTGCGTACCACGGCGGAGGTGACCGTAAACGACGCCGCCCGCCCGAGCGTCACGCAGATCGTCAACAACGCCGTGGCCCAGTGCAGGCAACAGACAAACGGCTCGGAATACGACATGGCGTTGTGGCTCCACGACTGGACGCTCGACCAGCTGGAGTACGACCACAGCCTCAACTGGTGCTCGGCCGAAAGCGGCCTCACGCGCCACCAGGGCACCTGCGAGAGCTACCAGCGCATCTACTCCAAGCTCCTTGACGCAGCGGGCATCGCCAACGACCGCATCACCGGCAACGGCCACACCTGGAACGCCGTAAAGATCGACGGCAAATGGTGCCAGATGGACCTAACCTGGGATGACGCCAGCGACAACTGGTACGGAGACCTGGACCAGCGCCATCTGTACTTTGGCCTGACCGACGAGCTCATGGCGATCGCCCACTCCGACCACACGGCAAACTACCAAAAGGACGACTACGCCTACCGCTCGACCGACCTATCCAACAATTACTTTGTGCGAAATGGCAAAGCCGATGAATGGGCAGAGAAGTATGCCGACCGCATTCAGCAGCACCTGGATGCCAGGGAAGAAAGCTTTTCCATTGACGCCGACAACCAGTCCTTCCCGCCAAGCATTTCGGGGATTCAGAACGGGATTGTTGCTTATGCGATGAATCAGAGGAGGTGGAAAGTCCAAGGCGCCAAGGTTGAGCTGGCCGCAACCTCCAATGTCGCTACTCTGCCGAACAGCACATTGACAGTAAAGTACGACTGCACTGCCAAATATCAAGCCGCTCAAGTAAAGCCAGTGCAGAGCGTCCCCGACGGCGAATACATGATCTGCAACAGAGGGCTGGGCACGGCGATGCTCGATATCTCAGGAGCCTCGAGGTCCAACGGCGCCAACGCCCAGCTATGGGAGGCCAACGGCTCGGGGGCCCAGCGGTTCATGATCTCCTACGACGAGTGTGCGGGCGCCTACGAGATCATGTGCGCGGCGTCGGGGCTAGCGCTCGACGTGGATTGCGCCGACTTCTCGAGCGGCGCCAACGTCCAGCAATACGCCAGAAATGGCAGCGCAGCGCAGAGGTGGCTGATCACGCAGCGCGGCGACGGCGCTTACACGATCGCGTCCGCGGGCGGCCCCGGCCTGGTCCTCGACGCAAAGTGGGGATCGACCTCGAACGGCACGAACGTCCAGCTGTACGAGTCGAACGGCTCGGCAGCGCAAAGCTGGAGGCTGGCAGCAACTGGCACGCAGAGCGTCCCCGACGGCGAATACATGATCTGCAACAGAGGGCTGGGCACGGCG
>UQZU01000017.1 GCA_900545665.1 uncultured Collinsella sp.
GCGCTGGTTCCCGGTTCCACCGGGCCGCGCGGCAAGGAGATATATTGCCAGACCGCGAAGCCCTGTGGGACGTCAATTCCACTCTTCACAAGTCCTACACAATACATTGCTTCCTATATAAGTCATAGAAAGGCTGGTGCAGAAATACTGCACGTATCAGATGATGACCCTTCGGTTAAGAGATATATAAAGATCGGTCACCTGTAAGTGTCTATCTACCCGCGCTTTTGCTATATAAACCAGCGCTTCAGATAAAAAGAGGGAGCGCCGCGCACAACGCGACACTCCCCTAGCGATTCAAGAGAATCTATTAGGCCTCGAGAGCCTTCTTGGCGATGGTAGCCAGCTCGTTGAAGGACTCGATGTCCTCGTAAGCCATCTGAGCCAGGACCTTGCGGTCGAGCTCGATGCCGGCGACCTTCAGGCCGTGCATGAACTGAGAGTAAGAGATGTCGTTCAGGCGAGCAGCAGCGTTGATACGGGTGATCCAGAGAGAACGGATCTCGCGCTTCTTGTTGCGGCGATCACGATACTGATACTGCAGGGAGTGCTGGACCTGCTCTTTAGCATGCTTGTAAGTACGCGAAGCGGCACCGTAGTAACCCTTCGCACGATGCATAACGGTACGGCGCTTCTTCTTGGCGGCAACAGCGCGCTTAATACGTGCCATGTTCTATCAACTCCTAGACGGTAAAACGAAAAACGGGAACGCGAACTTAGGCGAGACGCGACTTGATGACCTTGCGGTCGGCAGCGGCGATCTCGGTCTCCTGACGGAAGCCACGCTTACGCTTGGTGGACTTCTTGCTCAGGATGTGGCTCTTGAAAGCCTTGGCGCGCATAAGCTTGCCGGTACCAGTCTTGCGGAAACGCTTCTTGGTGCCGCTGTGGGACTTCATCTTAGGCATGAAATACTCCTTAATCGGTTACAGAACACTAGTTACTTGGTATCGCTTGCCGCTTTATCCTCATCGAAGGCGCCCTTAATCGGGGCGAGCAGCATAAGCATGTTACGGCCTTCCATCTTAGGCTTGGACTCGACCGTAGCGTAAGGCTTGAGATCCTCGGCGAGACGCTCGAGAACGTTAAGGCCCTGCTCCGGGTGAGCCATCTCACGGCCGCGGAACATGATGGTGATCTTAACGCGTGCGCCCTTCTTGAGGAAACGCAGAACGTGGCCCTTCTTGGTCTCGTAGTCGCCAACGTCGATCTTGGGTCGGAACTTCATTTCCTTGACCTCGACCTTGGACTGGTTCTTACGAGCAGCCTTGGCCTTCATGGCCTGCTGGTACTTGAACTTACCGTAGTCCATGACCTTGCAGACCGGCGGCTCCGCGTTGGGAGCGATCTCGACTAGGTCGAGACCCTGATCGTCGGCGACGCGCTGGGCATCGCGGATGGCGAACAGGCCGAGCTGAGAGCCATCGACGCCAATCAAACGGCACGAAGATGCAGTGATCTCGTCGTTGATGCGGGTGTCATCAGACTTAGCTATTTTCCCTACCTCCATTCATAAAAAAATAACCCGGCGCTTCTCAGCAACCAGGTCGTACACATAGAGTTCCTCGATTTGAGGAAGGGAATCTAAGTTGTATGACCAGTCAGCTGCTCATTGGCGCCAAAAGGTGGGAACCCTCGGGTTCCTCTTTAGGGCATTGCGGGAACAACGCCTTGCGAATAATAACACGTACAGCGCGTTATCACATTACGTACACGAAAAAGGGGGCCGCAACCCCCTTGAACGTTCACTTGCATGTATGGTGCCCGAGGCGAGACTCGAAGGGCCTTCGCTTCGCGAAGCCCCGGGCTTCGGACGCGCGGCGCCCTCGCCACGCGCCGCTACAAACAGGCCGCAGGCCTGTTTGCTTAACGCTTCGCGCGCTCACGCGAGTTCGGCACGAAAAAGGGGGCCGCAACCCCCTTGAACGCTCACTTGCATGTATGGTGCCCGAGGCGAGACTCGAACTCGCACGTTGTTGCCAACGGTGGATTTTGAGTCCACTGCGTCTGCCAATTCCGCCACTCGGGCACGTAATGCGTGAGTTAGTTTATCACAGCTTTCTACCGATTAGTCCGAAAATGGAACTTCGAGCATTTCGATGAGTTCGACTGTGCGGAGCATCTCGCGCTGACGGCATCCGCGACCGTCGACCGAAGCCTCACCCATCTGGTTATCGTAAGGGTCCTCGCGCATGCCGTCGAAAGAGGGCTCAAACTCTGCCTGGAATCGATTGTTGGCCACCATACGCCACGGGTCGAGATTGCCAAAGTAGTGACGGCGGCGCCACTCCTCCCCCATCCTGCGAGCAGAAGATCCAAATGACACGTCGGCGTTGAGCCAACCGGTCTGCGGCGTATAGAACTCTGCCCAGTCGTGCGACCCCACCGAATCGGGCGCAACGTACAGGCCGCTCTGCCAACGGGCAGGCACGCCCGCGATACGGCACATGGTGATAAACGTGAGCGCCATAACTCCGCAATCGCCGCGGAGCGAATGCGCGCAGTCATCGGCAATAGATCCCAAAAGCAAGTACGGCGGCTGATAGCGATAGTCGATATGTTGCGTCAGATAATCATAGATAGCACGAGCGCGATCGAGCGGATCCTCGAGTCCGTCAACAACACCGGCCGTCAGCTGCTGCAGATACGGCGTGAATGCAATGTGCGGACGGTCCTCAGAAATATCTTCGGGCAACGGCGCGTCCATACACGGATGCGACGGAAGCGCACCCCCATAAATATCGCGATAAGCGGCATTGATTTGATAGCGATAAGTCACCGAGAATGAGCGCTCACTCGAAGAAGACCACGAGGCGGTACGCGCCGAAGCGTTCGCGGGAGCAACAGCACCCTCCGGCGTCATGTCGAGAATCTCGACCTGAGACTGTTGGCGGCAGGTGGCGGCTACGGGAAGCCAAGCGCGAACGGTCTCCCCCTCTAGAGCGC
This sequence comes from uncultured Collinsella sp., assembly GCA_900545665.1. Lineage (GTDB taxonomy): Bacteria > Actinomycetota > Coriobacteriia > Coriobacteriales > Coriobacteriaceae > Collinsella. The sequence goes on from UQZU01000017.1 coordinate 2,947, forward strand.
CGGGGACAAACAAGGACGCCTTAAGCGTAATAACGCGAGTCAATCCGTTTTGTGACTCCATCTCCTTGAGCATCTCGTTGCGCAGTGCAATTCCGTCCGTAGGATCGGGACGCATGCCGGGAACCTCTTTGGGATATACGCGAAGCGAATCGAGGAAGTTGTCGAGAACGAACAGCTCGCCATCGATAAAGCGCCAGTCAATACGCTTACGGTCAATCAGATCGTCAAACTGCTCCTCGGTAAACCCAGGCCACTCCTCGCGGATCATCGCAATAGCTCGATCGCGCGACACCGAAAAATGAAGCGGCGTCTCAAGCATGCGATACCGCTCGGCACGAACGCAGGCAGCCAGCGAAGGCTCAGGGTTCTGCTCCAAAAGGCGATCGCAGGCGGCAACAGCCTGCGTCAAATACCCGGCATCCTTAAGACGAAGAATCTCAGGCGGTAGCCCAATATCGAGATGGCGAAAGTCATCGCAGCAAACATCAACAGAGCAACCAACAGGACCCTCGTCAATAACCTTCCCATCCGAAGGCAACACATTAACAACAGCCATACCAAACTCCAAGTCATTAGAACGCTTGAAGTCCATTGTAGCGAGATAAAAAGAAAGCCCCAACAAGGGAGCCATCAACACCGCCGAACGGTAGTCAAAAAAAGAATTCAGCCCAGTAACCCTGCGGCGTTAAACGAAGGAAGCCCCGTCCCCCGGAACTGTTTCCTTGGCGCGACTTCTGGCGAAGCCAGGTGAGCGCAAAGGAAACAGTGTAGGGGGACGGGGCTTCCGACGGGAAGTTTAGCGACGCTTACGCCTTGTTGACGGAGCCAAACTCCTCCATGAGCTCCTTGGTGCGGGCAACGATGTTGTCGCGACCAGGCTTGAGGAGCTTGCGGGGGTCAAAGCCCTTGCCCTGCTGATCCTTGCCAGCCTCGATGTACTCGCGAACGCCCTTGGCAAAGACGAGCTGCAGATCGGTGTTGACGTTGATCTTGGAGATACCCAGGGAGATGGCCTTCTTGATCTGATCCTCGGGGATGCCGGTGCCACCGTGCAGGACGAGGGGCAGGTCGCCGGTCTGAGCCTTGATCTCGCCCAGGCGCTCGAAGGAAAGGCCAGCCCAGTCGGCAGGGTACACGCCGTGGATGTTGCCGATACCGCAGGCGAGGAAGTCGACGCCCAGGTCAGCAATCTGCTTGCACTCAGCAGGATCAGCGAGCTCGCCGCTGGAGGTCACGCCGTCCTCGGTGCCGCCGATGCCGCCGACCTCGGCCTCGATGGACATGCCCTTGGAGTGGGCAAGCTCAACGAGCTCCTTGGTGCGGTCGAGGTTAAGCTGGAAGGTCTCCTCGTGAGAGCCGTCATACATGATGGACGTGAAGCCGGCCTCGATGCACTTGAAGCAGTCCTCGTAAGAACCGTGATCGAGGTGAAGGGCGACGGGAACGGTAACGCCCGTGGCCTCGACGGCAGCCTTGACCATGTCGGCGCAGACCTTGAAACCGCCCATCCACTTAGCGGCACCAGCGGTGCACTGAAGGATCAGCGGAGACTTGGCCTCCTCGGCGGCCTGGAGAATAGCCAGGGTCCACTCGAGGTTGTTGGTGTTGAAGGCACCGAGACCGTACTTGCCGGCCTCGGCCTTCTTGAGCATGTCTGCTGCGTTGACGAGCATAAAGAAACCTCCTGTAAGGTTGCTCCGATAACGTCTGAGATTTTACCACGACATACCCGAGCATAAACGTTCGTTTGTTCACGAATACCATCCGATTGGACAAATTTTGACCGTTTGCCCCACAGAATCGACCCACTGGGGAAAATAGCTTGACGATTGAGCGGTCCTCGTGGTTCGAAAGACGGCTTCGAGCCTACATCTGCATAAACGGGTTCTGCATAAGTTCGCGCGCCATCGTGGTCGAATCGCCATGGCCCGTCAAGCAAACGGTATCGGGCGGAAGCGTCTTGGCAAGTTTGGAGAGCGAGCGCATAATCGCCGCCTCGTCACCGCCGGAAAGATCGGTACGACCGTGGCTGCCCGGGAAAAGCGTGTCGCCCACAAAGGCGATGTTCCCCTGCTCGGTCGCGGCGAACAGGACGATGCCGCCCGGCGTATGCCCCGGCGTCTCGATCACCTGCAGGCAGACGTCGCCCACCTCGATTGTATCGCCCTCGGCAAGCAAACGCGTCGGCTCACCCGGATCGGGCGTCTCGATACCCCACATGACACGCTGCTCCTCGATATTTGCGCGAGGTACCGTCACGTCCTTAGCGCACAACTCATATAGTGCACTGTCGCCAACGACAGCTCGAACCCCGGCAACCCCGCCAACATGGTCGGCATGACCGTGCGTGCAGACAGAGCCGAGTACGCGCACCTCGGGATGCGCGGTGCGGATATGCTCCACAAGACGCTCGCCCTCCCATGCCGGATCGACGATTAAGCACTCGTCATTCGAAATCACGGCGTAACTGTTGGTCTGAATCGGGCCGTTAACGAGTGCCTCAATCGAAGCCGCACCTCGGGGTGTCAGGTCCAAAGTCATATCGTCCATGCGCATGCCCTCCTTCTAAAATACGTTCGAGGCACCAAACGATGCCTCGAACGTAACCAATATCTATGATGCTGAGAGGCTCTCGCACCTACACACGGCGCTTGAGCTGAGCTCCGCCTTCGCCGGGCATAAGACGGCGAGCGTCGTAGACCGAATCGACACTGCTGATGGAAGCCAGCAGCGGATCCAGGCCGCTCGCATCCGAAATCTCGACCATAAAGCGCAGGGTCGCAATACCCTCGCGGTTGGTCGAGGTGGCGGCGGAAAGGATATTGCCGCCTGCATCGCCAATGGCAATGGTGACGTCCTTGAGCAGGCCCATGCGGTCCAGGCACTCGACCACGATCTCGACCTGGAAGAGAGTGTCGGCAGCACCATCCCACTCTACGTCAATCATGCGCTCGGGGTGCTCCATGAGGCCCTTGACGTTGGGGCAGTTGGCGCGATGCACCGAGACACCTCGGCCACGCGTGATGAAGCCGACGATATCGTCGCCCGTCACGGGGTTGCAGCAATGAGCCAGACGGACCAGCAGGCCACTGTTGCTCTCGCCCTTAACGATAATGCCGTTACTTGCGCTCTTGCCACGCTTTTGCGGCTTGCGGTTGGAGCCGCGGGCCGGCTGTTTCACGACCTCGGCGATAGCCTCGGCCTTGGTGAGCTGTTCCTCGGGCTTGGGGTCCAAGATTTGCTCGACCTTATTACCCACAGCGCGCGGGGCAACCTTGCCGGCGCCGACGGCGGCAAACAGGTCCTCGAGCTGCTTGAAGTTAAACTGCTCCGCCACGGCGTTGAGCGCACGCGTGGAGCGCGGCGTGGAGATGCCATACCCGCGCTTGCGCAGGTCCTTGGCCAGCATATCGCGGCCGGCGGCAGCGTCGTCGTCCTTAGTCGCGGCGGCAAAGTAGCGACGGATCTTGGACTTGGCCGAAGGCGTCTTGACGATCTTGAGCCAATCACGCGACGGTTTGGAACTCTTGTTAGTCAGGATTTCAACGCGGTCGCCCGTCTTGATCTCGTGCGTGAGCGGGGCCACAGCACCGTTGATCTTAGCGCCGACGCAGTGGTTTCCCACCTCGGTGTGAACGGCATAGGCAAAGTCGAGCGGCGTGGAGCCGGCACGAAGCGCCATGACCTCGCCCTTGGGCGTAAAGACGAAGATCTCCTGATCGAAGAGGTCGACCTTCAGCGAATGCAGGTATTCCTTGGCGTCGGTGATCTCATCAGACGCAGCCCAATCGAGCGAATGCTTGAGCCAGTTGATCTGGTCGTCCAAACGTTGAGCGTCATTGGTCTTGGAAGCAGACGATCCGCCCGACTTCTTATATAGCCAGTGGGCGGCAATGCCGTACTCGGCCTGCTCATGCATCTCATAGGTTCGAATCTGAATCTCGAGCGGGCGGGCCGTGGGGCCGATAACCGTCGTATGGAGCGACTGGTAGTTATTGACCTTGGGCATGGCGATATAGTCTTTAAAGCGACCGGGCATGGGGTGCCACAGCGTATGCACTGCGCCGAGCGTGGAGTAGCAATCGCGCACCGAATGGGTAATAACGCGCAGCGCCACCAAATCGTAGATCTCGGAGAATTCCTTGCCCTTGCGCTTCATCTTTTGGTAGATGGACCAATAGTGCTTGGAGCGGCCGTTGATCTGGAAGCCCTCCAGGCCAATGCGGTTGAGCTCGTCGGTGAGCGTCTTGATGGTCTCGGCCAGATAGCGCTCGCGAACCTCGCGCGACTCAGCCACCATGCGCGCGATGCGCTGGTAGGCGTCGGGCTCAAGGTAGAAGAAGGACAGGTCCTCGAGCTCCCATTTAATGGAGCTCATGCCCAGACGGTCGGCCAGAGGCGCATACACGTCCATGGTCTCGCGAGCCTTAAACAGGCGACGGTCCTCACGCAGGGCTGCAAGGGTGCGCATGTTGTGCAGACGGTCGGCAAGCTTAACGATGATGACGCGAATGTCCTTGGACATGGCAAGGAACATCTTGCGCAGCGTGAGCGCCTGCTTCTCGTCCATGCTGTCGACTTCGATGTTGGTGAGCTTGGTCACGCCATCGACGAGCTCGGCCACCGTATCGCCAAACAGGCCGGAAACATCGGCAAGCGAAGTCTCGGTATCCTCGACGGTATCGTGCAGCAGCGCGGCGCACACCACGTCACAGTCCATCTTGAGATCGGCCAGAATTATGGCCACCTCGACGGGATGGTTGATGTACATCTCACCCGAGCGCCGCTTTTGGTTGCAATGCTTCTCGGCAGCAAAGCAGTAGGCCTGCTCAACCTTAGAAAAGTCGTCCTCATTCATATATTTGAGGCACAGACGCTCCAGCTTGTCGTAGCTGTCCGCCATAATCTCGGGCGGCAGCTCATCGGCATGCTTATAGTGCTCCATCTCCGAAAACGGCTGGAGGGTGGAATCATGGGCGGTACGGGCTGCGGCATCCATCGAGGTCCCCTTCCCCTAGGCCCGCGGTACGATCGGGCGGTTAACTTTGGCTAGCATATCAGAAGCGCACGAATCGAGCGCCCAACTCCGGAAAGCCGAGAACTCCATGCGCGAGCGCAAGCCCTCCAAATAGCGAATTGACCTGCTCAATTGCACGCGGCCGGGGTTTTCGGCCATCGCGATGCGACGGGTGTCGTCAAACCCCGAAACGCGACAGAAACCAAGCTCTTCGAAGATTCCTAGGCCGCTTTCCACCGAGCGCTCGTCGACCGGCGTGCGCGCGTCAATTGCAAGGCACATCTGCGCGATGTCGATATCGCTTGCGCAGAATGAATCATCCCCGGTCTTGCCGCGGTTGGAGCGCCACATGGTCTGCAGCGCGCGATAGAGTGTGACGAGCTCGTCGCGCTCGGGTGCGTAGCAGTCGAGCAGGCGCTCGTTAATGCGGGCGTCGCGCGACGAATAGAGCAGATGGATCACGGCGGGCTGGCCATCGCGACCGGCGCGGCCGCTCATCTGGTTAAACTCAATGCCGCCAAACGGCATGTGATAGAGCACGACATGGCGGATATCGGGCAGGTTGACGCCCTCGCCAAAGGCAGATGTCGAGACGATGCAGCTGAGGCTGCCGTCTCGGAATGCTTCCTCCACGCGACGGCGATCGGAACGCGCAAGCCCCGCGTTATAGAACGCGATATGGGTTGCGCAATCGGGCACACGCTTGCGCAACGTCTTGGCGAGCGCCACGGACTGGTCGCGCGAATTGACGTAGATGACGGTCTTTTCCCCCGTCGCCACAATCGACACCAAACGGTTCTCGCGACTTGCAAGATCGCGGTCGTCCTCGAGCTGCAGGTTCTCGCGCACCGTCTCGTCGACCACCGTGCGAGTGATCGGCAACATGCGGGCAAGCTCGGCCACGACCGGAGCCGTCGCGGTGGCCGTCGCAGCCATAACGACCGGGTCGCCCAGGGCTTTGAGGATATCGGGCATGTCGAGATAGGCGCTGCGGTCGCCGCCCTTGGCAAGGCCGGCGTGGTGCGCCTCATCGATAACGACAAAGCCGATGCGGCCCGAACGCGCGAAGCGGTCACGGTGGATAGACAGGAACTCGGGCGTCGTGAGCACGATACCGGTGCGGCCCGAAGCTAGACCGGCGAACACGTCATCGCGTGCGGTCTCCACGGTCTCGCCGGTCAGCACGCCAACGCCAATGCCAAGCGCTGCCATCGTCGACGAGAGGTGATAGGCCTGGTCGGCAACGAGCGCACGCAGCGGATAGACAAAGATGCTCGCACGCCCGCGAAGGACCGCCTCGCGCGCGGCATGCACATGGAAGATGAGCGACTTGCCGCGCCCCGTTCCCATAACGGCCAGAACACTTTGGTGATCGGCCAGGGCATCGAGCGCCTCGACCTGCGCGCGGTGCGGCTGGTTCGAGCCGATAAAGCTATGGATAAGCGAGCGTGTCAGCTCGGTATAAGAAAGCTGGGCGAGCGTCTCGCGCTTGCGTGACTCCAGGCGCAGGCCGGAATCCGCCGGCTGCACGCCACGACGAAGCTCGCATGCCGGATCGTCGACGCTGGGCAGCGTGGTATCGCGGACCAGAACATCCTTGACCATGAGCTTGGGCTTCACACGACCCTGCCAATGCTCGGCAACGGCCTCGAACACCAAGTCGACGGCGCTGTCGCAATTGATAAGCTTGTCGATCTGCGGTACACGAAACATGATGGCCGGCACACTCGCGGCGCCATCCGTCGCCACGAAGCGCATGTGCTCGCCGGTCTTACCCACCACGGCGCGATCACACATCGTCACGCCCTCGGCAGCCAGCAGCGGCACCTTATTACCCTGGCCAAACGGCTCAAGGCGGGAAATCTGCTCGATGGTCTCGATATTCAATTCGGAAAGGTCGACCGTGGCGGCAACCTCGTCGGTGTCCTCAAAGTCCTCGGCGGGAAGCTCGGACAACACGGCTGAAAGGCGACGGCGGAACTCATCGAGCTTGGATGCCTCGATGGTCACACCCACCGCACCGGCATGTCCGCCGCGACGAATCATCAGGTCGGAACAGCGCTCGATGGCGTCAAACAGGTTAACTTTGCCCACCGAGCGACCAGAGCCGCGCGCGATACCGTCCTCGATCGAGAACAGCAGCGCCGGCACGTGGTAGCGGTTGGTCAGACGGCTTGCCACGATGCCCTTGACGCCCTCGTGCCAGCCTTCGCCGCCCACGACGATCGCGCGTCCGCCGTCATAGGTCTCCTCGACCTTTGCCATGGCATCGCGCGTGAGCTCCGCCTCGATCTCACGGCGCTGGCGGTTGATTTCCTCGAGCTCAGCCGCCAGTGCGCTTGCTTCGATGGGATCGCGGGCAAGCAGCAGGTCGAGCGCCAGCTTGGGATCAGCCATGCGACCGGCAGCGTTTAAGCGGGGAATGAGCGAGAATGACAGGCCATCCGCCGTAATGCTCGAAAGGTCCGCCTTGGCGAGCGCGGCAAGCGCGATATAGCCGGGGCGAGCGGTTACGCGCATCTGCTGGATGCCCTCGGCAACCAGCGCGCGGTTCTCGGGCGTGAGCGGCATCATGTCGGACACGGTGCCCAGCGCCGCGACCTCGATTAGCGAACGCCAATACGACGGCTTGCCCAGGCGCTCACCCAGGACTTGCACCAGCTTGAGCGCCACACCAGCACCGGCAAGCTCACGCGAGGGGCCCTCGTCCTCGAGCTTGGGGTCAGTCAGGGGCACACCCTGCGGCACCTGGTCGGAGGGCTCGTGATGGTCCGTGACCACCAAATCGATCCCCAGGCTCTCCAGGTAGGAAACCTCTTCCTTGGCGGCAATGCCGTTATCGACGGTCACGATCAGCTGGGGGCGAGCAAGCTCGTTAACGCGGTCGAGCGCCGCGCGCGAAAGACCGTAGCCTTCATCAAAGCGATGCGGAATAAACGGCGTGACATCGGCGCCAAACGTGCGCAGCGCCTCGGTCAACAGGCAGGTCGACGTAATACCGTCAACGTCAAAATCGCCAAAGACTGCAATGTGCTCGTGGTTGCGAATAGCACGCTCGACGCGGTCGGCAACGACCGACATGCCCGGGATAATGAGTGGGTCGGCCCAGTCGCGATCGAGCGAAGGCGTCAAAAACAATTGGCCCTCTTTGATGGAGCCAATGCCGTGCGCGACCATAATGCGCGCCACCAGCCCGGGAATGCCCAGACCAGCCGAAAGCTCCTTTTCGAGCTCGGGGTTTTGCTGAGCGACCGCCCAGCGATGCGTCGTCTTAAGCGATGACATAGGCACCCACCCCCGATAGGGGCAGGTCGCCGCGATACCTCTCACGGTTCATAGCGATGAGTCCTCTGTGTATGCCCGCTTCGGCAGGCAGATCTGTTGAACGGATTTATTATACCGTGCAGCGCGGACGCACAACGTCCAGCACGCCGTGGTTTCGATAAACGAGGGCGGTAATAGCCTCGAAATATTCGAGCGTTTCTGGCGCACGGGCGCATGCAAGCGTCTAGCATATCCATTCAAAACGGATTCACGAGCAAAGGGAGTCACAAGAGCATATGAAGCAATGGGTTGGACTGGGCAAGTTTCTCGCGGGGCACATGCAAATCATCGTTCCGATTTGCGTGGCGCTCGGCGTGCTCTTTCCTCAGCAGATCGGCGTTCTCAAGCCCATCGTTCCCACCCTGTTTGCCTTTATGACGTTCCAAGGCGCGCTCAGCAACACCTTCCATCAGGTAGCTGAGGTGTTCCGCCGTCCCCTGCATCTGATTTTGGCGTTATTTGTCTCAGCTGTGATCATCCCCATCGCGGCGTATGCCATGGGCTCACTGTTCTTTGGCTCCAACCCCAACCTTGTCTGCGGCATCGTGCTCGAATACAGTGTGCCCGTGGCAGTCACCGCTTTTATGTGGATCAGCATGTTCGGCGGCAACGGCCCGCTCGCACTCACCATCATCCTGACGTCCTCGGTCATCTCACCTGTGACGATTCCGCTTACGCTCAAGCTCCTGCTGGGCGCCACCGTCTCGATCGACGTGCCAAGTATGATGCAGAACATGGCCTTTATGATCGCTATCCCCGCCGTGCTCGGCATCGTGATCAACGAGCTCACGCGCGGATGGGGGCACGAAAAACTCTCCCCCGCGCTCTCACCCGCCTGCAAGTTCATGATGATGGGCGTTATCGCCTCCAACTCCACCGCCATGAGCGAGTACATGCTGCACATGAACGCGGTGCGCTTGGAAGTAGCCCTCTTTATTTTGGTCTTCGCCATCAGCGGCTTTGTCGTCGGCATTCTGGTCGCTCGCGCGCTGCATCTGCCATATAGCGAAACGACCACCATGTGCTTTACCTGCGGCATGCGCAATATCTCTTCGGGCGCCGTCATCGCCACGCAATACTTTCCGGGCGAAGTTGTGTTTCCCGTCATGTGTGGAACGTTGTTTCAGCAGGTGCTCGCCTCGCTTATCGGGCACTTCTTTGAGCGTCTGACCGGCGAGGAGCGCGCCGCCCAGCGCAAGCGCGTCGAGGCCGGCCGCGATGCAATGGCGCGCTAAACCGTCCGCAGTGTGCGGGCGCTCACTTTACGATGTGAGCGCCTCCAGATGTGCGCGGAGTCGCTCCGCATCGACATCGAGCGTGGTCTCAGCATTGACCTGAGCCAGCCGATACCCGACAAAGTAGGGTGAAACCACCCAACGTGGAAGCGCCTTGGCAATGGTCCGGCCGCTCATGTGATAGAAGAACAGGTTGTACGACTCTGCACGACCGCCATGGTGCTCGTGCAAGATATAGCGCAGAGCTGCCTGGATTGCGTCGGCGAAGAGATCCGCCTCGGCTTGGTCTCTCGTGTCATCGCTGGCGGCGATTCCCTGCGGGGCTGAAACGTTGATCTCAAAGAACCCCATGATCGGTTCGGTTGAGATGTTGACCGCGATTCTCCCCTGTCGCCAGACATTGATGCCTTCGAAATTGGCAGAAGTCAGCGAAGCATAGCCGTCTTCCTGCTCCAAACCCACAATCTGCATGTGCGGATGAACGAGACTACCGCCCGAGAGCGGACCCTTGTTCTTGTACATGAGCACGCTTCGATACTGCTGTGAATCGATCATCTGCTGCCAGCAACCCAGGGCAAACCGCATCACATGGTGGAGTTCATCCGGCTCATAGGTCACCAGGTCGGCATCGTGATCGGCCGACTCGATTAGCACGGTTTGATGGGTGGCGCGCAGGGTTTTGAACTTATTCTCGAGCCAGATGCAGTCACCGTCGCGCTGGATGATGTTGGTGAGCCCTTCTGTATCGCAAAAGGGGCACGCGGTGCCGGGACGACGGTTGTCGTCGGGCTTGCCACTCGCCTGCTGAACATCGAATACAAGCGCCACGGGCTACACCTCCAGCGGTACGATCCTTGTGCCATGGAGCTCGGAGACGCCCAGTGCCGCCGCCACGGTATCGCGGTTGGCCGTGGAAATGCCGCCGCCGGGAAGGATGGTCAAGCGATCGCCCGCATACTCGATCAAGCGGGCCAGGTTTTCGAAGTTGTCCTCGATCGGCGTACCGGCAGCGCCGCCATGCGTCAAGATGCGTGTGATGCCGCAGTCGACGAGTATGTCAATCGCGTCGAGCTGAGCCTCGGGCGAGAGCTGATCAAACGCCATGTGGAAGGTGATGTCGATGGGCTCACGCTTGCATTCCTCGGTCGCGCAGCCCGCGGCCATCACGAGGGCGCCCAACGTAAGCTCGTCGAGCGCCCATCCGCCAGCGCAGGGCTTGCAGCTGCCAAAGACCAAGCCGTCAACGCCGGCGCTTACGGCAAGGCCCAGGTCCATCTCCATCATGCGCAGCTCGTCTTGGTTGTAATGAAAGTCACCGCCACGCGGACGAATCATGCACATCACTCGCGCGTCATGCTCGTGAGCATAGCTGACTGTAGCGCTGATAACACCGGCCGAGGGTGTAGTGCCACCGACGGCAAGGTTGTCGCACAGTTCAATACGCCTTGCACCGGCATCGATAGCCGCCGGCACCCGCTCAAAGTTCTCGGCACAAAACTCGTACACCATAGATAGACCCCCAAAGACAGCAGATGTTTTCCGACGGGCATTGTCACACATCCCCATGAAGTTGCGGTGGAATAGGGACTCTTTTGGCCTCTGAGACTCCCATTTAGTCCCTATTCCACCGCAACTAAAAAGGGGGCGCTGACTGGGATAGTCAGCGCCCCCTTTATTTTATGGACTAGCCTCCGAGGTAAGCCTTGCGGACGTTATCGTCGTGCAGGAGCTCTTGACCGGTGCCGGTCATGGTAATCTTGCCGGTCTCGAGCACGTAACCGCGTGTGGCGATGGAAAGCGCCATCTGCGCGTTTTGCTCGACCAGAAGCACCGTGGTGCCGGCCTTGTGCAGGTCCTCGACAATCTGGAAGATCTGTTCGATCAGAATCGGTGCCAGACCCATGGAAGGTTCGTCGAGCATAAGCAGTTTGGGGTTACTCATAAGGGCGCGCCCCATAACGAGCATCTGCTGCTCGCCGCCCGAAAGGGTACCGGCGACCTGGCGACGGCGTTCCTTCAGGCGCGGGAACTGCTCGTAGACGCGCTCAAGGCCCGGAGCCACCGTGGACTTGGGCTGCGTATAGGCACCCATTTCCAGGTTCTCCTCGACCGTCATCTGCAAAAAAGCGCGACGACCCTCGGGAACCTGAGCCAGACCCTTACCAACCAGCTTGTCGGCGGGCGTATGGGTGATATCCTCGCCCATAAACTTGATGGAGCCGGTCTTAGAGCGCAGCAGGCCCGAGACGGTCTTGAGCGTCGTGGACTTACCGGCACCGTTCGCACCGATCAGAGCCACGATCTCGCCCTCGTTGACGTTAAAGGAGATGTCCTTGATGGCGTGGATAGCGCCGTACCAGACGTTGATGTTGTAGACGGAAAGCATCGGCTCTGCCATTTAGTTCTCCCCCTTATCCTGCTTGCCCAGATACGCCTCGATAACGGCATCGTTATTCTGGATTTCCTCGGCCGTGCCCTTGGCGATGACCTTGCCAAAGTTGAGCACGCAGATGCCCTCGCAGATGTTCATAACGAGCGACATATCATGCTCGATAAGCATGATGGCGATGCCGAAGGTGTCGCGAATCTTGACGATGTTCGCCATGAGTTCTGCGGTCTCGGACGGGTTCATTCCGGCGGCAGGCTCGTCGAGCAGCAGTAGCTTGGGGTTGGTGGCAAGCGCGCGGACGATTTCCAGACGACGCTGGGCGCCGTAAGGCAGCGATCCGGCCTGCTCATTTGCCAGGTGCTCCATGTCAAAAATGGACAGCAGCTCCATGGCGCGCTCGTGGGCGGCCTTCTCGTGCTTCCAATACGTCGGCAGGCGCAGAACGCCCTCAAAGCCGGAGTAGCGCTCCTGGTTGTGCAGGCCGACCTTAACGTTGTCCTCCACCGTCATGGTGTTGAACAGACGAATGTTCTGGAAGGTACGGGCAATACCCATGCGGTTGACCTGATAGACTGACTTGCCCGAGGTGTCCTCACCGTCGAGCAGGATGGTGCCGTGCGTGGGCTGGTACACCTTGGTGAGCAGGTTGAAGACCGTGGTCTTGCCAGCGCCGTTGGGACCGATCAGACCGGCGATCTCAGTCTTGCCGATGGTCAGGCTAAAGTCGTCTACTGCCTTAAGGCCGCCAAACTCAATGCCCAAGTGGATGCACTCGAGCGCCGGGCGCTGACCCAGGTCGCGGTCGGGAACGATAGCGCCAGAAGGATACGGGACCATCTTGCCCTTGTTGAACTCAAACTTACTGGGCATCGGCTGCCACCTCCTTCTTGGAAGCAAAGCGGTCCTTGACGCGACCGAAGAACGCCTTAAGCTGCGGGTTGTTGGTAAAGATCATGACCAGGATCAGCACGATGGCGTAGATGAGCATGCGGTAGTCCGAGAACTGACGGAGCAGCTCGGGGAGCACCGTGAGCAGCGCCGCCGCGATGACGGAACCGCGCATATTGCCCAGACCGCCCAGGACCACAAACACCAGAATGAGGATCGACGTGTTGAAGTCGAACTTAGTAGCGGAAAGCTGCGAGAAGTTACCGCCGAACAAAGCTCCGGCAGCACCGGCGAGGGCGGCGGAAACCACGAAGGCGATCATGCGGTACTCGGTGACGGAGATGCCTACGGACTCGGCTGCAATCTTGTTATCGCGCACGGCCATAATGGCACGGCCGGTACGGCTGCGAACCAGGTTGAGCACGATCACGAGTGCGACCATGACCAGGATGGCACCGGCGAGGAAGGTCGAGTACGTCGACACGCCCGAGGCGCCCTGGGCGCCCTTGATGATGGCGGTGCCGTCCTCGAGCAGGTGCAGGTCGTCGATCGTAGAGTTGCCCGTGATGTTAAAGATCACGTGCAGGCCGCGGGAGTCGACGCCCACAATGAGGCAGGTGACGATCTCTTTGATGATCTCGCCAAAGGCCAGCGTCACGATAGCCAGGTAATCGCCGCTCAGGCGCAGGACCGGGATGCCGATCAAGAAGCCCAAGATGGCGGCAGCGATAGCGCCGACCACAATGCTGATGATCAGACGCATCGGATCGGACGGAACGGCGCTCTCCAGCGCGACGGCAGTGACGATTCCCGTATAGGCGCCGACGCTCATAAAGCCCGCGTGGCCCAGCGACAAGTCGCCCGCGATGCCGACGACGAGGTTAAGGGAGATGGCCATGACGATATAGGCCGTGATGGGAACCAGCTGACCAGCGATCATGCGCGGAATCATGTGGTTAGACTGCATAAAGAACACGATGGCGAACGCCACAAGGCACATGGCGTACGTGACAAAGTCGTGACGCGTCTGCTTGTCTTTAAGAAACTTCATAACGCTCACCTACACCTTCTCGGGGACGTACTTGCCCAAGAGGCCGGCAGGCTTGACGAGCAGGACGATAATCAGAACACCAAAGACGATGGAGTTGGCAAGACTCGTGGAAATATAGGCCTGCGCCATCGCTTCGATGATGCCGATGAGAATGCCACCGACAAAAGCGCCAGGGATGGAGCCGATGCCACCGAAGACGGCGGCGTCGAAAGCCTTGATGCCAGGCATGGCACCCGTCGTGGGCTGCAGCACCGGCGAGTAGGAGCACAGCAGCACGCCGGCGATGGCGGCAAGGGCAGAGCCGATGGCAAACGTCATCGAGATGGTGCGGTTGACGTTGATGCCCATGAGCTGAGCGGCGGCCTTGTCCTCGGACACGGCGCGCATGGCTTTGCCCATCTTGGTCTTACCTGTAAAGAACATCAGGCCGGCCATGATAACCAGGCAGGCGACAATGGTGACGAGCGAGACGGCGCTTACGTTGAACTTGGCCAAGAACTCCGGCACCTGGAAGGTGACGAGCGAAGTGAAGTTCTTGGGCGTGGCGCCCCAAAGAAGCTGCGCGGCGTTCTGCAGGAAGTAGGACACGCCGATAGCCGTGATCAGAACGGCCAGCGGGCCCGCTTGACGCAGCGGCTTGTATGCCAGACCCTCGATGAGAACACCGAGAACGGTACAGACCACACAAGAGAGAACTACAGATGCCCAGCCCGGGAGGCCGAGATACGACGTGGCACAGAACGAGACATAGGCACCGACCATGATGACGTCGCCGTGAGCGAAGTTCAGCATCTTGGCGATACCGTAAACCATGGTGTAGCCCAACGCGATGATGGCGTAGACGCTGCCCATGGACAGGCCGTTGACCAGGTATTGGATAAAGACCGTCATGTTCCACATCCCCCTTTCGAATAGGTTTCCAGTTGATGTATGAAACAGGGACGTTACATCGTCCCTAGATACCAAGCAAGCAGGGAAGGCCAAAACCTCCCCTGCTTGGGATCAAAACCGCTCTATGTAAGGCGGCCAATTAGGCCTGTACGTACTTGCCGTCGGTGATGACGTAAGCCGTGGGCTCCTTCTGGACCTGGCCCTTATCGTTCCAGGTGAGCTTGCCGGTCAGACCGTCAACGGTAATCTTGAGCATAGCCTTGGACAGCTTCTCAGCGACCTCGGTCGGATCGGCGTCGACACCAAGACCGGCCTCCTTGACGGCCTCGGCCACCGCGTGCACGCCGTCGTAGGCGTCGGCGGCAAACTGGTCGGGGGTATCGCCGTACTTATCCTTGTAGGCGTTGACGAAGTCGGCGTTCTTCTCGTCGTCGGCGGAGAACGGGGTCATGAGCAGCAGACCCTCGGCAAGAGAGGTATCGAAGCCCTCAACGCCCAGGATGCCGTCCATGCCGTCGCAGCCCATCATCTTGACGTCGTAGCCCATGTCCTTGGCGTTCTTGAGCAGGACGGACGCCGGCGTGTAGTAGATCGGCGCAAAAATCATGGTAGCGCCTGCCTGCTTGGCCTTGGTCAGCTGGTTGGTAAAGCTCGTGGCGGAGTCGTCCTTAAAGGTCTCCTCGTCAACAATCTCGAGCTTGGACTCAGCGGCCTGGGCCTTAAAGGAATCTGCGATGCCCGATGAATAGGCGTCGCCGGAGTTATAGAACAGCACGAACTTCTCATCCGCATACTTCTGCGCCAGGAACTTGGCAGCGTTGACACCCTGGTTGGGATCGGTGAAGCAAACCTGGAAGACGCAATCCTTGCCGTCGGTGACGTCCTCGGAGGACGCGGACGGGGTGATCATGAACGTCTTGGGGTCGTTACCGCACTCTGCGGCAACGGCAACCGACGCACCCGTGGTGGTCGGGCCGACGAGGGCCTGCATGCCCCAGTCGAGCAGGGTGTTGAAGGCGTTAACGGCCTTCTCGCCATCGGCCTGGTCGTCCTCGGCCTTGCTGGCAAGCGGCAGCTCCTTGGTCGAGAAATCCTTGCAGCCAAGCTCGACGCCCTGGGTGACAGACTTGCCGTAGGACGCGTTGGCGCCGGTCAGCGGGCCGATGGTGCCGATCTTAAACGAAGCGTCGCTCGAAGCGGAACCGCTGTCGCCGCCGTTGGAGGAGCAGCCAGCTAGAATGGACATCGCCCCCAGACCTGCTGCGCTCGCGATAACGCTCCTGCGATTCATAACAGGGTTCAATGACTTACCAGTGAGGCTCGACATGCGGCTCTCCTCTCAAATCTCGTCGGGTTTCGGTTACCCGACAGGCCATCCTTCGCCATGTTCGGCGTTCGCAAAATAGTAGACGCTTTAGTTAAGAAAAGTGGCGATTATTTCAACTTTTCTTTTGCTTTGTCCATTTATCCATATTTCTGAGTATTTCTATCAGTTTATGCAGTTTAGCCACTTTATTGTGTGAAAGTAATATTTCCATTCTGTTACAAGCGCCCCTGCCCTGATTAAAACAGCCTCACCGGTCGCGTTTTGCACGCACCTAGGCGGCGATGTACTTGCCGCCCTGAATCACATATACCGTAGCGGGCTTTTCAACCTGGCCCTTGTCGTTCCACGTCAGCTCGCCCGTCAGGCCCTCGATCTTGATCTTGCGCATGGCCTTGGTCGGCTGGTTGATAAAGCTCGTGGAGGAGTCGTCCTTAAAGGTCTCGGTATCGACGATGTCGAGCTTGGATGCCTTGGCCTGCTCGGCAAAGGCATCGGCGATCTCGCCCGAGACGGCGACGGCGGCACCGGTGGTGACGGAGCCGACGAGCGCCTGCATGCCCCAGTCGCACAGGGCAAACCTTATGGTGCAAACGTTGACAGTTTGTTACGGAAGTTCGTTTGTAGTGAGCATGTTTCCAATGTTTCCGCAGCGTTTCGGGGGTGCCGTTTTGTGCGACTCCTGTTGCCTGGCGAGCACGCGTCCTCGGTTCACGCTAGAATGCACTCAACCTTTAAGCGGTTAATCCATCTATAAGATGCACGAAGGAGCTATCTATGAGCGAACCCCTGCGCACCGTGAACGTCGGCCTCATCGGTTTGGGAACCGTCGGCGGCGGCGTGGCCCGTCTGATCAAGAGCCACCACGATGAGTACCTGGCAGCCTACGGCATCGACCTTAAACTGACCCGCGCCTGCGCGCTTGCTTGGGAGCAGGCCGAGGCGGCAGGCATTGAGCGCGAGGCCTTTACGAGTGACTGGCACGACGTCGTCACCGACCCCGCCGTCGACATCGTCGTCGAGCTGATCGGCGGCGAGCATCCCGCAACCGAGATCTTTACCACTGCCTTTGAGCACGGCAAGCACGTCGTCTCCGCCAACAAGGCCCTGCTGGGCCGTCACGTCGAGACGCTTGCCGAGAAGGCGCGTGCGTGCGGCGTGCAGATTAAATGCGAGGCCAGCTGCGGCGGCGGCATCCCCATCGTGAGCACGCTTGAGCACGACCTGGTGGGCAACAAGATCCTGACCATCGCCGGCATTCTCAACGGCACCACCAACTATATCCTGTCGCGCATGGACGCCGAGGGCGCCGATTACGCCGACGTGCTTGCCGACGCGCAGGCCAAGGGCTATGCCGAGGCCGACCCGTCCGCCGACGTCGACGGCTTCGATGCCGCCAGCAAGACGGCGATCCTCGCTTCCATCGGCTTTGGCACCCGCGTGACCACCGACGACGTATATCAGCAGGGCATCCGCACCATCGGTGCCGAGGACATCGCTCAGGCCCGCGAGCTCGGCTATACCATCAAGCTGCTGGGCATCGCCCGCAACACCGACGCCGGCGTTGACGTTCGTGTGCACCCCACGCTCATCCCGGCAGACCATATGCTCGCCAAGGTCAACGGCGCCATGAACGCCGTCTACGTGGTGGGTGACGCCGTGGGCGAGACCATGTTCTACGGTGCCGGCGCAGGCTCCTTCCCCACCGCGAGCGCCGTCGTGGGCGATATCCTGTCGCTCTCCGAGCAGATTAGCCGCGGCGTGGCTCCGCTGCCCGAGATTGAGCCCTATGGTCACAACCTCGCCTTTAAGCCCATGGACGAGCTCCAGACCAAGTACTATGTGCGCCTGAAGGTCGCCGACCGCGTGGGCGCCCTGTCCGAGACGGTCGACATCTTTGCCAAGCACAACATCTCGATCTCGCTCATCAACCAGGTCGAGGACGGCAAGTCGGGCGTCAGCGATGCCTGCTCGGTCATCTTCCTGACGCACCGCGCACTCGAGAAGGACGTCCAGGCTGCCGCCGCCGAGCTTGCCAGCGTCGACTGCGTGGCCGAGGTCGCCAACGTCCTTCGCATCGAGGACGTCGAGGCATGGACCGAAGGCGTCATGGCCAACTAGCCTGATTCTCGGCAAATCAAATAACGCATGAGGGGCTCCCGTCCGATTGGATGGGAGCCCCTTTTAGTTACATCTTTTGCACGAAGTGGTCGACTAACGTTTGAACAACTTGACCGTTCGTCAACAACCGTGGATACCGTTTGCCGATATGCGACGGCAGCTGTATTTTGCCGACGCTATGCTGTGCCGTGTATGTCCGCCCGCGATGAGAGGAAGCACCATGTTGCTCGAGGGCAAGAAAGCAATCATCACCGGAGGCACGCGCGGTATCGGCTATGCCATCGCCTGCCGTTTTATCGAGGAAGGCGCCGCCGTCACCGTCTTTGGCTCGCGCCAGGAGACTGCTGACGCGGCCGTTGAGAAGCTGACAGCCGCCTATCCCGAGGCCAAGGTCTGGGGTCGCTCCTGCGACCTCACCTCGCTCGAAGCCGTAACCGAGGCCTTTACCCAGGCTGCCGCCGATATGGGCGGCTTGGACACGGTCGTCAACAACGCCGGCATCTCCCAGCGCTCGCCCCTTTTGGATTACACGGCAGAAGAGTTTGCAAAGGTCATGGACCTCAATGTCGTCGCCGTCTTTAATGGTCACCAGGCTGCCGCCAAGATCATGACCGAGGCCGGCCACGGCGGCACCATCACCACCACGAGTTCAATGGTCGCCAAGTATGGCCAGCCCTCCGGCGTCGGCTATCCTACGTCCAAGTTTGCCGTCAACGGCATGGTCCAGTCGCTCTCGCGCGAGCTCGCCCCCATGGGTATTCGCGTCAATGCCGTCGCGCCTGGCGTAACCAAGACCGATATGGTCGCCAACCTGCCCGAAGAGGTCATCAAGCCCATCATCGCCACTATTCCGCTCGGTCGCATGGGCGAGCCCGAGGACGTTGCCAACGCCTTCGTTTTCCTTGCGAGCGACATGTCCTCCTATGTCACGGGCGCCATCCTCCCCGTCGACGGGGCAGCCCGCTCCTAAAGGTCGAAAGTTTCGGCTTCGAACCTCAACAGAGTTCAACGCAAAAGGCGCGCTGTCCGCATCAACCGCAGGCAGCGCGCCTTCTATTATTTGGACGGAACCCGTATCCCGACATTCCTTGCTACTTGCCGTCGTCGTCCTGGGCTTCATCGCGCGCGTAGAGCTCCAGCATGCGGCGGCGGTATTCGTGTACGGCGAGCTTGGCGCGCTCAAGGCGGCGGCGCTCACGCGGAGTCAGCTCGGACGGGTCAACCTCATCACCATAGGTCTTATCGGCAAGAAGACGCGCCGCGTCCACGATGCGGGCATCGATGTGGCCGCTCGCCGCCTCGGCGGAAAGACGCTCGGCAATCGTATCGAGCGTAGGCAGGCCCTCGAATACGCGACCATGGCCATGCGAGGTCAGCAGCTCGTGCTCGCGTGCGAGCAGGCTCGCCAAATCGTGATGGGCGCGCAGGATGTCAAGTGCATCGGATGGATGCTCGGCAACCTCTGCCACGGCGGCGACCGGCGCGGCGTCGACCACGCGGTAGAAGAGCTGCGCGAGCAATGGCATCAAGAACACCGTGATGGCACCGGCGGCAACCATGACCGACGCAATATCTTGCGACAGCGCGCCCGCGTTGACGGCCACGCTCGTTACGGCAACGATGATCGGCAGCGCCGTGGTGCAGTAGAGCGCCACGGTAATGCGGCCATACGCCGACACATCGCGCGTCACGGGACAAATGCTCATAGAGACAAGGATCGGCACCGCGCGAATGATCAGCAGCGCCAAGATAAAGCCCACGAGCAGCCCGGGGCGCGACACCACGGCCGTCAGGTCGATCTTAGCGCCCGACACGGTAAAGAACACCGGGATCAAAAAGCCGTAGGCCAGGCCGTCGAGCTTGGTCTCAAGCGTATGGTTGCCCTCGGGGATGATATAGCGCAGGACAAAGCCGGCGGCAAAAGCGCCCAATACGATATCGAGGCTAAAGATGGCCGAGAACGCCACGAGCGTGACCAAAATAAGCACTGTCAGGCGTACGAACGTCTGCGACGTGGTATCGGCGCGCTCCTCGACAAACGCAAAGAAGCGGCTGCCGACGCGTTTGGAGCGGCTGGGGACCACGGCAAGCAGCACGCACACGGCGGCAAATAAGCCCAAGATCAGCAGCGTCTCGATGCCCGTACGGGCAGACAGCAGTACCGACATGGCGAGCACGGGGCCGAGCTCGCCCCACGTACCATAGGCAAGAATCGAATCACCGACGCGCGTTCCGGCAAGCAACCGCTCGCGCAAGATGGGCATGAGCGCCCCAAGCGCCGTCGAGGTCAAGGCGAGCGTCACGGCGATACCGTCGAAATGGCTGACCGAGAACCACGGGGTAAAGCGCACGGCAAGCCAGGCAATACCAAACGTGACGGCCCACGTCGCCAAGCCGTAGCGCCCCTCCACACCCGTAATGTTCTTAGGGTCGATCTCAAAGCCGGCAAGCAGGAACAAAAAGGCCAGGCCGAGCTCTGACACGAGCGAGACCTCGGCATCCACATGGATAAGGCCGAGCATATGCGGGCCCAGCACTGCGCCGAGCACGAGCAAAAAGACCGTCTCGGGAACGGGTTTTCCAGGAATCGCCGAGGCGATGAAGGGGCTTGCAAAGGCCACGAGTGCGATGATGGCGAGCGAAACGAATGCCATGTGATGCCTTTCTCTTGTTTGCGCTTCACTGTAGCACCCTCGCCGTCCTCAACGCACCGCGAGCTGTCGTATCATAGTGAGGTTTACAAACATGCGGCTCAAGGCGACCACGAGGCTTGCCCCGTAAACCGACCGCTGCCGCATACCGTACCGTACGCCCAACCGATCAGGAAGGCAGGAACCAATGGTCTCTCGTATCTACGTGGAGAAGAAACCCGGGTTCGACGTCGAGGCTCAGCAGCTCAAGGGCGAGCTGACCGAGATTCTCGGCATCAAGGGCATCGAGGCCCTGAGGATCATCAACCGCTACGACGTCGAGGGCATCGACGAGGAGCTTTTCCGCTCCTGCGTGCCGACCGTCTTTAGCGAGCCCCAGGTCGATGTGACCTACGACGAGCTCCCCGCAAGCGATGGCGCCGTCTTTGCCGTCGAATTCCTGCCTGGCCAGTTTGACCAGCGCGCCGACTCCGCCAGCGAGTGCGTGCAGCTCATCAGCCAGGGCGAGCGCCCCGCCGTGCGCTCCGCCAAGGTCTATATGATCTCGGGCGCTCTGGACGAAGCCGCCATCGAGGCCATCAAGCACTACGTGGTGAACCCCGTCGAAGCGCGCATCGCCTCGCTCGACCTGCCCGAAACGCTGTACATGGAGACCCCCGAGCCCCAGCCCGTCGAGGTGCTCGACGGTTTCCGCGAGCTCGACGAGGCCGGCCTTGCCGCCTTTATCGCCGAGCGCGGCCTTGCCATGGACGAGGCGGACATCGCCTTCTGTCAGCAGTACTTCCGCGATGAGGACCGCGACCCCACCATCACCGAGATCCGCGTGATCGACACCTACTGGTCCGACCACTGCCGCCACACCACCTTCGGCACCGTCCTGGATGACGTGACGATCGATGACGCCGTGGTGCAGCAGGCCTTCGACCGCTACATGGAGATGCGCCACGAGCTCGGTCGCGACGCCAAGCCCGTCTGCCTCATGGACATGGGTACCATCGGCGCCAAGTACCTCAAAAAGACCGGCGTCATGACCGATGTCGACGAGTCCGAGGAGATCAACGCCTGCACCGTCAAGGTAAAGGTCGATGTCGATGGCGAGGACCAGGACTGGCTGTTCCTCTTTAAGAACGAGACTCACAACCACCCGACCGAGATCGAGCCCTTCGGCGGTGCCGCCACCTGCGTGGGCGGCGCCATCCGCGACCCGCTCTCGGGCCGCAGCTATGTGTACCAGGCCATGCGCGTCACCGGCGCCGGCGACCCCACCGTCCCGGTTTCCGAGACGCTCGAGGGCAAGCTGCCGCAGCGCAAGCTCGTGACCACTGCCGCCGCCGGCTACTCCAGCTACGGCAACCAGATCGGCCTTGCCACCGGTCAGGTCAACGAGCTCTATCACCCTGGCTACGTGGCCAAGCGCATGGAGGTCGGCGCCGTCGTGGGCGCTACCCCGGCAAACCACGTTCGTCGCGAGTGCCCCGCCCCCACCGACAAGATCATCCTGCTGGGCGGCCGCACCGGCCGTGACGGCATCGGCGGCGCCACCGGCTCCTCCAAGACCCAGAACACCGAGTCGATCGAGACCTCGGGTGCCGAGGTCCAGAAGGGCAACGCCCCAGTCGAGCGCAAGCTGCAGCGCCTGTTCCGCCGCGGCGACGCCTGCCGTCTGATCAAGCGCTGCAACGACTTTGGCGCCGGCGGCGTCTCGGTCGCCGTGGGCGAGCTTGCCGACGGCCTGTATGTCGACCTTGATACCGTGACCAAGAAGTACGACGGCCTGGACGGCACCGAGCTCGCCATTTCCGAGTCCCAGGAGCGCATGGCCTGCGCCGTCGCCGACGGTGACGTCGAGGAGTTCATGGGCTACGCCGCCGAGGAGAACCTGGAGGCAACCGTCATCGCCGAGGTTACCGCCGAGCCGCGTATGCGCATGGCCTGGAACGGCGTCGCCATCGTCGATCTGTCCCGCGAGTTCCTCAACTCCAACGGTGCGCCCAAGCACCAGGTCGCCCACGTCTGCGCCCGCAGCGTGTGGCAGCCCAGCTGGGCCGGCACCACGCTTACCGAGCGCATGACCTCGCTTGTCACCGACCTCAACGTTGCCTCCAACAAGGGCCTTTCCGAGCGCTTCGACTCCACCATCGGTGCCGCGACCGTGCTCATGCCTTTTGGCGGCAAGACGCAGCTCACCCCGAGCTCGGCCATGGTCGCCAAGTTCCCCGTGGACGGCGAGACCACCACGGCAAGCGCCATGGCATGGGGCTTCAACCCCTACCTGATGGAAGCCGACCAGTTTGCTGGCGCCTACCTGTCCGTGGTCGAGTCCATCGCCAAGCTCGTGGCTGCCGGCTTTGAGCACAAGCGCGCCTATCTCTCCTTCCAGGAGTACTTCGAGCGTCTGCGCACCGAGGCCGAACGCTGGGGCAAGCCCACGGCGGCCGTCCTGGGCGCCCTCATGGCCCAAGTCGACCTGGGTGCCGGCGCCATCGGTGGCAAGGATTCCATGAGCGGCTCGTTTGAGGACGAAGCCGGCGAGCTCAACGTTCCGCCGACTCTGATCAGCTTCGCTGTGGCCGTGGGCCGCGCGGCGCGCGCCGTCTCCCCTGAGTTCAAGGGCCTGACGCACCGCGTCGTCCGCATCGCCCCCGCTACCTACGGTGAGGACTACCGACCCGACGCCCAGCAGTTGCTCGCCGCGTTTGACGCCGTCGAGGCGCTCACCGCCACTGGCGACGCCCTGGCCGTCTCCACGCCCGGCTACGGCTGCGGCGCCGAGAGCCTCTTTAAGATGTGCGTCGGCAACCAGATCGGCATCGAGCTTGCCGAGGATGTGGACGTGGAGAGCCTCTTCACCCCGCTCTACGGCAGCTTTATCGTCGAGCTCGCCGAGGACGCCGAGCTGCCCGAGGTCGCCGACGGCGTTGTCGTCGAGCCCCTGGGCACCACCGTCGAGGGCTATGTCATCGACACCGGCTCCGAGGTCATCGAGCTCGCCGAGCTCCAGGAAGCCTGGGAGAGCGGCATCGAGAGCGTCTTCGCCTACCGCAGCGCCGGCGAGACCCCCGAGGTCGAGACCATCGACTTCCGCGCCAAGGACATCCACGTGTACGGCGGCGCCAAGATCGCCCGCCCGCGCGTGATCATCCCCGTGTTCCCCGGCAACAACTGCGAGTACGACAGCGCCCGCGCCTTCCGTGCCGCCGGTGCCGAGGCCGACACCTTCGTGATCAACAACCTCACGCCCGAGGCCGTCGCCGAGAGCACCCACGAGCTTGCCCGCCGCATCCGTGCAAGCCAGATCGTCATGATCCCCGGCGGCTTCTCGGGCGGCGACGAGCCCGATGGCTCCGCGAAGTTCATCACGGCGTTCTTCCGCGCTCCCGAGGTCACCGAAGCAGTCCGCGACCTGCTCCAGGCCCGCGACGGCCTGATGCTGGGCATTTGCAACGGCTTCCAGGCCCTGGTCAAGCTCGGCCTGGTGCCCTACGGCGACATCGTCGACGCCACGCCCGATGCGCCCACGCTGACGTTCAACACCATCGGTCGCCATCAGAGCCGCCTGGTGCGCACCCGCATCTCGTCCAACCTGTCCCCGTGGCTGTCGCAGTGCAGCCTCGACGACCCCTACACCGTCGCCATCAGCCACGGCGAGGGCCGCTTTGTCGCCAACGACGAGGTACTCGCCCAGCTGATCGCCAACGGCCAGGTCGCTACGCAGTACGTGGGCGAGGACGGCAAGCCCGGCATGGATCTTTCCGTCAACCCCAACGGCTCCGCACTCGCCATCGAGGGCATCACGAGCCCCGACGGCCGCGTCCTGGGCAAGATGGGCCATGCCGAGCGTCGCGGCGACAACCTGTACCGCAACGTGCCCGAGCATGTCCCCGGCGACAAGTTCATGCCGATCTTTGAGGGCGGCGTAGCCTACTTCGCCTAAACCTTTCCCATCGGGTACAATCCCTTCGGGTAACATCACCCGCCACCGACGCATCCGGTGGCGGGTTCTTTTTTGCTTCGCGCATGTAGGAAGGACATCATGGAAAGCCGCAAGCCGTATCTCGCCACCCTGCCCGGACTCATCCTGGGCTGTCTCGTTTGCTGCGCGCTCTGGGGCTCCGCCTTCCCCTGCATCAAGATCGGTTACGGGCTCTTTGGCATCCCCGCGCACGATAGCGCCTCACAGCTGCTCTTTGCAGGTTTGCGCTTTACGCTTGCCGGTGCCCTGGTTATCGTTGGGATGAGCGCGGCTCAGCGCCATCCCCTCATTCCGCAGGCTCGCGACATCAAGCCCATCTTTATCTTGTCGCTCTTCCAGACTATCGGGCAGTACTTCTTTTTCTACCTTGGACTCTCGCGCGCCAGCGCAATGTCGAGTTCCATCATCGAGGCCAGCGCCAACTTTCTCGCAATCCTC
This sequence comes from uncultured Collinsella sp., assembly GCA_900545665.1. Classification (GTDB taxonomy): domain Bacteria; phylum Actinomycetota; class Coriobacteriia; order Coriobacteriales; family Coriobacteriaceae; genus Collinsella. The sequence continues at coordinate 28,249 of UQZU01000017.1, forward strand.
TTTGCCGCCCTGGCATTTCACACCGAGAGGCTCAATACGCCCAAGGTGCTTGGCTGTGTGCTGGGCTTTGCCGGCGTCGCGCTCGTCAACCTTTCGGGCGCGGATGGCACCTTTGGCTTTACGCTCGACGGTGAGGGATTTATCTTGGCTTCCACTGTTGCGGGCGCCCTGTCGACCTGCCTCATTGGCATCTTCTCGCGCGAGCATGACGGCGTCTTGCTCGCCGGCTGGCAGTTTTTAGTCGGTGGCGTGGTCCTTACCGCCATCGGGTTTTTGATGGGCGGCACGTTGTCCCCCACCGAAATCGCCCCCGCCATCGCGCTCATCATTTATATGGCACTCATTTCCGCCGTCGCGTACTCGCTGTGGTCCCGCCTGCTCGCCGTCAACCCCGTCAGCCGCGTTTCGGTCTTTGGCTTTATGAACCCGGTCTTTGGCGTGCTGTTGAGCGCACTGCTGCTCGGCGAGGGCGCTGGCACGAGCCCCGTTACCGTACTTGTTGCCCTGCTGTTGGTCTGCGGCGGCATCATCATCGTCAACAAACCCAAAAAAGCCTAGCGAGCTCACCTTTTTAGGGAGGGTGTTCGCACACTTTAGCTTAATGGGGTGCACTGGTTCTCGTAGATTTCGTACCGAGTCGCGGCGGCAGACGCCCGTCTTGCCGCAACGCGCCTGACCATTATGGCCAGAGGCCCCCGCAAACGCAAAAGGGGCGCACGACCATCACAACGGTCGTGCGCCCCTTTTTTCTAGCGTATCTGGACGCCGGCTTTCTTTTTCTCGGCCTTGACGCGGTAGAGCTCTGCGTCGGCAGTGCGAAGCAAGTCTTGCCAGGTATCGACGCCATCACCAACACGTGCGTAGCCGATGGACATCCGCAACAGATACGGAACCTCAGCGCGCGCGAGCTCGTCGTTGATTGTCGTGCACAGATGCATGATATCCTGCTCCGCCGTCGCCTTTTGAAGCACCACGAACTCATCGCCGCCATAACGCGCGATAAAGCCACCAGACGCCGAGCAGACCTCTTTGAGCGCAGCGGATATGACCTGAAGAGCATGGTCGCCCTCCACATGTCCGTAGCGATCGTTAATCTGCTTAAAGCCGTCGGCGTCCATCATAAGCAGATACACGTCTTCGGCCTGATTCACATTTGAGAAGAGCGACAGCATATAGGTCTCAAAACGGTTGCGATTGTTGAGGCCAGTCAACGGGTCGGTCGAGATGAGCTGCTCCTGGTAGATGATATAGAGCAGCAACATGCTAATCATTATGCCGACACAAAGGCCGGGCACCGAGTATACGACTTGAAAGGTACCGCCCACCAGGGCCGGAATGGCGAAAAATGCCAAGGTTCGATAGATGGCCTTCATCTGCAGACTCTCGACCCTGCGAGATTGCACAAACGCATGCAGGGACGTATGTATAACGTAACAGTAGCTGACGATGGGCTGGATCATATAGGCAAAGCCGCGACGATACACACCCTGCGAATCGATATAGAACAGGGCGTGCGTCCAGTAACTGGTAAACGCCAGCACGACCACCAGAGCCGTAGGCAACGCTACAAGCACCACCCTATAGCGCGAGGTCAAAAGGCGAGAACCCTGCACCGTCTCGGAATAGATAAACCAAATGAGGCACGCGATAGCAAAGAGCGAAAACGAAACCGCGTTGGAAATCCAGTTGGCAGCAATGCCCAACGTGCCGTCCACACCGTCCGAAAGCGTCCAGATCATATCGAATAATATGTACGCGGCAGAGGTGTAGTCAAGCATGCTAAACAATAGCTGCTGGGTGCTCGAGAACAAGGAGCGACGACTTCGCACGGCAAGCCCGATAAGAACAATCATGCATAGCACGAATATCTCAATCTTGAGTGCCTTAACCACTAACCGCCATCCCTTCAATATCCAAGTGGTCTGAATCGACCAATTCGAATCTGGGCAACAAACACCCCTACCCGCAGGGGTAAGGGGAATAATAGCAGAGCGCCCGAACGTCACTGCAAGACAGCTCTCGTTCGGGCGCTCAAACGGCGCGAGTTGCACGCCGAAATCAATTATCGGTAACGGACGTTACTCACCGTCGATATCGGTTGCGACAGCCTCCTCGATGGCCTCGACGCCAGCAGGCGACAGGTCTTCCTTACCCTGACAGAACTTCTTGTCGACCCAGCCGGTCAGAATCGGAGCCATGATTGCCGTGATGATAACGGCGGTGGCGATCTGAGCGTACGCAGTGGGCGCAAGCTCGGCGTAGCGCGGTGCGACTTCGGCGAGAGCAACCGGTGTGGTCATGGCCGTGCCGGCGATGGTGGAGCAGGCCACGGCAGCCTTGCCGTTACCGCCGCACAGGCGCTCGAACGCAAAGGTGATGGGACCGACGACAAACAGCGTGATAAGGCCCAGCAAGATGCCGGAAATACCGCCGGTGATAAAGCTCGAAAGACTCATGGACGCACCGAGCTGAAAACCGATAACGGCAATCGCAGGATTGGCGCCGGGAACCAGCAGGTTCTTGATGAACGGGAACAAGTTGCCCAGAACCATACCGATAACGAGCGGCAAAATGGAGCCGATGATGGTGCCGACGGGGATGTTGGCGAGACCCGAGACACCGAGGATGATCATGGTGACGGCGGGGCCGGCCGTAAAGAAAAGGATACCCACGGCGCCCTGCTCGGACTCGTCGCCGAACTCGCCCATGATGCCCGTGTAGAGCGCCATGTTGCAAAACGTAATGCCGCCGATGATGGAAACCGAGCTCAGGCCCAAAAGGTTGTCGTTAAAGAAGTACGCGACGCCCAGGCCCAACGCGGCCGCAACAACAAGCTTGGGGATCAGCACGACGATGCCGGTCTTGATAGCGCCCGGCGTGGACTTAAAGCTGATGCCGGCACCCACAAACAGCAGGATCGCGGCGACGATGGTGTTGGAACCACCGCGGCAGGCGGCGGTAAAGAAGCCGCCGATCTCAAAGACCTGCGGGCAGAAGGTATTGAGCAAAAGGCCAACGATCATCGGGTAGATCATGATGTCACCCGGGATACGCGGGACTTTGAATTTCTTTTGCTCGTTGGCGGTCGCTTCCCGTGCCATGAAACCCCCATTTCCGCCGACGCAGAACAAAAGCCCACGTCACACTTTGCTACAGTAAAGTTTGACCATGGTACCAGAAGAAGCAGACCGCCTCGGTGAGAAATTCGATTCGTTGTGCCGGGACGCTAAACGTGCCCCGCTCTTATATGAGGCTCAAAACGATATAGAACACGATGCCCGAGACGCAGCACCACAACATCGACTTTGTCTTGATTGCCACCGCCACGACGCCGGCGGCCGCAATCCAGGGAATCAAGCCCTGCCACAAGCCGGCGTCGAAAGCGCCAGGGCTTATCAAATCGTTGGCGACCAGCGCCGCAAAGGCGGCAGGCGGAATATAACCCAAGGCCTCGGTAACGCGGGGCGACAGCGTTCTCCCGCGCAAGGCAAACGCCGGGGCAATGCGGAAAAACGCGATGGCCGCCCATGACGATAGCCATAGGACCAAAAACTCATTAACGGGCATCGCGAGCGCCCCTTCCCTCGGCGAGGACATCGCACGCGAGTGCCGTGACAACGCCGACGAGCACACTTGCCGGCACGGCGATATTCGTCCACCCCAAGAACTTGCATATGGCGACGGACAGCGCAGCCAAACCGGCAGCTACGACATTGCCGCGCGACAGTCGCTGCGAAAAGAGTAGGCAGATAAAGAGCGATGTGCAGACAAAACCCGCAATAGCGGTGGGAACATCGACAACGGCGCCGACGATGGCGCCCGTCGTACACGAAACGGCCCATGTTGCGATGAGGATTGCGTTGAGCACAAAGGACTCGAGCGGACCCCAATCCTCCCCTTTAACCAACTTGGCAAGCGAAATGCCGTATGCCTCCTCGGTAAGTGTCGCGGCAACAGCCAGTGTCTGACGCTTCGAAGCACCCCTCAAATGCGGTGCGATCGATGCCGAGTAAAGTGCAAAGCGCGAGGAGATTGCGGCCACACTTGCGACAATCGATGCCGCAGGCACACCTGCCAGCCACAGGTTGCAGACCATAAACTGGCCGCTACCCGTCACAAACGTGCTGCTCAGAGCAAAAACCATCCAGGGCTCCATTCCCGTCTGCGCCATAATCATTCCGCACGGCGCGCCTATCGCAACATAGGTGAGCATCACCGGCCAAACGGTTTTAACGATTTTGAGCACCATAGCGTTCCTCGTCCCGACAAGATTTCCGAGCCGCGTTCAACGACACGACAGAATCATCGTCCGGTGGCAACCGAGTTCACCTACAATTGCCACCGGATCGAAAGACACAGAAAGACACAACTTTTTAGGAAGTCATTATGACAGCTATCGATCGAACGCGGGCTGCCGCGGCCTTCAAGACCTACACCGATGCCTACGATGCCGCCAATCCGCGTATCGCGCTTAAAATCGAGCATACGTACCACGTTGCCGAGGCATGCGATGCCGTGGCGCGCGAACAGGGCTGGTCACCTCAGGACATTGACCTAGCGTGGCTTTGCGGCCTGCTGCACGATATGGGTCGCTTTGAACAGCTGCGACGCTGGGATACGTTTAAGGATGCCGAAAGCGTGAGCCATGCGGCGTTGGGCGTCGAGGTCCTCTTTGGCAAAACACCTGCAGATGCGCCCGCGGTAACAAGTATCCGCGACTTTATCGACGATCCGGTAGAAGACGAACTCGTTCGAGCGAGCATTGCCTATCACAGCAATTTCCGTCTGCCCGCGCAGCTCGGCGAGCGCACGCGGCGCTTCTGCGATATCGTGCGCGATGGCGACAAGATCGACATCATGCGCACCATCGCCGACAGTACCGTCGACACCATCCTCAAAGTGAATGAGGACGCGTTTCTTGCCAGCCACTTCTCGGCACCGACGCTGGCCGCCTTTGACGAGCACCGCTGCGTCACGCGCGATGAGCGCAATGAGCCCGCGGACTACTTGGTGGGGCTTATCTGCTTTATGTTTGAGCTCGTCTATCCGGCAAGCCGCGCGCTGGCGCGCGGGCAGGGCGATATCTACCGCCTGCTCGACGCACCCTTTGGTATCACGCGCCCCTTCACCGATCCCGCCACGCAAGCGACCTGGGAGCGCCTAAAGGACGAGCTGCGCAGCTGGCTGGCAAGTGCCTAGCACTCAAGCTGGGCCAGCAGCTCCTCAACGACCTCGACGGCGTCGCCGACGACCTTGTACTGGGCGACGCCAAAGATGGGAGCATCCGGGTCCTCGTTGACGGCGATGATGCACTCCGCCCCACCGATGCCGGCAAGATGCTGGATGGCACCCGAGACACCAATGCTCACGAGGAGCTTGGGTGAAACCGACACGCCCGTCTGGCCAATCTGGTGGCGATACTCCAGCCAGCCCGCCTCCACGACGGGTCGCGTGCAGCCGAGCTCGGCACCCAGGGCTTCGGCGAGCTTTCGCATCAAGGGTAGGTTTTTCTTGGAGCCAATACCGCGACCCACAACAACTAGACGCTCGGCATCGGCAATCGAAGCCTGCTGGCCCCATTCCTCGGCGGGAATCGAAATCTCGACACGAGCCTTGGCGTCTTCCGCAAGTAATACCTGGGTAATCGTTCCGGAGCGGCTATAGTCAAAGTCGGGCGCCTTAAAGATGCCGGGGCGCACCGTTGCCATCTGGGGACGGTGGTTGGGGCAGATAATGGTGGCCATCAAGTTGCCGCCAAACGCCGGACGCGTCTGTTGCAGCAGGCCCGTCTCCGTATCCATCGAAAGCACGGTGCAGTCGGCCGTAAGGCCCGTCCGCAAGCGAACGGCCACACCTGGCGCCAGCTCACGGCCAAAGGCGGTCGCGCCGTACAGAATGGCCTCGGGCCTGCGCTCGGCCACCAAATCGCAAATCAAGCGAGCATAGACCTCCGCATCGTTTTGGCGCAGTCGCTCGTCGCGGCAAACCGCGACCTCGTCCGCACCGGCGCAAACCAGATGCTCCAGGTCCCCGAGCGAGCCCTCGGGGCCCATGCCGACCAGCGCCACCAGGCGACAGCCGCGTGCATCGGCAAGCTCGCGGCCCTTGCCCATGAGCTCGTAGGCCACCGGGGCCACGTCATCGTGCTCGTCGGTCTGAACGAATACCCAAATGTCTCGATACGCATCGAGGTCAACCGCGCCGGCGGCCTCGTCGCGCTCGATCGAAATGGCGTTGACGGGACAGGCGTCGACGCACCCGCCGCACAAGATGCAGCCGTCGGTCACATGGGCGCAGCGGTTGGGGCGCTCGCCCTCCACCACAATGCCACCCGAGGCACAGGCGCGAACGCAGCGGCCACAGCCAACGCATGCCTCGCTATCGATTATCAGTCCGCTCATCTATGCCATCCCCTCGATAATCTTGGCAAGCTTTGCCGCCTGTTCGACCGGCGTGCCCTCGATGGCCTCGCACGTTTGGTCACGGTCGGGCACAAACGAGCGCACGACCTGCGTCGGCGATCCGGTAAGGCCGCAGCGCAAAGGGTCGGCATGCACATCGGCAGCACAGACCACCCGCACATCCGCATCTTCGGCCGCGCGAATGCCGGCGATGCTCGGCATGCGCAGCTGGCCGATCTCCTTGGCGGTCGTCATCGCGCACGGCATCTCCAGATAGACCGTCTCCTCGCCGGCGTCACAGCCGTGGACAAGCGCCAGCGAGCCGCACGTCGTAAAGCCCGCGCTCTGTACGCAGCTCACATCGGTCACGCAGGGAATCTCGAAGGCGCCGGCCAGTTCGGGGCCAATCTGGGCAGTATCGCCATCCACCGCCATCTTGCCGAAGATGAGCAGGTCGAAGTGCTCGTCGAGCGCCTCGATGCCGCATTTGAGAGCATAGGTGGTCGCCAACGTGTCCGCACCCGCAAAAGCACGGTCGGTGAGCAGCAATGCATCGTCGGCGCCGCGGGCGATGCAGTCGCGCAGTAGCGATTCGGTTGCAGGGATACCCATCGATACCACCGTCACGCGCACATCCATGCCAAAGCCGATAAAGTCGTCCTTGAGCGCCAACGCACATTCGAGGGCACTTGCATCGAAGGGATTAATGACCGCCTGCTTGCCATCGCGCACGATGGTATTGGTTTTGGGGTCCATCTTGACCTCGGTGCTTCCCGGCACCGCCTTGACGCACACCACCATATGGAAATCACTCATCTTCACGCGCCCCCTTTCTGGACGAGTTCATCCAAGAGCTTCTCCGAAAACAGGTTGCCACGGCCCAGCTGCCCGGCAGGATCGAGCTGCAGCTTGAGTCGAGCCGATTCAACCATGGCCTCGTGGCCGTACATCGTCTCCAAAAAGCCCGCTTTGATCTTGCCGACGCCGTGCTCGGCAGAGACGGCGCCGCCCATAGCCGTTACCTCCGCAGCCCACTGGGCAAACAGCTCGCCACCGCGACGGTAGTCTTGCGCATCGCGAGGCAGGATATTCACATGCAGATGGTTGTTGCCGATATGTCCCCAGGCGGCAGACTCAAGCCCGCTTTCGGCCAGCGTGCGGCGATAGAGGGCAACGACATCGGCCAGGCGCGTGTTGGGCACCGACATATCCGACCCCAGCTTGGTAATGGTGGGGTCGGTGCGGCGGCGCTCGTCGATGAGCATGTTGACGCTCTCGGGAACGGCGTGGCGGAAGAACCGCTGGCATTCGCGATCGACCTCGGTGCGTGCAACCCAGGTCGCGTCGTCGTGGCCGCCCGCAAGCTCCAAAACCCATCCCAGGTGGTACAGCTCCTCGGTCGCTTGCGCCTCGTCGTCGCAGTCGAGTTCCACGTAAACACAGACCTTTGCCTCATCGTCGAGTGCCGGCAGCGAGGCAAACGCGGTCGACTGCTCGCGCTGGCGGCGAAGGATATCCAAGGCGCCGGCATCGAAATACTCAATAGCGGCGGCATGGGACAGCACGGGGCGCACGGAATCGGTAAAGGACACCGCCTTGTCCTCGCTGTCGAAAAAGCAGCTCACACCCCATACGACCGAAGGTGCCGCCTGCAAGGCGATCTCGAGCTCGGTAATGACGCCGAGTGTGCCACACGCACCGATAAAGAGGTCGACGGCGTCCATATCGTCCGAAACGAAATAACCCGACGCGTTTTTGGTCTTGGGCATGGTATAGCCAGGAAGATCCAGCTCGAGCGCGCGGCCTTCCGCTGTCACGAGCGACAAGTGGCGTGCGTCAGCGTGCGCCTGACCTCGATGAAGCTCAAGCAGGTCGCCGTCCGCCAGTGCCACGTGAAGCCCCGTAACGTGCGGGCGCATGGGGCCGTAGGCGTAACTGCGGGCACCGGAGGCATTGCACGCCGCCATGCCGCCCAGGCAGGCAGATGCCTCGGTGGGATCGGTGGGAAAGAACTGCTCAGGAGCTGCCTGGAACTCCTCATAGGCCTCAAGCGATACCTGATCCCAGTCAGCGGTCGGCAATGCCTTCTTACCCAGTTGCTTGCGCAACTCCGAAAGCACGACGCCCGGCTCCACGCGCAGCAGAAAACGGCCTCGCTCGTCGCGGCGGAGACCCAGGTAGCGATTCATACGAGAAGTGTTGAGGATATGCCCGCCGTGAGGCACGGCACCGGCAGCCAGACCGGTCCGAGCACCCTGGACCGTTATCGGAACATGCTCGGCATGGAGCTTTCGCAGAATGGCGCGGACTTCGTCCTCCGTTGTCGGAAACGAGATGCTCGACGCCTCGCCCGATGTGCGAGATTCATCGCGACCATATTCTTCGAACTCGTCGCCGAAGGGTTTGATGGCTGCAGACACGCGAACTCCCCCTTTAGTTAACTACAGTGTTTGCAGGGAGATGTTACCGCATCGTTTCGTCGACGTGACTGAGACCGTCTCCATAATTGGCGAATTTTACGTTTGCGCAATTCGGCGAGCGGCGGCGTTTTCTCGGCAGGCGCTCTATTTAACGCGCTCCTTTCCATCGCAGCCACGCACACAATTGGCGCTCGAAAAAACTTGAGATATTTTTTAGCGTCTCTCACCTGCGGCGATGTAAACCCGTCAAGCATTTGGTCAGAAATTGGTCAAGTTGTGGCTGATACGGTCGGCATCGACAGCCAAAACCAATAGAAGGTTTGGCCCAAAAACAGGGAGGTTCCCATGGCATATTACTGGCCCCAGTACGGCATCGCCATCGAAGTTGACGATGACCCATATCTTCTGCCCTTCGATGAGGAGGCATTTCCCGATGCGGCTGTCTATCACGTCACCACCGACGTGATTTGCGATCCCGAATCGTTTTCGGCACTCGCCCACCACATCGCCCACATCCACGACATCAAACTCGACCCAAACTTCGACGAGCTCATCTACTCGCGACGCCTCATGCTCCACATGCTCTTTGGCGCCGATCCGTCCACGTTCGCGCGCGTCTATACCACTAAGGATGCCGCATGAGCGTAAGGAAGCAGTCGAGCCCCCTAGGGTCAAAACATCGAAAAAGGCTCGGCGCCGTCTGTTTGGCCATCGCCTGCGCCCTTATCGCCGTCGGCCTTTACGCTTGGCAGTCAAAGCCTGTCGCCGAGACGGGTGCCTCGGTCACAGCGGCAGAGGGTAAGTCGCGTCAGGAAATCCAGGACGAGCTCGATGCCATCGTCCGCGACAACATGATGACGATCTCGGTCGCACCGGTCGCCCAGCTACAAAAAGGCGGCAAGCTGCGCGTCAACGTGCAAAACGTCCAGGATAACAAGTTTCCCCAGCGTTTCCGCGTGATCCAAAACGACGAGACCATCTATGAATCGGGCGTGGTCGAGACCGGCAAGACCGTTGAGACCTGCCCTGCAGGTGACATCAAAGAAGGCGAGGCGTATATCGAGATTCAAGCGCTCGACGCCAAGACCTACGACGTCCATGGCAATCCCACGCGCGTCAAGGTGCGAGTTGCGCAGACAGAAGACTAGACCTGCCACCTGTTATGAAAATGCGCACCCGTGCCGCTTTCGTCTAACCCTCACGGAAACGGTCCGTGACGAATAGAAAGGAACGATTATGGACATCACCAGGAACTTGAATGGGGCCAGGGTGCTCGTCGTGGGCGCAGGGCTGGCGCTCGCACTCGCAATGGGCGCCGCGCCGACCACCGCCCTGGCGGAGGGACGCACTGGAACCACCAACGTGACCATCAGGACCGAAATCGACAACATCAAGTTCAAAGCCCCGACCGTCATTCCGTTCGTCGCTAAGGCAGACGGCACGCTCCAGGGCCCTTCCGAGAATACAACCACCATCGACAATCTTTCGGCCTATGGCATCCACGTTACCAACATGAAGATTGCCGCCCAGAAGTCCTGGAGCATCGTCGCCGACGCCAAGACGGGGACCGCCCAGAACTCCATCGATTTTAAGGTCGGCCCAGACAAGGCACTCCAAGACGCCCACGCCGCGACGCAGGAAGCGGGCCTCGACCTTTCCAAAAATGCATCCTTCGACATGGGCTACCAGGGCATCGCCGATGGTACGGACAAGATTAAGCTTAAGACGAGCGGCGCTGTCGCCCGCGTCACGCGAGACATCTTCCATGTGACCGGCACGGGCGACCAGGTCGCAACCATTACGTGGACGGTCGAGCCCGGTGCGCACACGGCCTAAGGCAATTGTCCTTGCCGTCATCATCGGCGTTGCAACGTTTGCCCCGATCGCCGCCTTTGCCCAACAAGAGCAGGCGCAGGCTGCCACGCAGGTAACTGTCGATCTATCGGAACTCGAACGCAGTGGCCAACATGAACCCCTCGCGCAAACGAGCGACACGCGACAGCTCCTGGCAGCAGGAATCGCCACGGCAGGCGCTAGCGCCATCGGCCTTGGCCTGCACATCAAACGCAGCCGGTAGCCACACGAATCGAGACCGTCCAGCATAGGTAAGGAGAACCCATGGCATCAAAGAACCTTTTGCCCGTTGCCGCGCTCTGTAGTGCGCTTGCCACCGGCATGCCCGTTGCCGCTCTAGCGACACCCGCCGTGGACGCCCCCTTACCTGCCGTCAACTGTCTCGCCACAAACCAGATGAGCACCATCGCGCGCCAACGCTTCTCGCTTGCGCAGGCAAGCATTTCGGCCTCGGGGTGCCTCCGTCGCTGCACGAACAGCTCGATAGTCGTGGATACCGAGCACTCGAGCACAGCGGACGGCCCCCTAACGGGATGCGTTATCTGCACATGGCGCGCAGCTGCAACTGATGCCGATGGCGATTCCTGCGACGTGGAGCTGTGCCTCGACATCACCCTGTCCGATGACTCGGCGGACGGGGCAACAGTCGCCTTCGACAGCACGTTTTTCGAAAACGGAGGGGGTGTATGCCTGGGCTGCGTCCCCTCGAGCGCCGATGGCACGCAGCCCGCTATCTCATTCACCGCATCGCTGAAAATGACCAAGGCGGGCACCGACGCCACGGCAAATGGCGAGATCGCTCTAATGTTCTACGCGAGCGGCACAGAAAGCCAGGAGATTCGGGGCAAACAGCGGACCGGATCGCTCAGCCTGACGCGAGGGGCAGATCCCGGTCCTGTCGATATCAGTACCGAAACGCAAGATGTGCATCACGTCCTTGTCGATCCGGCGCTCCTCGAGATGGAATGGAGCGGAGTAGGAGCGGTCGGACTCGCCCCCTCGACAGGTGACATCGCAAGCGACTCCAGCGAGAGCAGCGGTGAAATAGCGCCTGGGGACAATGGCGCACCAGGCGGCATAACACCGCCATCGAGCGGTCCTTCAGCCACTTTCAGCGAGCCAAGCGAAACAGCCACCGCAGTGGGCGGCACGCAAGCTGGCGAAAACTTGGGGTGTCCCATGCCGGCAGACATCGACGAGGGCAATTGTTGCATGATGGTCGCGCTCGACCGCACGGAAACCGTCGACGCCGCGAGCATTGAGGTCACCGCTGCCGATAAGCCCGTCCGCAAAGCAGCCATTATCGCATTCCCTAAAACCGTCGAAGTTGTTTTTCTGCCATCGGGCGAGGTCGTAGCCCCCACCTTGCTCACCTTGCTTGGGGCAAAGGGCACGGCCAACCAAATCGACAACCTCACGGTAGCCGACCCTGCGACCACCGCAAAACTGCACCTGTATGCCGTAACCTCGGACGGAGGCAAAACCGAGGAATTCGACGGTGAGAATCTCCTGAATAACCGGATACTCCATAAAATGGAAGACGTCTCGTATCAAATTGAGCTCGTGGGATTTGACCGAGCTCGAGATGCCGATATCATCGCCGCGGCCATTGAGTCCCCGCAGCGACTCATGACGCTGTGCTTCGATTACAGCCCCTATGTCGTGATGGGAGGCTGAGGCTCGGGCATCAAATGCCGTCATTAATACCACTTATATAACGTATAGGATGAGGCATGACGCACCCTGCAGCCCGTTCTGCTACGATTGCCAGGTTGGCATCAATATGGGAGGGTTCATGCCGGGTTTGGGAACGGTCATCAACGTCGCACTTTTGATTGCGGGCGGACTGCTGGGCCTTATAGGCGGACGCTTTATCACACCCCGCATCCAAGACACGCTCATGAAGGCGTCGGGGCTGTGCGTTTTGTTTATCGGACTGGGCGGCACCATGCAAAAGATGCTCGTCATTGACGGGAAAGCGCTGGAGACCACCGGCACCACCATGCTCATCGTCTCGTTTGCCCTCGGCTCGCTCATCGGCGAGGCCGTTAACCTGGAAGCCGGCATCGAAAACCTGGGCGAATGGCTCAAGCGCAAAACCGGCAGCGAGGGAGACAACGAGTTCACCAATGCCTTTGTCTCGACATCGCTGACCGTCTGCATCGGTGCCATGGCTATCGTGGGATCAATCCAAGACGGCTTGCTCGGCGACTGGTCCACGCTTGCCCTCAAGGGCGCGTTGGACTGCATCATCGTCTGCACCATGACGGCTTCGCTCGGCCGCGGCTGCATCTTCTCCGCCCTGCCCGTTGCCGTATTCCAGGGAACGATTACGCTGTTTGCCGGCGCGCTCTCCCCCATCATGACCGCCGCCGCCCTCGACAGTCTATCGCTCGTGGGCTCTATACTCATCTTCTGCGTCGGCGTCAACCTCATCCGTCCTCAGACCTTCCGCACGGCCAATATGCTCCCCTCCGTTGTCATAGCCGTCATCTACGCCCTCCTGTTCTAAATCTATCTACGTAGCGGTATCTCGAACACCTGTTTGATGCTGTGCTATGATATGAGGTCACCGAAGCTGCGTTAGGAGAGGAGAAACGGTGGCCGACCAGGACATCAAGATGCTCATCGAGCGCATTATGGCCGAGGCCCGGACCCATCAGTCTGCTCGCTTCTCAAACGAAGTCTATGCTGACGAGCCGATTCTCAAAACCGGTCGTCAGATGCAGAATTTCCTTCCCGACCAGTACCGCAAGATGCGCGAGATATCGCGCTGGCAGGATGACCCCAAAGGCGGCGCGGGTCGCTGGCTTTCGGAAGCCGAGCTTTTCTACCGCCAAGGCCTGCTGATGGCCGACTTTGAGGACGACTGCCCCTACAACGGCACATTCAAGTCGTACTTTCCCACCTATAACGCCATGAGCGATCGGCAGCTGCGCGGCTATTTTACCTGGCGCACCCAAGTGCGCCGCGGAACCGTCGAGGAAACGTCTACGTCCTTTGCCTTTCTGTATCTCTATGAGCTGATCTGCGGCATTGGCGTAGATGACCCACTCGATGGTTTTAACAAAATCAAGGCCTTTTGGGATGCCTATCGCGCCTTTGAACCCGGCATCGACCGGTTCGCACGCGTGTGGCTGCAGGACTACGCCGTGTTCCACGGACTCGACCCCAAGCTGCTTCGCGACTCTAAAACCGTCATGTTCGATAACGCCCTTATCGAGCTGCGGCGTGCGGCGCGAGACCTTGCGCCCGCGCCAACGCCGTCAGACCTGGCGCCTGCGCGTCGCAAGACCTCCGAGCCCACGCTCCCCCTTCCGCCCGACGAGGCAGGCGAGGAGCAACTCATGACCGCTATAAACGCCCTCTCCACGTACAACCTGAATAACTCACGGCTCGACCGTTCCCACCATCGCGACCTGCGCCACGTGGCATGCGCCGTGTATGTCCGTATGGCGCGCTACTATGACACGCACCGAAAGACCGGCATCGTAGCGAGCTTGTTTGGGGAGGAGACGGCCATGCCCTACACCATGTTTGCCTCGGCCGTGTTCTTTGCGCCCGAGTGCCACGAGGACTGCGAATATCGCCTGGACCCCATTCACATCTATCGCTGCCAAAATGGCTTTTGGGAATGCATGCGCATCCACGGCAGCAGACAAAAGAGTAGCAAGCTCGGTGAGATGATGCGCGCCTGCGACCAACGCCTGCGCCTGGCCCTAGACCCCACCCATCCCCTAAACTGTCTCTTATACACATCTGACGCTGCCGACGACGGAGAGAG
>UQZU01000018.1 GCA_900545665.1 uncultured Collinsella sp.
CCCGGCGTCGGTCAACGGAAAACCGGGCTGCACACAATTCCACCATCCGGCCGCGCCGCCGAAGGCCGGGCGCAAGGTTTTCGCTCGGTCAGGTCCTGGGCTCGCTCGGAAAGCACATTAAGTGCTTTCCGGCTCGTGCGGAATCTACGAAAACCTTGCGCCCGGCCTTCGGCGGCGCGGCCTGCGGTGACTTTGGGGCAGCCCGGTTTTCCGTTGAGCGACGCCCCCACGCATAATCCTTATGTCGGTAGGCTGATGTGTTGCGTCCCGTTGGCTATAAGGTTGAAATGAAGGTGGACAGGCGATTTAGGCCTTCGTCCAAATCTTGGTCGGAAACGCAGTAGCTTAGGCGGATGTGGCCTTCGGTGCCGAAACAGTCGCCCGGGACTAGGGCTACGTTTGCTTCTTTGATGGCTTTGATACAGAAGTCTTCGCTGGTTAGGCCGAACTTTTTGATGCTCGGGAAAGCGTAGAAGGCGCCCGCCGGTTCCACTACGTCGAGGCCCATGGCGCTTAAGGCTGCGAGCACGCGTTCGCGGCGGGCTCGGTAGACTTTGAGCATGGGGGTGGGATCGACGGTCAGGGCTCGGGCTGCGGCGTCCATTTCGAAGGAGACGGCGCTCGATACTAGGTATTGGTGAGCTTTTGCGATCTCGGCGATGACGGGGGCTGCGGCTGCGAGCCAACCCAGGCGCCAGCCGGTCATGGCCCAGGGCTTGGAGAAGCTCTCGATGACGACCGTCTGATCGCGAAGCTCCGGGTGATGCTGGGCAAAGCGCTCGTAGCCATCCACATAAACCAGGCGGTTGTATACGTCGTCGCAGACCACGTAGATGCCCGTCTGCTCCGCCACGTGCGCCACGGCGTCGAGCGATGCCGCGTCGAGGATGCAGCCCGTAGGATTGTTGGGCGTGCAGATGACGATGGCCTTGGTCGCCGGCGTCACGCAGGCACGAAGCGCCTCCTCATCAATCTGGAATTGCGCAGGCTCCGTATCCAAAAAGACCGCTTTGGCGTGGTTGGCCACGACGATGCTCTCGTACAGGCCAAAGGCCGGCGTGGGGATGATGACCTCGTCGCCGGGGTTGAGCATAGCCATGAATGTTGCCGACAGGGCCTCGGTCGCGCCGTCGGTTAGGATGACCTCGTCAGCCGAAAACGTAAGGCCCGCGTCCCCCATGTAGGCAGATAACGCCTCACGCAGGGCGGGGCGACCGTTGTTGGGCGGATAGTGCGTGTCACCGCGGTCCAGTGCGGCGGTCACCTCGGCACTAATCACATCGGGCGTGGGAAAATCGGGCTCGCCAAGCGCAAGCGCGATGCACCCCGGATGCCGGGCGGCGAGCGCGTTAATCCGGCGGATACCGGAGGGCTTGAGCATGGCAAGCGAGGTATTCATGGACAGTCGCATGGCTTTCCTTTCGTAAGGGTTGCACTAGGATAGCGCGGCGTGGCGCCGCCAGACGGTGTAACCTAAACGGAAACCAACCGGAAAGGAGGCGGCATGGAGACGACCGCACGCGGCGATGCACCAAAAACGTTGCAGACCATTGCGTATATCAGCATTCCCAATAGCGCCGATCTTGATTTTTTGCTCTGGGACCTGCAGGATGCCATCGCCGCCTATGCTCAGCTTTCCGGCACTGTACTCCCCCGCCCAGTCGGCTCGAAGGCAAATGACGCCGGCAGCGTTGCCGATGGCATCGTGCTGGCCATTGAAGACGTGGCTGACGATGAGACGTTGACAGCTATCGAGCAGGCGCTTGAGCGCTTTGGCAGTACGGGAGCGCGTGTCTATGCCGTGATTCGAGCCGCACAACGGGGCGCTGAGCAGGCGCGTGGGACCACCGTTCGCCTGCACAAGGCATGTGAGCGCCATAACCAATTGTGGTGTGGCGGCGTTGCCATCTGCGCCGGCAGCGGCATCGCAGCGCTTCGCCATTCCCCACGTATGGGCCTCTTGCGCCGACCGTTTTCTGAGGCCATGGACAAGCTCGTGGGCGCCGTTCGTATGGGGTGTTCCGTCGAACACGCGCAGAAGCTCGGCGGCGCCGCAACGGGTGGCGTCGACACCGACGGCATGGTGCGCGCCACGCCTGCACTGCCCACACCGATCTGGCACGCCGTTATGAGGCATCTTGCCGAGCACTCAAACTGCTAAATCGAAAAAGCCTGCCAATCAGCGGCGCCGCTCCACCGCTCAACAAGCCGCTCCAGACGCCATGTCGCATTGGCGGGACTTGTCGAGGGCAGGACGATGGCAGGCAGCCCCGTCCGATCCTGCAAGTAGCGTTTGTAGAGTCGCCCTGCCGTGCCGCCGTTACAGACAACGGCCTCGATCGGCGCGGCATCGGTAATGCGCTCGATATGTGCCGACACAACGTTGCGAATGCTCGCGTCGCTCGAGCCCTTAATGTCGCAGCTCTCGATTGCATCCCACAGGGCTACGCCGCCGTTCAGCAGCATGGCCCGCTTGGCGGCAATGGAGGCATCGAGCGTCGCGGGCTCACCGCTTGCCAAAGGATCACCCTCGTTGGGCGGCACAGGCATACCGAGGCACGTGGCCATCACACGCCAAAAGCGATTCTGAGGGTTGCCGTAATAAAAGGCATTGGCGCGCGAAAGCACCGAGGGAAACGACCCGAGCACCAAAACGCGCGAGTGCTCGTCAAACACGGGCTCAAACCCATGCTCAATATGTTGATAGCCCTCGTCAGATACGGCCATGGGCTAGGCTCTCAACAGATAGCGCACCTCGTAGGGTGCAAGCTCAAGGGTACCCGTCAGCTCGACCGTGGGCGCATCGTCGGCAAGCAGGTCGACGAAGGACCCGTTGAGTTCGCCGGCTCCAAAGGTATAGGGCTCGTTCACGGCATTGACCGCCACGAGCACCGTCGCGTCGTCGCAGGCGCGCTCGAACAGCAGCTGCTTGTTCTGGATCACCACGTTGCGATAGGCACCGTAGTTGAGGGCACGGGCTGCCGCGTCGTTTGCCGAGCGCAGGTGCGCGAGCTGCTTGATGAAGGCCGTCAGCTCGTTGGGCGCAGGCTCATCGAGCGCAGGTCGCAGCGCCCAGTCGCCATCGGGGCCGCCCTTTTCGCCGGCAATTCCCCACTCGCTGCCGTAGTAGACGCACGGGATGCCCGGCATGCCAAAGAGCATGCCGTAGGCGGGACGCAGGCAGAACTTGTCGGTAAGGATGCTTGCCAGGCGCGGCACGTCGTGGTTGTCGACAAACGACAGCAGGTGCTTGCCACGGTAGATGCACCAGGGGTCGCCGCCAAACTGACGGTGCAGCGAGTGCGCGATCTCGAACATGTTGACCGAGTTAAAGCTAGAGTACAGGCCCTTGTAGCACTCGTAGTTGGTGCAGGAGTCGAGCATCTCGTCGTTGACGATCTGGTTGTAGTCGCCGTGGAGCGTCTCGCCGATCAGCACAAAGTCGGGCTTGAGCTCACGGGTAAAGGCGTGCAGGCGGCGCATAAAGTCGCGGTCGAGCATATAGGCGACGTCCAGGCGCAGGCCGTCGACGCCAAAGACGTCGGCCCAACGGCGCACGGACTCGAGCAGGTAATCGACCACAGCGGGATTTTGCAGGTTGAGCTTCACAAGCTCAAAATGGCCTTCCCAGCCCTCGTACCAAAAGCCGTCGCCGTAGCAGGAGCCGCCGTCAAAGCTAATGTGGAACCAATCCTTGTAGGGCGAGTCCCACTTACGCTCCTGCACATCGCGGAAGGCCCAAAAGCCACGGCCGACGTGGTTGAAGACGGCGTCGAGCACCACGCGGATGCCATGGGCATGCAGTGTGTCGCACACGGCGGCAAAGTCGGCATCCCCACCCAGGCGTCGATCGATATGGCGTAGGCTGCGCGTATCGTAGCCGTGGCTATCAGACTCGAGCGGCGGGTTGATCAGCACAGCGCCAATACCGAGTTCTTGCAGGTAGTCGGCCCATTGGGCGATTTTCATGATAGGAGCATCGGAGCTAGCTGTGGCGTTGGCAGCCTGGGCGAGCTCATCCTCGGCAACGGGGGCGGCGTTTTCGCGCGGAGCTCCGCAAAAGCCCAGCGGATAGATCTGATAGAACGTCGTCTCGTATGCCCACATAGCAACCTCCCGGTAAGCTCAACACAACGACATCCATTGTATGCCCAGCTTGTATCCTCTTCCCCAAAATAAGTTGCGGTGGAATAGTTCCTGCTTGGGCCTTCAGAGGCCTTAAACAGGAACTATTCCACCGCAACTGATGAGGGAACGTGATTAGGCGACAGGCTTTGCGCGGCGTATGGCCGGGAACATCACTGTGATAGCGAGGATGACGCCCACGGCGGCGATTGCGCCACCCGCGCAGCCGATCCAGGCGATACCGGGACCCGAAACCACGGCGCCGCCGATCGCGGTACCCGTGCCAATACCGAGGTTAAACAGGCCCGAGAAGATCGACATGGCGACGGCCGATGAATCTGCCGACGTGTGCTTGATGAGCTCGGCCTGAAACGCCACGTTAAAGGCCGTGGCGCAGCAACCCCACAGTGCGCAGACGGCAAGCACTGTCACGAGCGACGATGCGGCCGGCCCCATGAGCAGCAGGGCCACCGGCACGCCGGAGAGCGTGATAGCCAAGAACGGGAAGCGATGCCCATCGAACAGGCGGCCAAACAGCCAGCTTCCGAGCAAACCAGAGCAGCCAAACGCCGTCAGCGTCATGGTAATGGCGCCCGCATCGACGTGCGCGACCTGCGCCAGGAAGGGCTCGATATAGCTGTAGCTTGCGTAATAGCCGGTCGCCATGAAGACCGTGACTGCGTAGAGCGCGATGAGGAGCGGGTTCTTGAGCAGCTCGGGCAGCTGTTTGACGGTAAAGCGCTCACCCGCCGGCATGGCCGGGAACACCGCTGCCTGGTAGACGACCGCGATGGTTGAGAGGCCCCCGACCACGGCAAACGTCATGCGCCAGCCCACGGCCAAGCCAATGGCGCGACCGAGAGGCAGGCCAAAGATCTGCGCGATGGACGAGCCCGTAGCGATCATGCTGATGGCGAGCGCGCCGTGGCGAGTGTCAACCAGGCGCGAGGCCATAATCGAGGCGACTGACCAGAACACGGCATGTGCGCAAGCGACCACCAGGCGCGCGCAGACCAGGATGGGATAGGTCGGCGCCACAGCGGACAGGAACTGACCGAGCGAGAACACGGCCAGCACGCCCAGCAGCATCCGCTTGAACTCAAAACGCGAAGCGAACATCATGAGCGGCAACGACAGCAGCATGACGCCCCAGGCATAGACCGAGATCATGATGCCCGCCTGGGCCTCGGTGAGCGAGAACGACGCGGCGATATCAGTCAAAAGGCCGATGGGCATAAACTCCGACGTGTTGAACACGAACGCACAGCAGGTGAGCCCGACGAGCGGGAGCCACTGCCTGAGCGTGATGCCGTCTTGCTTTGTTTGAGCCATATAGGAAAACCTCTCCGATTATCTTGAGCGATGGGCGATTATAGCAATGAGAAGTCTATAAAATGAGCAACAAAAGAATTCTTGGAAAACGATTGTTAACAGACGGCGCGCCAATTCTGCTTAGAAAGCAAGGTACGCAGGAACTCAATGTCGAAAACGCGGCTTCATCTTCGGGCTATCGCGCCTGCTCGGATACGCACAAGGACACCCCCATGAGCACGTCAATTTCGAGCCAACTCGCAACCGCACAATGAACTAGCAAAAGCAGCATATAAGCAAACGCCCCATAATAAAGTCCCTCATGCACAAGCGCCGTCACTGAAAGTGCCGACGGCAGCGCCGCACTCGAAACTACCCATCCAACAAGAACCTGGATAGCGCAACTTGCAACCAGGTTCCATGCCACCAGCAGCGTTGCGGGACGCGCGATTTCTCTCCAGGAGGAACGAAGCACCGTGACCGAACGCATGATGTAGCGTGGTGCAAACCGAATGCCTCGTAGTCCCCTCTGCTCCACGTCCGCATCTTCAATTAACACGAATACGAACGACGCGGAAAGAAGCGTCACGATTACTGCCACCACAAGCGAGCACAACACCCCGAGCTGACTGCTCGCAAGCGAGGCAAAGACTACAATTGCCGATAAAATCAAGTGAACCAAATAAATTAGCAGCGCCCCAGAAATCTGGAGGGGAACCGTCGAGGCCAAGAGATAAACCGGAGGGGTTCGAGCAGGTTGCACCGTCTCTTTGGACCGGTCGACGGCAAATAATGAAAAAGCCACATTCGATAGAAGCAGGTTTAAAAAGGCCGCGACCACAGTGCAAATAAGCGTAATGGACGGGTTGATATAGGCGAGCTCAGTTGCAACGTTTGATACACCAATTTGAAGCGCGCTCATAACAAACAAGGGGATATATAACGCCATCGTGCAGCCACTCCGGCATTCCTTCGCCCGATCGCCCGATTCCAGAAAGACATTGAAGTTCTCTCGCAAGTTCACTCTATACCCGTTTTCTTACTAAGCAGGGCGAACGGGCGCCAATATAAACGCCGGTCCGCCCATCCATAATTTCTAGTTTTAACGTCCAGACTAGTCTGTCCAGCCGTCGATGTAGTCGCGGTTAAGCTCAAAGTACTGCGCGGCGATATCTTTCGCCAAGGAGTACGAATTAACGAGCGGGTGCATCGCGAGGCTCTCGACAATGTCGCGCTTCGATCGGTTAACGATGCCACGCGCCACGGTGCGCTCGTAGTACTTGACGCGACGAATCAATTCGAGGTTTCCCGCGGGCACAGAATCGGCTTCGACGCGATGCGGCACGCAGCCATCGGTGGAGATATCGCACGTTGACTCAATGACATCTGTATCGAGAAGGCCGGGGATGGCGCCATTGTTGGGGGTGCACAGGATCATCTGCTGCGTCTTGCCAGAGCGAGCAATATCCATGAAGCGGAGCGCGACACCTGCATATCCGCCAGCATCTTTGCCGTACACGTCAAACGTCCACGGCTTGTCGCGATGAATACCCGTCTCGGCCGCCATGTAGTTGTTTTCGCGCATTCCGTACCACTTCTCAAAGCACGCGAGGCCTTTTTCGAAGTCGTTCTCAATATCGATAGATGCAAGCTCGCTCGTCATTTCTCGATTAATTTCTTCGATTAGTTCGCCGCGCGTCTGGGGCGAAGAGAGAACGTTGGCAACGGCGCGCTCGCGATAGTAGAAATAGTATAGGTACTCATTTGGCACGCATCCGCGATTTAGGACGAGGTCCTTCTCGAAGAACCTAAGATCTGTATGAGCATATGCCCCGTCGTCGTGGATCAAGTCGGACATGATGTCCTCGCCGTCAACCGTCACATTGCGGAAGAACGAGAGGTGGTTGAGTCCATAGCACTCGCCCTGAACCGATGCGGGATCAACGCCTTTATACTCGGCAAACTGATGCAACATGCCCGAGGGGGCATCGCAAATGCCATAAGTAAAATCATAGCCCATATCGCGTAGGGCCTGAGATACGACGCCAGCGGGATTAGTAAAGTTAAACACCTTGACGTCCGGCTTTGCGTACTTCTTGATTAACTCGCAATACGAAGCAAGCGCAGGGACGGAGCGCATGGCAAAAGACACGCCGGCTGCGCCAGTCGTCTCTTGGCCAAGAACCCCATGCGAAAGAGCAATGCGCTCATCGCGAACGCGCATATGGTCCCCACCGACGCGAATCGTCGTGATCACGTAATCGGCGTCCTTAACGGCCTCGACTGCATCGCCCGTCAGTGAAAAATTAAGCGTGGGGCAAAGCATGCCCGAGACATGGGCGGCAAGGCCACCGTAGATGCGCAGCTTCTCGGGATCATTGTCCATAAACACAAGTTCGTCAATCCCAAGCGATGGCGCCTGCTGGGCTATGCTCTTTGCCAAAAACATGGAGCGGACGCCACCGCCACCTATGACCGTAAGTTTCATATCGAAACCCCCAATTAGCACATTCAATATTGCATGGTTCGCCTGTGTTTGGATATTGTATCCAGCATGGAGGGCCGCTTCCCGCCCCGGTTGCAAGGCGGGAAAGGAATTCCCCAAGGAGTTATTATTTACGCAACGGAAGCGGCCACACACGTCCGGCGGGAAGGAAGCACCGATGGTTGATAAAAAGCAGATTTCCAAGCTCTACTCAGCCGCAAAGCTATCCGAAACCGAGCAAAGCGTACTCGAATACCTACTCAACAATATCGACACCCTCGATGATATTGGCATAAAACCCGTCGCCATGGCATGCTTTACCAGCATGACGACAGTCATCAGGCTTTCGAAAAAGCTCGGCTACCGTGGCTACCGCGAAATGATGTACGATCTCAAGCACCTTCAGCATGTCTCCCGCGAAATGAATCAATCACTCAAAGACAGTAGCGTCCACTTCGTATGTCACACCGGAGATGTAGACGTATTCATCGCCGCACTGCATCGCAACAGAATGATCGGAGTAAACGGAGAGGGCTTCTCACGCATCGTTGCGCAGTACATGGCGACTAAGCTCGTTGGACTTGGCTTTTTGGCCGTCATACAGGACTTCCTAGAAACCGATCAGTTTGTCGAATCCAACCGAAATACGCTCAGCTGCATGATGCTCATATCCAAATCGGGCCAGACAGAAGCCATCCTGGAAACCGCAAGGGCATGCCACGACGCGGGCATTACGACCCTCGCGTTTACCGGCAACGAAGACAGCGAGCTCGCCAAGACGGCAGACGCGATCTTTACGATACATGACGATCACCCAATGGATCTTAAGAACGTTAAGCCTAACTGCTTTACCGGAAGTTGTATTCTCGCATTCGAAGAACTATTGAGTATCTGCCTTGACAATCTAAAACAAGAAGGCCTGGCCCCCTAAATCATGCGATAGGAAGCCAAGCCCTGGAATTGCGCTATGCAATTGAAAGCCACTTGCGCGTTTTACTCGTCACCGAGAACTTCGTGCACCTCAGAAGCGACTTCGCCGACACGAGCACCGTAAATGACCTGGATTGCCTTGTCGCTCAGGCGGATAACGCCCATAGCTTCAAGATTCTTGGTGAACACCTCGTCGTCTGCAACCTTAGAACCATCCTTGACAATCACGCGAAGACGTGAGATGCAGTTGTCAAGATCATCAATGTTGTCAGCTCCACCAAGCGCTTCGACAATGCCAACAGCAAGCGCGCTGTCCTTGGTCGCACGGCCCTGGACTGCCTTCTCGGGAGTACTATCAGACTCGCCCTTTGCCTCAGCGGCCTTTGCCTCGAACTCGGCTCTGCTGTTGATCAACTCAATATCGTCACCATCGTCTCGACCGGGCGTCTTGATATCGAACTTAGTAATAAAGAACCGGAAGAGGAAGAAAGCTGCCAGGAAAAAGGCGGGGAGCAGGATAAGGTACGGAAGCAGATTAAGCTTCTCGGGGCGGAATAAGAATGGGATCAGGTCCTTGATATTTCCCTGGTACACCGAAACGCCCATTGCCTCCGAGAGAACTTCACCCAGTCCGGAAAGCGGAGCGTAAACGCCAAAGTAGAGCCAGGGGGCGGCAAACAGGAACGTAAAGAGAATAGGCTCCGTAACGCCAAAGAAAACAGTCGAAATCACTGTGGGGATTAAAAGACCAGCAACCTTCTTGCGGTTCTGGGGCTTGGCACAAGACCACATAGCAAGGGCGATGCCCGGGAACAACGCGTAATCGTTAATGCCATAGCCAGCCATGAAGGCCCTAACCAAGAGCTTGTCACTGCTGGGAGAAGCGAGCTGTGCAAGCTGAATGGCGCTATTGCCCACCACGCGCGTTCCATCGACGACCATGGAGCCGCCAAGCTCAGTCCAATACATGGGCGTCTCGAGCAGCGGATGCAAGCCAAACGGCACAAGGCTCTCGAGCACCCAGCGATAGACAAACGTACCGACCAGACCGGAGCCTTTCACGAACGTCGCAATACCCGAGAAGCATCCACCGATGACGGGCCAGACGAAGTACACGATGCCGCCCAGGATGCCACCGGCGACCAGCGATACAATGGGGACGGTTCGACTGCCCGCAAAAAACGCCAGCGCCGTTGGAAGCTTGGTCTTGTAAAAACGGCCGGTGATCCAGGCGACCAGGCAGCCCACGATAATGCCGCCAAAGACACCAGAGCTGTAGCCAAAAAAGCCGAGCGAGGTAGTGTAGAGTGCGGACTGCTCACTCGCCTGAATGGACGTAAGGCCGACCTTCTGAAGAGCTTCCACCGTTGTATTGTCGGCAGCCAAGCCAGCTGCTCCAAGCAGAATCTCAACCGTCTTGAGCATGGTGAGATAGCAGACAAGGGCAGAAAAGGCAGCCCAGCCCTTCTCTTTGCGAGACAAGGAGAAGGCGCAGCCGACGGCAAACAAAACACCGAGGTTTCCAATGATTACCTCGCCGAGACCCTTAAATACCGAGAAGAACGTAAAGAGCGGCGAAGCGGCATACCAGTCCCAATTAACGCCAAGGGACACAAGGGTCAGTTCGGTCGTAAAAACGCTACCGATACCCAAAAAGAGACCGGAAATGGCAATGAGCGTAATCGGAACGAGCATTGCCTTTCCGAACGATTGGAATTTTTCTTTCATCAATTCCCTCCTCAATGAGCCTCTACAAACGACTATTGCACCCCACGTCCCCACACAGGCGAAACGGAAGATACGTTCGGCAATAGACACAAAGTGATTGTAGAAAGGGACACAAAAAATGTGCATCGGCATCGCGTAATGCGGTTAAATCGACCGACGATTGCAAGTATTTACGAATCCGTAAACGGCAGCAAATAGGCAGCGAACGGCAACCTGCAGCGTAGGATAGTCCCCGCAGGCCGACAATTACCGGTATTTTGGCTCATATTTGTTGAATTGTTGCTCGCCCAAAAGCGCGGAGCATCAACGCGCCCCTAAGCCAACCCCAGCAATATGCCCGCCGAATGCACGACAAACGCCACGATCCAGGCAACGGCGACCTGAAACGCGAATACGGCCACGGCATAGCGCGCGCCCAACTCGCTCTTGACGGCGCCGATTGCCGCCACACAAGGCGGGTACAGCAACGTAAAGACCAAGAACACGTAGGCGGTAAACGGCGAAAACATGGTCGACAGTGCCGCGGGCGAGGTCGCGCCCAAAAGCACCGTGAGGGTCGAGATGACACTCTCCTTGGCGATAAGTCCGGTGACGAGCGCCGTGGATGCACGCCAGTCGCCAAACCCAAGCGGCGTCAGCGCCGGCGCAATGATGCTGCCGAGACCCGCAAGCAGACTCTGCGACTGATCGGCGACCACATTAAAGCGGATGTCGAACGTCTGAAGGAACCAGATGACCACGGTAGCGGCAAAGATAATGGTAAAGGCCTTGGTAATAAAGTCTTTGGCCTTATCCCATGCCAGCATCACCGTCGTCTTGACGCTCGGCAGGCGGTAATTGGGCAGCTCCATGATAAACGGCACCGGGTCGCCCTTAAATGCCGTGCGGTTGAGTACCAAAGCCGCGATACAGCCAACCGCAATGCCGATCAGATAGAGCGAGACCATGGCGGGAACCGTCGCCTGTGGGAAAAACGCCCCGCACAGCAGACCATAGACCGGCAACTTGGCCGAGCAGCTCATGAACGGCGTGAGCATGACCGTCATCTTGCGGTCGTGCTCGGATGGGAGCGTACGGGTCGACATGATAGCCGGCACGGTGCAGCCAAACCCGACGAGCATGGGTACAAAGCTGCGGCCCGACAGGCCAAAACGACGCAGCACCTTATCCATGACAAAGGCGACGCGCGCCATGTAGCCCGAGTCTTCCAGAATGGAGAGGAACAAGAAGAGCACGACGATAATCGGCAGGAAGGTCAGCACACTGCCCACGCCCGTAAGCACGCCGTCGACAGCCAGCGAGCGCACCACGTCGTTGGTGCCGAACGCCTTGAGGCCCGCATCGGCCGAGGCGATGATAGCAGCGATACCGTCCTCCATGAGTCCCTGCAACGCCGCGCCGATCACGCCAAACGTCAGCCAAAAGACGAGGCCCATGATCACCAGGAACGCCGGAATGGCCGTGTAGCGACCCGTCAGGATGCGGTCGATCTTGACGGAGCGCACGTGCTCGCGGCTTTCGTGTGGCTTGACGACACAGCGCCCGCACACGTCACCGATAAAGCTAAAGCGCATATCGGCCAGCGCGGACAGGCGGTCGGTGCCGGCCTCGCCCTCCATCTGGGTAATGATGTGCTCGATGGCGTCGAGCTCATTGCGATCCAGGTGAAGCGCCTCGGTTACCAGCTCATCGCCCTCGACCAGCTTGGTCGCCGCAAAGCGCACCGGGATGTGCGCCGTCACGGCATGGTCCTCGATCAGGTTAGCAATACCGTGGATGCAGCGATGCAGCGCACCGCCGTCCGGACCGTCGGGCGCGCAAAAGTCCAGGCGACCAGGGCGCTCGCGGAACCGCGCCACGTGCAGGGCGTGGTCCACCAGCTCGCCGATGCCCTCGTTGCGGGCAGCGCTAATGGGGACAACGGGCACGCCCAACAGGCTCTCGAGCAAGTTGACGTCTACGGCGCCGCCGTTGGCGGTCACCTCGTCCATCATGTTGAGCGCGATGACCATAGGACGGTCGAGCTCCATGAGCTGCAGTGTCAGGTACAGATTACGCTCGATGTTGGTAGCGTCAATGATGTCGATGATGGCGTCCGGACGCTCGTCGAGGATGAACTGACGGCTCACGACCTCTTCGCCTGTGTACGGCGACAGGGAGTAAATGCCAGGCAGGTCGGTAACGCTCGCCTCGGGATGGTTACGGATGGTGCCATCTTTGCGGTCGACCGTCACGCCGGGAAAGTTACCGACGTGCTGGTTGGAGCCCGTCAGCTGGTTGAATAACGTGGTCTTGCCGCAGTTTTGGTTGCCGGCGAGGGCAAAGTGCAGCGGCGCGCCCTCGGGCACGGCCGTCTTTGCCGCACGGGGCGAATACGTCCCCTCGCCCAGGGCCGGATGCTCCGTCGTGCCGATTGCGGCGTTAGCGCGCGGACCCGTATCGGTGTCGTGAATACCCACGAGCTCGATGCGAGCGGCATCGTCCTTGCGCAGTGTCAACTCGTAGCCACGCAGGCGGATCTCGAGCGGATCGCCCATGGGGGCGTACTTCATCATGGTGACTTCGGTGCCTGGCGTTAGACCCATGTCCAAAATATGCTGTCGGAGTGCCTGATCGTCCGATGCCACCGATGCGACAACGGCGTCCTTTCCAATCTCGAGTGTATCGAGCTTCACGTCCGTGTTCCTCCCCCGGCGCCCGCAGGGCGTTGTATTTATGTTCACCATGGCTAACCGTTTGCCATGGCTAACCAATTTTAAACTTACATGATAGCGTGAACACACAACGACGTTCAATCGACAGATTGGCGCAATGGGGACAGGCAGGAGAGTTCAGGGCCATAGTTTCCCGATGAGGCCTCTCGGGGAAACTACATCCCAGAATTCTGGCTCGAAACGGGATATGGTTTCCCTAACAGGCCTCTTACGGAAAATGCATCCCGGAATCCCCGCTCGAAACGGGACGCGCTTTCCCAGTCGAGGCCCTATGGGAAACTGCGTCCCACCTTGAAAGGCAAAACTGGGGCGCAGTTTCCGGGCGGGGCATCAAAAACGAAGTTGCGGTGGAATAGTTCCTGGATGGGCTGGTTGATGCCCCAGATAGGAACTATTTCACCGCAAGTTATTGAAGGGCTGGGATGCCCGTCCTCTTACAGATGGCGCTCGAGGAAGCGGAAGGCCAGGCGGATCCAGGGACGGACGGAAACCTGCTTGTCCTCGTTGTCGACCGCGGTGTTGGCGTTGCCGAGCGAAAGGCCGTGACCACCCTGGTCGAAGACGTGCATCTCGCATGCAACGCCCTCCTCGGCCATGCGCTGCGCAAACGGGTAGACCTGCGCGATCGGCGCCGTCTTGTCGTCGGACACGCCCCACACAAAGGTCGGTGGCATCTGACGCGAAACATGCGTGGTGGGGCAGATGTCGGCCAGATGCTCGTCAGTTGCCTCGCCGCCCGTCACCATCGACAGGTAGTCGTTGAGCAAATCGCGCCCCGTCTTGCCGCCCGTCTTGGGCACACGCAAGTCAATGCGCGGATCGCGCGTCTGCATGTCGCGCACATAGGCAAAGTCGAGCAATGGATAGCCCAGCACCACGGCATCGGGACGAATGTCGTCCGGACGCGCCCCGGCAAGTGCCGCAAAGGGGCCGGTCTTCCACTGTGTTGCCAGCGAGGCGCAAATCATGCCGCCAGCAGAAAAGCCCACGACGCACACGCGCTTAGGATCGACATGCCACTCGTCGGCGTTGGCGCGCACCGTGGCGACCATCTTGGCAAGATCTGCCTGGGGGTGCGGAAAGCTCACGTCACCCGTAGAACTCGTGACATAGTTGAGCACAAAGGCCTGGTAACCGTGATCCAAAAACGCAAACGCCACAGGATCCTGCTCATGCGGAGCGATATGCGTAAACGCACCTCCGCCACAGATAATCACCGCGGGGCGGCGGCCATTCGGTTTATCGGGCAGCGGCTCGGCACCCAAATACGTAAACGTCGCCGGATAATCCTCGGTCGGCTCCTCGCCCCACAGCGCATGGTTCTCGACAATCATATGTGCTCCCTTCGCGCAAATTATGCGCCCTTGTTTTTCGCCTTCAAGCGTACCCCACTTGAACCCGTAGCGCAGAAACACTCCGGCAATAAGTTTCCCTTCAACTGATATATCACATAATCCCAGTTCAGAGGTATCGTTGAGCAGCGTAGAATAGGGGCGTTGACCAAGCCGCGAAACACATGTGAAACGTTTCCGGCAAACCAAACGCGCGATATGCGCCTATTTAAGTTGGAGGCAACTATGGGTCTGCTCGATTCGCTTAAGTCCACCTTCACCTCGACCGGCGAGGCGTCCGTTCCGCCCGCAGCAAGCTTCGCTACCCGCGAAGGCGTCATCTATGCCCCCGTCAACGGCGTGCTCGTCAACCTGGACGAGGTTCCCGACGAGACGATCGCCTCGGGCATGCTTGGCCAGGGCTATGGCATCGAGCCCATTACCGGCACCATCTATGCGCCCGCCAACGGCCGCATCGGCGCCACCACTGTCACCAACCACTCCATTGGCATGATCACCGAGGACGGTCTTCGCGTGTTCATCCATGTTGGCCTGGGCACCGTGGAAATGAACGGCAAGGGTTTTGCCCGCTTTGTCGAGATGGGCGATGTGGTCAAGGCAGGCCAGCCGCTCATCAGCTTCGACCGCGAGGCCATTAAGGCCGCTGGTCACGAAGACATCGTGACCGTCATCGTCTCCGAGCTCGACCGTCTTAAGAGCATCGACCATGTCGGCGAGTCCGGAACGCTTATCGGCGGCAACCCGCTCGTCAAGCTTGGCGACCCGCTGCTGGTTGCCAAGACCAAGTAGCCAGGCCCCGCGCCACACAGCAAAAAGGCACCTCGTTAAGCGCCCGCGACCATTTGGCCGCGGGCGCTTTTCGTTTGAAAAACCATCCCGCCAATGCCTTATCTGCATAGCCCAAATGAACCGAGCTGCTAGAATACCGAACTGTATGGATAACTATCATTCAACCGTTATGGGAGGATACGTGAACCGCACCAAAATCGCGCAGCTCTATGCCGATGCCGAGTCGCTCGGCGGCCAGACCGTCACCGTCGCCGGCTGGGTCAAGTCCGTCCGCGACATGAAGAACTTTGGCTTTGTTACGCTCAACGACGGCAGCTGCTTCCGCGACCTGCAGGTCGTCATGAACCGCGAGGCACTCGACAACTACGACGAGATCGCCCATCAAAACGTCTCGGCCGCACTCATTTGCACCGGCACCGTCAAACTGACCCCCGATGCGCCCCAGCCTTTCGAGCTTTCTGCCACCTCCATCGAGGTCGAGGGCACGAGCGCTCCGGATTACCCGCTGCAGAAGAAGCGCGCAACCGTCGAGTTCCTGCGCACCCAGCAGCATCTGCGCCCGCGCACCAACCTGTTCCGCGCCGTGTTCCGCATCCGCTCTGTCGCGGCTGCCGCCATCCACCGCTTCTTCCAGGAGCAGGGCTTTGTCTACGTCAACACCCCCATCATCACCACGAGTGACTGCGAGGGCGCCGGCGAGATGTTCCGCGTGACCACGCTCGACCCCAAAAATCCGCCCCTCACCGAGTCCGGCGAGGTCGACTGGAGCCAGGACTTCTTTGGCAAGCATGCAAGCCTCACCGTGTCCGGCCAGCTCAATGCCGAGAACTTTGCCATGGCCTTTGGCGACGTGTACACCTTTGGTCCCACCTTCCGTGCCGAGAACTCCAACACCACGCGCCACGCCGCCGAGTTTTGGATGATCGAGCCCGAGATGGCCTTTGCCGATCTGAACGACTACATGGATAACGCCGAGGCCATGCTCAAGTACGTCCTTAAGGACGTCATGGCAACCTGCCCCGACGAGCTCAATATGCTCAACAAGTTTGTGGACAAGGGTCTGCTCGAGCGCCTGGACCATGTCGCCAACTCCGACTTTGCCCGCGTTACCTACACCGAGGCCGTCGAGATCCTGGAGCAGGCAGTCGCTGCTGGCCACCAGTTTGATTACCCCGTCAGCTGGGGCATCGACTTGCAGACCGAGCACGAGCGCTTCCTGACCGAGGAGCACTTTAAGCGCCCGACCTTCGTGACCGACTACCCGGCCGAGATCAAGGCGTTCTACATGCGCATGAACGAGGACGGCAAGACCGTCGCCGCCGCCGACTGCCTGGTTCCCGGTATCGGCGAGATTATCGGCGGCTCCCAGCGCGAGGAGCGCCTGGATCTGCTCGAGGCCCGCATCAAGGACCTGGGCATGAATCCCGAGCAGTACAAGTACTACCTTGACCTGCGCCGCTACGGTTCCTGCAAGCACGCCGGCTACGGTCTGGGCTTCGAGCGCTTGGTCATGTATCTGACCGGCGTGGGCAACATCCGCGACGTCCTGCCGCACCCGCGCACCGTGGGCAACGCCGACTTCTAATCGTCGGACGCTAGTTCGCGTCGCCACACGCCAACGCTCATCGCATAAGCGTCTCTCGACATCGGTCGAGAGACGCTTTTTTTCAACAGCATCCGTCAAGCTTTTGGCAAGTTTTTGGTCAGTTGAGCAGGGCTGTTGAAAACTCGACCCACCGTTTGCCGACGACTACCGACCGCCCAGAGCGCCCTGCGCCCCTGGGAAAGCCACACGTCCTAGGCTCCATACCGTCGCCACCCAAAACGGAAAGGACGTGGGCACGATGACCGAAGCCGCTGTTGAAACCTACGACACCACGACGAGGGGCGCCGCCTCGATGGCAGCCTATCGCGCCGTTCGCATCCTGCAGCTCTTGAGCGAAAACACCGGCGAGGACAAGGCCATGCTTTCCGATGAGTTGATCCGGCGCCTCGCCCATCCCGACGACCCCGCCCGCATGCCCATCTCGGCGGCGCGGCGCAGCATCTACACCGCCATCTCTGCGCTTCGCCATGCCGGATACGAAATTGAGTACAAACGCGGCGTGGGCTACAAACTTCTTACCCGTCCGCTCACCGACGAAGAGATCATCCGGCTCCACGGTATGGTCATGCGCAACCGCTCCACGCCTATCGCTATCCGCAAGAGCATGGCGCAGCACTTAGTTGCCATGGCGAGTGCCGACGTTCGCGGCTACCTCGATACACCCGAACCCGTTCCGAGCGCAGTCAGCAAGGCTACCAAGGCAACACGCACGCCCATCAAGCGCATCGACACGTGCGAGCTCGTCGAGCAGGCCATCGACCACGGAACCACGGTGAGTTTTGATATTTCGAGCGTCACGACGCGTGGCGAAACCGAAGCAGCACGGATGACACTCCGTCCCTTTGCCATCAGGCAGCGCGATGGCATCTCGTATCTGCTGGGAACGGTCTACGACGCCCGAGGCGCCGATGACACGTTGCGCACCGTCGAGATCGCCCGTATGAGAAACGTCAGCACGCGCCTGCTCGACGGCAAGAAGCTCTTCGCCGCCCTGGACGAGAACGACACCTCCTCCGCCGCATAAGACCCTCCGCCGCCCATTCGACTACCCGTACCGCCCATCCGATTCTGTATTAAAAAACCCGCCAGGCTGTTGTAAAAATGGACATCAGCGCTACTATAGTTCCACTTGCACTTTGTCCCAGTGCAGTGTTTCCAGCCATTTTTATACTGGGGGTAATGATATGAAGGACATCATCATCAGCCGCAGGAGCCTTCTGGTCTCCGCCGGCCTGCTCGCACTCGCCCCGCTCGCCGGATGCGGCGGCAACTCTGGTTCCGGCTCTGCTGCCGCCGGTTCCGACTACACCATCGGCGTTCTGCAGCTCACCGAGCACTCCGCACTCGATGCCGCCAACGACGGCTTTGTCAAGGCCATCAAGAAGAGCGGCCTTAAGGTCAAGATCGACCAGAAGAACGCCCAGAACGACCAGTCCACGTGTAAGTCCATTGCCGACAAGTTTGTGGGCGACAACGTCAACCTGATTTATGCCATCGCCACGCCCGCCGCGCAGGCTGCCGCCGGCGCCACGGCCGATATCCCCATCGTGGGCTGCGCCATCACCGACTACGCCGCCTCCGGCCTGGTCCAGGACAACGACAAGCCCGGCACCAACGTCACGGGCGCTTCCGACCTCACCCCGGTCGCCGAGCAGCTCGAGATGATGCAGAAGGTCCTGCCCGACGTTAAAAAGGTCGGCCTGCTCTACTGCACCGCCGAGTCCAACTCCGACGTCCAGATCAAGGCCGCCAAGAAGGAGCTCGACAAGCTGGGCCTCGAGTACACTGACTTCACCGTCTCGAGCTCCAACGAGATTCAGTCCGTCGTCGAGTCTGCCGTGGGCAAGGTCGACGCGCTGTACTCCCCCACCGACAACACCATCGCCGCGGGTGCCTCGCAGGTCGGCCAGATCTGCAAGGAGAACAAGCTTCCCTTCGTGACTGGCGAGGAGGGTATGTGCATGGCCGGCGGCCTGTTCACCCTCTCCATCAACTATGAGGACCTGGGCTACGCCACGGGCGAGATGGCCGTTAAGATCCTGAAGGGCGAGGCCAAGCCCGAGGATATGCCGATCAAGCACCTCTCGAGCAAGGACCTGGTCGTCGTCAAGAACGACGAAATGGCCGAGGCCCTGGGCATCGACCTTTCCGCCCTGGACGCGTAATGCCATACGCGGCATGCGGCTAGAGCCCGTGCTCGCGCTTTAGCCGCGTTATTCAATATCTGAGCCACAGGGGCGGGCGCTGTAGACCGGCGTCCGCCCTGCTTGTTTCAGGTAAAACAAAACGTCTGTCCGTAACTCTTCTATGCATTGTTACCGCTATTATGGAAAATCACGTGTCCACCCTATCCTAGGAGGTATGAAGCATGCTCATTGCATTGCAGGGCGCCGTTTCGCAGGGCGTCCTCTGGGGCATTATGGTGCTTGGCGTGTTTATCACGTTCCGCCTGCTCGACATTCCCGATATGACCTGCGACGGCAGCTTTGCCCTCGGCGGCTGCGTCTGCGCTGTGCTCATCGTCAATAACAACGTCGACCCGCTGTTCGCCGTGCTGGCCGGTATGTGCGCCGGCGCCATCGCGGGCGCCGTCACGGGCATTTTGACCACCGTCTTTGAGATTCCTGCGATCCTCGCCGGAATCCTCACCCAGATCAGCCTGTGGTCCATCAACCTGCGCATCATGGGCAAGTCCAATACGCCCATTCTTGCCAAGGGCACCGTGTTCTCGGCCGTCAGCAATATGACCGGTCTGCCGCAGTCCACCGTTGCCATCATCTTGGGCATCCTGCTCGCCGTGGCTATCGTTGCCATCCTGTATTGGTTCTTTGGCACCGAAATCGGCTCGGCGCTGCGCGCCACCGGCAACAACGAGTACATGATCCGCGCTCTGGGCGTCAACACCAACTCCACCAAGATGATCGCCCTCGTGCTCTCCAACGCCCTCATCGGCCTCTCTGGCGCGCTTATCTGCCAGAGCCAAAAGTATGCCGACATTGGCATGGGTACCGGCGCTATCGTTATCGGTCTTGCCGCCATCGTCATCGGTGAGGTGCTCGGCCGTCTGCTGCCCGGCGGCCTCACGCAGTTTAGCGTCCGTCTTGCCTCCGCCGTCTTTGGCTCCGTGGTGTACTTCCTTATCCGCGCCATCGTGCTGCAGTTGGGCATGGACGCCAACGACATGAAGCTGCTCTCCGCCGTGATCGTCGCCGTGGCCCTGTGCGTGCCCGTGGTTTGGGAGCGCTATAAGCTCCGCAGCTCCTACACGAAGGGGGATGAGGCAGATGCTTAAGCTCTCACACGTCAAGAAGACCTTTAACAAGGGCACCGTCACCGAGAAGCGCGCGCTCACCGGCGTCGACCTCACCCTAAATGACGGCGACTTTGTAACCGTGATCGGCGGCAACGGCGCCGGCAAGTCCACGCTGCTCAACATGATCGCCGGCGTGTACCCGCTCGATTCGGGCGTTATTGAGCTCGACGGCACCGACATCTCGCGCCTGAGCGAGTCGCAGCGCGCCAAGTACCTGGGCCGCGTGTTTCAGGACCCCATGCGCGGTACCGCTGCCGACATGCAGATCGCCGAGAACCTGGCCCTAGCCAAGCGTCGCGGCCAGCGTCGCGGCCTTTCGTGGGGCGTCACCAAGGCCGAGAAAGATGAGTACGTCGAGCTGCTCAAGCGCCTGGACCTTGGTCTGGACACGCGTCTCAACGCCAAGGTCGGCCTGCTCTCGGGTGGCCAGCGCCAGGCACTCACCCTGCTGATGGCCACGCTCACCAGGCCGCGCCTGCTGCTGCTCGACGAGCACACCGCGGCCCTCGACCCCAAGACGGCCTCTAAGGTGCTTAACCTGACCGAGGAGATCGTCGACGAGAACCACCTGACCACGCTCATGGTCACGCACAACATGAACGACGCCATCCGTCTGGGCAACCGTCTGATCATGATGCACGAAGGCCACGTGATCTACGACGTGGCAGGCGATGAGAAGAAGTCGCTCACCGTAGCCGACCTGCTGCAGAAGTTCGAGGAGGTCTCGGGCGGCGTGCTCGCCAACGACCGCATGCTGCTGAGCTAAAACCTGCCAAAAAGGGACAGGTTTATTTTGGTAGGTTTTATCTGCGCAAGCGTCAAAACCGCCGCTAAGGGACAGACGCCCTTGCGGCGGTTTTCGCATATTATGTCGATTATCCGATATTCAACCAGACATTCTGGCTAAGGACTAAGGAAACTGCCATGAAAAGACTCCCCCGCCTTGCGTTAGCCGCCGCGTTGTTTGCCGGCGCGCTCGCAGGCATCCCAAGCCTCGCTTTCGCGGGGAACCTGCCCGCCGCTATTGACGGCTCCGTGGCCGTCATGCACACCAACGACATCCACGGCAGCTACAAGTACAGCTACAACGAAAGCAAGGGCACTGGCACTGTGGGCTTTGACGGACTGGCGGTTCTCTATAGCGCCCAGGGCAACGCCCCCGATCTTTTGCTCGATGCGGGCGACACCTTCCACGGACAGTCCTTCGCCACCATGAGTGAGGGCAAGAGCATCGCCGAGCTCATGGACACCTTCTATGCCGACGGCTACGACGCGACCACGCCAGGTAACCACGACTGGAGCTACGGCGCGGACAAACTCCGCACCATGACCGGCTACAGCACCACTGGCACGCCCTTCGCCATGCTCTGCGCGAACGCAAAGTCTACGAGCGGCGTATGGAGCTCGAGCATCACGAAGACGCTCGATCGCACCTGGGAGGATAGCGAAGATCACTCCACATTCGACTACAAAATCAAGGTCGGCGTCGTGGGCGCCATGGATGAGTCGCTGGGATCCTCGCTGCGCGCGGACCTGGTCGCGGGTACGTCGTTCTCGAGTGCCGCGAACGCCATCAATACCGAGGCAGAGCAGCTGCGCAGGGAGGGCTGCGATGTTGTTGTGTGTATCGCGCATACACTCAACGCCAAGACCTTTGCCACGCGGCTCCGTGGCGTCGATGCCCTTATCGCAGGCCACGAGCACATCAACCTTAACGAGAAGGTGACGGGAGCCGACGGCAAGACGATCCACGTTGTCGAGGCAGGCAGCGCCTTTGCCGAGGTGGGGCTGCTTTCCATTCCGTACAAGTACGACACGAATGGCACCGAGACGACCGACGATGACACGGTCACGGTCCCTGCAGACGGCAGCGACGAGAAGCTCTACACCGCCAAGAACGTCAACGACCTTTTGGCAGACCCCGACAAGGGCTCCGACTACCAAAGCAGCCTTGAAGACGTCCGCAACAAGATCAAGCCGCTCGACGAGGCCTTTGAAAACGAATCGAACAAGGTGCTCGGCACATCCACCACCAACTATTTCTACGGCGAGGACGCCGCAGGCACGCATGGTTGGGAAATGGTGCGCACCACCGATTTCCGCCCCAGTAAGGAGGGCGACACCACCAAGGCCCAGACCATCGGCCATGTGATTTGCGGCTCCTATCTTGCCCTGACGAGCGCGGACCTTGCCATCGAAAACGCTGGCGGCATCCGCGGCGGAATCGCGGCGGGCAACGTGACCGCCGGCAACGTCATCGCTATCTCGCCCTACGGCAACACCGTGGAGACCTGGACCATGACCGGCGCGGACTTCCTCGCAGCGCTCGAGCACTCGCTACAAATTAGCGACGATTGCAACGACAGCTACGAGCTTCAGCAGGCTTATGTGGCGGCCGGTCACACCGAGCAGGAGGCGCAAGACAAGTACAAGTGGCGCGATGACTCTGGCAGCGTTCTCTCCTTTGGCGGCATCAACGTGACGATTGATTGGACGCAGCCCGAAGGCAAGCGCATTGTGAGTGCCACACTCACCAAGGACGGCAGCACGCTCGACCCCGCCAAGGCCTATACCGTCGCCACCAACAACTACATCATCACCAACACGACCGACTTCCCCACCTTCGCAAACGCCACCAAGCACACCGAGTGGGGTACCTGCGAGTCAGCGCTAAGGGCGTTGATCGGGCAGAACAGCTGGGAGAGCAAGATGGCCTCGCTCGCGGGCACCATCAGCTTTGGCTCCGCTGCCGTGGACCCCACGCCCACACCGGCCCCGACGCCTAAGCCCTCGCCTAAGACGGACACGACGACCACGAAGGTCATCACCAAGAAGACGACCGGTAAGCTCGCCGCAACGGGAGACCGCACGCTGGCAGTAGTTGGCGCGTGCCTTATCGGCGGCATCATCGTCATCATCCTCGGCATTACCTGGAAGCGTCGACGCTAAGCTACACCGCCGGGCCTTGCAGCCCCGCCGCGTAAACCTTATATCGAGCACAGAAGCCCGTCCGAATTTGATCGGACGGACTTCTTGGTGGGTATCATGGTTGGACGATCATTAGGAGGTTTTCCCTACATGGAATTGTTTGAGCCGATTCTTCATTTCTTTGAGCAACGGTGGGTCCACAACATCATCTGGGCCGTCATCTTGGCGATAGGCACCGCCGTCGCCGCCAAGGTCGTATCCAAGACCCTGAACCATCTGCTTAACCGAGACGATAACCCGCTACCGGCATCGAGTATCTTCATCAACATCGCGCGCGCCGTCATCTGGATGATCGGCGGCAGCTTTATCCTCGACAACTGTTTTGGCATTAATGCAAACGCCCTCGTCGCCGCTCTTGGCGTCGGCGGCATCGCCATCTCCCTGGGTTTCCAGGACACGCTCTCAAACCTTATCGGCGGCATGCAAGTGACCTTTATGGGCATCATCAAGCCCGGCGACAATATCGAGGTCGGCGGTGTGTCGGGCGTGGTCCAAGACATCACTTGGCGCCATACAACGATTGAGGATGCCTGTGGACAGACCATCATTGTGCCCAACTCCAACATCTCCAAGAACACGCTCGTGCATTTGATGCCCTTTGGACGCGTGGCCGTGCCCGTTGCCGTAAAGGACACGTCTAAGTGGGCTTCCCTTGACGCGCTGGCAGACGAGCTCACGAGCGCAACCAAAACGGCCGTCTCGCCCATCTCGGGCTTTGACAAAGAGCCCTACGTGCTCTTTAGCGAAATCGGCGACTTTGGCATTAAGGGCAAGATCATCTTTATCGTCAGCGACGACAGCACCACTTTCACCGCTGCCGACGCCTGCATCCGCGCCATCGCCCCCATCATTGCCTAAACCACCACAAAGGGGACAGGCACCTTTGTTGTGGTTTTCATTCGTGGTACCATGGTTCATATAGTTGTTTAAACGACTAAGGGAGCAACATCATGGAAGAGGCCTACCGTCAAGCACGCAAGCGCGGCGAGCAAGGACGTCGACGCGCCATTAGTCAAAGCGAGTATCCGTACCTCACGGACCTCGATAGCTTGGTTGCCCAGCTCCCCTTAGGCCAGCGAGAGAATGTCGGCCTGAGAGACATTCCGCTCGAAATGGTCGTCGGTACGGTTACCAAGGGCCGTCAGTCCGCCTTTTCATGCAACTTTATGCCCCTACTGCCGTTTGGCACCGAGTTCGCCCGCAAGTGGTCCAACCTCTACGACATCCAGGTAACCGAGGGTTATCGCGACCCCATCATCGTCACCGAGTTCATGCATCGGTTCTATGTCCAGGAAGGCAACAAACGCGTCAGTGTCCTCAAATTCCTGGACGCCCCGACGGTTTCGGCCAAGGTCACCCGTCTCTACCCCGGCACATGGGATTCCGTCGAAAGCCGCCTGTACGGCGAGTTCTGCGCGTTTTGGCGCGTCTGCCCCCTATACGAGATCGAGTTCTCGCGTGAGGGAAGCTACGAGACGCTCGCCAAGATGCTCGGTCAGAACCTTATCGAAAAATGGCCGCAGAAAAAGGTCGACTACCTGCGCCACACCTTCCTGCTCTTTAAGCGCGCCTACCTTCGCGCAGGCGGCGACCACCTGGACATTACGCCCGCCGACGCCATGCTCGTCTACCTCAATGTGTACAACCAGGACCGCCTGCTGGATACGCCGACGGATATAGTCGTAAACCGCCTGTGCAAGATCTGGCGCGAGCTGGTTATTGCCGGCAAAAATGACGAGGACAAGGTCGATCTTGTCGAAGCACCGAGCGTCGACGAGGAAAAGGCGCCCGCCAAGTCCACCTCCGGCGTGCTCAACTTCTTTATGGGCAAGACCGTCTATTCGGCGGCTAACCCCCTGCGCATCGCCTTTATCCATGAGTTCCCCTGTGCGACGTCGAGCTGGGACAGCCTGCACGACCAAGGGCGTCAGTATCTCGATGAGCACTTTGGCGGTATCGTGCGCACCGAGGCGTTCGAGGACTGTCACGATCCGGATGTGTTCTACGCCGCCGTGGAAACGGCTGTCAAACATGGAGCAAACGTCATCTTCTCGACCTCGCACCGCCTGATGGAATACACGCTCAGGGCTGCCGTTGAGTATCCCCGGGTTCGGTTCCTCAACTGCTCTATCGGCCTTCCCCATCAAAGCGTCCGTTCGTACTTTGGCAAGATGTACGAGGCCAAGTTTCTGCTGGGCGCCCTTGCGGCCAGCATGGCGGACAACCACCGCATCGGTTACCACGCGTCGGTCTTCGCCTCGGGCGCACTCAGCGAGATCAACGCCTTTGCGATTGGCGCCTCGCTGCTCGACCCGCGCGCGCAGGTCATCCTCACCTGGGGCGATGTGCCCGCCGGAGGCCTTGCCGAGGCCATGTGCCGCGAAGGCGTGAGCGTCATGACCGGCGCCGATATGTCAAAGTCGCTGGAAGATCCCACCGCCTACGGGCTTCACCGCTTGGTCGATGGCAAGGTTACCGGCATCGCCATGCCCGTCTGGAACTGGGGGCGCTACTACGAGCTTATCGTGAAAAGCCTTCTTCACGGCACGTGGGACGAGACCAGCGACGACAACCAAGTGCGCGCTGTCAACTACTGGTATGGCATGAGCTCCGGCGTTATCGACATCCGTTACGCTCCGGGCCTACCCTACCAAACGCGCAAACTCGTGCAGTTGCTCCGCAACGGCATTGTTGAGGGATCCATCAACCCCTTTGGCGGCGAGCTCCACAGCCAGAACGGCGTGGTACAGATCGAAGGCTTCCCTCCGCTGCCGAGCACGCAGATTGTCGAGATGAATTGGCTGGCGGACAACGTGGTAGGCACCATTCCGCAACTCGACGATGAGCCGAAAGTCCACGCCCTATGAAAATCCTTGCCATAGCCGATACCGAAGAACGATGCCTATGGGAGTGCTTTCGCAAGGAGCGTTTTGAAGGTGTCGACCTGATTTTGTCCGCTGGCGATCTGGACCCGGATTATCTTGAGTTTTTGGTCACGGTCATCAACAAACCGCTCATCTACGTGCGCGGCAATCACGATGACCGCTACGCACGTCATGCACCGGGCGGCTGTATCTGCGTCGAAGACACCGTGTACGTGTATCGAGGCGTCCGCATTGCGGGGCTTGGCGGCTCCATGCGCTACCGAGATGGCGCCAACATGTACACCGAGCGCGAGATGGCCAAGCGCGTGCGCAAGCTGTCACACAAAGTGAAGATGGTCGGCGGCTGCGACATCCTGCTGACCCATGCGCCCGCCGCCGGCATGGGCGATCTGGATGATCTGCCACATCGAGGATTCGAATGCTTTAACACAGCGCTTGAGTCTTGGAGACCCGACTACATGGTGCACGGGCATGTGCACCAGAGCTACGGTCCCGATTTTCAGCGCGAGCGGCAACACGCGTGCGGGACGACGATTATCAACGCCTGCGGCTATACGCAGTTTGAGCTCGACGAAGCGCGCTACCCCATCCGTGGCTGGCAGGCAGCCTGGCTCAACTCGCAAACCATGCGCCGCGAGCTCAAACGCCACGAAGCCATCGAGCCCTCAACGGCCAGAACACCCTGGTAACCACCACAAAGAGGACACTGTCCCCTTTGTGGTGCTTTTGACGCGATAGCAAGAAACCCGGTCCTGCACGAGACAGAACCGGGTTTCTTTAGCAATGCTTGCTTTGCTCAGGCAGTAACTAGCAGTTACTCAGCCAGGAAGTCACGCTGGACAGCGGGATCGACCTTGACGCCAGGGCCCATGGTGGAAGACACGGAGATGGACTTGACGTACTTGCCCTTAGCAGAAGAGGGCTTGACGCGCAGAATCTCGGTGTACAGGGCAGCGTAGTTCTCGACGAGCTGCTGCTCAGAGAAGGACTTCTTGCCCAGGGGCACGTGGCAGATGCCGTAGCGGTCGGCGCGGTACTCAACGCGGCCAGCCTTGAGCTCGGAGACCATCTTGGCGACGTCCATGGTCACGGTGCCGAGCTTGGGGTTCGGCATGAGGCCACGGGGACCAAGGATCTTACCGATGCGGCCAACCTTGGCCATCATGTTCGGCGTAGCGATAGCGGCGTCGAAGTTGATCTCGCCCTTCTGAATCTGGGCGACGAGCTCGTCGGAACCGATGATGTCGGCGCCGGCAGCCTCAGCCTCACGGGCCTTCTCGCCCTCGGCGAAGACGGCAACACGAACGGTCTTGCCGGTGCCGTGGGGCAGGGAGATGGAACCACGGATGTTCTGGTCAGCCTTACGAGTATCGATGCCCAGACGGAAGTGAGCCTCGACGGTCTCGTCGAACTTGGCGGTGTCGAGCTCCTTGATGAGCTTGGCAGCCTGAAGGGGGGTGTAGAGCGTGGCGCGGTCGATCTTCTCGGCAGCGGCGTTATAGCTCTTACCATGCTTAGCCATGTGCATTACCTCCTGTGGTTAAACGGGCGTGAGCCCTCCCACATCGTATCGTGTGCCCTATTGCACACATTTAACGGGCGCCCCGGTCGGAGCACCCGCCGTTACCATAAGAAATCGCTACTCAGCGATGGTGACGCCCATGGAACGGGCGGTACCGGCGATGATCTTCTTGGCGGCGTCAATGTCGTTGGCATTGAGGTCCGGCATCTTGATCTCGGCGATCTTGGTGAGCTGCTCCTGGGAGAGCTGACCAACCTTGTCAGCCTGGGGCTTAGCGGAACCAGACTTGAGGTTCAGCTCCTTCTTGATAAGGTGAGCCGCCGGCGGGGTCTTGGTGATGAAGGAGAAGGACTTGTCCTCGTAGACAGAGATCTCAACGGGGATGATGTCACCCTTCTTGTCCTGCGTCTCGGCGTTAAAGGCCTGGCAGAACTGCATGATGTTCACGCCAGCAGCGCCCAGGGCGGGGCCGACGGGAGGAGCGGGGTTTGCTGCACCAGCAGGAATCTGGAGCTTAATGACGTTGGCAACCTTCTTCTCAGCCATGGTCATTCCTTTCGAATCACGAGTGTGAAGTACTTGCTATATCGTAAGCACGCACGTGTTAGAAGCACTCCTGAGATGAGCAGTCACAGAAGAAGCACGCTCGCGCGAACGGACGAAAACTTAAGCGATGACAGCGACCTGGTTAAAGTCGAGCTCGACCGGCGTCTCGCGGCCAAAGATCATCAGCGTGACCTTGAGCTTGCCAGCCTCGGTGTTAACCTCGGAGACCTTGCCATCAAAGTCGGTAAGCGGGCCATCGGTGACGCGGACGGACGTACCGACCTCAATATCAACCGAGGTGCGCTTGGGCGAATCGCCCTTACCGGGACGACGAGTCATCTTGTTGTACTCGTCGCGGGAAAGCGGAGCGGGCTTGCCGTTGCCGCCTAGGAAACCGGTGACGCCAGGCGTGTTACGAACACACGTCCAAGCATCGTCATCCATCTCCATGCGGACCAGGACATAACCCGGGAAGATCTTGGAATCCTTGGTCTCACGCTTGCCACCCTCTTTAATCTCGGTGACGCGCTCCATAGGAATCTCGATATCAAAGATACGGTCCTGCATGCCCATAGTCTCGATGCGATGCTCGAGATCGGACTTAACGCGGTTCTCGTATCCAGAGTAAGTGTGAACGACGTACCAACGCTTAGACATGGTTTAGCCCCTCAATCCAGAGAACAGAGCAAGAGCCTCGCCAAAGCCAGCATCGAGCAGAGCGATGACGACGCCGACGACGATCAGAGAAGCGCAAACAACAACCGAGTAGTTCACGAGCTCCTTCTTATCGGGCCACGTGACACGCTTCATCTCGGACTTGACCGAAGCGAAATACTTCTTGGTGCGGGCGAAGAAACCAGGCTTCTCGTTCTTCTTGGACTTCGCAGCCTTCTCGTTCTTCTTGGCAACGGCCTTCTTGGCCTCAACCTTGGAGTTGGCGGCAGCTTTGTTGGCAGGTGCCGGCTGCTGAGCCTTCTTCTTGTTCTTCTTGTTGGCCATTTGGGTTACCTCCGCGCAATGCGCTTATACATGAGTAAACCGTAAGCCCCCAAGTGGGAGCTTACGGAATAATGACTGGCACGCCAGGAAGGACTCGAACCCTCAACACTCGGTTTTGGAGACCGATGCTCTACCAATTGAACTACTGGCGTATGTGACTAGAGACTAGCGAGTCTCTTTGTGCAGCGTGTGGTGACGGCACCAGGGGCAATACTTCTTGATCTCCATACGATCAGGCATGGTCGACTTGTTCTTGGTGGTCGTATAGTTGCGGCGCTTGCACT
This sequence comes from uncultured Collinsella sp., assembly GCA_900545665.1. Lineage (GTDB taxonomy): Bacteria > Actinomycetota > Coriobacteriia > Coriobacteriales > Coriobacteriaceae > Collinsella. The sequence goes on from UQZU01000018.1 coordinate 29,578, forward strand.
CAGTGCACGCAAGAGTAACTAGAGTACGCATGTATCCTGAACCTTTCATTTCCGCCCCGTACGGGCACGAGTTGTTACTTTATCAGCTCCACGTAAGTGCTGTCAATGAAAACCTCGAGTCAATTGGTTCTCGGTGGATCCATTCATATTTGGAACACATCAATGAAGCCATCGAGAGCTAATCGACGGTGCATCCAGGACCATTATCGATCCTCTCGACACCAGCAACGGCTCAATATCCATTGCAGAAAAGAACCCGGCACCCATATAAGTGCCGGGTTCTCTAAGTCAGCTATATCAAAGAGCTAATTTACTCAATGATCGTGGAGACGATGCCCGAACCGACGGTGTGGCCACCCTCGCGGATAGCGAAGCGCAGGCCCTCCTCCATGGCGATCGGGTGGATGAGGTCGCCCTCGATGGTGATGTGGTCACCAGGCATAGCCATCTCGGTGCCCTCGGGGAGCTTGACCGTACCGGTAACGTCGGTGGTACGGAAGTAGAACTGAGGACGATAACCATCGAAGAACGGGGTGTGACGGCCGCCCTCCTCCTTGGTCAGAACGTAGATCTCGCCGGTGAACTTGGTGTGCGGGGTAACCGAACCGGGCTTGCAGAGAACCTGGCCGCGCTCGATGTCCTCGCGCTTGATGCCGCGGAGCAGCAGACCGACGTTGTCGCCAGCCTCGCAGAAGTCCATGGACTTACGGAACATCTCGATACCGGTAACGACGGTGTTCTGGGTATCCTTGATGCCGACGATCTCGACGGGCTCGTTGAGCTTGAGCTCACCGCGCTCGACACGGCCGGTAGCAACGGTACCACGGCCGGAGATGGTCATAACGTCCTCAACGGCCATCAGGAACGGGAGGTCGTTGTTACGAGCAGGCGTCGGGATGTACTCGTCGACGGCCTTCATGAGCTCGCGGATAGCGTCCATCCACTTGGCGTCGCCCTCGAGAGCGCCCAGAGCGGAACCACGGATGACGGGGATGTCGTCGCCGGGGAAATCGTACTCGGAGAGGAGCTCACGGGTCTCCATCTCGACGAGGTCGATGAGCTCGTCATCGTCGACCATGTCGCACTTGTTCAGGAAGACGACGATGTAGGGAACGCCGACCTGACGGGCGAGCAGGATGTGCTCGCGGGTCTGAGCCATGGGGCCGTCGGTAGCGGCGATGACCAAGATAGCGCCGTCCATCTGAGCAGCACCGGAGATCATGTTCTTGACGTAGTCAGCGTGGCCCGGGCAGTCAACGTGAGCGTAGTGACGGGCAGCGGTCTCGTACTCAACGTGGGAGACGGAAATCGTAATGCCGCGCTCGCGCTCCTCGGGAGCCTTGTCGATGTTCTCGAACGCAGTGAAGTCAGCCTTGCAGCCCTCGGTCTCGGAGAGAACCTTGGTGATGGCAGCGGTCAGCGTGGTCTTGCCGTGGTCGACGTGACCAATGGTGCCGATGTTAACATGCGGCTTAGTGCGCTCAAACTTCTCTTTGGCCATAAAGCCCTCCTCTTAACAGGTCGTCCCCGGACGGGACTTTGCCTTTATACCATAGTGGCCTCTCAACATACTATTGAGAAGCCACCGTGTTACCTATGGTAGCGGTGACTGGATTCGAACCAGTGACGCCACGGGTATGAACCGTGTGCTCTAACCAACTGAGCTACACCGCCGGATGGAGCCTGCAACCAGACTTGAACTGGTGACCTCTTCGTTACCAACGAAGTGCTCTACCGACTGAGCTATACAGGCACTTGACGGGTGGGAGCTATAGGATTCGAACCTATGTAGGCAGAGCCAACGGGTTTACAGCCCGTCCCCATTAACCACTCGGGCAAACTCCCAATCGTTCAAGTATCCGCAGGTCCTTTGGTCTTTTGGACCGCCGCCCCCGCGAACGAAGAAAATAATACGATGCCACCTTGGGGGCTGTCAACGAAAACCTCTAGATACACGGTGCCGGGCGTATCTATATAGCCGTGACCTGCGGTTTTATTGAGTTTGGATATGAAGGACGGTGGTTTTGGATACTGAGGTGACGTTTCCCAAGGTAACACTTTGCTGTAGTGGAGTACACCTTCAGTATCGAACTTCGATACCAGCTTATTTGCACCTATATATAGGTCGAGATCGGGGCTTCCACGCCACGATCGAGCGTGGATTATCTCCCACTTTTAGCGCGGCTCTAAGGCCAAAGTGGCAGATTATCCACGTTCATTCTCCAGGCGAGAGAACTGTAAAGCCGCAACTACTCGGGCCAGGCCAAAGTAGACCCATAGAGCGGCTCCCCCTTGGTGCAGGGGTAGCGACTCAAGTAACACGACGATAGCAAGTCGAAAAAATAAGTCATGGCGTATTTCGAATAAACGCCGAGTCGGTCAATTCCGTTTCCCGCATTACCAAGACGATATACACGGTCAAAAGACCTCGATTTGTCATCGTTGCTAAACGCAGTAATTAGAATCTTCCTGCCCGAACGGCAATCAAGATACTCACGCGCCTGGGACGCAAATAGCCCGGAGACCGATACGAGAATTATCAATGACTGCGAAGCGTCTCCCATGTTTTTCAATTCCGCGACGTTAGCCCCAGCAACTATGCGAACTATCTTGCCCGCATAAAACATTTCCTGCTGAAATCGTACGAGATTGGCGCTCACATTATTGGTGCACCAGATTTCAACGTTTTTATGGCCATCAATTTCGTCGGCAAGGTGCTTAATAGCGATATCGGACACGCCGCTTTCAACCTCAGCGAACATCTCGATCATGCGAACGTCGAGCTCTGCCCTGTACTCCTCGTAGCCAAATTCCTCCTCTCGATGGCTTAAGTCGCTTGGAAAGACTGATTGAGTAAATGATTCTTTCAAATCGCTAAGAGACTGGTAGCCCAATCGATTGCAGAAACGACGAACAGCGGAACGGGTCACGAATGCATCGCGGGTTATTGTGGCAACATTGATTTCGCTCGAACGCCTAATGTGAGCGATGAGATATCGAGCGATGGCGGCATCGTTTGACCCAAACTCGCTGTTGATGATGGAGCTAATGCGATTGAGCACATCGAAGTCATTGATATTCACGTGATCCCTCTTTCCGCTCTCCTCGAAATCATAGTTCATTTATTGAATCAAACAGCTTTGGTCGTTCTCCTATGATTCAAATCAGTTGACGTCATCTTAATCGTAATTCCGCCACACGTATCCACCGTGTTGAATGATGGAAAGGGGATTCATGGGCAACGTGAACAACATCCCGTTTCTCTGGGGTTCCGCCACGGCGTCTTATCAGTGCGAGGGTGCCTGGAACGAAGACGGCAAAGGCCTTGGCGAGTGGGATTTCTTTAACCACACAAGCAATAAGAACATCAACCATGTTGACGGTGATGTATCTTGCGACTTCTACCATCGCTATGAAGAAGATATCCGCATGATGAAAGAAGGCGGACAAAACACCTATCGCTTCTCTCTTTCATGGAGTCGAATCATCCCCACGGGTATCGGTGAAGTGAATGAAAAGGGTATCGATTTTTATAATCGGGTCATTGATTGCTGCCTCGAAAATGGCATAGAGCCCAACGTTACGCTGTTCCATTACGATCTGCCATTCACGCTTGCTTGCAAAGGCGGATGGCTGAACAACGATATGGCAGAATGGTTCTGCAAATACGCCAAGATTTGCTTTGAGCGCTTTGGAGACCGCGTCAAAATCTGGGCTACCGTTAACGAGCCGCATTTCTACAGCTACTGCGTAAACATGTTGGGCAACTATCCCCCCAATCGATCGCTCGACGTTCAGTCGTACATGCAGTTTCAGTACAACCTGATGCGCGCAAGCGCACTCGCAGTCCGAGCATATCGTCAAATGGGCTACGACGGCATCATCGGCGCCGTCCACGATGGCGGCGTTGTCGAACTCGACCCGGCAACCGAGCACCCCGATGACGTATTTCGATACGCAGACTTTTTCGCCAATCGCATGATTCTGGCACCAGCACTTCAGGGTCAACTGCCGCCAGAAATGGACGAAATCCTTGAAAAACTTGGCGTCTCGCTCTATCGATCCCCAAATGACGTAGAAGAATTCAGAGACGGTAAAGTCGATTTTATTGGACTCAACGTGTATTGCCGAGAGTATGTAACCGACTGGCACGGTGGAGAGCTTGCCGTTTCGGCGAACAATAAGGGCGGTTCGAGCAAAAAGGTCGAAGGAAAATGCATTGCGCCCTTGTTTGAAAGCGCCCGCGACAGCAATGTTCCCCGCAATAAATGGGGCCGCGAAATACTCCCAAGTTGCATGTATTCAACCATCATGGATGTCCACGAGCGCTATGACGCGCCCCGCATCTTTATTACGGAAAACGGACATGGCGCCTATGAGCAACCAGACGCAGACGGAATGATCCACGATGATGACCGCATCGAGCTTCTGGGCCAGTTCATCGAGCACATGATGAGGGCTAAGCGCGACGGCGCGCGCGTTGAGGGCTACTACCTCTGGTCGACGATGGATCTGTATAGCTGGATCAACGGCTACGAAAAACGATACGGACTTGTCCATATCGACTTCGAGAACAATCTGGAGCGCACCCCCAAAAAGAGCTGGTATTGGTACCGAGACCTTATCTCGAAGTATCAGGAGCAGGAAGGTTAGGAGAAAGAGATGAAATATCAGGCAATGTCCGAAACAGTCCTAAAGGCTGTTGGCGGCAAAGAGAACATTACATCGGTAACTCATTGTGCGACGCGCCTTCGCATCGACGCACGAGACACCTCGATCATCGATCTCCAGCTCGCCAAATCGGCTGACCAGGCGCTCGGGGCAGCAGTCAGCGGTGGCCAGCTTCAGGTGATCATCGGCCCCAACGTCACCGAGGCCTACAACGACTTCCTCGACTTCGCGGGAATCGAAGTCGGCGGTGGCACGGTTGCCGACGATGCCCAAACCGCCAAAGACCTTGCAGAAGGCATTAAAAGCGGTAACACCGCCATGGGCTTGATTGAGAAATTCGGGAACGTCTCTGCACAGGTATTCATGCCCATCGTCCCGGCGCTCATCGTTGGCGGACTCATTCTTTCGATCAAGAATCTCCTGGTCAATTATTGTGGATTGAGCACCGATAGCGGAACCGCCCAGGTTCTGCTGGCGATCTTCAGCGCCTCATTTAGCTTCCTGCCCGTTTACCTCGGCTATCAGCTCGCCGCCGTCATGAAGATGCAGCCTATCATGGGCGCACTGCTGGGCGCAATCATGATTAGCTCGTCTATTAGCGGTGCTGAGGGTCTCGACTTTCTTGGCATCCCCATCCCGACGAATGACTACTCGAGCACGGTGGTGCCCATCGTACTGGGCGTTGTGTTCATGTACTTTGTTGATCGCGGTCTTCAGAAAATCATCCCCGACATTACCAAACTGTTCTTGAAGCCGCTGCTCACCATGTTCATCGTCGTGCCTGTTGAGCTGATTATCCTCGGCCCCGCCGGCAGCATGATGGGCTACGCGCTGAGTGATGCCGCCACGTGGCTCATGGATAACGTGGCATTTATCGCTACTCCAATCCTTGCAGCCCTTAACCCCTATTTTGTCATGCTCGGTCTTGATAAGGCCTACATCGCGATCGAAGTTACGAGCTTGGCGCAGCTCGGCTGGGCGCCCATCATCTTTGGCTTCATCTCAAACCTCTGCATTGGCGGCACGAGTCTCGCCTTGGCAACTGCAATGAAAGGCAACAAGGAGAAGAGAGGTATGGTCACCACGGTTGCCGTCACCGCACTCTGTGGCGTAACTGAGCCCGCATTTTACGGCTGCCTCATCGAGCGTCCCCGCCTGCTTGTCGGCACAGCAATCGGCGCCCTCTGCGCGGGACTCCCTGCAGGCATCTTCGTCCTGAAGGAGTATGTTGCGGGAGCATGCCCCGGTCTTCTTTCTGCGCTGATCTTTATCGCTCCCGATGGATCCATGGGCAACTTCGTACTGGCGTGCGTTGTCGCCGTCATCGCCATCGTTGTCTCGTTCATCGCTGCACGCGTGATCATCAAGAAGAATCCCAACTATATTGAGTAGATGCCCGCTGCTTGCATTGGGGACATCCTCGGCAGACCATTAGCAAGAACCCAAGAGTCCCTTAGGAGCTCGATTAATCCATTCGGATTCCTCAGGCACAAACGACCCCGATTCCACAATGAAATCGGGGTCGTTGTTTCTAAAGCCTTCGATAGACAATCGGTGTTTACCTTAGCTCCCTATCCAAGTTAATTATCCACGCTCGTTCTCCGGTCGGAAGATTTTCTTCTCTCGCGTGTCCAGAAATCCACGCTCGAGCAGAACATCCAGGTCCGTACCCGCCCTTGTCTCGATCTGTAACAGCAAGAGGCCTATTCCGCTTCTACATGTTACAGATCAAGATATTCCTAAAACACCCTAAGTTTCATCTCAATCTGTAACAGTTAGATGCCAAATATCGGTCTTGGTGTTACAGATTTAGACAAACTGGAGGACGAGACAAACCAAAAACGGGATGGGCGCTAACCCGATGGCGCACCACCTAAATAGAAACGGGCCCTGTCCCACAAGGGAACAGAGCCCGAAACTCTCATGGAGCCAGTGACAGGAATCGAACCTGCAACCCACTGATTACAAATCAGTTGCGCTACCGTTGCGCCACACTGGCACACTTGGCGCTTTCGCGCGAAGCCAGTTAAGAATAAAGGAATTGCGGACGAGGCGCAACAGGCCACACGGCGTTATACAAATATGCAAAATCCAGCAACAACAGGTACCAGGCCCGTTCATTTCTGTCGGTTCGCCCTCAATCTCAAAACCATTCGTTAGAACGAATAGTTTTAATTACAATTGCTATATATAAAACTATTCGTTCTAACGAAGGGTTTCGCGATGCTTACTACCAAAGAAGCCGCCGAGCTGCTCGGCATCACTCCGCGCAGGGTGCAGGAGCTCATAAAAAACGGAGCACTTGAGGCCCGCAAGGCTTCTGGTGTATGGCTCATCGACAAAGACAGCGTCGACACGCGACTCCGCTCTGTGACCAAAACGGGGGGACGTCCCCGCCGCGGCCACGGTAAGAGCGAGATCGCGTTCACCCTCATGAACCGCACGTACGAAGTCGCTCAGCTGGTCTACAGCACATCGCGAAAAGACTTTACCCACATCGGTGCCGACATCGATTACGCCCACGCCCCTATTGGAGTATTTGGCCCTAATAGCCCCATATCGCTAGACTCCTTCCGCATCTGGTGGCGCGGCCGCGGTATCCCGCTCGCACGCATTGGGCTAGCCTCCCTGCTTGCAGAAGCCGCAGTCGATGTTCCCGATGAACTCGTCCAGCGAAATCTCGGCCTCTCCTTATCCGACCAGTATTGGATTAGGCCCCAAGGTTCCGGTCTCACCTGGGAGGATATCAACTTCTTCAATAACGCCTTTGATGACGTCTCGCTAACCATTGCACCCTTTGCCCCAGAGGGAAAAGCGGCTGCCGCAAAGCCCGATAACACCTCGGACGGCAATCTTCAAAAGTACTGGACGTGCGAGGGCGAACGTCGAATTCTGCATAAGGCAGGAGCGCACCTGGACCAGGAACCTTATAACGAGCTGGTGGCGACCGCGCTCCACCGTCGCATCCTAAACGCCTGCGATTATGTGCCTTACTCGCTCGAGGGCACGGGCACTTCCGCCCTGAGCACATGCGATGTCTTCTTAACTGATGAAGAAGAGTATGTCCCTGCGTTCTATGTAAACCAGCACGCAAACGCAGATGAACGGCTAACCGACTACGAGCGATATGTAGCAAACTGCGAGGAGCTCGGGGTGACAGGCGTCAAGGATGCCCTTGACCGCATGATCGTATGTGACGACATCATTGCCAACTACGATCGTCATTGGCGCAACTTCGGCCTCGTGCGAAACGTAAACACGCAAGCTTGCAGACCTGCCCCCATCTTCGATTCGGGCTCATCGCTCTGGTGCAACATATCACTAGAGGAGCTTAGGGCGGGAGAGCACAGTTTTACCAGCGCACAATTTCATTCAAGCCCCGCCAAACAAATGTTGCTCGTCGAGGACATGGGCTGGTTTGACGGCGACAAACTCGAAGGCTTCGTTGACGAGGCAATCGAGATTCTTTCCAGAAACGACGCGCTCACGGCAAGGCTGCCATATCTAAAAAAGGCGCTAACGTGGCGCCTCGAAAGAATGATCGACATCGCTGAATGGAGTTAGCGAGGCAGCATTGCCCCGCCAACTTCCCTACCTCCCGCGCAGGGCCTTGAGCTTGGCCAGGGCATCGGGGCTCAGGCGACTGCCCAGAGTCATCTTGATCTGCGGAGCTTCCTCTGCCTCGTGAACGTCGTTATCGATCTGTTTGATCTCGTCCACCAGCATACGGCTCGAGATGCGCGTGACACCCTTGCCCATGACGACGGCCTGGATCGTGCCGTCGCTCGATACCACGGAGCATGCGCGGCCTTCCTCGCGCGCCTCGATGCAGAGCTTTTGCACCACGGTATCGGCTGAAACACCCGTCGGCGAGAACTCGATGCGCACGCCGCGGGCCGGCAGGTTGGGACGTTCACTGGAGATATTGCCCGCGCCGTCAAACACGATCACGGCCTCGTAACGGCCCTGGGCAAAGGCAGCAACGTCGTTAATGAGGGCGGTGCGCGCCATATCGTGAACGTCGCTGGAATACGGATCGTCGGAATGGTCGTACACGAGCTTTTCGTAGCGCGGCGTGCAGTGGATCACGTTGTAACCGTCGACCACCAGCAGCTCGGGCTTGTTGGAGTGCACCGTCGAGACTGGGTCGGCGATAGCCTGCGCAAACGCATTGCCGCCCACGCCGTAGGTCGCGGCCGAAACAATCGGCTTGGCCGAGCCCTCGCCAAAGCGCTTGGCCTTGGACTTGGCACGGTTCTTTTTGGACATGCGCTACTCCTCCCCCATGAGCTCGCCGGCGTTGCGGCGCAGCCACTCAAAGCAGAGGGCCGTAGTCGCCTGGGCAACATTGAGGCTCTCGGTCATGCCGCGCTGGGGAAGCTTGGTCAAAAAGTCGCATTTCTCGAGCACCAGACGCGAGATGCCGTCGCCCTCGGAACCCATGACGAGTGCCACGCGGCCCTCGAAGGGGGCATCCCAGCAGCTGCCCTCGGCGTGCTCAGAGGCACCGCCCACCCAAAAACCGGCGGCTTTGAGGTCATCGAGCGCACGAGCGATATTGGGGACCTGCGCGATGGGCAGATGCATAACGGCGCCGGCAGAAGTCTTGTAGCTACCCACCGTTACGCCGGCGGCTCGTTTGTTGGCGATGATGACGCCCGCTGCGCCCACAACCTCGGCAGAGCGCACGATGGCGCCAAAGTTACCGTCGTCGGTCACATGGTCGAGCACAACGACAAGCGCCGGACCGTCGCCCGCGCGGTCGAGGATGTCGGCGACATCGGCATAGGGGAAGTTGCCAACCTCGAGCGCGATGCCCTGGTGAGCGCCATGGCTCGACAGTGCGTCGAGCTGCGCGCGCGGCACATACTTAATGCGGACGCCCGCGGCGTTGAGGTCATCGACCAGACGCGACAGGGCGGCATCGCGCTCCCCGCCCTCGGCAATGAGCGCGCACTTGATGGGAAAACCGGTACGCAGCGCCTCGGCGGCAGCACGACGGCCTTCGATAAACTCACCCTTGGGAGCCTGGACAGCGTCGCGGCCACGCTCGCGCTGCGGACGTGCAGCCTGGGTACGATCTCGCTGGCCCTTGGGAGCGGCAGCGCGGTCGTTGCGGTGAATCGGACGCGAGCCAGAAGCGGCCTGCTTGCCGCCACGAGGCGCACGCTTGCGATTGTCGGCCATAAAGCGGCCTCCTTAAATAGATAACGAACAAGAATCGACCGTCCGAGCCACGGCACCTTGCCTTTCAATCGTCAGGCATGACCACCAGGTCGATGCCCTCCTCTTTCAAGGCAATCCGCCGCACCTCGAACGGTCGACAAATACTAGAGGGTCTTAATACGAGTACCCGCGGCCGTATCCTCAATGGTGAGGCCCAGGTCTTTGAGCTGGTCGCGGATGGCGTCGGCCAGATCCCAGTTCTTGGCGGCACGGGCCTCGGCGCGGGCCTCGAGAATCTTGGCAGCAGCCTCGTCCACGTCGTCGCCCGTGTAGGCGACCAGGCCGGCGGCAACGCCCAGCAGGCCCAGCGGCAGCTCGACCTTGGGCTCGGGAAGCTCGACGCCAAACGTATCGAGCAACTCGGCCAGCG
>UQZU01000019.1 GCA_900545665.1 uncultured Collinsella sp.
GTGGTTTCGCTCGCAGGCGCCCTTCTGGTCGCTGCGCCTCGGGTCGCAGTAGAACAGCCTCGTCTCGCCCGGCCCCTCGCCGACGAGGTCCGCGATCGCCCGCTCGTCGGAGAACTCCGTGCCGTTGTCGGTGAGCACGGCGCGGAAGACCCTGCCCATGCCGTCGGCGCCGAGGACCTCCCTGATATCGCCCAGGGCGGCCGCGACGCGCCCGGCGGTCTTCTCCGCCAGCGGCAGCGCGAGCTGCAGCCTGCTGGGGCGGTGCAGCAGCGTGAGCAGGCAGGCGGAGTCCTCCCGGGCGCCCTCGACGGTGTCCATCTCCCAGGCCGCGGCGCACGCGTCCTCCCCGAGGGCGAGGAACGCGGCATGCGACCTGCGGGCGGAGTGGCGCGTGGCCGCCCGGCCGGCGGCGCGCTTCCTCGGCCTGTAGCCGACCTTGCGCCTGAGCTCCATGTTGGTCATGCCGTCGTAGCCCGCCGAGACCCAGCGGTAGATCGTCGAGGGCGACAGGTCCACGGGCCCGCCGTTCCGGGCCGACAGCTGCTCGGGCGACAGGCCGCGGCGCAGGCCGTCGCGAATGTGGGCGAGCGCCTCGGCCGCGGCGGGCTCGTCGGCGTCTATCCCGCGCCTGGACGAGACGAGGACCGAGTCGGCGCACAGCTGCGCGGCCCGGGCCTCGTAGAAGATGTGGGGGCGGCGCTTGCAGCCGATCGCGCGGTACCGGCCGCAGCCGTTGCAGCATCGCGGCCACGCCGCCAGGCGCGGGCAGGCCGCCGACAGGTCGGCGGAGGCGTCCACGCGCTCGCCGCGCCTGGACTTCGGCGCCGTCACGAACCTGTGCGACGCCACCTCGGCGCTCACCGTCGAGGGCGACCTGCCCAGCTCCCTCGCGATCTCCCTGCACGAGGCCCTGCGCTCCAGCATCCTCTGGACCGTGTCCCGCTCGTGCCTCGTGAGCCTTCCGTAGGCCCTCGGGACCGCCTTCTCGGAACCCTTCTTCCTCTTTCCGGACATGCCGTCCTCCGATCTCCCGGGGCCGGCCGGTCCGGCCCTCAGGGTATCGGGTTCCCACATTCATCCGCACATGTGCGGATGAATGTGGGAGGTGTTCGGATGAAGTTGATAATCAAGGTCAGATTCGTGTCGTTCCGAAAAGACCGTGAACCTTTTGTGGGACACGCGGCGCCGTGGTACCATAGCCGAGTTTGTTGTCTTGGTCGGAAACCAAGACGCCTTATGCGCTGATCGGTAACCAGCGCCTGACCAATAAGGAGTCCTACCATGAAGCAGGGTATCCATCCCCAGTATGTCGAGTGCACGGTGACGTGCTCCTGCGGCAACACCTTCAAGACGCACGCTACCGTGTCTGAGATGAAGGTTGAGCTTTGCAACGAGTGCCACCCGTTCTACACCGGCCAGCAGAAGTTCGTCGACACCGGTGGACGCGTCCAGCGCTTCGCCGACAAGTTCGGTGGCGCCGCTGCCGCCCAGCTCAAGAAGGCCGAGGAGGCCAAGGCTGCCAAGGCCGCCAAGGCTGCTGAGGCCGAGGCCGCTCGCAAGGCCGCCGCTGAGGCTAAGGCTGCCGAGAAGGCTAAGCGTGCTGCTAAGTTTGCCGAGGAGGCTGCCAAGCAGGCCGCCGAGGCTCCCGCAGAGGCTCCCATCGAGGAGGCCGCTGCCGAGGCCGAGACCACCGAGGCTGCTGAGTAAATAGCTCGCCGCGGAATCGCTCGCATTCATGGCAAAAGGGCCGTGCATCCGTTTGGGTGCGCGGCCCTTTTCTTTTTATTGGTGCAGGCTAACCCGTTCCCATTGCACCAGATTGGTGCGAAGGGGACGGGTTGGTTTGCACCAAATGGCAGAGTGACGGCGTTTTCCCAGATAAAACCTGCCAAAATAAACCAGTCCCTTTTTGGCAGGTCGGTCGGGTCGTAGTTATTACGTGGCGGTCGAGGTCGACCGTATAGGCCGCGCCTTGTTTGGCTAAAGTACAATCATCTGTGTTTAACTCGCCCGCAGCTGCACGGCGTGGGCGATGGCCAAAAAGGAAAACCACATGGGATTCATGTCAAAGCTGCTGTCCTTTGGATCCGATAAGGACCTTAAGCGCTACTACAAGATCGTCGACCAGATCAACGGTCTTGAGCCCCAGTTTGAGAAGATGACCGAGGAGGAACTCCGCGCCCAGACCGATAAGTTCCGCGAGCGTTACGCCAACGGCGAGTCGCTCGACGACATGCTTCCCGAGGCCTTTGCCACCGTGCGCGAGGCTTCCAAGCGCATCACGGGCATGCGCCACTTTGACGTACAGCTCATCGGCGCCATGGCGCTTCATGAGGGTCATATTGCCGAGATGAAGACCGGCGAGGGCAAGACGCTCGTCTCCACCTTGGCCGGCTACCTCAACGCTATCGCCGGCAAGGGCGTGCATGTCGTTACCGTCAACGATTACCTGGCAAAGCGCGACTCCGAGTGGATGGGCCGCATCTACAAGTACCTGGGCATGACCGTCGGTCTGCTCCAGAACAACATGCCGCTCGAGCTCAAGCGCCCGGCCTACCAGGCAGACGTCACTTACGGCACCAACTCCGAGTTCGGTTTCGACTACCTGCGCGACAACATGGTCACCCGTCCCGAGCAGCGCGTGCAGCGCGGTCACAACTACGCCATCGTCGACGAGGTCGACTCCATCCTGATCGATGAGGCCAGGACGCCGCTCATTATCTCGGGCGCCGGCACTAAGTCCGCCAGCACCTACAAGGACTTCGCGCGCGCCGTGCGCGGCCTGGAGCGCGGTGAGGACGTGTCGCACGACATGCTCACCGCCACCGAGGACGTTGAACCCACGGGCGACTACGTCATGGACGAGGCCAAGCACACCATCGCCGCCACCGAGCGCGGTCTTAAGAAGATCGAGCGCCGCCTGGGTATCGATGACATCTATGCCGATCTCTCCGGCCAGCTGGTCAACCACCTGCAGCAGGCGCTGAAGGCCCAGTACATGTTCCACCGTGATAAGCAGTACGTGGTCACCAACGGCGAGGTCAAGATCGTCGACGAGTTCACCGGCCGCATTATGGAAGGCCGCCGTTACTCCGAGGGCCTGCACCAGGCCATTGAGGCCAAAGAGGGCGTGCTCGTACGCGAGGAGAACCAGACCCTGGCCACCATCACCCTGCAGAACTACTTCCGTCTGTATGACAAGCTCTCCGGCATGACCGGCACGGCACTTACCGAGGATGCTGAGTTCCGCGAGATCTACAAGCTGCCCGTCGAGGTCATCCCCTCCAACAAGCCCGTGCAGCGCGTGGACCACGAGGACCTGGTGTACCGCACCATTCAGGCTAAATACAACGCCGTTGCCGACGACGTTGAGCGTCGTCACGCCAAGGGCCAACCGGTCCTGGTGGGCACCGTCTCCATCGAGAGCTCCGAGAAGCTGTCCGCCGCCCTTACCAAGCGCGGCATCGCGCACGAGGTCCTCAACGCCAAGCATCACGAGCGCGAGGCTCATATCGTTGCCCAGGCCGGACGCTACGGCGCCGTGACCATCGCTACTAACATGGCCGGTCGTGGTACCGACATCCTGCTGGGCGGCAACCCCGACGAGCTGGTGCGCGAGCGCTTGGAGTACGAGGGCCTGACCATGGAGGACGTGACGCCCGAGCAGCTCGAGCAGTTTAACGCCGAGGCCAAGGAGACCTGCAAGGCCGAGCGCGAGCGCGTGCTTGCCGCCGGCGGCCTGACCGTTATCGGAACCGAGCGCCACGAGTCCCGTCGTATCGACAACCAGCTGCGCGGCCGCTCCGGTCGTCAGGGCGATCCGGGCGAGACCCAGTTCTACCTGTCGCTCGAGGACGACCTCATGCGCCTGTTCGGCGGCGACAAGATGGACCGCGTCTCCAAGATGATGGTCACGGCCGACATGGGCGACGACATGCCCATCCAGCACAAGATCATCTCCAAGGCCGTCGAGAGCGCCCAGCACAAGGTCGAGAGCATCAACTTCTCCATGCGTAAGAGCGTCCTTGAGTACGACGACGTCATGAACAAGCAGCGCCAGGTCATCTACGCCGAGCGCAATAAGATTCTGGACGGCAAGGACCTGACCGACCACATCACCGAGGTCATGCACGACACCGTGTACCGCTGCGTGCAGGAGTTCTGCACCAAGGACAGTCACGATGGCGAGCGCGACCTGGAGGGCCTGCGCAAGTGGGTTGTGGAGCTCACCGGCCACATCGATACGCCGAAGTTCCCCGACGAGGATTATGAGGCCCTGGCTGCCGATGTCCTGGCTTACGTAGAGAAGTGCTACAACATGAAGGCCGAGCGCTTGGGCGAGGACCTGATGCGCGAGCTCAACACCCAGGTCATGCTGCGCGTCATCGATACCCGCTGGATGAACTACCTGCAGGAGATGGACTACCTCAAGACCGGCATCGGCCTGCGCGGCTTTGGCCAGCGCGACCCGCTGGTTGAGTACAAGACCGAGGCCTACGGCGCGTTCCAGATACTCGTCGATACCATGTACGAGGATTATCTGCGTACGGTTCTGCGCATCGAGATCAAGGCTGCCCCGCGTGCCGTGGAGCACAAGGAGGAGCCCGCGCTCGAGGGTGCGCACTTCTCCGGTCCTGCCGAGGTCGATGGTGACAACGGCGGCTCGGTGCTGCGCAAGCAGGCGCAGGTGCAGGCCCGCACGGCTGTCCAGGGTGGTCCGGCTGCCGTCAACAACGGTGGCAAGGTGACCACCTATCGCAAGTCCGAGAGCGACGATCCGTACGTCAACGTGGGCCGCAACGACCCGTGCCCCTGCGGTAGCGGCAAGAAGTTTAAGTACTGCCACGGCAGGAATCGTTAATGGCTGAGGCTTTAGAGGTAACGCCCGCCGAGCTGGACGCGTTTGCGGACCGGCTCGGTGAGGTCGAGTCGTATCTCCACCTGGACGAGAAGCGTACCCGCGTGTTCGAGCTCGAGGCCAAAAGTGTTGCCCCTGGCTTTTGGGATGACGCCGACGCCGCCCGTGCCACCATGGAGGAGATCGCGCGCACCAAGGAAGATATCGCTGCCGTGGACACCGCGCGCGGCGAGCTTTCCGATGCCCGCGCCGCGCTGGAGCTTGCCGAGGAGATGGGGGATGACCCCGACGCCGCCGCCCTTCGCGAGGAGGCTGCAGCCACGGCTGAGCGCCTGGCCCGTGCCATCGATGAGCTTGAGCTTTCGAGCTGGTTTACCGGTGAGTTCGATCACGGCGATGCCATTGTGACCATCAAGCCCGGACAGGGTGGTCTGGAGGCCCAGGACTGGACCTTCATGCTCTTTAAGATGTACATGAAGTACTGCCAGCGTCGCGGCTGGAAGGTCACCATCAACGACTGTCCCGCGGCCGAGGTCATCGGCATTGACCGTGCGACCTTTACCGTCGAGGGCAAGGACGCATTTGGCATGCTGCGCGCCGAGGCCGGCGTCCACCGCTTGGTTCGCATTAGCCCCACCGACGACAAGAAGCGCCGCCAGACCACGTTTGCCGGCGTCGAGGTCATCCCCGTGCTACCCGATGATATCGACATCGAGATCAGTCCCGATGACATCCGCGTGGACGTGTACCACGCGAGCGGCCCGGGCGGTCAGGGCGTCAACACCACCGACTCCGCCGTGCGCGTGACGCATTTTCCCAGCGGCATTGTGGTCACCTGCCAAAACGAGCGCAGCCAGATTCAGAACAAGGCCGCGTGCATGCAGATCCTCAAGGCTCGCCTGTACGAGATTGAGCTCGAGAAGCGCGCCGAGGCGCTCGATGAGATCCGCGGACCCAAGACCACGATTGGTTTTGGCAACCAGATTCGCAGCTACGTGCTCTACCCGTACCAGATGGTCAAGGACTTGCGCACGGGCGTGGAGACCAGCAATGTCGAGGCCGTCCTTGACGATGGCGACCTGGACCCGTTTGTTATTGGCTACCATCGCTGGGCTACCGGCAACGCCGATGCAGAAGGCTCGGAGGTCTAAAACATCGGGTGGCTTCAAGCCGATGCCAAGCCCAACGGTTGGACGGGTTTGTATCCAGAATAAACCCTGCGCAGGGGTGGTTTTTGTCCGGCGAATCGGTAGAATCGAATACAAGAAGAAGTTCAAAGCGCATCCGTTTGGGTGCGCTTTTTTGAGGGAGGCAGCATGGCATATCGTCTGGACATCAAGCGCATTCTTTCGATGAACTTCTTTCACGACCTGCCCCAGATCATGTTGGGGTGTGCCTTGGCCGCCATCGCGACCGACTTGTTTTTGATTCCCAACGGTCTTGCCGCCGGTGGCGTTACGGGCCTTGCCACCATTATCCAGGCGGTCGGCGCGGCGCGCGGCCTATCGCTTCCCGTTGGTATTCAGACGATCGTGATGAACGCCTTGCTGTTGTTGGTCGTTATGCGCGAGGGCGGCATGTTCTACGTGGTGCAGACCGCGACGGGCTTTGTGCTGCTGGGCTTCTTTACCGATCTGTTCGCCCCGTTTGTAGCACCTCTGGCGGATGCGGACCTGATGCTCCCTGCCATGTGGGGCGGCATTATTACGGGCATCGGTTACGGCATGGTGTTGCGCGCCGGCGCCAACACCGGCGGCTCGGACACGATTGGCCAAATCATCTCGCGTAACACCTCGCTGCCGGTGGGCTCGACCGTCATGGCGATCGATGTTGCCGTATGCGCGCTATCGGCTCCGGTCTTTTCAATCGAAAACGCACTGTATGCAGGCCTTTCGATGGTCATTAGCGGCTACGTGATCGATGCCGTGGTCGATGGTGGCAACAAACGCCGTATGGTACTCATCATCTCGGACAAGTTCCCTGATATCGCTGCCGATATCATGTATGGCCTGGGTCGTGGTTGTACCAAGTTTAAGGCGACTGGCATGTATTCGGGTGCCGAGAAGCCAGTGATTATGGTCATCGTGAGCCGTCGAGAGCTCAATACCCTCAAGACGATCGTGCGCGAGCGCGATCCTCATGCCATCGTGACGGTTGCCGACGTTACGGAAGCCTTCGGCGAGGGATTCAAGGACATTAGCGCGTAGGGTCGACTGCGTTCCATCCAAAAGACGTTCACATTGATAAACCGTTTCATCAGCGGTTCTGCCTGCTAAATTGTTCAAATAATGATAAAAACTCTGGTAAAGCCATCAGTTTCCAGCATAATGAATGACGTACGTGCATTGCGGCTGTGTTGGGATTACCTTCGGTGCCGTGCGCATTTTGTCTAATGAGGATGAAAGGAAGGCACAATGAGCGACGAAGAGCTCAAAAAGGTTGCCAACGAGGTAAGGAAGGGCATCGTCACCGGCGTGCACGCTGCCAAGTCCGGCCATCCGGGCGGTTCGCTCGGCGCTGCCGACATCATGACCTATCTGTACTTTGAGGAAATGAACGTCGACCCGGCCGATCCCCGCAAGGCCGACCGCGATCGCTTTGTGCTCTCCAAGGGCCACTGTGCTCCGGGTCTGTACGCCGTGCTCGCCGAGCGCGGGTTCTTCCCCAAGGAGGACCTCGAGACGCTGCGCCATATCGGTAGCCACCTGCAGGGTCATCCCAACATGAACGACACCCCGGGCGTCGACATGTCCACCGGCTCGCTCGGCCAGGGCATCTCCGCCGCCGTGGGCATGGCCGTTGCCGCCAAGCACTGGGGCGATACTTACCGCACGTACGCCCTGCTGGGCGATGGCGAGAGCGAGGAGGGCCAGGTCTGGGAGGCCGCCATGTTTGCCGGCAACCAGCAGCTCGATAACCTCTGCGTGATCGTCGACCACAACGGCCTGCAGATCGACGGCCCCGTCGAGGAGGTCAACGACCCCATGCCGCTCGCCGACAAGTTCCGTGCCTTTAAGTTCCACGTGGTGGAGCTTGCCGACGGCAACGATTTCGACCAGATCCGCGCCGCCTTTGCCGAGGCTCGCGCTACTAAGGGCCAGCCGACCGCCATTATCGCCGAGACCATGAAGGGCAAGGGCGTCTCCTTTATGGAGAACCAGGTGGGTTGGCACGGTAAGGCCCCCAACGATGAACAGTTTGAGCAGGCCATGGCAGAGCTCACGGCCGCCGGAGAGGAGCTCTAGGATGGCAGACGTCAAGAAAATCGCCACGCGTGTAAGCTACGGCGAGGCCCTCGTCGAGCTCGCCAACGAGCACGATGACTTTGTGGTCCTCGACGCCGACCTGGCCGCCGCCACGCAGACCGGCAAATTTAAGGCCGCATGCCCCGACCGCTTCTTCGACGTGGGTATCGCCGAGAGCAACCTGATGGGTGTTGCCGCCGGTATCGCGACCACCGGTCGTGTTGCCTTCGCGAGCACCTTTGCCATGTTCGCTGCCGGTCGCGCCTTTGAGCAGGTCCGTAACTCCATCGGCTACCCGCACCTTAACGTTAAGATCGGTGCCACGCACGCCGGTATCTCGGTGGGCGAGGATGGCGCCACGCACCAGTGCTGCGAGGATATCGCCCTTATGCGCGTCATCCCCGGCATGACTGTTATCGTTCCTGCCGACGATGTGGAGGCCCGCGCCGTGACGCGCGCCGCCTACGAGTGCGACGGTCCGGTGTACATGCGCTTTGCCCGTCTGGCCTCGCCGGTTATCAACGACCCCGAGACCTACAAGTTCGAGTTGGGTAAGGGCATTGTCATGCACGAGGGCGCCGATGTGACCATCATCGCCTGCGGCCTGATGGTCGGCGAGGCTCTCGAGGCCGCCGAGCAGCTCGCTGCCGAGGGCATCGACGCCGAGGTCATCAACATGCACACCATCAAGCCCATCGACGCCGACCTGATCGTCAAGAGCGCCACCAAGACCGGCCACGTCGTGACCGTCGAGGAGCACTCTGTGATCGGTGGCCTGGGCAGCGCCGTTGCCGACGTCCTGTGCGAGCAGTGCCCGACGCCGCTCAAGAAGATCGGCGTCAACGACACCTTCGGTGAGTCTGGCCCGGGTGCCGAGCTCCTGCACAAGTACGGCCTGGACGCCGCCAACATCGTGGCGACCACCAAGGAGTTCTTGGCATAAGGCAAGGCGGATCTCAAGGACTGCTTCGCCAGTACTATGGAAACCCGGCAGGGGCGCTCTCTTGGAGAGCGTCCCTGTTTCAGTTGCGGTGAAATAAGGACTGTTTTGCCAGCTTAAAGGCTCAACAGTCCCTATTTCACCGCAACTCATGAAGACGCCCCTCAAGCACGGTCCCATCAGGGAAAAGGGCATATATCGACAAAGCGCAATTCAGACCCTTCCAACTTTGTATATGCAGCACCCCAAGTAAAACGCGGCGACCCCTTAGTTACCGCAGGCCGGACACAGGGCTACTCTCCAAATCTTTCCGCAGGACGGAGGAGCCCCCGCAGCGCGAAGCGCGCAGCGGGGGCTCCGGCATGTCCGAGGACGATTTGGAGAGTAACCCTGTGCCCGGCCGACGGGATCCCTAAGCACGCCATGCTTCTTATGTGCAGCAAAGCTAATGCTGCTAAAATACAAAGCGCTCATGTAGTTTAAACGCACGACGATAAGGAGCACCAGTGGGTAACCACTTCCGTACCTCCGGTGCGGGCGATGATGCCCCCAAGACGCAGGCAGGCGTCCAGGGCAGTCGTTTCGCCACTCCGGATTCAGAGGGCCAGCCTGTTGCTCAGGCCCCCGCTCAGCCGGCAGATCAGGCACAGCCGGCATCCGATCCCTTTGCCTACAATCCCACCAGCGATGTTGCGCTTTCCGGCGCGGCGGGTTTTGAGCCCGTTCAGGCCGTGACCGCTCGCGTGGAGCAGCCTCAGGCTGGTGCCGCCACGCCGCAGCCTACCATGGCCGGCATTCCCGACCCCTTGGCGCCTGCGACGCCGGCTCCTCAGCCTGCGCAGTCCGGTCTCTTTGCCGCTATTCCCGACCCCACGCAGCCTGCTGCCCCGGTGGTCGAGAGCGATCAGGCAGCCGAGGTCGCAAGCCTCGATAACGCGCTCAACAACCCCGATTTTACGTCGGTGTTTGCGCCCATCGATCCGCAGGCCAGCCGCAAGAAGATGGCCAAGCAGGCCGGTGTCGAGCCCGTCATCCTTATGGAGCATGTCACCAAGATCTATCCGGCACAGCCCAACAAGCCTGCACTCGACGACATCAACATCGAGATCTATCCGGGCGAGTTCGTCTTCCTGGTCGGTCACTCCGGCTCGGGTAAGACCACGCTGCTGTCGACGCTCAACCGCGACGTCAAGCCGACGAGCGGCCGCATCCTGGTTGCCGGTCAGGACCTCATGAAGATCAAGAACCGCAAGGTTCCGTTCCTGCGCCGCCAGATTGGCGCCGTGTTCCAGGACTTTAAGCTTCTGCCGCAAAAGACCGCCTACGAAAACGTGGCGTTTGCCCTGCAGTGCATCGGCAAGCCCAAGGGCGTCATTCGCAGCCAGGTGCCCGAGGTGCTGCGCCTGGTCGGTCTGGCCGATCAGATGGACTCGCTGCCCGACCAGCTTTCCGGTGGCGAGCAGCAGCGCGTTGCCGTCGCCCGTGCTATGGTCAACCGTCCGCCGCTGCTGATCTGCGACGAGCCCACGGGCAACCTCGACCCGGCGATCTCGCTGGGCATCATGAAGCTGCTTGAGCGTATTAACCGCACCGGCACCACCGTGATCGTCGCCACGCACGACCGCGAGATGGTCGATAGCATGCACCGTCGCGTGATCGCCCTCGAGGGCGGCCACGTCATCCGCGACCAGGAGAGGGGAGGTTACGGCAACTATGGCACCAACTAACGTGGGCTACTCCTTCAAAGAGGCAATCAGCCACTTCTTCCGTAACTGGACTACCTCGCTCGGCGCCGTCATCACGATCTTCCTTTCGCTGTTTATCATCGGCCTGTTCATCATGGGCTCTGCGATGCTGAACTCCGTGATCGGCACCGTCGAGGATCAGGTTGTCATCAACGCGTTCATTAGTGATGACGCCGATCAGGCCGATGTTCAGGCTTTTGAGGCCGAGCTTAAGACGTGGAATAACGTCAAGTCCGTGACCTATAAGGACAAGGACGACGCGCTGGCCGAGTACACGAGCAAGATGTCGGGTAACGCCGACGCTACCATGAGCGCGCTCGACGGTCAGAACCCGCTGCCGGCTTCCTTCGCTATTGAGATGGACGATCCGTCCAAGGTCGAGAGCACGGCAAAGAAGCTCAAGAAGGATGCCGATTTCCAGAAGATCGCGGATGACGGCGACGTCAACGCGAGCGTGCTGTACGGCCAGGAGGAAGTGAGCCGCCTGTTCCAGGTGACCAACTACATCCGCATCGCCGCCGTGGTGCTCGTTGGTCTTCTGACCTTTATCGCATTCATCTTCATCAACAACACGATTCGCCTGTCCATCACGGCGCGTCGTCGTGAGATTGCGATTATGCGTCTGGTCGGCGCCAGCAACGGCTTCATTCGTGGCCCGTTTATCACCGAGGGCGTGCTGCAGGCCATTTTGGGCTCGCTGCTTTCCATCGGCGTTCTGGAGCTGCTGCGCAATCTGATGATCCCGCGTCTGCAGGAGAGCATCGGCTGGATGTCGTTTGCCCTGCCGATGCAGTACTACCTGGTGACCTATGCTGCGCTGATTCTGGTCGGTGTGATTATCGGTCTCTTTGGTTCTGCCATCGCCATGCGCCGCTACCTGCGCGTGTAGGCATGCTTGGAATTCATCCCTTCCAACGGGTCGTCTCTTATGGGGCGGCCCGTTTTTTGATCCCTAGGGGACGGCAGGAAAGCGAATCATTTGGGTAGACTCTTTGGAGTTCGCAATCGATAGTTAGGAGGCGCCATGGGGCGCAATAACAAGCATAAGCGTGGAGCTCGCAATCAGCGCGGGCCGGTGCGCAGCGAACGCCGTCCGAGCCTGACCGGGCGCGTGCAGCTCCATGAGCATAGCGCCTACGTTGTAACCGAAAACGGCGACTACAAGGTCATGGGTCGCGGCAAGCGTGAGATCATGGACGGCGATACCGTTGTCGTGAGCATTAAGAACAGCCCGCATGGCGAGCGTCGCGCCGTGATCGAGGGCGTGGTTGAGCGCGCAGCTATAAGCGTGGTGGGCACGTACCAGACCGCCGGTCCACTCGGTGTGATTGAGCCGCTCGATTCGCGCCTGAAGGCCGACTTCTTCATTTTGCCCGAGGATACCTCGGCGGATCGTCTGGGTGTCCACCCGGGTGATGCTGTTGTCGCGCGCATTTTGACCTACCCGACGCGCCTGGAATCGGGTACCGTGACGATCGAACGCCGCATTGGCGGAGATGACGCGCCCGATTTGGGCGTTCAATATGTGATGGCGCGTTACGGCTATACCGATAGCTATCCCGAGGCCGCGCTGGCCGAGGCCGAGGGGCTTTCGCTCGATGTGTCCGCGGCGCTTAAGGACCCGCTCCGCCGCGATCTGCGCGACCGCTTTGTCATCACGATCGACCCAGTCGACGCGCGCGACTTTGACGATGCCATTTCGTTGGAGCGCACGCCCGAGGGTGGCTACAAGCTGGGTGTGCATATCGCCGACGTTTCACACTATGTGGCTTGGGACGGACATATCGATCTTGAGGCTCGCCATCGTACGACATCGGTGTATCTGGCCGATCGCGTGCTTCCCATGCTGCCCGAACGCTTGTCCAATGACCTGTGCTCGCTTCGCCCTGATGAGGACCGTCTTGCGTTTACCGTCGATATCGAGCTCGATGCGCAGGGTCGCGTGCGGCATTACGATCCGTACCCCAGCGTGATTCGCTCGCGTGTGCGTATGGACTATGACGGCGCCGAGGCGCTGCTGGTGCGTGCCGGCGCGGTTGAGTATTCGGTGCTGGAGGGTGCGGCCGAGGATGTTGCGGCTGCCGAGACCTCGCGCGAGGAAGCGCTTGAGCGCGGTCTTGCGTTCGAGGAGGCCGCCCGCGGCTACAACGTCGACCTCGGCGATTTCCTTGTCGCCGCCAACGAACTCGCCGAACTCCGCCGTCGTATCCGTCGCGCCCGCGGCTCAGTCGATTTTGACACGGCCGAGATTCGTGCTCTGTTGGATGAGGACGGAGTACCCGTGCAGATTGTGGCGCGTGAGCGTTCGTGCGCCACGTCGCTTATCGAGGAGGCCATGCTGCTCGCCAACGAGTGCGTTGCAGAGTGGCTGGCAGACCGTGATATCGAGGCCTGCTATCGCGTGCATGAGGATCCGAGCCCCGATAGCCTGCACGGTGCTGCCGTTGCGCTGGCGCAGCTAGGCATCATCGACGATCGCCGTGCTGCCGGTATTGCCCTGGGGAGCCCCGATGAGCTGCAGGCTGCAGTTGATGCTGCCGCCGGTACGGCCAACGCACCGCTCGTTAACACGCTGCTTCTGCGCAGCATGCAGCGCGCGCTGTACAAGCCGCGCAACGAGGGCCACTTTGCGCTCGCCGCGCCGTGCTACTGTCACTTTACGAGTCCCATCCGTCGCTACCCCGATCTGGTGGTGCACCGCGTACTCAAGCTGCAGTTGGCCTATGAGCAGCTGGGCGGCAAGGACGCCCTGGTCCGTACGCCGCGCCTGATCGGCAAGGGGCGCGAGTCGCTGCCGCGCATTCTGCCGCAGATCTGCCGCGCATGCAGCGATGCCGAGCGCGCGGCAGATGCCGCCAGCCATGCGACGCAAAAGATCAAGATTGCCCAGTACTATGAGGACCGTCTGGGCGAGCGCTATGCCGGAACCGTCTCGTGGGTTAGCAGCATGGGCCTCTTTGTGCGCTTGGACCTAACGCAGGTCGAAGGCTTGGTTTCGATCAAGAGCCTGGGCAACGAGTGGTTCGAGTTTGACGAGGACGCGCTTACGCTCACAGGTGCCGACACGGGCATCCGTTACGAGCTGGGGCAGCGCGTGATTATCGAGGTCTCGCGCGTCAATACCACGCGTGGGCACTTGGACTTTAAGCTTATCCATTAGCCAAATCCCGACTCATGGTGGGGGAGCGGAGGGCGGCCTTTCGGGACCGCCCTTCGCATTTGAATCGTGACTACCTTGCCGTCTGCTCGGCCGCCCGCTTACCTGCTGTTTGAGAGGTAAAACCTACCAAAATAAACCTGTCCCTTTTGGCAGGTTTACAAGAAAGCGGGGATGAGATGGCGACGGTGTACGGTTATGCGCGGGTGAGTTCGCGCGATCAGAATCTGAATCGGCAGCTGGATGCGCTGGGCGCCTATGGCGTGGGCTCAGCGAATATTTATGCCGACCATGCGAGCGGCAAGGACTTCGATCGACCGCGTTATCGCGAGCTGCTGCACGTCCTGGGAGACGGGGACGTGCTGGTGGTGCTTTCTATCGACCGACTTGGCCGTAATTACTCCGAGATTCTTGAGGAATGGCGACGCATTACCAAGGAACTCGGGGTTGCCATTGTGGTGTTAGACATGCCATTGCTTGACACGCGCGCTAGGGCCAGCGGCGCGCCGGATGTGACCAACGTCCTGATTGCCGATATTGTGCTGCAACTGCTGAGCTACGTGGCGCAGGTGGAGCGCGAGAATATCCATCGGCGCCAAGCGGAGGGAATTGCAGCGGCGCGGGCGCGAGGGGTCCGTTTCGGTCGACCTCGCAAGCCGTGCCCTCCTCAGTTTGAGCTGGTGCGCGATAGCTATGAGGCAGGCGATATTACCCGCAGCCAGGCAGCAAAGTGCCTGGGCGTGTGCGTGGGGACGTTCGATCGCTGGATGCGCGAGGCGGGGTAGGGGTTTGCGTCGCTTTGTCGCTTCCTGTTGCGATTCAAATTTTGATACGGTGACGATGCCATTTGGGGCTACACTCGCTGATATTCAAAAAAGGAGGTTGGCCCTTGGCGCGAGTAAAACAAATAATCGGATTGACCGCGATCGTTCTGTTCGCTGTAACGCTGGCGGGCATCTGGGTGCTGACGGAGCAAAATGCGGTGGAGACGTCGTTGCTGAGCGAGCCCACCGCGCGTGTGGTGGAGGGTCAGGCTACGGGCGTTCAGGCTGCTGATGCCACGGGTGAAGCCCAGACAGAGAACGGAATGACCGGGGGCGCCGATTCGGCTGCCTCGAATGTCCGGTCTGGCCGACTTGCTTCCATTCGCATGTGGGTGGGCACAAACGTCCGTCGCGTTGCCCATACCGTAGAGTTTTTCTTCGTCGGATTATTCGCCTCCGTGGTCGTGGTTTGCCTTTCCAGGCGTCCGTGGAGCGTATGCTCCCGTTGCGTGCCCGTATTGCTCTTTTGCGCCGCCTGCTCCGTTGGCGATCAGGTGCATAAGATCTTTGTTCCCGGCAGGCATTTCGACGTTATCGATTTAGGATTCGATGCTGCGGGCTATGTCACCGCCATGCTGTTGGTATTGCTGGCAGCGGCGTTGGCGCGCCATGCGACTCGGCCGATCGGCGCCCATGCGAGGCGCTAGCCGGTAACAAACCCGTTTCTGATAATGCAACCTCGTTGAATTATTTTGTGTCGCGCGTATTTCCGAGCGGTCGGATTTGAGGGGCGAGCGGTAGAACGCTCGCCCTTTGTGCGCCACGATGCGGCACAATGTACCGCAAAAGCTGTTTGTATCCGGTACGAATCGTTCGTTGGTCTTTAATTCTTCTCAACGGAGGTGTTTGAGATGGCAAACGGATTGCTTTTGCGGCTTCGCGAGCGTGAGCTCAGCGCGAGCCCGGCGGAACGCAATGTCATCGCATATGTAAGCGCTCATCCGCACGAGGTGGTCGGGCTGTCCGTCCGCGGTCTTGCCGATGTCACGTTCTCCTCGCCCTCGAGCATTTTGCGCTTTTGCAAGCGTTTGGGTTTTGCGGGCTACAAGGAGTTCCAGCGCGAACTGATGGCCGAGCTGGCGCTCTTAGGTGACAAGAAAGACGTAGCCCTCGAGGACATCTCCATGGATGACAGCGTCGAACGTATCGTGGGGAAGGTGATGAAAAGCAACGTGCGCACGATCGAGGCGACGGCGCGAACGCTCGATTACACCGTCTTGGAGCGATGCGCGGCCCGTCTTAAGCGGGCACGCGCGGTCAATCTGTTCGGTATTGGTGCCTCTCGTTTGGTCGCGCACGATCTGGCGCAAAAGCTCATGCGTGTCGACAAAGAGTGCCATCTGTACGACGACTGGCATGATCAGCTCTTGTGTGCCAAGAACATGCATGAGGGCGATATGGCAATCGCCTTTAGCTACTCGGGCTTGACGCAAGAGGTGCTGGACTGCACCGCCGAGGCTCAACGTCACAACTGTCCCGTTGTGGCCGTTACCAAAGTAGATGGATCATCCAAGCTTGCCACCATGGCCGATGCCGTGCTCGGCGTCGCTGCGAGTGAGCCCTTGGTCCGCAGCGGTGCCATGGCTTCGCGTATGGCCCAGCTTATGGTTGTCGATGCCCTGTACGCTGCTTACGTTGCCAGTGACTACGAACGGGCGGCGCATGTCATTAAGCAAAACTACATCGAGAAACAGGAAAGATGAGGTGAATGAAATGCTCGATTTAACAAATTTCACGACCGAACAGCGTAATCAAAGGTCAATGGATCTCGATACGATGACATCGCTGCAAATCGTCACGACGATGAACGATGAGGATCTCCGTGCCGTCCAGTCGGTCACGAAAGTGTTGCCACAGGTTGCCACGGCAATCGACTGGGCTGCCGAGGCGCTTGAGTGCGGCGGTCGCGTCTTTTACATGGGCGCGGGCACTAGTGGTCGTTTGGGCGTGCTTGACGCTTCGGAGTGCCCGCCTACGTTTGGCGTATCGCCCGATCTGGTCGTCGGGCTCATTGCCGGGGGCGAGACGGCGTTTATCAAGGCTGTCGAAGGTGCCGAAGACAGCGAGGAGCTTGGCGCGAGCGACCTGCGGGAGCGTGGACTCTCGGACAAGGATCTTGTCGTTGGCCTGGCGGCAAGCGGTCGTACTCCCTATGTGGTGGGCGGCCTTGTGTACGCCAAGGCAACTGGGTGCAAGACCATTGCAATTGCCTGTAACCAAGGGTCGAAGATCGGGGAGAGCGCAGATCTTGCCATTGAGCCCGTGCCCGGTCCCGAGGTGCTGACCGGCTCAACGAGGCTCAAGGCGGGAACGGTCCAGAAGCTCATTCTCAACATGATTTCGACCGGTGCCATGGTCAAGATTGGCAAGGTATACCAAAACCTGATGGTCGATGTGCAGCAAACGAACGAGAAGTTGGTGGTGCGCGGCCAGAACATCGTGATGGAGGCGACCGGCTGCACGCGCGAGCGCGCCGTTCAGGCGCTTGCAGATGCCGGCGGCCACGTAAAAACCGCTATTGTCTCGGTACTGCTGGACTGCGATGCCGAGCAGGCTGCGATAGCTCTTGAGCGGGCGCGTGGCCATGTCCGTGCTGCGGTGAGTGGCCATGAGAAGAGCAATGCCGATGCCCAATAGGTGCGCGGCGTGAGCTGATATGACATCCAGACGAGATACCCAATACAAGGAGGAGTTATGACGAACAAAGAGCTGGCTCAAAAGCTGCTGGACCTTTTGGGCGGTAAAGACAACGTGCTGGCAAACGCGGCGTGCATGACGCGCCTGCGCGTGACCGTCAAAGACGCGGGAAACGTCGACACGGAGGGCATTAAGGCACTCGACGGCGTGATGGGCCTGGTCGAGGACGACACGATGCAGATCGTGCTGGGTCCGGGCAAGGTGAATAAGGTGCTCGAGGAGTTCTCCAAGCTCACTGGCCTTGCGAAAGGCGTTGCCGACGAGAGCGTGGTTGACGCTGCGGCCACAAACAAGGCCGCGCAGAAGGCCAAGTACGAGTCTAAGCCGGTTCAGGCCTTCCTCAAGAAGATTTCCAATGTCTTCGTCGCCCTGCTTCCCGGCATCATTGCGGCTGGCCTCATCAACGGTATCTGCAACGTCATTAACGTTTCGACGGCAGGCGCGCTTGCAGGCGAGTGGTGGTACCAGGGCATTCGTTCCATGGGCTGGGCCCTGTTTGCCTATCTGCCCATCTTGGTGGGCTATAACGCGGCACGTGAGTTTGGTGGTTCCGCTGCGCTGGGCGGCATCGCCGGCATGATGTGCATCGCCAACAGTGCCATGCCCCTGCTTGCGCCTGGCGCGGCTGATCCTGCCACTGCCATTCTGCTGCCGCTCACCAATGCGCAGTACAACCCCGCAGCGGGCGGCATGATCGCGGCTCTCATCGCTGGCGCATTTTTTGCCTGGATGGAGCGTCAGATTCGCAAGATTATGCCCAACGCACTCGACACGTTCTTGTCCCCGCTGCTGGTGCTCATCATCGGCGCCTTTGCTCTGATGCTCGTCATCCAGCCGGTTGGCGCATGGCTGACGACTGCCATCTTTAGCGTTTTGACCTTTATCTTCGAGAAGCTGGGCGTCCTGGGCGGCTATATCCTGTCGGCAGGCTTCTTGCCGCTGGTGTCCGTCGGCCTGCATCAGGCGCTCACGCCGATCCACGCTATGCTCAACGATCCCGACGGCGCTACCAAGGGTATCAATTACCTGCTTCCCATCCTTATGATGGCTGGCGGCGGCCAGGTCGGTGCCGGTTTGGCGCTGTACTTTAAGACCAAGAACGCCAAGCTCAAGAAGTACGTCGCAGAGTCCATTCCCGTTGGAATCCTGGGTGTGGGCGAGCCTCTGATGTATGCTGTTACGCTGCCGCTCGTTCGTCCGTTTGTGACGGCCTGCCTGGGTGCCGGATTTGGCGGCGCGCTCGCGGCGCTGCTTCACATCGGCACGGTTTCTCAGGGCGTTTCCGGTCTGTTTGGCCTGCTGATCGTTGTTCCTGGCCAGCAGCTCGGCTACGTTGCCGCTATGCTGCTTGCCTATGCCGCCGGCTTTGTCCTGACGTGGTTCTTTGGCGTCGACGAGCAGAAGATCAACGAGTTCTTTGGCGAGTAGTTTGATATCGCGAGCCGTGTTGCTCGGGGCTCGCGGCGCGCGGCAGATTTCTTGATGCTATGGTTGTGCCGGCGGGGCTAACTGCTCCGCCGGCCTTTTTTAAAGGAGCGTTGAAGCGTGAAAACGGGTATTTCGATTTATCTTTCCAGCCCTCTGCAGGATATTGAGCGGACGATTGAACATGGTGCCGCGGCGGGTGCGCGCTATGCGTTCACCTCGCTGCATATTCCCGAGGATGGGGGAGCGGCGTATGCCGATAAGGTCCGTCATGTGCTGTCGCTGCTTTCCGCCCGCGGCATTGCGCTCATTGCCGATGTGGGGCCTCGCACGTGCGATTTGCTCGGGCTTGAGCGCATCGAGGACCTGCGCGATCTGGGGTTGGAATACCTTCGTTTGGACTATGGCTTTAGCGCCCAGCGGGTCGCGGAGCTGTCCGGTGTATTTCACATTGTGGTCAATGCATCGACGGTGAGTTCTGATGAAATCGCATCGTGGCGTGAGGCCGGTGCCGATGTGACTCGTTTTGCCGCCTGCCACAATTTTTACCCCAAGCCTTATACCGGTTTAGCTCTGGAGGACATTGCTCGGGTGAATCTTCGTCTTGCGGCGCTTGGATTCGAAATCATGGCTTTTGTGCCGGGTGATGCTAACGTTCGCGGGCCGGTATTCGAGGGACTGCCGACGGTCGAGGCGCAGCGCGGTCGCGCGTCAAAGGTTGCCCTCAATATGCTTGAGCTTGCACATGGCGCCGATTGCGACATTGTGTTGGTCGGCGACCCCGATCTTTCCGATGCGGGCTGGGCGCAGTTTGCTCAAGTTTCCGCCGGATACGTGGACCTGCAAAGCGAGCTTGAGCCCGGTTATGCCTATGTGCGCGGGCAGATTCATCACGACCGGCCCGACTCGAGCGTCCTCATCTTTAGGTCTCAGGAGTCACGTACGACGCTTAAGCCGGATTCCGTGCCGACGGATGTCGGAGCCGGCCTGCCGCGAAAGGCCGGGTCGATCGCTGTGAGCAATAGCGGATATGGGCGCTACGAAGGCGAGCTTGAGATTGCGCGGGTCGATCTTCCCGGTGACGAGCGCATGAACGTTGCGGGCCATATCACGCCCGAGGCAATGGAACTGCTGCCGTTCATCAAACGCGGATTCGGGGTACGGTTCGTTTAGCGTGTGACCCGTGGGCTACAATTGGCCCATCATACGAAGGCGCCTCGTGTGGCGTGTGCCTGCGTTGGCCGATCTATATTCGGAGGATTCCCATGACCGTACTGTTTGTTGAATATCCCAAGTGCTCGACCTGTAAGAAGGCCAAGGCATGGCTGGACGAACATGGGGTAGAGTATATCGACCGCGATATCGTTTTGGACAATCCCACGGCTGATGAGCTTGCGACCTGGATTGCTCGTTCGGGGCTGCCGGTGCGGCGTTTTTTTAATTCGTCGGGCATGAAATATCGAGAGCTGGGCCTGAAGGTGCGTCTGGATGCGGGTATGACGGATCGGGAGTGCTACGAGCTGCTGGCGACCGACGGCATGCTGGTCAAGCGTCCGCTGCTGGTGGGCGACGACTTTGCGATTCCCGGCTTTAGGGAAGCGGCTTGGGCCGAGGCGTTGCTGTAGCGGCTGCGGAAAGTGCGACCCGGAATTCGCTTCCAGAATGGGATGCACTTTCCCAAAGTGGCCGGTTGTGGAAAGCACGTCACATTCTGAGCTTCGATTGTGGGACACGGTTTCCGGTTGAGGGCTCGACGGGAAAGTGGGGACCAGTTTGAGCTTGAAATCTGGGACGCACTTTCCGCCGGCGGGCCTGCCCCAGTCAGTCCGCCAGCTGTGCCCATTCGTGCGGATCGTAGACCTTTACGTGTTTGTTGGGCTTGCCGCTCCAGTACTCCTCGTCCATAAAGGGCAGATATGCCTGAACGCCGGGGCAGATAAAGGGAATCCGCTGCTGTTGCAGTCGCTCGCGCTGGCGCTGCTCCAGGTGCGCCTCGGATATGACGGTCGGCATACCGGACAACTCGACGAGGCTTGCCTGGATTCGCTTAAGGTCGGGGAGTCCCGCGTGCCATGACATCCGCATGATCAAAAAGGATGCACGGCGGTATTTTGCCTGCACCACAGTAATGGCGGGGCGCAGTGTGGGATGGATTTTGTCCCGTTCGGGCCAAAGGTCGGCAGTGATCTCAAGGCCCAGGGTCTCCCATAGGTAATCAAGCTCTTCGTCCATGGCGCCTCGATATCTACGCGATCATTGATACTTCGATTGTGTTGCCTGGTGCTATCGTTTTCGCGGTAGAATCTGCCAACGGTTGACGGCTACCGCTCGCGGCGTTTTGCCCTTCGTGTACAGCGGTCGGCTTCACAGGTCCTTCACGGGTTGGACTAAATTAGGCCAATTTGACTGAATTTCAAAAAAGTCAAAATTGGGGCTTGCGTCACGGCGAGACTTCCCGTATATTTCTTTCTTGCGCAAAGGCACAGCCGAGCGCAGCGATGCAGTCATTGGGATGTCGTCTAATGGCAGGACAGCGGATTCTGGTTCCGTCAATGGGGGTTCGACTCCCTCCATCCCAGCCATTGCATTTGCTACATATGGCCCGTTCGTCTAGCGGTTTAGGACGCCGCCCTCTCAAGGCGGAGATCACCAGTTCGAATCTGGTACGGGCTACCAAAATTGAACGCCCGGGCCTCGTAAGAGACCCGGGTTTTGTGTATTGACCGTATATACGGCGCCTGCCGTGTTTCGCTCAGATCGAGGAGTAGCCATGGATCTGCCCATCAGCTTGCAAGACATCACGTATGCCGAGAACTATCTGGCGCAGGGCGACCTGGCTACGGCGACGCCGCTGCTGGAGCGTCTGGTGGAGCTCGCCGAGGAGTATATTGATGCTGAGTGCAAGACGGAGGAGAAGCGTCAATACTTTAGCTTCGATAGCAAGTTTGAGCGCTTGGCCTATCGCCGCGTGGAGAAGGATCCGCGCGAGCTCGTGCAGGTCGAGGTGCCGTTTGACCGCCTGTACTCTGACATGGCGTTTGCCTACATTCGCCAGCAGGATTATGTAAGCGCTCGTAATGCCCTGATGCAGGCTGTGCGTTGGGACCCCATGAACTGCAACTATCGCTTGGATTTGGCCGAGCTGTTCCGTGCACTCGAGGACAAGCAGGAATGGGCATCGCTCTCGTTCTCGGTGCTGGAGCGTGCAAGCGATGGCAAGTGCGCCGCCCGCGCTTACGCCAATCTAGGTCAGTACTTCTTGGAGCCCGAGACCGAGAACGTTTCGGCTGCCGTGGGCTGCGCGCGTCTGGCGCTGCGCCTGGCGCCCAACGATGCGCATACGACGCGCCTGCTCAACAAGATCCATACCACCTATCCGGATGCCGCTGATGAGAGCGACGACCACGTGATGGGTGAATTGGCCCTGCAAGGCGTGCCGACCTCGCCTTCGGCCGAGATTGCCATCTGCCTGATTATGTGCGCGACCGATGCTGCAAGCGACGGCGACAAGCAGGAGGCGACGCGCCTGACGGTACGTGCTCGCGACTTGGTGGGCGAGGAGGCCTGCGCGGCGATTATCAAACTGGTGCGCGAGAGCGATGCCGAGCTCAATGCCGAGCGCAAGGCAAAGCGCGAGACTGCGGGCTCAAACGCCGACGGCGCCAAGGAGGCCGGCGATGCCCAGTAAGCGCGAGCGCAAACTCATTTCCAAGAATCGCTCGGCACATCACGAGTACTTTATCGATGAGACATTTGAGTGCGGTATTGAACTGAGTGGCACCGAGGTCAAGTCGATTCGCGAGCGCGCCTGTCAGATCACTGACACTTTTGCGCTGATTCGTGGCGGCGAGTGCTGGCTCGTCGGACTGCATATCCACCCTTATAGCCATGGTGGCGTGTGGAATCGCGATCCCGACCGTCGGCGTCGTCTGCTGCTGCACCGCAAGGAGATCGACTTTCTTGACGGCAAACTTCGCAACCGTGGTTATGCGCTGGTTCCGTTGGAGCTCTACTTTAATACCGACGGCCGCGTAAAGCTGCTGCTGGGTCTGGGTCGCGGCAAGAAGCTCTACGACAAGCGCGAGGATATGGCCAAGCGTGATGTCCAACGCGAGATCGACCGCGCCCTTAAGGAACGCAACCGCTAGGCACTCTGTATAAGTTGCGGTGGAATACGGACTGTTTTGCCTGTTTGAGGGGCTATTCAGTCCCTATTTCACCGCAACTGCGGGCGTCTCATCTTTCTTACTGTTCTGACACATATGTCTCAAAGGCGGCGTCCGTTATGGGTGCCGCCTTTTTTGTGGGTACATACATTCATGAGGTTCCAACCCGAGCTAGGGGAGTGATCGTTATGGACAAAACTGCGTTCTTTACCATGCCGAGCGGTTTGTACGTGGTGAGCGCTGCGGCAGACGGGTTGCGCGCCGGCTGCGTCATCAACACTGCGGTGCAGGTGACGTCCATGCCGCCGCGTATTTCGGTTGCCGTGAACAAGGACAATGTCACCTCGGGCGTCATCGCATCGGCCAAAGCGTTCGCGCTGACCGTGATCGATCAGACCGCCGACATGCTCTACATCGGTAACTTTGGGTTCCGCACCAGCAGCGATTATGACAAGTTTGCCAAATACGAGACCCGCGAGACGGCTCTGGGCATGCCCTATGTGCCTGAGCACGCGGCGGCCCTGTTTAGCTGCCGTTTGATCGACACTGTGGATGTGGGCACGCATCTGCTGTTTATTGGCGAGGTCGAGGATGCCGAGCGCCTGAGCGACGAGACACCGCTGACGTACGACTACTATCACAAGGTGCTAAAGGGCAAGACGCCGCCCAAAGCCTCGTCGTATCAAGGCTAGAAATGTTCTAAAAATACTTGCATTATGTTATTGAGAATATATACTAATAAGTAAGTACACCAGCAGTCACGTTCGAGAGGAGAACATCATGGCTGAGGAGAAGAAGACGTATAAGTTTGTGTGCACCGTTTGCGGTTACGAGGTTGAGGTCGACACGCCCGAGCTGCCCGAGGATTACGTGTGCCCGGTGTGCGGCGTCGGCCCCGATGAGTTTGAGCTCGTCGAGGAGTAACTCGTAGACACACGGCGATTAGCCATACAGGGCTCTGTCCAAGGGTCCCGGCTGGATATTCCGGCTGGGACCCTTTTGATTTATCTGACGGTTTAAAACGGCCTTACGTGTTACAGATTGAGACGTTATATCTGGACAGCCACGCTATCCCAATTACATCCCCGTTAGCAGCACGATGTCGAGAATCGTCACGATGACGCCGATCCCTACGAGCAGCGCGTTGAGCGGGCGCGAGTTGGCGTATTTGCCCATAACGCGGGGCGAACTGGTGAGTCGTATGAGCACAAAGACCGTAATCGGCAACTGAAGCGACAGCAGCGCCTGACTCCAGATGAGACCCTCAAAAGGATTCGGGACGATCAGGCACGCCGCCACTGCGCCGACGAAACAGACCGCCACTCCAATCGATGAGTGCCGGTCGTGGATGTCGTATTCCTCGTCGAACATGCCCGCGGTGATGGTTCCCGCCGCCATGCCCGCTGTCACGCTGCTCGATAGTCCCGCGAACAGCAGCGCTACCGCAAAGATGGTCGAGCTCGCCGGGCCCAAGATGGGGGAGAGCGTGGCCGCTGCGACGGCGAGGTCGTCTACGACAATGCCGTGCGCAAAGAAGGTCGTTGCGGCCAGGATGACCATGGCCGAGTTGATTGCCCAGCCCACGCCCATCGAAAAGAGCGTGTCGAAGAGCTCATAGCGCAGACGCTCTTCGATAACCTGCTCGCCTTGGCCTTCGAAGTGCATGGATTGGATGACCTCGGAGTGTAGAAAGAGGTTGTGGGGCATAACGACCGCACCCAGGACACTAACGATAATCGCGGCCGAGCCGGTGGGCATACTGGGCGTGATCCAGCTTGCGGCGGCTTGCGGCCAGTCGACCTTGACTAGTGCAAGCTCGGCCAAAAACGAGAGCCCTACCACGCCGACGAAGGCGATGATCCAGCGTTCGGCACGCTTGTAGGAGCTCGTCATGAGCATCGCCAACGATGCCGCCGCCACGATGACGCAGCCCGCGCGCACGGGCAGCCCAAAGAGCATTTGAAGGGCAATCGCGCCACCCAGGACTTCGGCCATGGCGGTGGCGATGGTCGCGAGATAGGCACTGGCGAGCACCGTGCGCCCAACGAAGCGGGGGAGAAAGCGGGTCGTGGCCTCGGCAAGGCAGGCGCCCGTGGCGATGCCCAGGTGCGCCGCGTTGTGCTGCAAGACGATCAGCATAATCGTGGACAGCGTGACGATCCATAGCAGCGCGTAGCCAAACTGTGAGCCTGCGGCCATATTGGAGGCCCAGTTGCCCGGGTCGATAAAGCCGACGGTCACGAGCAGCCCGGGGCCGATGTGCCGGGCGATATCCAGACCTCCGTGGCCTCCGGTGCGGTGCGAGCCAAAGTGTTGTTTGAGATGGTTGAGCATGGTGAGCTCCTGCGTGCCGTTTGTTTGACTCCGCAAAGGATACCCGTTTTAGACTCTAAAGTTAACCACGACTAACAAAATTGCTGTATTTGAATAGGATAGTGAAAGGGGGCTGCCGAAATGTCTCGATTTGTAACAACTAGGAATGGAAATTGGATCTTACTGTTACAGATTGAGATGTTTGAAGCGGTGAGCATACGGGCCGAACTTGGGGCCCTTGTCGTCGTCCTTGAGGTCGGCGGTGTCCACTCGTAGGGCGTGCGTTACGCGATTGTTTCGAAACGGGCGGGAAACACAACGGGTCGGCGATGCTCCTAGTATGCCTATTCAACTGACTGTCTAATATCTAGGGGAGGATCGCGATGCAGGCAGATTCCGCTCAGCAGCAGGGCCTTTATCGCCCCGAATTCGACCACGATGCATGTGGCATCGGCGCGCTTGCCGATATCAGCGGCGAGCGCCATCACCAGATTCTGGACGACGCGCTGTCCATTCTGGTCAACTTGGAGCACCGCGGCGGTACGGGACTCGAGAAGAACACCGGCGACGGCGCCGGCATCCTGTTCCAGGTTCCGCATCATTTTTTTCGCAAAGAGGCTCAAAAGTGCGGCCAGATTCTGCCGGCAGAGGGCGACTATGGCGTGGCCATGCTGTTCTTCCCGCAGGATGACAAGGGCGTAGAGGATGCCCGTCGCGTGTTTGAGGAGGGCTGCGCCGAGGCTGGCGTGCCGCTGCTCTTTTGGCGCGAGGTGCCGGTCGACCCGCACGACCTGGGCGAGACGGCCCGCGCCTGCATGCCCACTATCCTGCAGGCCTTCCTGGGCCGTCCGGACGACACGCCGGCGGGCGACGCCTTCGAGCGCCGTCTGTATGTGTGCCGCCGCACCATCGAAAAGAAGGCCGACGCCGAGTTCGCCCTGCGCGACAAGATCTTCTACGTGTGCTCCATGAGCTCGCGCACCATCGTGTACAAGGGCATGCTGGTCGCCACGCAGATGCGCCGCTTCTTCATCGATCTCAACGACGCCGCCGTCAAGACGGCCGTGGCGCTCGTCCACTCGCGCTACTCCACCAACACCACGCCCAGCTGGGAACGCGCGCACCCCAACCGCTTTATCATCCACAACGGCGAGATCAACACCCTCAAGGGCAACGTCAACTGGATCCGCGCCCGCGAACCCAACCTGTACAGCCCCGTGCTGCAGCACGATCTTGAGCGCGTGATGCCCATCATCAACCGTGAGGGTTCCGACTCCGCGATTCTGGACAACGTGCTCGAGTTTTTGGTCATGAACGGTCGCCCGCTTACGCGTGCCGCGTCCATGCTGTTGCCCGAGCCGTGGGACCACAACGACAGTCTGAGTGAGGAGCGCCGCGCCTACGACGCTTACCAGTCCATGCTCATGGAGCCGTGGGACGGTCCTGCCGCTATCGCCTTTACCGACGGTCGCACGCTGGGTGCCGCCCTCGACCGTAACGGCTTGCGTCCCGCCCGCTACTATGTGACGCGCGACGGTCGCTTTATGCTGGCAAGCGAGGTGGGCACCATCGAGGTGAGCCCCGAGAACATCCTGACGAGCGGCTGCCTGGGACCGGGCCAGATGCTCGAGGTCGATTTTGCCCGCGGCCGCGTCATCTACAACGACGAGCTGCGCGCCCGTTACGCCAAGGAAAAGCCCTATCGCGACTGGATCGCCGAGGAGACGCTGACCGTCGACGCACTCGACAAGCCCGCCGCGCCCGCGCCCGCCGAGGATGCCGAGGTGCCCGCCGCCGTGCGCATGGCCAAGCTCGGGTATCACTGGGATGATGTTGACGAAGTCGTGCGTCCCATGGCCCAGCAGGGCAAGGCGCCGCTCGCCTCGATGGGTATCGATGCGCCGCTGGCCTGCCTGTCCAAGAAGACGCGCTCGTTCTTCGACTACTTCTATCAGCTGTTCGCTCAGGTCACGAACCCGCCGATCGACGCCCTGCGCGAGCATATGGTCACTTCGACCACGCTCTACCTGGGCAACCACGGCAACCTGCTCGAGGACTCCCGTACGGCCTGTCAGCTGGTGCGCCTGGAGCGTCCGCTGGTGAGCGAGGAGGAGTTCGAGCGTATCTGTGCCATCGACCGCGTGGGCTTTAAGACCCGCCGTTTCCGTGCCGTCTACCGCCGCGATGCCGGCGAGGGTGCGCTGCAGGCTGCGCTCAAGCAGCTTGCAGAGGACGTTGAGGCCGCGGTCCGCGACGGCGTGAACATCGTGGTGTTGACCGACCGTGCCGCTGCGGGCGAGGTGCCCGTACCGTCGCTGCTCGCCGTGGGCTGCGTGCACAACCACCTGATCCGCGCCGGCGTGCGTACCTTTGCCGACATCGTGGTGGAGTGTGGCGACGCCGTGTCCCCGCACGACTTTGCGGCGCTGGTGGGCTACTCCGCGAGCGGCATCTATCCGTACAACGCGCATGCGTGCATTCGCGACTTGGCGGCGCACGGCGATCTGGACGTGACAGCCGAGCAGGGCATCGCCAACTACAACAAGGCTGCGACCGCCGGCATCGTCTCCATCATGTCCAAGATGGGCATCTCCACGGTGCAGAGCTACCATTCGGCACAGATCTTCGAGGCCGTGGGCTTCACTCCGGAGTTCGTCAACGCGTACTTCGCCGGCACGGTGAGCCGTGTGGGCGGTATGGGTGTCGAGGACGTCGAGCGCGAGCAGAATGAGCGCTACGACGCCGCGCTCGCTATCCTTAAGAGCCCGGCTCCCGATCAGCTGCCCACGCTAGGTCTGACCAAGTGGCGCCCGCTCGGCGGCGAGGATCACCTTATCGACCCGCAGACCGTCTACCTGCTGCAGACCGCCTGCCGCGAGGACAGCTACGACACCTTTAAGGAGTACAGCGCCCGCCTGCACCGCACCGGCCGTGCCGTGCGCCTGCGTGACCTGCTGGACTTTAATGTCAACGGTCGCACGCCGGTTTCGCTCGACGAGGTGGAGCCCGCGCTCAACATCGTCCGCCGCTTTAACACCGGCGCCATGTCGTACGGTTCCATCAGCAAAGAGGCACACGAGTGCATGGCCATCGCCATGAACCGCCTGCACGGCCGTTCCAACTCCGGCGAGGGCGGCGAGGATCCGCGTCGCGAGACCCCGCTGGCTAACGGTGATTCCAAGAACTCCGCCATTAAGCAGGTGGCAAGCGCGCGCTTTGGCGTAACGAGCCGCTACCTGTGCAGCGCCTTCGAGATTCAGATCAAGATGGCCCAGGGCGCCAAGCCCGGCGAGGGCGGACACCTCCCCGGCAAGAAGGTCTACCCCTGGATCGCCGAGGTCCGTCAGTCCACGCCCGGCATCGGCCTGATCTCGCCTCCGCCGCACCACGACATCTACTCTATCGAGGACCTGGCAGAGCTGATCTTTGACCTTAAGAACGCCAACCCCGGCGCGCGCGTGTCGGTCAAGCTGGTCAGCGAGGCCGGCGTCGGCACCATCGCCACCGGTGTGGCCAAGGGCGCTGCCGACAAGATCTTGATCAGTGGCCACAACGGCGGCTCGGGTGCCGCTGCGCGCGACTCTATCTGGCATGCGGGTCTGCCGCTGGAGCTTGGCCTTGCCGAGGCCCAGCAGACGCTCCTGCAAAACGGCCTGCGCTCGCGCGTGGTGCTCGAGGCCGATGGCAAGCTCATGGACGGCGCCGATGTTGCCGTCGCCTGCTTGCTGGGCGCCGAGGAGTTTGGCTTTGCGACCATGCCGCTCATCTCCATGGGCTGCCTCATGCAGCGCGACTGCCAGCAGGACACCTGCCCGGCCGGCATCGCTACGCAAAACTGCCGCCTGCGTCACGGCTTCCGCGGTAAGCCCGAGCACGTCGAGCACTTTATGCTCTTTGTTGCCGAGCAGTTGCGCGAGGTCATGGCGAGCCTGGGCTTCCGCACCGTCGACGAGATGGTCGGCCATCCCGAGTGCTTGCGCCAGATCGAGGTCCCGGGCAACCGCAAGGCCAACCTGCTCGATCTGTCGCCCGTGCTGGCGAGCGCGGCCTGCGAGTTCGGTGCCCATATTCCGGGCGCCGACGGTCGCCACTTCCTGCCGCAGATGGCCGCGGACAGCGAGCTCGACAAGACGCTCGACTCCACGTTGTTTGTGCCCTATACGGCCGACGCCCGTGCGCACCTGCGTCCGATTCGCTTCCGCGCCGATATCGCCAACGTCAACCGCTGTGTGGGCACCATCTTGGGCAACGCGGTGACCAAGGCGCATCCCGAGGGCCTGCCCGCCGGCTCCATCACCATCGATTGCGATGGTTCGGCCGGTCAGAGCTTTGGCGCCTTCCTGCCGCGCGGCATTACGCTCAACGTGTGCGGCGATGCCAACGACTACTTTGGCAAGGGCCTTTCGGGCGGCGAGGTGTCGGTGCG
The DNA here is from genome assembly GCA_900545665.1 of uncultured Collinsella sp. Classification (GTDB taxonomy): domain Bacteria; phylum Actinomycetota; class Coriobacteriia; order Coriobacteriales; family Coriobacteriaceae; genus Collinsella. Next base: position 29,797 of record UQZU01000019.1, read on the forward strand.
CCCCAACCCGCATGCGACCTACAAGTTCGACGAGAACATCATCGTGGGCAACGTTGCGTTCTTTGGTGCCACGAGCGGCCGCGGCTTCATTAACGGTCTTGCCGGCCAGCGTTTTGCCGTGCGCAACTCCGGTGCCACCGTGGTGGTCGAGGGCTGCGGCAACCATGGCTGCGAGTACATGACGGGCGGCCTGGCGCTCATCCTGGGTGAGGTCGGGCAGAACTTCGCCGCCGGCATGACAGGCGGCGTGGCCTACGTCTTTGACCAGTACGGCACGCTCGATGCCCGCGTGAACCACGAGAGCGTGGAGCTCAAGGCCCCGACGGCCGACGAGCTGGCACAGATTCGTGCGCTCATCCAGAAGCACGTGGACGCGACGCAGAGCCCGCGCGGCATTAAGCTGCTCTACAGCTTTGAGACGATGAGCAAGCACTTTGTGAAGGTCATTCCGACCGAGTACGAGCGCGTGCTGGCGATTGTCGCCGCGGGCGAGGCTGCCGGCAAGTCGCATGCGCAGGCCGAGGAGCTGGCGTTTGACATCGTGACCGGTCGTGCGAGCGCCGCGGATGTCGCTCGCTTTGATGTCGCGGGCGGTGCTGCGGGCGCTGCGTCCGTGGCTGCCAGCTCTGTTGCTTCGACCAAGAAGGAGGCGTAAGTGCCATGGGTAAGCCCGGTGCTTTTCTTGATATCGATCGCGTGACCCACGAGCTCCGCCCCGTGGAGGAGCGCAGCCATGATTTCGATCCGCTGTACGTGGAGCTCGATGACGATGCACGTCGCGCCCAGGCGAGTCGCTGCATGATGTGCGGCGTGGCGTTTTGCCAGATGGGCGCGAGCTTTGGCAAGGCGCGCCCGAGCGGCTGCCCGCTGCACAACCTGATTCCCGAGTGGAACGAGCTGGTGTACCGCGGCCGCTGGGACGAGGCTGCCGAGCGTCTGTCGCTCACCTCGCCCATGCCCGAGTTCACGAGCCGCGTGTGCCCGGCGCCGTGCGAGGCCGCGTGCAACCTTGGTTCGGTTGACGGCCAGCCCACGACGATTCACGATAACGAGCGCGCGATTAGCGATCATGAATGGGCAAATGGCGGTCCGCGTCGCTTTGAGCCGGCAGGGGAGGGCGCACCCACGGTTGCCGTGGTAGGCTCCGGTCCTGCTGGTCTGGTGGCGGCATGGGAGCTTGCGCGTCGCGGCGCCCGCGTGACGGTGTTTGAGCGCGACGACCGCCCGGGCGGTCTGCTCATGTACGGCATTCCCAACATGAAGCTCGAGAAGTCCGTGGTCGAGCGTCGCGTGGCACTTATGCGCGAGCTGGGCATTGTGTTCGAGCTGGGTGCTGACGTGAGCGATCCCAAGGTTACCGCCAAGCTCGACGACTTTGACGCCGCCGTGGTGGCTGCCGGCGCTCGTGCTCCGCGTGGGCTTTCGGCTGCGAACATTGATGCCCCGGGCGTGGTGTATGCCGTGGACTACCTGACGGCTTCGACCGTCTCGGTGCTCGATGGCGGCGAGCCTGTCATCGATGCATGCGGCCTGGACGTCGTGGTCATTGGCGGCGGCGATACCGGTAACGACTGCGTGGGCACCGCGGTACGTCAGGGTGCGCGCAGCGTGCGCCAGTTTGAGTTCTTGCCGGCTGCGCCCGATAAGCGCGCGGCGAGCAACCCCTGGCCGCAGTGGCCCAACGTTAAGAAGACCGACTACGGCCAGCAGGAGGCTATCGCTGCGATGGGTGGCGAGATGCGTGCCTGGGGCGTGGATACGCTCGAGGTGCTGCTGGACAAGAAGGGTGCGGCTGCGGGTCTGCGCGTGGTCGATCTGGACTGGTCGGCGGGAAAGCCCGAGCGCATCGCGGGCTCCGAGCACGAGGTGCCGGCGCAGCTGGTGCTCATCGCCTGCGGCTTCACGGGCCCGGAGCACAGTGCGTTCGACGCCGTTGGCGTGCCCGTTGCCACTGCTGGTCGTCCGCTGCCTGTGATGGCCGCTGAGGGCTCGCATCTTGCGGCGCGTGTCGACGGCGTCGCCGCGGATGCCGTGCCGGTGTATGTTGCCGGTGACGCTCGTAACGGCAGCTCGCTCGTGGTGAACGCTATGGCCGACGCCCTGGCCTGCGCTGCCGAAGTCGCCGAGGCGCTGGAGCTGTAAAGTAGTCATTTAAGAACGTCCCCAATGACTGGTCATTTTTGTCTAGTCGTTGGGGACACTCTTTGCGACCGATTTGTTCGTTTGTCGACGCGCGAGTGTCCATTCGGCGTCTTCTTGAGCTGTGGTGCTCTGCTGTTTCTGTGGTGACCGGGGGCGCTTGGCTCAAAAGGGCGGGTTGGCCGTCTATGTTTACCTGCGGTTTTGTTGCGGTGCGCATTTTCGGTCAAGCATCCCGTCAAGTGTTTGGTCAGCATCTGGTTTGCAGCCGGAGGCCTATTTTGCCCGCGCTGGCCGTGGCCGACCACCCTCCTCGTAAGCTCAAATTGAGGTCTATCAGTTTGAGGAGGATGCCATGACTGACCACGCTTTAGACCGAGCGCAGCTAGCCGAAGCCGTCGGCAACGATATTGCCGACATGGCCCATTTTTGGATGCTGCGGAAGTTCCAGTTTTTGGAGCCGGCGCGCGAACAGTTCGAGATCATTGTCGACCCGTGGCTCAGCTATTGCACCGAGCCTTCGCAAAACGAAATCATGGCCTATAACATGGCATTTACCGATTGGCTGCTCTTCGAGCGCCCCTATCGCCATGGCAAGACGCTGCTCGAGCTGTATGTTGACGAGCCGCCGGCATCGCTTTCGCCTGCCTCGCTCAAGCGGCTCGAGCAGGTACGCGACACGCAGTATTTCTCGCGCTTTGGCATTTTGGACAAGGATCCTGCGACTGGTATGGTCGCGCTGAAGGACACGCGCACCGACCGTCGTTTTGATGTCTACGACCCGCATATCGTGCAAAAGGAGCATTGGAGCGACGGAGCGATTGCGGTGCGCCTCGCCTGCGTCGACGATGTCTGGCTGACGGCGGGACAACTCTATCTGTATGACATCGCACGCCTGAGTGACACGGCGGTCGATGGACCGGGTGCGGTGCATCCCGAGGATCTACAGGATGGCTTTGACACCTCGTGCATCAGCTTCTTTTTGCGCCTGGTCCGCGACATCATGGGCGCCCAGGGGCGCTACGTGAAGTCGCTCAACATCTACGAGCAGGAGTGGGAGTAGGGGATGGGCTGTCGCAGCGCCGCCGCGTGTCTATTTGTCTCGATCTGTAACGCTTGGCGGCTGTTTGAGCCCGTAACTGTTACAGATCGAGACATTCCCCTGATGTTGCTGGGATGGGGCTGCAACGTATTCCGTCCCCCACATCCCCTCTTCCCTCCGTTAACCGATGCGTCTGCAGCAATCCAGCGGGACTAGGTAATAATGGACAAATGTTCATGTTAATCGTGAGGGAGGAGCTCGATATGGCGTCTGCCGATCGTTCCACGTTGTTTATCAATGCGACCGTTCTGGACGGTTCGGAACATATGGAGCCGCAGCCCGACACGGCCGTGGCCGTTGAGCGCGGTGTCATCACGTGGATGGGGCCCAGTGCTGTGGCGCAGGCGCCCGCGGGTGCCGAGGTTATCGACCTGGGCGGTGCGTATCTCATGCCCGGTCTCATCAATATGCACGTGCACCTGTGCGGCTCGGGCAAGCCTGTCTCGGCCGGCGATGCGGGCGCGCTGATGAAGAAGCTCGATAATCCCGTGGGGCGCGCCATCGTGCGCCATATTCTTAAGGGCAGCGCCCAACAACAACTGGCAAGTGGCGTGACCACGGTGCGCGGCGCGGGCGATCCGCTGTTTGCGGATCTTGCCGTGCGCGATGCTATCGATGCCGGCAAGTATCAAGGTCCTCGCCTGGTGGCGCCGGGAACGGGCGTCACGGTGCCGGGCGGCCATGGTGCGGGACTGTTCGCCCAGGTGGCCAACAGTCCCGCCGAGGCAGCCGAACAGGTGCGTGACCTGTATGCGCGTGGTGCCGACGTCATTAAGCTGTTCGTGACGGGCGGCGTGTTCGATGCGACCGAGGTGGGCGAGCCGGGCGTGCTGCGCATGCCGGTCGAGGTTGCCGCGGCGGCGTGCAAGGCTGCGCACGAGGTGAGTCTGCCGGTTATGGCCCATGTCGAGAGTACCGAGGGCGTGAAGGCCGCGCTTGAGGCCGGCGTTGACACGATTGAGCACGGCGCTCCGTTGACGCCCGAGATTCTGGAGCTGTACCGTGGCGCCGCGGGCACGCAACTCGAGGGGCGTGCGCCCAGTGTTACCTGCACTATCAGCCCGGCGCTGCCGTTTGTATTGCTCGACCCGAAAAAGACCCATTCGACCGATACGCAAAAGAAGAACGGCGACATCGTGTGCTCGGGCATTATCGAGAGCGCCCGTGCGGCACTGGAAGCTGGCGTTAAGGTGGGCCTGGGCACGGACTCGAGCTGCCCGTTCGTGACGCAGTACGACATGTGGCGTGAGGTGGCCTATTTTGCCAAGTATGTCGGCGTGAGCAACGCCTTCGCACTGCATACGGCTACGCAAGTCAACGCCGAGCTGCTGGGGCTGGACGGCGAGACTGGCACGATCGAGTGCGGCAAGGCCGCCGATATCCTGGTGACGCGCGAGAACCCGCTCGATGACCTGTGCGCTCTGCGTGAGCCGATGCACGTGATGTGTCGCGGCGATCTGGTGTGCAAACTCAAGGTGAAGCGCATCCCCGAGGTGGATGCCGAGCTCGACGCGATTATGGCCATGCCAGCCGAAGCGCTGGCTGAGGAGCTGGCCCGCGACGGCGTGGCATAGGTGTGACAAAGGGGCAATCCCTTTGTCATAATCAAAAAAGCCGAGGTCTCAGTGCGAGGCCTCGGCTTTTATTTGTCCCATGGTATGGCGGCTAGGAGCGCGTCTCCATCTTGGCGTGGCATTTGGGGCAGGTGACGCGGATTTTGCCCTTGCCCTTGGGGACGGAGAGCATCTGGCCGCAGTTGGGGCACTTGAGATAGGCCATGGTCTTGCGGCCCTTCCACATCTTCTTGGCTGTGCGCTTGGCACGTTCAAAGTCTTCCTTGCTAGTACCGGCTGCGCGCGAGGCGTTGGCCGCTGCAGCTCCGCCGCCCAAGCTGGCTACAAACTTGCCCAAGCCGGGTACGTTTGCAGTCGCGGCGACAAAGGCCTCGTTCTCCTTGCGACGTGCGTCGATATTTTTGGACAGGCCGCGCAGCACGCCAATCACGATTACGGCGATGGCAATCCAACTGAGGCACTGGATGCGGGCTATCGATCCGATCATCGCGATGACGATGCCGGCAAAACCCATCACGATGGTGAGTTCATCGGCACCATTGCGACCCTTCATAAAGTCATTCATGCAAATTGCCTTTCATTCGATATACCGCACGCCTTTATACCCGATTTAGAGCAAGGGGGACAGGTTAATTTGCACCAATGTGGTGCAAATTAACCTGTCCCCGGAATACCAAGACGATGCAAAGAAGTCTGTCCCCAATGTCCCCAATTACTTGGAGAGCTTGTCGACGACGCGTTCGATCTCGGCGAGCTTGGCGGCTTTGAGGTCTTCGTCGCCCGATTCGATTGCCGAAGTCACGCAGCCCTCGATATGCGCCTTGAGCACGTCGGCGTTGATGCGCGCAATGAGCGCCTGTGTGGCCATGAGCTGCGTGGAAATATCGACGCAATAGCGGTCCTCATCGACCATCCGCAAGATGCCGTCAATCTGGCCGCGTGCCGTCTTGAGCATGCGGGTCACCGATTTGTGGTCTGCCATCATGGCGGGTCCTCGTTTCTGGTCGATCTTCCGGATGCCCCCGTCAGTTGCGGTGAAATACGGACCGTTTAAAGGCCTAGGGCGGCTCAACAGTCCGTATTTCACCGCAACTTCTGAGGATTGAGTAGGCAGCGACTGCTATGCGGCGGTCACCGAAAGGGCGTGGAACTTCTCGCCGGCGCCCTCGACGGCGGCAGCGAGCTGCTCAGCGGTCACGGTGTCGGCGCACTCCACCTGTACGGTCTGAGTCTCGTGATCGGCATCGGCGGCGGTCACGCCGGCAACGTTGAGCAGCGCGGTCTCGACGGTGGCATCGCAATGGCCGCACATGAGGCCGGAAGTCTTGATTGTGAAACGCATGGATATTCCTCTCTGTTGTGTCGGCTTTCCCAGGCACCCGACCTTGACCTTCAAGCCTTCGCTCGCGTACCAAAGTACGCGTCGCTCTTCTTTCAGGTCAATCTCGGGCACCTGGAAAACCCGTTCTAAATGGACGTAATGGTGAGCCTATTTTGCCACTTTTGGCTTAAAGGATTTTAAGCGCAGCGCGTTGCTTACGACGCATACGCTCGACAGGCTCATGGCCGCGGCGCCAAACATCGGCGAGAGCTGCCAACCGGTGAGGGGGAAGAACACGCCCGCCGCCAGCGGAATGCCGATGCCGTTGTAGAACAGCGCCCAGAACAGGTCCTGCTTGATGTTGCGAATTGTGGCGCGCGACAGCTCGATGGCACGGGCGACGTCCATGAGGTCGCTGCGCATGAGAACCACATCTGCCCCTTCTTTGGCGATGTCGGCGCCGGTACCGATGGCAAGGCCCACGTCGGCGCGCGCCAGGGCGGGGGAGTCGTTGATGCCGTCGCCCACCATGGCGACCTTGCTGCCCGCATCCTGCAGCTCGCGCACGTGGCGTTCCTTGTCGGCGGGGAGGACGTCGGCGATGACCTGCTCGCTGCTCAGTCCCACGCGGCGGGCGATCGCTTCGGCTGTCACGCGGTTGTCGCCGGTGAGCATGCGCACGTCGACGCCAAGCGAGCGCAGTGCGGCGATGGCCCCGGCGCTCGTCTCCTTGACCTCGTCCGCCACGGCGATGGTGCCGACAAGCTCGCTGTTCTTGGCAAAGAACAGCGGCGTCTTGCCCTCGGCCGCGAACTGTTCGGCAAGGCCGGCGGGAACCTTCACGCCCAGCTCGTTCATCAGACGCACGTTGCCGGCGGCGATGACATTCTGCCCCTCGCGTGCCGTAACGCCTCGCCCGGGCACGGCGGCAAAGTCCTCGACCATGCGTGCGACGATTCCGCGCGCCTCGCACTCGGCCATAATCGCCTCGGCCAGCGGGTGCTCGCTTGAGCGCTCCAGCGCAGCGGCCAGCTTGAGCAGCGCCTTTTCGCTCATGGCGGGCGATCCGTCGGCACGCGTGGCTACCACGATATCGGTCACGGCAGGCTTGCCGCGAGTGACCGTTCCCGTCTTATCGAGCACCACGGTGCCCACGCTGCGCAGGTTCTCCAGCGCCTCGGCGCTCTTGAACAGAATGCCCATCTCGGCGCCCTTGCCGGTGCCGACCATAATGGCGACGGGCGTGGCCAGACCCAATGCGCACGGACAGCTGATCACCAGCACGGCCACGGCGGAGGTGAGCGCCTCGTTTATGCTGCTGGTCAGTGCCATCCACGCCGCAAAGGTCACAGCCGAGATCACGAACACCACGGGCACGAACACGCCGGCGACTTTGTCGGCCATGCGGGCGATAGGCGCCTTGGTGGCGTTGGCGTCCTCGACGAGCTGGATAATCTTGGCGAGCGACGTGTCGGCGCCCACGCGTGTGGCACGGAAGGTAAACGAGCCGGTGCGGTTGACAGTGGCGGCGTTGACGGTGTCGCCGGCGGTCTTTTCCACGGGGATGGACTCGCCGGTGAGCGCGCTCTCGTCCACGGCCGAGCTGCCCTCGAGCACCACGCCATCGACAGGGATGGACTCGCCGGGGCGCATGCGCAGGACTTGGCCGGGAAGGATGGCGTCGACATCGACGGTGGTTTCGGTGCCGTCGTCGGCAACGACGGTCGCGGTCTTGGGTGCCAAGTCGATGAGCGCCTCGATAGCGCCGCCGGTCTTGGACTTGCTGCGCGTCTCGAGGTATTTGCCCACGGTGACGAGCGACAGAATCGTGCCGGCGCTCTCAAAATACAGATTGTCCATGCTTGTCATCATTGCCTCGTGCACCTGACCCGCGGCTAGCTGGTCGGCCATGATGAACATGGCGTAGAGCGACCAGGCGACGGAAGCGGTCGCGCCCACGGCAATAAGGGCGTCCATGGTGGGCGCGCCGTGCGCGAGCGATTTAAACCCGTTGATAAAGTACGCGTCGTTGACATAGACGATGGGGATGAGCAGGACGAGCTCGGTGAGGGCGAGCGTCATGCTATGGGTATGGTCGGTGAAAATGCCGGGCAGCGGCCAACCGAGCATGTGCCCCATGCCTATGTAGAACAGTGGGATGAGGAATACGATCGAGATGATGAGGCGGGTGCGCATGGCAGAGGCGGCGGCCTCCAACTTTTTGGTCGGCGACTCCATATGGGCGGCGCCGGACCTGACTTGTGTGCTGCCGTTTGAGCCGGCGGCACCGGTGCCTGCGTCGACGGGTGAGGCCGAGTAGCCCGCGTGGTCGACGGCGGTGCAGATATCGTCGGGGGAGACCTGCGCGGGGTCGTAGTCGACCATCATGGAACCGGCGAGTAGGTTGACGGCGACGCTTTGGACGCCGTCGAGCTTGCTCACGGCACGGTCCACGTGCGCCTGGCAGGCGGCGCATGTCATGCCGCCTACGTCGAACTTATCTTGAGCCATGGCTTCTCCTTTCTGTGGTTCGGTGTTGAAATTGTTAACCTGCCGATACTATACACCCATACCCCCTGGGGGTGTCCAGTACAGAAAGAAATGTATGACATTCTGTTATTGGTCGAGGTGATAGCCAGGTCGGCGGACCGTAGCCGGTCTAATGTCTCAATCTGTAACAACTAGACCCGTTTTTGTCGATTAACTGTTACATATCGAGACATTACATCGAGCCACAACCTAACGTCTCAATCTGTAACATCTGGGGACTGTTTTGCCTGCTAGATGTTACAGATCGAGACAAACCATTCGAGGGTAACCTGAACATCTCGATCTGTAACAGCAAGACCGATATTTGGGTCCTAGTTGTTACAGATTGAGATGTTGTCTCGCGGGGCTGGGGTTTTGTCTCGATCTGTAACAACTAGACCGGTTTTTGGGTTCTAACTGTTACAGATCAAGACAATTGCCGGGGTGGGGTCCCGTCACGGCAAGACGCCCGCTGCTTAGATGCAGAATCCAGGAATCACGCAGGTTCGCTTGTTTGGCTTGTCCGCAGGCGTTGCGTACGTAAAGGCGTCGCCGTCGTGGCCCACACGGTTTATGTAGAGCGTGCCTTCGGTCTCCGATGAGTCGGGGCTCACCGTGCGCTCCCACCAGCAGGTGTCCTTGCCCTTCCACTGGCGAACCAACGTCTCGTTCGTGGTATACGGACTTACCTTGAGCTCGCGGAAGAGTTGGTACTCCTTGCCCTCGCCGTTATAGATGTCGGCCAGGTAGTGAAAGCCTTCGGTAAACGAATCGGGCGGTTGCGTACCGCACAGCTCGACCATGGCGGGCAGCCAAAGGGTTGCGGGCAACTCGCTCAGGCACGATGCGCTTCTGGCGGCGCCAACGTTATTCGAGATCTTTTTGACAGATTTGATGAGTGCGCGCAGCTCGTTGGGCAGCAGCTTAAGGCCGTCGCTATCGAGCCATTCCCGCAGCTCGCAATCTGCCCAGCCGGCGCTCGGCGGTTGGGCCGCGGCATCGCGCTCGGCAATACCCGCGTCGAACATAAACGTCAGCCCGGCCTTGCCCGTACCGTCTAGAAGCTGTCTCTTATACACATCTCCGAGCCCACGAGA
>UQZU01000020.1 GCA_900545665.1 uncultured Collinsella sp.
CGCCACCGCGACCGCCGCGGTCGTTACCGCGGTTGCCGCCGAAGCCGCCACGGTTACCGCCACGGTCGCCATAGCCACCACGGTTGCCGCCAAAGCCGCCGCGACCGCCACGGTCGCCGCCACGGTCACCAAAGCCGCCACGGCCACCGCGATCGCCACCGCGACCGCCACGGTCGCCGCCACGGCCACCGCGATCGCCAAAGCCGCCGCGACCGCCACGGTCGCCGCCACGGCCGCCACGGTCGTCACGGCCGCTGCGAGGACCGCGGTCCTCGTCCAGGCCCATGGCGACGAGCGGAGCGATAACCTTATCGAGAGCGGCCATCAGCTCGGTGGCCTCCTCGTAAGAAAGCTCGGGCAGGAGCTTCTCCTTCTTGTTGGCAAGCTCGACCAGGCCCTCAGCGGCATCCTCGGCAGCGAAGACGACGATCTTGCGCATATCGCCCTCGGCGTCGTCGATGCGGCCGACCAGATCGGCAGCCTCGGCCTCGGCCATCAGGCCATCGAGCTCACGAAGGCGCATGCCCAGCAGGTCGGACATTTCCTTCTGCTCCATCTTGGGCTTGAGGTCAAGAAGCTTGATGGCGCGCTCAATGTTCGCCATGCGCTCGGCCTTGGCCTCCTCCTCCTTGGAAATAGCAAAGCGACGGCTACGCAGCAGGCGAGCGGCCTTCTGCATCTTGTCCATCAGCTCTTCGTCATCGTAATCAACGGCGGCCTCGACAACCTCGGCCTCCTCCTCGGCGGAAACCTCGTCAGCAGCCTCAACCTCGGCAGCTTCGGTCTCCACGGTCTCGACTGCCTCGACCTCGGCAGCCATGGTCTCGTTCTCGGTCTCGTTCATGATCTCTTCGTTCTCGGACATGAGACTCCTTCTTGGCCCTCTCGGGCATCATCGCCCCATTCGCGGGGCCCGTCGCGCACTCTTTGCGCTTTAAACATTCATGCCTCTCGGCAAAACGTCCACTAGTTTATGGTGTCGCCATCCAATCTAGCTGCAGAATCTATGTGCACACATTAATGCGACATGTGCGACTCGCGACGAGCGTACACCAGCGACGTCGCGAACCCGACCACGGCAATTACAGCCGCCACACGCACGGCAGCTGCAAATCCAATCGCCTGGGCAACGTCGGTCGCAGCGCCAGCAGCGCCGGCAGTCGCCGCAGAACTCGAGAGCAGGCCGATAAACAGCGACGGCCCAAACGATGCGGCAATCATGTTCCACGTGTTGAGCAATGCCGTTCCATGAGGATGCTCAGCGACAGGCAGCGTCTCCAAACCGGCCGTCTGCGAGGGGCTCAGCACCAAACCGACTCCGGCATACACCACAACGGTCAGCGCCACGACGACGCCGATGTTCATGCTTGCCACCGTCATCGAGATGGCAGTCTGCCCCACGGCAATCAGGGCAAAGCCGACCGGCAGCAGCGGCCATGCGCCACGGGCGTCCATCACGCGTCCGCCCACAATCGAGGTCACGGCGTTGCAGGCAATCGCCGGCAAAATAAGCAGGCCCGCAACAAGTGCGGTCATGCCGTATGCGCCCTCAAAATAGAGCGGCAACAAAACGCTCATCGAGAACGTCGTCATCATAGACACCACCACAAGCAGGCACGCAGGCCAAAAACGAACGCTCGCCATGGGACGCACGTTAAGCACCGGATGCTCGAGCTTGAGCTGACGGGCCGCAAACAGGCCGAGCAGCACAACAGCGGCGAAGAACGTCACGATGCCGGCCATCAGATTGGTCGAGAACTCGCCTACGGAATACACAAATGCCGTAATACCGGCGGCGAGCAAAACAACCGACAGAATATCAAGCGTGGTGTTCGAACGCTCTCCGACATTCTGAACAAGCTTTACGCCCGCCGCAGCGACCGCAATGCCGCCCACCAGCGGCACCACGAACACCGCCCTCCAGCCAAACAGGGTGCACATAAGACCGCTGATCACGGGTCCAAACGCCGGCCCCAGCGTAATGCAGGCACCGCCCAGGCTCAGATACAAGCCAAGCTTCTCGCGCGGAGCGCAAGACAGCACCACGTTCATCATGAGCGGGAACAGGATGCCCGATCCCGCAGCCTGCAAAATACGACTTGGCAGCAAAACGCTAAACGACGGAGCGATCAGACACAGGACTTCGCCGGCGACCATGCATCCGCATGCGAAAAACAGCAGCTTGCGCGTCGAGAAACGACCGGACAGGAAGGCCATGATGGCCGTAAAGATCGACGTCACGATCATGTAGCCCGAAACGAGCCACTGCGCCGTGGTGGCACTCACCGAAAAGGCCGCCATAATGTCGTGCAACGCCACGTTAATGATGTTCTCGTTAAACGCGGCGACAAAGGCTGCAATATACATTACGACGAGAAGCGCCGCAGTGCCCGATGGCGTTACTCTAACTTGTTGCTGAGATTTGCTCCCCATGCATTTCCTTCCTCTTGGAACGACAGTCGCATCGCCCCAGAGGAACAGTCCAGGGCGAAAAATGAGCCCTAGACTTACGCCAGACGCCGTACACGACGAGTCTGACAACATGGTCCAACGTCGAAAGATTGTAACGCGGACGCACAGCTTTCCTTCCGCGCTATTATTAAAAGTCCACGAAAGCATAAGACATGAGGAGCCCGCCATGATCAAGCCCATCATGAAATCCGAGTTCTTTTTGCGCCTTCCTTCCGAAGACGCGGGACCCGACGACGCCGCGACCGGGCAGGACCTCCTGGATACGCTCAACGAACATGAGCACGAGTGCGTGGGCCTCGCCGCCAACATGATCGGCGTGCGCAAACGCATCATCTGCGTAAAGGACGGCACCAGGGCGCTCCTGATGTACAACCCTCAAATTCTTAAGCAGGTCAATGCCTATCAGACGAGCGAAGGATGCCTCTCGCTGATCGGCGAGCGTCCCTGTACCCGCTATCGCCGCATTAAGGTTGAGTATTTGGACGAGAACTTTGTCCGCCGCATCAAAAACTTCTCGGGCTACACCGCCGAGATCATCCAGCACGAAATCGACCACTGCAACGGAATCGTTATTTAGTTCCGCCGATTCAAGAAAGCTCCCCGCAGCCAAGCAACTGCAGGGAGCTTTCGATTGTATGGGGCCTCTATCCCTTAGCTCTGGCGGTAATGATCGAAGAAATCGGCGAGGTCTTCGAGCGACTCTTTGAGCACTTCCATGCGCGGCAGGTACACGATGCGGAAGTGGTCGGGCTCGGCCCAGTTAAAGCCGCCGCCGCGCGTGATGAGGATCTTCTTCTCGTGCAGCAGGTCGAGGGCAAACTGCTCGTCATCGGTGATGTTGAACTTCTTAACATCCATCTTGGGGAAGATGTAGAACGCCGCGCGCGGCTTGACCACCGAGATGCCGTCGATCTTGTTGAGCGCCTCATACACAAAGTTGCGCTGCTCGTAGACACGACCGCCGGGACGGATGTAGTCGTTGACCGACTGATGGCCGCCGAGCGCCGTCTGGACGATCGACTGGGCCGGCACGTTGGAGCACAGGCGCATGTTGGAGAGCATGTTGATGCCCATGATGAAGTCGCTCATGCAGCGCTGGTTGCCCGAAAGCACCATCCAGCCAATGCGATAGCCCGCGATCATGTGCGACTTGGAAAGGCCGCTAAAGGTGACACAGGGCAGATCGGGAGCGAGCGAGGCAATCGAGACGTGCTCATAGCCGTCCATGCACAGGCGGTCGTAGATCTCGTCTGCAAAAATCATGAGCTGGTGCCTGCGCGCAACCTCAACGATGCCCTCGAGCACCTCACGCGGGTAAACGGAGCCCGTGGGGTTGTTGGGGTTGATGATGACGAGGGCCTTGGTCGCGCTCGTGATCTTGGACTCCATATCCTGCAGATCGGGATACCAATCGGCCTGCTCGTCGCACAGGTAGTGCACAGGATGGCCGCCGGCAAGGGTCGCGCACGCCGTCCACAGCGGGTAGTCGGGGCTGGGGATCAGGATCTCATCGCCGTTGTCGAGCAGCGCGTTCATCGAAAGCTGAATGAGCTCGGACACGCCGTTGCCCGTGTAGATGTGCTCCATCTGAACGTTGGGCAGGCCTTTGATCTGCGAGTACTGCATGATCGCCTTGCGCGCGGAGAACAGACCACGCGAGTTGGAATAGCCTTCGCAGTCGGGCAGCTGCTGGCGCATGTCCTTGATGACCTCGTCGGGCGTGCGGAAACCGAAGGGCGCCGGGTTGCCGATATTGAGCTTGAGGATGCGCTCGCCCTCGTCCTCCATACGGGCAGCCTCGTCGACGACGGGACCGCGCACGTCATACAGGACGTTATCAAGCTTGGTGGATTTAGAAAAAGTACGCATGGTGGTGCTCCTTGGAATTTGAGCTGAGGGATGGGGTTCGGGCTTGGAATCGTTGCGGGGTGATGATGCCTCGCCTTGATCGGCGTCGCCGGCAAGCAGCCAGGTAACATCGACCTCCAAAATACGGGCGAGCAGCTCAGCCACATCGCGCCGCGGGATCGTCTTGCCGCTCACATATTGGCTCATCTGGCTCTTGCCGAGTTTTTTGCCGAGCATCTCCGATGCGCGGATTACGTCCGACTGGCGAACGTCGCGATCGGACATAGTCTGTCGCAGGCGATCGCTAAACGTCTCTTGGGCCACAGGAACCTCCTTGCTGGCAAAGTTCAATTTATAGAACACGAATTGAACCTGAGTTCAATTTAGGCAGCAGTATAGCGCGGCACATTATCCGAAAGTTCAATTTCACAAGAAAATGTACCGAGCCTCGAGAATTGTCCCAAAGTAGACAACAGATACGCGCTTTTAGAGATATTCAAGGAAACGAGCCGCCGCAAGCGAAACGTCAGCAGTGCGGTATATGGCGTTGATCTGCCGATGAGGATGTCTCTCGAGCGGGCGCACGGCAACATCGAACTGGCAGCGGCGCAAGATGAGCGCCGGAAGAATGCTCACGCCCAGACCGTCCTCGACCATGGCCATAATCGCATAATCATCCCAGGTCGACAGCTTAGAGCGCACCACCAGACCCGCGCGGCGAAACAGCGGCGTAATCTCATCATCGGTGCCGCGTTCCAGCAGAATAAACTGCTCGTTGGCCAAATCGGCAAGGGAAACGACCTCCGCGGTGGCAAGCGAGGAGTCCGCTGGCACCACGGCCATCAGCTCGTCTTGCACCAACGGCCGCGACGCCATGCCGGCGCCGCGTGGTTCGCGCGGAATAAAGCCCAGGTCGCAGCGACCTTCCGCCACCCATTGCTCAATCTCGGAGTAATCACCCATCAGCAGCTCGTAATCGACGTCCGGGTGATCGACGCGAAAGTGCGCAATCACCGGCGGCAGCACGTGGGTCGCCACGCTCGAAAACGTACCGATGCATATTTTGCCGCGCATGAGCCCACGCATCTCATCCACCCGTCGCTGCAAACGAACGAATTCCTCGCATAACGCCTCGACCGCCGGCATGACTTGCCGCCCATCGGCAGAAAGCACTACGCCCTCGCGGCTTCTATCGAGCACTTTAAAGCCCCAGTCGGCCTCGAGATCGGCCACCATACGGCTCACGCCCGACTGCGAATAGCTCAGCCGCTCGGCAGCGCGCGTAAAACTGCCGGCGTGCACGGTCTCGAGCAGCACCTGCATCTTTTGAATATTCGTTTCCACAGCACCCCTCCACCTTTGCATGATTTTTTCTCATGCTATCCATGCATTATATTCGCTTTTCTTCTAAAGCCAGTTCACCCATAGTGAACATGGTCGGATATAGAGGGGATGGAAGCGCATGAACAACGGGCTGTTTACGTACTTGGCAGCATTGCTATTGTTTGGCTCCAACGGCATCATCGCCGCCGCCATCGCGCTGCCGAGCTCCGATATCGTGTTGCTACGCACGTTTTTGGGCGCACTCTCGCTTGTCACCATCCTCGCCGTCACCCAACGCCATAAGCTGCAGGCACCGTCTCGCCCCCGCGAAGCCGCAGCCCTCCTCCTCTCGGGAGCCGCGCTGGGCGCCAGCTGGATTTTTCTGTTCCGAGCCTACCAGACGATTGGCGTTGGCGTATCCTCGCTGCTGTACTACTGCGGCCCCATCATCGTCATGGCGCTCTCCCCGCTCATCTTTGGCGAAAAGCTGACCGGCAGCAAAATCGCCGGCTTTATCGCCGTCGCCTGCGGTGCTTTTCTCATTGCGGCACAAGGTCTAGGCGGCAATATGCCCATTGCGGGTATCGCTTGCGGCATCGCCTCGGCATTTTGCTATGCGCTGATGGTCATCGCCAGCAAGGGCGCGCCGCACATCGAGGGCCTCGAGAACTCCGCGCTCCAGGTGAGCGCCGCCTTTGTGACCGCGCTGGTCCTTACGCTCATCACGCAGGGCGCTCCCTCATTCCTGTCCGCCGGCGTCGCCGCCAGTATTGATTGGCGCGCCGTCGTCATGCTCGGCGTCGTCAACACCGGCATCGGTTGCTTGCTCTACTTTAGCGCTGTCGCCAAGCTGCCCGTCCAGACCGTTGCGGTCGTCGGCTACCTCGAGCCGCTTTCGGCCGTCGTGTTCTCGGCCGTCCTTTTGGGCGAAGTCATAACACCGGTCCGCCTGATGGGCGCCGCACTTATCATCGGCGGCGCGCTCTTTTGCGAATTCGCCGGCAAACGCGCAGGCGCCAAGGCTGGCATAGCCCAGACAGCACGTGCTTAAAAGCCCCTGCTTTGAAATGCTACCTGCGCAAACAACTGCTCCTCAAATGGGGATTATTGTCTAAAACACCCCGATGTGCCAAACTGCTCTTATATGTATAAAGATGGCATAAAGGTCTGCTGCCCTTTGCAGGGGCCGGATGTCTAAGGGAGTCCACGTGGCACACAACAAACTGGAGGCAAGCCCCCAAGACCAGCGTGGTCAAGGCGGGCATGGAGCCATTCCCCTCTCCGCTGGCATGCTGCTCGTAACGCTCGGCGTCGTCTACGGTGACATCGGCACGAGCCCCATGTACACCATGAAATCAATCGTTGCCAACAACGGCGGCATCGGTACCGTCAGCGAGGACATGATCCTGGGCGCGCTTTCGCTCGTCATCTGGACCATGACGCTCGTGACCACGGTCAAGTACGTGGTTATCGCCATGAAGGCCGATAACCACAACGAGGGCGGCATCTTCGCCCTGTTTAGCTTGGTGCGCAAAGTGGCACCGTGGCTGATCCTTCCCGCCATGATCGGCGGCGCGGCGCTGCTCGCCGACGGCATCCTCACCCCCGCCGTCACGGTTACCACGGCCATCGAGGGCTTGCGCACTATCGAGTGGGGCCATGCGCTTTTGGGTGACGGCCAGACCAACGTCATCATCATCACCATCATCATTATCTGTGGCCTGTTTGCCATGCAGCGCGCCGGCACCTCGTCGATCGGCAAGCTGTTCGGGCCGCTCATGACGCTGTGGTTCCTGTTCTTGGCTGGCGCCGGCCTGTTCAACATGCTCGGCAACCTGTCCATCCTACGCGCGCTCAACCCCATCCGCGGCATCATGTTCCTGTTCTCGCCCATCAACCACTCGGGCATCATGGTGCTCGGCTTCGTCTTCCTGTCGACGACCGGCGCCGAGGCGCTCTATTCGGACATGGGTCACGTGGGCAAGGCTAACATCTATGCATCCTGGCCGTTTGTTAAGGCGGCCCTTATCCTCAACTATCTGGGTCAAGGAGCTTGGCTGCTCGCCAATAACTCCAACCCCCAGATGCTCGCGATGGATATCGTCAACCCGTTCTATATGATGCTCCCCGAGCCCCTGCGCCCCTTTGCCATCGTGCTTTCGGCCGTAGCGGCCATCATCGCCTCGCAGGCGCTCATCACCGGCTCGTTCTCGCTGGTATCCGAGGCAACCCGTCTCAATCTCATGCCGCATCTGCGCATCCACTACCCCAGCGACACCAAGGGCCAACTCTATATTCCGCTCGTCAACAACATCATGTGGGTCGGCTGTATCTTCATCGTGCTGCTGTTCCAAAACTCCGAGCGCATGGAGAGCGCCTACGGCCTCGCCATTACCGTGACCATGCTCATGACCACGACGCTTTTGACGAGCTACATCGCCGGCATCCTCAAACACAAGCTGGGCGCCTGCGTCTTCGCCCTGCTCTTTGGTGCCATTGAGCTGTGCTTCTTCGCTTCGTGCCTCACCATGTTCTTTGACGGCGGCTATGTGATGATCTTCTTGGCCTCACTGCTGTTCGGCCTTATGTACGTGTGGCGCCGCGGCACCGCCATCGAGCGCACGCAGACGATCCTGCTGCCCGTCTCCAAGTACATTGACCAGCTCGGCCGCCTGCGCAACGACGAGACCTACCCCGTGCTCGCCGACAATCTGGTGTTCCTTACCAACAGTCCCGACCCGCTCACGCTCGACCGCGACGTGCTCTACTCCATCTTGGATAAGCATCCCAAGCGCGCCAAGGCATACTGGTTCATCAACGTGCATGTCACCGATGAGCCCTATACGCACGAGTATTCCGTCGAGACCTTTGGCACAGACTTCCTATTCCGCGTGCGCTTGGACCTGGGCTTTAAGGTCAATCAACGCATCAACGCCTACCTGCGCCAGATCGTTGGCGACCTGATGGCATCGGGTGAGTTGCCGCCGCAGCATCACACTTACTCCATCTACGAGACACGCGGCAACGTGGGCGACTTCCGTTTTTGTATGCTGCGCAAGATGCTTGCCCCCGAAACGGACATCAACCGCAACGACCATCGCGTCATGGCCATCAAGTACGCCGTCCGCCGCGCCTGCGGAAGCCCGGCACGTTGGTATGGTCTCGAGAACTCGGCCATCATCATTGAGTACGTACCGCTCTTTGCTCGCATGCGCCCGGCCGTCAAACTTGTGCGCACCCAGGTGCCACTCGAGGTTCAGATCGAAGAGGCCGAGGAAATGGAAGTCGACATCTTCTCGGACGACTTGGTCAATGGCAACGAGGCCGGTAGGGACATGAACGTCGATCCCACCGAGCTGCTCGAGAGCGTCGCCGATACGCCCGAACAGCAACAGCTCGACGGCCTCGAGAGCGAACAGCTCAACGACGCCAACTTCTAGCGCCGTCACCCATCGACGATAGCGACCCTGCACCTCGCGAGAGATGCAGGGCCGTCTTGTATTGCAGTAGAGCTAGCGGCTACGAACGACGCGGCTCGGGAACCACGAGTCTATCGGGGCTCGCGCCCTCGGCATCCGTCAGGCTCACGTAGCGAATCGACGGATCCCCATACATCGCGTAGTAATAATTGCCCGTGCGCGCGCTAAAGCATCCGGTATAGATAGTCTTCTCGAACTTGCCATCGCCCATCCTGGACGCCCCCTCAATCATCACCACGCCCTCGAGTGAACGGAACATGCGGACGACGTTTTCGGTCTCGCTCTCCTTTTGCGGGTAATTGGCATTGAGGTACGCCGCCTTTACAAAACGGCTCGGCGAATAGCAGTCACCCGGAATACCGCGCATGCCGGCACCCGCGCCATAGGGCTTGAGCTCGGCGCCACGCCATGTCGCCGTCTGCGGAAAATCGCTTGTGGCCGTGATATAGGTGCGCAGGTTTTCCATGTGCCACGGGAAGGTGGGCTGATTGGCAAGGGTGTCGACCGGATCGTCGTATACATGCAGGCCGTCAGCCATCATCTCGACCACGATGCTGCGCTGGCTGTCGCCGATAATCCAATGGAGCAGCGACACGCCCAGCCCCTCTCCGGCAGATTTGGCGACAATCACCGTGTCGTGCAGCGCAGCCTCGACCTCATCGACCGTCGAGAACGTCGCTGCCACCCACAGGGGAAACTCATAGGCCGCGATATTGGTCTTGCCGTCGACAGGGTCCTCGGCATACTCGGCATAACCCGGGAAATTGAGGCCCGCCACGGCGAGGCCAGCATCGTTACCGCAATCGAAAAACATGGGATAGTTCTTGTAATCGATGCACATACCGATCACCGCGTGTGCCGCTGTCGTGTCGTCGATAAACGAATACGGAATGTGAAACCCGCGCGGCATCACACGAACCTGTTGGCCGTAGTCAAAGCTCCAGTCGAGGTTGCGGCCTAGATACATGTGGCCGGAATTATCGGTAAATCGAATGCTCGTACACATAGCGCCTCCCAGCTTTACGTTCTTGCTAAGGTTATTGTCACCAAACAAAGAGGCGCTAAACACAAAAGCCCGGACATGACAACAATGTCACGCCCGGACTATTCAAGCAGGATAAACTCAACCAAGTTAACCCCGCAGGTCGTCTAAGGGGTCAAAGTGCCGCAGATTGCCACGAAAGAGGAGCGAAGCGTACTTAAGGTACGCGAGCGACGATTGAGCGGCAAGGTGCGGCACTTTGGTCCCCTCAGACCAACTTTCCTAGACAGTGATCAATCATGTGTTGAATCATCTGCGCCTCGAAGCCGACGAAGTCCTGCTTGCGCTCGCGCATCTTGCCGTCGACGATCACGTCATAAGCGACCTTGCACTTGATATAGCGCGTGGACTTGGTGACCTCCTCGTGCGTCAGGCAGCTCTCCTCCATCTTGCTGGCGCCCAAGCCAAACACCAGACGGGGGTTGTAGAGCACGTGGGGCTCGCCGGCGTCGTCCAGGTAGACGCAGACCTTCTTGGTAACGCCAATCTGGTTAGCGGCAAGGCAGCCGGCATCGTCGAGCGACTTAATGGTATCGATCAGGTCCTGAGCAACCGACTCGTCCTCGACGGTCGCAACCTCGCAACGCTGGGACAGAATAGCCTCGTCGTGGCAGAGCTCTTTAATCATACGTTCCTCCATAGGGGTCGTTGTAACCGCTTAAGTATACGGTACCCACACATTTTCATGCGAAAAATACCGTCCGTCTGCTACAAAGCGCCGAACATCAACATGCGAGGAACAACAGCGTCGTAAAGGGGCTATAGTGGGTGAGTTCGTGTCAATCGGCCTAAACTCGGGGCCGAACAAGGAAAGGGTATGCATGGACGAACTTTTTCACGTCAGTGAGCGCAAGTCCACAATCGGGACCGAACTTCGCGCTGGACTGACAACATTCCTGGCGATGGCCTACATCATCGCCGTCAACCCCGCGGTGCTCTCGGGCGCCGGCATCGATGCGGGAGCGCTCGCCTGCGCCACCTGCCTGGGCGCCGGCATCATGACCATCTGCATGGGCATCTTCGCCAACCGCCCGCTCGCCTGCGCGTCGGGCCTGGGCATCAACGCCATGATCGCGGGCATCGCCACCACCATGTGCGGCGGTGACTGGCACGTGGCCATGAGCGTTATCTTCCTCGAGGGTATCGTCATCTTGCTGCTCGTCCTGTGCGGCCTGCGCGAGGCCATCATGGACGCCATCCCCGTGGTCCTGCGCCACGCCATCTCGGTTGGCCTGGGCCTGTTCATCGCCATGATCGGCCTGTGCGACGCCGGCATCATCACCGCTGGCGCCGGTACGCTCGTCGGCCTGGGCGACATCGCCTCCCCCACCTTAATCGTCGGCATCATCTCCATCGTCGTGACGGTTGCCCTGGCTTCCCGCAACGTGCCGGGCTCGCTGCTCATCGGCATCATCGTCGCCGTTATCGCCGGTATCCCGCTGGGCGTCACCCACGCCCCCGAGGGCCTCATCGCACCGCTCGACTTCTCGACCTTTGGCGCCCCGTTTGCCAGCACCGCCGACGGTAACATGGCCATCGTGAAGGTTCTGACCGACCCGATGCTGCTCGTCGTTGCCTTCTCGCTGCTCATGAGCGACTTCTTCGACACCATGGGCACCGCGATGGCCGTCGCCAAGCAGGGAGAGTTCTTGACCGAGGACGGCAATGTCGAGGACATCCGTCCCATCCTGGTCGTCGACTCCGTGGCCGCTGCTGCCGGTGGCTTTATGGGCGTCTCCTCCATCACCACCTTCGTCGAGTCCACCTCTGGCGCTGCCGACGGTGGCCGCACGGGCCTCACCTCCGTCACCACCGGCGTGCTGTTCATTCTCGCCGCGTTCTTCTCCCCCATCGTCACCATCGTTTCCAGCGCCGCCACCTGCGGTGCTCTGGTCTACGTCGGCTACCTCATGATGAGCGAGGCCTCCGAGATCGACTGGTCCGACGTGTCGCAGGGTTTCCCGGCGTTCATGATTGTCGCCGGCGTGCCCTTCACCTACTCCATCTCTGCCGGCATTGGCCTGGGCTTTATCGCCTACGTGATCGTCGCGCTCTTTAAGGGCGAGGCCTCCAAGATCAAACCGCTCATGTGGATCGCAGCCCTTGCCTTCCTCGTCTACTTCTTTGTAGCGTAGCGGCACGGTCGACAAACCAAACCACGAAAGCGCGGAGTCGCATCGAGCGGCTCCGCGCTTTTCTTTTAAAGCCAGGCAACGCACGGACGCGCGATGTTTTGCTTCCCAAGTTTTGGACATTTTGCCCTCCAAACGGCACTACCGCCGGCTACATCCTGCAGATATGCTGGGCTTAATCGCATAGGCCCTATGAGGATGGGAGTAACCATGGCCGCCTTGTTCACGACCCCCAAGCGCAATGACAAAACCTCTGGAGCCCATTTTGTCGAGCCCGACGTGCGCCGTCGCACGCTGCTCGCACACGGAAGCTGGCGTCGCGTGACGCGCCGCATCGTCTGCGGCCTGACCTGCGCGCTCACGGTGAGCTCGTTGCTCATGCCGAGTGTCTCGCTCGCGGCCGAGTGGGTGGACGTCGGCGGCAGCCGGTATGACGCTGGCACCGCGGCGGGTGACGAGGCTGGCACCTGGTCATGGGATGGCGCCGATGACATGAAGCTCAACGGCTATGACGGCGGCGCGATCAATGCTGCAGGCAAGCTCAACATTGCGTACGAGGGCATGAACACCGTGAAAACCGAGCCCGATTACACCGGAGCCGCCATCAAAGCGCAGGATGGCACTAGCCAGAAAGCAGAGTTGAACATAACGAGCTCGAATAGCACGGATGAGCTCAATGTGACAGCCGAGACCGATGCAATTAAATCCACAGGCGACCTCTCCATTTCTGGCCCAGGCACTGTGAACACCACAAGCACTAATGCCGACGGAATTGAGGCAAAGGGCAATCTTTCTATCACGGGCTCGGGCACCGTGAATGCAACGGGCGGTACCGAAGGCATCCAATCCAAGGGCAAGACCACCATCAATTCCTCTGGCACAGTGATCGCTAAAGGAAACGAAAGTTACGGCATCTCCGCGGGCAGTGACCTCATCATCAAAGGCGGTGGCAAAGTAGAAGCAAGCTCGATAGAAGAAGCGGCGATTTGGGCTGAAGACGGCATCAACATCTCGGGCGGCAGCCAGGTCAAGGCAAGCTCTATAGGAAAAGCGGCGATTTGGGCTGAAGACGGCAACATCGACATCTCGGGCGGCAGCCAGGTCAAGGCGAACTCCGAGGGAGATCTTGCCGTCGACGCTGAGGGCAGTCTCGCGATCACGAACGCCTCCCTTGACGCAAGCGGTGCTGGATATGGCGTCTATGGCCGCAAGGGTGTCACACTCGACCACGCGACCGTGACGGTCCGTGCAAGCGCGGGCGGCGGCTGGCAAACTGTCGCTCTCATCACCGACGAGGACGATATCGTCATCAAGAACGGCTCGATCGTGGATGCGTTCGCAGAAGGCGAATTCTCGACCGCGATCTCCACCAGAAACTACAACCCCAACGAAGCTGGTGGCCACATCTACATTAGCGACTCCGTTGTCAAGGCTATAGCCCGCTATACCGAAACCGGTGGCGATGGCCCCGACTGCTACAGCGGAGACCAGGACGGCGAGATTGTCCCCGAGTCCCAAGGCCTGAACATCGGCATCTTCGCCCAGACCAGGGAGGGCATCACGGCCGCGACCATCTCGATCGTCCGCAGCAAGGTCACGGCCGAGGGAGACACGGCGGCCATCTTCGCTCTTGCCATGAGCGCGGACGGTAAGGCGATTGGCACCATCGAAATCGAAGGCGCCACCATCCTGACGCCTGAAGGCGGCAAGGTCATTGACTACCGCTACGAGGAAGAGTACAGCCGCGGCATCTCCTACGAGGCAGGACAGACCATCGGCACGGGCGACGCCACGATCGACTCCCCCTACGATGCAGCCGTCGCCAAGAGCACGGTCATCGTGCCTCCCGAGGAGACCAAACCCGAGGAGAAGCCCGGCGAGACCAAGCCCGAGAGCTCCAAGTCCGAGGGCACGAAGACAACCAAGACCGTTGCAGTTGCAGCCACGGGAGCCAAGATCGCCGGCAAACTCGCAGCAACCGGCGACGCCTCGAGCGCAGCCATCGTGGCAGCCGCCCTTGCGGGAACAGCCGCCATCGCCGCAGGCGCCGTGGTGAGCCGCAAGCGCTCGTAAACACTTTTTCGCACGGGACGGGTGGATCGCGGCCCTTGCCTTCCTCGTCTACTTCTTCGTAGCGTAAGGGCAAGGCTGCAAAAGCTGAACAATAAAGCGCGGAGTCGCCATGCGGCCCCGCGCTTTTCTTTTAGCGCCGGTCCCTGCGCCGGCGTGCGGCCTATTTCTCCCCAATTTTGGCCATTTTGCCCTCCAAACGGCACTACCGCCGGCAACATCCAGCAGATACGCTGAATCTAGTCGTATAGGCCCTATGAGAACGGGAGCAACCATGGCAGCCTTGTTCACGACCCCCAAACGCAATGACACTACCGCCGGAACCCATGTTGCCGAACCCGACGTTCGCCATCGCATAGGACTCGCGCACGGCAGCTGGCGCCGCGTGACGCGCCGCATCGTCGCGGGCGCCGTGTGCGCGCTCACGGTGAGCTCGCTGCTCATGCCGAGCGTCTCGCTCGCAGCGGAATGGGTCAAGGTCGGCGGCAACAAGTACAACACCGCGGCGAGCGACGAGGCCGGTACCTGGTCGTGGGACGGCGCCGACGACTTGAAGCTCAACAACTATAACGGCGGCGAGATCCAGGCCGCAGGCAAGCTCAACGTGAATTACTCGGGAACCAACATCGTCACTGCCGAATGGATCGAAAGCATCAACGTTTCTCATGGCACTAACGAGAATGCCGAGCTCAATATCCAAGGCGACGAGGGCGGCACGCTCAGCGTGACATCTACTGAGGACGCTATCCTCTCCACGGGTAATATCAACATCGACGGAGCCGGATCCGTCAACGCCACGAGCACTGGGTTTGATGCCATCAATGCCGGAGGTGATCTCGCTATCAAAGGTTCGGGCAACGTCAACGCCACGGGTGCATCGGATGGCATCAGGGCAAACGGCAATATCACGATTGACGACAGCGGAGCCGTCACCGCCAGGGCTACCAAGGACAAGGGTATTGGAGCCGACAAGAACCTCACCATCAAGGGTGGCGGGACGGTCGAGGCAAGCTCAGCCGATGGTGAGGCCCTTTGGAGCGGCGGCAATATCAACATCTCGGACGGCAGCCAGGTCAAGGCAAGCTCCGAGAAAGACGCTGCCGTCGAGGCCAAGGGCAGCCTCGCAGCCACAAACGCCTCCCTCAACGTAAACGGTGTTGAATATGGCGTCTATGCCCACAAGGGCATCACCCTCAATCATGCAAACGTGACGGTCCGTGCAAGTAAAGGCAGATACGGTGGCGCCAACGCCCTCTTCACCTACCAGGACGACATCGTCGTCAAGAACGGCTCCACCGTGGACGCGTTTGCGGAAGGCGAGGTTTCGGCTGCATTCTCCACCAGAAACAATCGACCCAACGAGAAGGGCGGCCACATCTACATCAGCGACTCCGTTGTCAAGGCCATAGCCCGCTATGTCGAGAACGGCGACGGCCCCATCCCCTACAGCGAAAACCAAGATGGCGAGACGAGGCGCGAACCCCAAGGCGAGAACATCGGCATCATCGCCCAGACCAGCGAGGGCGTCACACCCGCAGTCATCTCGATCATCCGCAGCAAGGTAACGGCCGAAGGAGATACAGCGGCAATCTTTGCCCGTGCCATGAGCGCTGACGGCAAGACAATCGGCACCATCAAGATTGAGAACGCCGCCATCCAGACGCCCGAAGGCGGCAAGGTCATTGACTATCGCAAGCTCCGTGACGGCATCTACGAGGCAGGCCAAGCCATCGGCACGGGCGACGCCACGGTCGACTCCCTCTATATCAAAGCAGTCGCCAAAAGTACGACCATCGCACCTCCCGAGGTAGCCAAGCCGGAAGACCCCAAGCCCGACGAGACCAAGCCCGCAGAAAGCAAGCCCGCGGAGTCCAAGCAGAACCCCAAGCCTGAGGGCTCAAAGCCGACCAAGGCCGTTGCGGCTTCAACCACGAAAGCCAAGACTACCGGCGTGCTCGCGACAACCGGCGACACCTCGGGTGCGGCCATCGTGGCAACCGTCCTTGCGGGAACAGCCGCTATCGCCGCAGGCACCATGGCGAGCCGTAAGCGTTCTTAGACGCCTCTGCGCACATGGCAGCTCCCGCGAAGGCCCCGAGCCCCAGCACCGTTTAACAACGCCACCGCCGAGCTCCCCTCCGGCGGTGGCGTTTTCCATATGCGTCCGCAGGGGATGCACGAGATTGTCTTTGGTCTAGCCCAACCGGCATACGCTGGCGTGCGACAATTGGGGCTGCCGATATCACAACACTGAGAGAAGCCCGTCATGGAAGCGCATCAAAAGCAGATAACCGTTTATTCGAATCATACGGAAAGCGCGCCTGTCATCTACCTTCCTGTGGTCGTGGGCGACGGCAGCGAGGTTTATAAGTGTTGCCGAGAGCTCGACTGTCCGCCATTCGCCCTCGTCACCATTGGCGGGCTCGATTGGAATCGCGAGCTGAGCCCCTGGGCATGCGACGGGACCGTACGCGATGCCGAGCCTTTCGGCGGCCAAGCTGCCGATTTTCTTGATGAGCTGCTGAATCAGATAATCCCCCAGGTCGAGTCGTCGCTTCCTCAGCCGCCCACCTGGCGCGGCATTGCCGGCTACTCGCTCGCGGGCCTCTTCGCACTCTGGTCCCTCTGGCAAACCGACGCCTTTGACCGCGCCGCGAGCGCATCGGGGTCGCTATGGTTTCCCGACTTTGTCGACCGTGCCAGCACGGCCCCTTTTGCCGGCAGCCCGCAAGCCGTCTACCTGTCACTCGGCAAAAAGGAAACCAAGACGCCCAACCGCATGATGCGGCATGTACTCGACGACACACGCGCGATGGAAGCGTTGCTCGTCGAGCGCGGCATTCCAACAACGCTGGAGCTCAACCCCGGCAATCACTTTGCCCAAACCGACTTGCGCATGGCCCGCGGCATCCACTGGATACTGACACATTAAAAATGGTGCCCACACGCATATACGCATGGGCACCATATCTTGTTTTAGCTGAACGCAGCTGCTACTCAGCAGCCTCCTCAAGCTCGGAGACATCAAACTCAAAGTCGTTACCCGGCAGGATGGCGTTGAGCACAATGCCCACCAGTGAGCCCACGGCAATGCCGGACAGCGAAATGGTCACGCCGCCCAGCTCCAACACGATGGCGCCGGCGGTGCTGTACGCGATGCCGAGCGAAAGCACGAGCACCAGCGCGGCAACCAGCACGTTGCGGTTGTTCTGGAAATCGACCTGGTTCTCGATGAGGTTGCGGACACCCACAGCGCTGATCATGCCGTAGAGCACGAGCGACACACCGCCGATCACACACGCCGGCATGGCCGCAATGACAGCCGCGAACTTGGGGCAGAACGAAAGCACGATGGCGCAACACGCGGCAATTCGAATTACGCGCGGGTCGAACACGCGCGTCAGGGCGAGCACGCCGGTGTTCTCACCATACGTAGTGTTGGCCGGAGCGCCAAAGAGCGAAGCCAGAATCGTGGCAAGGCCGTCGCCGAGCAGCGTGCGATGCAGACCGGGATCGGCAATGTAGTTGCGCTCGCAAGTCGAACCGATAGCAGAGATATCGCCGATATGCTCGATCATGGTCGCGAAGGCCAGCGGCATGATGGTGATGATGGCCGTCGTGGCAAGACCGCTATCGAACTGCGGCCCAAAGAGTGCAAACACGGTGTTGTCCCACACGATGGGCAGACCGACCCACGGAGCGGCGGCAACGCCCGAGAAATCAACCTCGCCGAGCGCAGCCGCAACGGCATAGCTCACCACAACGCCCAGCAAAATCGGCACGATCTTGACCATACCGCGGCCCCAGATGTTGCAGATGACGATCACAGCCACGGCAATAACAGCCACAAGCCAGTTGGTCTGGCAGTTAGCAATAGCGGAGCTCGCCAGGATCAGACCGATCGAAATGACGATGGGACCAGTCACCACCGGCGGGAAGAAGCGCATAACGCGCTTGGCGCCAAACGCGCGGAACAGGGCCGCCAGCACCGGATAGAGCAGACCGGCACAAGCTACGCCCAGGCAGGCGTAGGGCAAAAGCTCGGTCTCGCCGTTGGGCGCGATTGCGGCATAACCGGCAATAAAGGCAAACGATGAGCCCAAAAATGCCGGCACCTTACCGCGCGACAGGAAGTGGAACAGCAGCGTGCCCAAGCCGGCAAACAAAAGCGTTGCCGATACCGAGAGGCCGGTGAGCACGGGCACCAGCACGGTGGCGCCAAACATGGCAAACAGGTGCTGTAGGCCGAGCAGGAACATGCGCGGGCGGCCGAGCGACGATGCGTCGTAGATGGCATCGCTGACGGCGGGCGTCGAGGACTGGGACATGGATGTCCTTTCGAATGGAAGGGCGATCAGGCATATCGGATAACCTGCCCGAACGATACGATCCGAACCATTGTACGCGATACACTATGCCTCGCACGCGCCGCCACCTGCAAACACTAGCGCTATTTCCAAACGCGCTCGGCAATGCGCTTGACCAGCGCGATCTTTGCCCATTGCTCATCCTCGGTCAGCTTGTTGCCAATCTCGCAGCTGGCAAAGCCGCACTGAGGCGACAGATACAGGTTCTCGAGCGGCACGTACTTTGCGGCTTCACGGATGCGCTCGACGATAACATCCTCGTTCTCGAGCTCTGCCGCCTTGGTGGTTACCAAGCCCAGCACGACCTTCTTGCCGGGGGCAACGTACTTCAGCGGCTCAAAACCGCCGGCGCGCGGCGTATCGAACTCCAGGTAAAATGCATCGACATCCTCGTTTGCGAACAGGTACGGCGCGATGGGGTCATAGCCGCCCTCGAAGGCATAGGTGGAGTGGTAGTTGCCGCGGCACACATGCGTGTTGATGACCAGATCGTCGGGCTTGTCCGCGATGGCGGCATTGTTGAGCGCCACGCCCAGCTCGCTTACCTTTTGCAGGTCGACCGGGCTCATGCCGGTCTTGGACACAAAGTCAGTATCGCAGTAGATGCCCCAGGTGCAGTCATCAAACTGGATGTTGCGGCAGCCTGCTGCGTACAGGTCGGCGATCACCGTGCGATAAGCGGCTGCGATGGCGTCGGCAAGTTCCTCATCGGTCTTATAGACAGCGCGCAGGCTCTCCTGCTGGCCGTCGCAGCGGTCGAGCGTGACTTCAGAGAACGTCTGGATCGGCGCCGGAATGGTTTGCCGCGCGACCTGGCCCTCCCCCTCGAGCGCCTTGACAAATTTAAAGTGCTCGACGAACGGATGGTTCTCGCCGCTAATGGGGCCGGTTACCACGGCGGTGTCGGCTGTGGTCTCCTCGTCGTGGAACATATAGCCCGTACGCGAGGTACGGCGTTCAATGCCGTTGAGCCCCCACATAAAGTCGAGGTGCCAGTAACTGCGGCGAAACTCGCCATCGGTAATCACCTGCAGGCCAGCGGACTTTTGCTTGTCCACCAGGTCGCGAATGGCCTCATCCTCGACGGCCTTAAGGCCGGCGGCGTCGAGTGTGCCCGCAGCATAGGCGACACGGGCGTCCTTTACGGCCTGTGGACGAAGAAAGCTGCCGACGATATCGGCGCGAAACGGCGCGTTCAGCGTGGTTAAAGCACTCATAGATATCTCCCTTTGCATTGGTTGCTTTACTGGGACAGAGTATGAGCGCTCATATGGCCATCGCAAAATATACGTTTATAACAGTTTGATATAGATGCTTCCTATATCAGTTTGGACTGCCATAAAGAGATTTGACCCGTACAGAATGCAGCAGTCTATATGTGCTGACGAATCACGTCGATATAGGCTTGGCCGTAGCGCGTAAGCGTCGTGTTCTTGCGCGTGATGATGCCGATCTCCATGTACTCGTCTACATCGAGCGGAATCGAGATGATGCCGGGCCCGTTGAGCTCGTGACTGATCACGCCTGAGCATACCGTGTAGCCGTTGAGGCCCATGACCAGGTTGAACAACGTCGCACGGTCACGCACGCGGATATTCTTGCGGCGCTCAAAGGTCGAGGTCAGCTCCTCAGAATAGTAGAACGAGTTATAGCTGCCCTGCTCATAGGACAAAAACGGGTAGTCTTCCAAGTCCTCGAGCGTCACGCTGGAGCGGCCAGCCAGCGGATGGTCTGCACACACAAAGACGTGCGGCGTGGCGCAGAAGAGCCCTTCGAACACGAGCTCGTTGGCCGCCAGCATGCGCTCGATGACCTCGCGATTGTGCTCCGACAGATACAGGATGCCGAGCTCGCTTTTCATGTGCGCGACGTCCTCGATAATCTCGTGGGTTTGCTCCTCGCGCAGGGTAAAGTCGTAGCGCGCGGCATCGAACTCACGGATCACATCGACAAACGCATTAACGGCAAAGGAATAATGCTGGCAGCTCACACTAAAGTGCGGCACCTGCTCGGATGCGCCCTTGTACTTGCCCTCGAGCAGGTCGGCCTGGTCGAGTACCTGGCGCGCATAGCCCAAGAAGGTCTCACCT
Organism: uncultured Collinsella sp.; assembly: GCA_900545665.1. Taxonomy (GTDB): domain Bacteria; phylum Actinomycetota; class Coriobacteriia; order Coriobacteriales; family Coriobacteriaceae; genus Collinsella. Next base: position 20,824 of record UQZU01000020.1, read on the forward strand.
TCCTCGGACACAACGACGCCCTTGTTAGTGCGCTCAAAGATGTGCACGCCCATCTCGTTTTCGAGATCGCGAATCGATGCGGTAATCGAAGGCTGCGACACAAAGAGCCGGCGCGAGGCCTCGGTGATGCTGCCACATTCGGCAACTTTGACGACATATCTGAGCTGCTGGAGCTTCATGATGGCCTCCCTAGACGTCCGCGATACCCGAACCCACCGCATCCATCTGACGCATAAAAGGCGGCATCTCCCCCGTCGCGGCGCAGGCGGCAATCTGATGCAGAGCCCCGGCAACCGCATCGTCTGCCGCAGCGCCGATATGCCAGCGCGCGGCAGCAGTGACGGCCTCGTTGGCATTGGCGACTGCAACGGAGTTGGGAACGGCACCGATCATGGGCAGATCGTTATCGGAATCGCCAAATACGGCCACCTCATCGGGCGTCAGGCCCAAAGCGCGCGCCAGCTCCAGCGCAGCGCAGCCCTTGTCCCAACCGGCCGGGAGAATATCGAATAGGCGCACGCGGTTGTTGGGAAATACAAGCGAGAGCTCCGGCACCTCAGCGGTAATGCGCTCGCGCAGCTCAGCGAGCTCTTCGCGCGAGCGGGCGCTCCAGATATTCGCCTTGTATACCGGGGCATCATCGACAACAGGACGGCACGGGGCCTCTTCGCCTTTGAGCCACGCGTTGCCGCCCGACTCCATGGCGCGACGAACGCGCTCGGGATCGCTCGTCACGCAATAGGCATCGTTGCCCCAAAAGTCATCACCCAGGCTGTAGACCTTCAGGTACGTATCGTCGGTCTCCTGCTCCAAGTAGTCAGCCAAGCGCATAAGGGCGGCGTTGTCGGTCGCATGCGAGGCTACCGCCTCACCGTCCACAAACATGACCTGGCCGTTACAGAACGCGCCAGTCGAGAAGCACTCGGAACGATTTTTGAACATCCAGGCCATCGCGGACGGCTGACGGCCCGAAACCGGGCCAAAGTGCAGACCCGCCGCCCGCATGGCATGAATGCCCTCGATGGCGTAGTCGCTAGCGCCGTCATGCCCGGCTGGAATCAGCGTATCGTCCATATCGGTCAGCACAAGTTTGATCATAGAGTCCCCCAGTCATTTTCACCGTAACCATTGTAACGGTGCGCTAGTATAGGGAACAACAGATTCGATGCGGGAGTGCCGGCGGTGCAAACCACAAGGCTGAGAGGGCATGGGGCCCAATCCTTTGAACCTGTCAGTTAATGCTGGCGTAGGGAGCATGCCGCCTTTACAGGGGCGCTGTCTATGCACAGCGCCCCTTTTCTATGCCAAGGAGGCATGTGCAGTGATTGATTCGGAACAGCTTAAGCAACATGTGATCAAGGCCGTGGATGAGATTCGCGCCACCAATCCGATGGCAGGCTCCATCACCAACACGGTGACGATCGACTTTGTCGCCAACGCGCAGCTCGCCGTGGGCGGATCGGCCGCCATGGTCTATCTGCCCGACGAGGGCGAGGCGCTCGTTGCCGGCGGCGGCGCCATCTATCTCAACATGGGCACGCTCTTCCCCATCTACGAGCAGACGATTCCCCGCGCGGCGAAGGCGGCACACGACGCCGGCAAGCCCTGGGTGCTCGATCCGGTGGGCCTGGGCATCGGTAGCCTGCGCACCCAGTTGGTAAACGAGCTCAAGCAGTATAAGCCCGCCATCGTGCGCGGCAACGCCTCCGAGATCATCGCGCTCGCCGGCCTGTGGGGTCTTGAGGGCGAGGCGGCCGATCTGAGCCGCGTACGCGGTGTCGATACCACCGACACGGTAGACGCCGCCCGCAATGCCGCGGTGGCGCTCGCCCGCTACACCGGTGGCGCCGTTGTGGTCTCGGGCGAAGTCGACCTGATCACCGACGGCACGACCGTGGCCAAGTCCCACGGCGGCAGCCCGCTCATGTCCAAGATCACCGGCTGCGGCTGCTCGCAGGGCGGCGTGCTGGCCGTGTACGCCTGCGCCGCCGATCCGTTTACGGCAGCCGTCTGCGGTGCCGCCGTCTACAACGTTGCCGGCTCGCGTGCCGCCGCTGTCGCCGACGCCCCGGCGAGCTTTAAGGTCGCCTTTATCGATGAGCTCTACCGCGCGAGCGCCCAGGACATCGCCGATAACCGACTCGAGCTCGAGGAGGCATAAGCCATGTCCGAGCCCGCAACCAATGCCGGCATGAACACGCTCGTCGCTGTGGCCATCGCCCCATGCGGCACCGGCGATGAGCTATCCGCCGAGGTCGCCGAGGTCGTGCGCGTCATTCGCGAGAGCGGCCTTCCCAACCGCACCACCTCGATGTTCACCGAGATCGAGGGCGACTGGGACGAGGTCATGCAGGTCGTGCGCGACGCAACCTTTGTGTTGGCGAGCAAGGGCATCCGCACCGAAGTCGTGCTCAAAGCCGATATCCGGCCCGGATTTACCGACACCATGACCGGCAAGCTCGAGCGCATGGAAGCACAGATCAAGAAGCAGGAGGAAGCACGATGAGCATCCGCGACAACCTTGATATCTCGGCCTATCTGGTACTCGGCCCCGAAAACACGCTGGGACGTCCCGTGGGCGATGTGGTGGCCCAGGCGCTCGACGCAGGCTTTACCTGCATCCAGGTGCGCTCCAAGGTGGCAAGCGCCCGCGAGATCATCGCGCTTACCGGCGACGCCGCGCAGGCAATCGCACAGGCCGGCAAGACCGGTCAGGTCGCCCTGTTAATCGACGACCGCCTGGACTGCGTACTCGCCGCGCGCGAACAGGGTATTGCTGTCGACGGCGTGCACGTGGGTCAGAGCGATATTCCCGTCGAGGTCTGTCGCAAGCTTCTGGGCCCCGATGCCATCGTGGGACTTTCGGCCCGTTGCGAGGAGATGCTCGAGTACGTCAAGACCGCCGACATGAGCCTGGTCGACTACCTGGGCATCGGCCCGCTCCACGAGACCGAGACCAAGCGCGACTGCGGACGCGCGGCCGACGGCTCCATCATCACCAAGAGCTTTGAGGACCTGGCCGCACTCCACGCGGCAAGCCCCGTGCCCATCGTGGTGGGCGGCGGCGTCAAGACGGCCGACCTGCCGCAGCTCAAGGCCACCGGCGTCGATGGCTTCTTTGTGGTGAGCGCCGTCTGCAGCGCCGACGACCCCCACGCCGCCGCCAAGGAGCTCGTCGATACCTGGCAGCAGGCATAGACTCAAGCCGAGCAGCCGATTCGCAGCCTCATATCTTCAATAGCGGAAAGCGCATCCCAGTTTGGACTTCCATTCCGGGATGCGTTTTCCGCCGAGTCCACGGCAGTTTGCTCTACTCTGCCAGATACGCTTCCAGCGCCGGCAAGGTCGCCTCCGCATCGTGGCGACCGATCTGATAGATGCGCTCGAGCTCATCGGGCTCGCGGCACAGCGACGGCACCTTCACCGATTCGCTCGGCCGCACCACAAAGATTTCGCCGGCGGCCTCACGACGTGCCAGGTCATCAAGCGTGGCATTGTAGACCTCATGCCGATGCTCAAGCGCTGCGACAAACTCCGGATAGTGACGGAACACGCGACGCAGCATGGGCATTACGCTGTTGGGCTGCTTCACAAAGCCCGCCGGCTGCGTGAGCACCACGATATTGCGGTCATACCCCTGCGCAAACAGCCATGCACTGGGAATAGAATCAGCCACGCCACCATCCAGATACTTATGCCCGTCAATAGCAACGGGACGCGTCGCCACGGGAATCGCCGACGATGCCCGGATCCACTCGATATCCCTCTCGTCGCCATAGGGCAGGTCGTGGTAGACGGCCTTGCCCGTCTCGATATCGGTGCACACGCACGTAAACCGCATGGGACAGGCGCGATACGCCTCCAAGTCAATGGGATCGCGCTCGATAGGCACCTCGTGATAGGCAAAATCGGCATTGAACATGTCGCCGGTCCGCAGCCAGCTTGCTACACCCGCATAGCGCTTGTCGGCACAATAGGCCTTGTTGTAGCGAATGGCGCGTCCGATCTGCTGCGATTTAAAGTTGTAGCCAAACGCCGCGCCCGCCGAGACACCCACCATATGGTCGCAGGTCAAACCGTGCTCCATCCAAACGTCAAGCACGCCCGCCGTATACATACCGCGGTAGCCGCCTCCCTCGAGCGCGAGCCCCACCGTGCGCGTCGTATCCGGCTGTGCCATGCGACCATCTCCGTTCCTGCGTTTAAAACCGGAACAAGTATACCCATCAATATATACCGCCCCAGTCGCATTTTTATCGGACATCGCATCGCCGCGCTACCGTTTGGCGAATAATAGCCGCCCGCAGCATGTACACCCATATATAATTCTGCACTGTTGTTTATACTACTCAGCAGTTATCAACAGCGAACATTAGCCGATAAATTAACCCAACAACGCAGCAAGGCGGGGGCCTGGATACACGCAAAGCGCCGAACAACAACGCGTGTGCACAACGAGCTCGCCCGACGCAATCCGCCCGACCTCAGAAAGCCGCTTACGACATGGATACTGTCAGCAATTACACCGAAACGCTCGAAAAGACCGTTCGTGACCTTCTCGAGCGTCAGGATGATCTGATTAGGACCGCCTTTACCGACCAGCTTACCGGACTTGGCAACCGCGGCGGCTTTGCCCGTTCCCTCGAGGAGCTCTGGGAGCAGGACACCCCCGTTACCATGGCGTTCATCGATATCGATAACCTTAAGCACTGCAACGACGTCTTTGGGCATGACGAGGGCAACCGTTATATCTTGCAGGTAAGCCTCTATCTCAAACTGTATATGAAAGTGGACGAGACGGCGTTTCGCATAGGCGGCGACGAGTTTGCCATCCTATCTACGATTGCGACCGAAGACGACCTCGCCGAACGTCTGGAACACTGCCGAACGATCCTGCTCAAAAACAACGATTCCGAGATGCCCCACTCGTTTAGCTACGGAGTGGCGCACGCCGACCCCGCCCTGGGCGAAGCCTCCAATCGCATGACACTCGATGCCGACCATCGCATGTACGACTACAAGCTACGTCATGCCATGCACCTCGATCGGCGCAATATCACGCAAGTCCACGCCGACGACTTCGAAATAAGCGATCGCATTTTCGACGCCTTTTCGATGCTCAACGAGGGCCGTTATTTCTTTATCGAGAACTTGGACAAGGACCGCACCCTTTGGTCGCAAGGTGCCTTGCGCGATCTCGGTCTTCCTTCGGAGCACATAGACAGCTGCCGCGATTTCTGGAAGACGCGCGTCCATCCCGATGACCTCGAGGCCTACGCCAACGACATCAACCAGATCTTTAACGGCTCCAAACACCGCCGCGTCATGCAGTACCGCATGCGCAATGCCGCCGGTGACTACGTTCTCTGCCGTGCTCGCGGGTTTCGCATCGACGGCGACGGAAATGCCCCCTCGCTCTATGTCGGCGAACTCGTCAACCACTCACTCGCCGAGACCGTCGACGCCGCTACGGGCCTCGGAACGCAGCGTATGCTGATCAACGCTATCGATGCCTGCCGCCGCGATCGTTGCGAGACAGGGCTTATAGCGGTGCGCGTTCGTGGCACGACAAAGCTCAACGAGCTCTACGGGGCCGAGGCGGTCGACAACATGCTTGCCGAATACGCAGGCCGCATGCTGTCGATCACCCGCGGCAGGAGCCGGGTCTATCGTTCACAAAGCGTTCAGTTCGTCGTGCTCAGCAACGATTTGGACCACGAGGCATTCGAGCAACTGACCCGCCACCTTAAAGAGGCCGTTTTCGCTCCTGTTCAAATCGCAGGCGACACCATTACTCCCGTCTGCCTTGTCGTCCCGGCCTTTTACGAGCACTTAACCCATCAAGCGACCGCCGTTTTAGGCGAACTCGACCGTCGCCTTCGCACGGCCGGCGGGCTTGTTCCCAACGACAGCCTCCCCATACCCGAGGCGGAGCGCAAAAGCGCCATCGCCGAACGTATCGACTCGCTCACGGGCCTCTATCGACCCAGCGAGTTTATGCGGCGCGCCAACGCATTTCTCGAGGCAAGGCGCGACGGCACCTGGTGCATCGCCACGGTCGACATGGGCCACATGCGCCTGTTTAACGAATGGTATGGACAGGCCGAAGGCGACCGCCTGCTTGCCGATGTGGGCACGGTTCTCAAGGACATCGAGAATGCCGATATGGGCGTCGCAGGGTACTGGGGCCAAGATGACTTTTGTGTACTCATCCCCTTTAAGCACATCACCGTCCATCAAATCTACAACCGCGTTCGCGAGGCCGTAGCCAGGCATGATGACGGCGTAGGTTTTTGGCCGTCCATGGGCATTTACCCCATCGACTCCAATGAGGAGATCACCATCGATGCGCAGGCAAAGGCCATGTTTACCAATCGGCGCGCCAAAAACGACTTCAAGGAGCGCATTGCTATTTTCCGCCCCGAAGAATATGAACACGAGATTGCGTTCCACCGCACGCTGACCGAGTTCCAGTACGCGCTCTCAAACGGCCGCATCACGTACTACCTGCAGCCCCAGGTCGATATGGAAACCGGCGAGATCATTGGTGCCGAGGCACTCACCCGCTGGATTGACAAGGACAGCTCTCTCATTTCGCCCGCAACGTTTATCCCCACACTCGAGGAAAGCGGCTTTGTGGTGACGCTCGACAAGTACATTTGGCAGGGTGTCGCCTCGTGGCTGCGCGAACGCATCAATCGAGGACTTCGTGTGGTTCCGGTTTCGCTTAATGTGTCGCGCGTGGATATCCTTGCCTGCGACGTTGCCGAACATATGGGGGCGCTCGCCGCCCAATACAACCTGCCGCCCGAGCTCATGCGTATCGAGATCACTGAGACGGCTTATACGGGAGAGTCCGAGGCCGTGGACAAACTGACAGCCGACCTGCACACCCGCGGCTTCTCGACCTATATGGACGATTTTGGCACCGGTCAGTCCACGCTCGCGATGCTCAAGAACGTCAACGTCGACGTCATCAAGCTCGACCGCACCTTTGTGCCCACCGACCGCGATCAAGGCCGCAGCGCGCAGATCGTGTCATCGATGCTCGAGATGGCGCAGTCGCTCCATCTGCCCGTCGTGGTCGAAGGCGTCGAGACAGATGAGCAGGCGAACATGCTACGACAAATGGGCGCCCGCTACGCTCAGGGCTTCCTCTACTACCGCCCCATGCAGGCGAAGGATTTTGAGGCATTGCTCGATGGCGGCAATAACAACTGATACGCTCGCGCGCAAAACGTCACCGTCGAAGGGGATATTTGTCTCCATTAGCTAACTTATATCCCCAATTCAAACCGAATTGGGGATATGATACAAACCGTTGTTCCGCCCAAGGAGGTTATCCATCATGAACGAGTCGTATCGCCTGGGCGAGCAATCGATTATTGCCTATCTTCAGCGACTTGCGAACGGCGTCTCGACCGCCGAACTCGATGTTGCCGCGCTGCCTGCTGGGCTACGCGCCGTTGGCGAGCAACTGCAAAAGACGCATGCCATCCTGCAACAAGAGCGCCAGCTGCTTGAGCGCAACGCCTATATCGATCCGCTCACCAACTTGGGCAACCGCAACGGATTCGACCGTCACGTCGAGCAACTCTGGCGCAAAGGCGACCCCTTCACCTGCGCCTATATTGACATCGACCATCTCAAGCATTGCAATGATAGGTTTGGCCACGCCGAAGGCAATCGCTATATTCTGAGCATCTGCCGCACGCTCTCCGAAACCATGGAGCACGATGAGATGCTGTTCCGTATCGGTGGAGACGAGTTTGTGCTCATCTCGCTCTCCGCAAACGAGATTGAACTCGAGCAGCGCTTGGAGCAGGTACGTACCAGGCTGATCGAGGCGAGCTCAGGTGGCAAGGCGCCCATGATCGGCAGCTTTAGCTTTGGCTGCTCGCGCGTCGATCCACTTGCTGGCGACACGCGTCGCCAGATGACAATGGATGCCGATCGCAAGATGTATCGCTATAAGCTTATGCATCGTGTGCAGCAACCGAAAGACGATGACGCGCCGCAACGCCCAATCGTCGATCAGCTTCCCTGCAACGACCGGGTGTTCCAAGCGATCTCCATGAGCTCCGAGACGCGCTATCCGTTTATCCTCAATCTCGATACGGGAGAATCGCAATGGTCGGTTAACGCCGTGCGCGATTTTGACCTGCCCTCCCAGCACCCTTTTAACTCACTCGACATGTGGCTCGCCCGCGTTCATCCCGAGGACCGCGACAACGTACGTGTCGAGCTCGACATGGTGATAAACAGCACGTGGCACTTCCACTACATGCAGTATCGCGTAATGGATGCCACCGGAAAATACGTGCTTTGCGACTGCACGGGCTACCGCTTGGACGGCACCGATACCGAGCCCGGCATGTATGTGGGCATTATCATCAACCGAAGCTTGGCAGATACGACCGATTCCGTGACCGGCTTGGGCGATATTCACGCCCTGGTCAACGCCATTGGCGAAATGCGTCGCGTGGCGCGCAAGGCTGGTTTGATCGCCATCAAAATCGATGATATCGCTCAGGTCAATGCCCGCTTTGGCTTTGATGCGGGCGACCGCGTTTTGGCAGAATGTGCCGCCTGTCTGGTGGAATGCTCGCGCGGTAAGGGTCGTATGTTCCGCTCGACGGGGCCGATGTTCGTGGCTCTTTTCGACGACTTTGATCCCGAAGAAACCGATGCGATTGCAGAGGAAATCGAGCGGTTCCTGGGTTCGCCCGTGCTCTTTGGCCCATTTGAATATCAGCCGCCCATTCGCGTGGCCACGCTCCATCTGGACGGCGTCGACCGTCAGCCCGTTTCGATTTTGAACGAGCTCAAAGCGTTGCTCGGGAAAGCCGTGCAGGTGCCAGGTACCAAACTGGATTAGCACCGCGCCCACACCGCCTCCCCCATCGTGCGATAATCCTCTGCAGAAGTCACCGACAGCAGAGGGAGTTTGTGATGAAGGTTCTTTTGGTCAATGGCAGCCCCAAGGCAAACGGCAACACCGCCCGCGCACTCGCCGAAGTCGCCGAGCAACTCAATGCCGAAGGCATTGATACCGAGGCGTTTCAGCTGGGCACCAAGCCCATTCGCGACTGCATTGGCTGTGGTCAGTGCGGCAAGCTCGATTGCCGCTGCACCTTTGACGATGACGTGGTGAACGAGCTGATCGCTGCCGCCGAGCAGGCAGATGGCTTTGTCTTTGGCTCGCCCGTCTACTATGCGCACCCCAGCGGGCGCATCCTTTCGGCCCTCGATCGCGCATTCTATGCCGGCAGCAAAGCCTTTGCACACAAGCCGGGCGCTGCCGTCGCCGTTGCCCGTCGCGGCGGCACGTCGACCACCTTCGACGTGCTCAATAAGTACTTCACCATCAACCAGATGCCCGTGGTAGCCTCCACGTACTGGAACAACGTGTTTGGCGCCATGCCGGGCGAGGCCGCCCAGGACGCCGAGGGCCTGGCCACCATGCGCAACATCGGCAAGAACATGGCCTGGCTCCTGCATTGTATCGAGGCAGGACAGGCCGCCGGTATCGAAGCCCCCGAAGCCGATCGCGAGCGCACCAACTTCATCAGGTAGAACGGCGGAACAAATACATGAACGTGCAAATTTTTGGCACCAAAAAGTCTTTCGATACCAAGAAAGCACAGCGCTTCTTCAAAGAGCGCCGCATTAAGGTGCAGTTTATTGACCTTAAGGAAAAGGAGATGAGCAAGGGCGAGCTCACGAGCGTGATGCAGGCGGTCGGCGGTATCGACAAGCTGCTCAACCCCAAGGCCAAGGACGAGGAGACGCTCGCGCTCATCCAGCACCTCACCCCCAGCCAGCGCTTCGACAAGTTGCTCGAGAACCAGCAGGTTCTAGCCGAGCCCATCGTGCGTAACGGCAAAAAGGCCACCGTCGGTTATTGCCCCGATGTATGGGGAGCCTGGGAGTAGCCTGTGTTATTTGCCAGCGCGTGGGTATAAGAGCAGGCGTTTGGCATATGATTCAACTGTAAGCCATGTCTAACAAAGGAGGGCACATGCCCAACAAACCCGTGAAAATCATCATGCTTACCGGATACCTCGGTGCCGGCAAGACCACGCTGCTCAACCACATCCTCGCTAACGATGGCGGTATCCGCGCCGCCGTAATCGTCAACGATATCGGCGAGATCAATGTGGACGCCAGCCTCATCGCCGACGGCGGCCTTTCCGAGACCGACGACCTCATCCCGCTCACCAACGGCTGCATCTGCTGCACGCTTTCGGATGACCTGGCCAACCAGCTGCAGGGCATCGCCGATTCGGGCAACTTCGATTACATCATCATCGAGGCCTCGGGCATTTGCGAGCCCATCCCCATCGCCTACACCATCTCGAGCTTCTGCGACGAGGCCAAGGTGGGCGGCGAGCCCAAGCTCGCGCTCGACAACATCGTGGCCGTGGTCGACTGCGCCCGCATGTACGACGAGTTCAACGGCGGTCGCGACCTGCTGGCCGAGGATATCGACGAGGACGACATCGAGAGCCTGCTCATCCAGCAGATCGAGTTCTGCTCCACGCTGATCCTCAACAAAACCGATACCGTGAGCTCTGAGCAGATCGCCGAGCTCAAGGCTATCGTGCGCAGTCTGCAGAAGGACGCCGTGATCGTCGAGGCTCAAAACGGCGAGGTTCCCATGGAGGAGCTGCTCGATACCGACCGCTTCGACTTTATGCGCGCCTACAACTCCGCCGCCTGGATCGATGCCATGGAGCATCCCGAGGAGCACGACGACCCCGAGGTGCTCGAGTACGACATCGAGACCTTTGTTTACTCGCGCCGTAAGCCGTTTGACCTGAAGAAGTTCACCGATTTTGTTGAGCAGGAGTGGCCCGACGAGGTCATCCGCGTCAAGGGTCCGCTGTGGCAGACCGGCGACCCGGACATGTGCTACATGTTTGAGCAGGCCGGCCACCAGATGCGCCTGATGGAGAACGGCCTGTTTGTCGACTCGGCGCCCGAGGGCGAGAAACAGAAGATCATCGACGAGAACCCCGAGATCATGCAGATTTGGGACGACGAGACGGGCGACCGTATGACGAGCCTGTGCATCATCGGCCGTCACATGGACAAGGATGCGCTCATCGCCTCCCTCGATGCCTGCCTGACCGACTGGCACCGCGCCTAGGTTTATCCAAGCGGGTATTTTTCCGCTTACGTAACCGCCAAACCACCACGAAGGTACCCTTCGTGGTGGTTTTTCGTTCTGAGCCAAGGAGATTCATGTTCAACATTGTGCTGTATGCGCCCGAGATTCCGGCCAATACGGGCAATATCGGCCGCACCTGCGTGGTTACCGGCGCCCGTCTACATCTGGTGGAGCCACTGGGCTTTTCGCTCGACGACAAGACAGTACGTCGCGCCGGCCTGGGCTACTGGCAAAACTTGGACGTGACCACCTATGCCGGCTGGGAGGATTTCCTTGCACGCAATGGTCTCGCCCCTGCCGACGAACGCCTGCATCTGCTGACCAAAAAGGCACGCCGCACCTATGCGCAGAGTACCTACCGCGATGACGACTACTTGATCTTTGGCAGCGAGAGCTCGGGCATTCCCGAGGAGCTGCTCGCCGCGGCGCCCGAGCGCTGCGAGCGCATCCCCATGCTGCGCGATTGCGACTCACTCGATAACGCCGAGACTTGGGAAGCTCACGAGGAATCGCTCGGGCATACCGAGGACAGCCACGAGGCCATCCTGCAGCAGGATATCTGCGGCAACTTCGTTAACCCCGACGACTACCGCATCAGCGCGCTCAACCTCTCCAACAGCGCCGCCATCGTCCTCTACGAGGCCCTACGCCAGGCAGGCTTTCCGGGAATGTGACAAATGGACTATCATTTTGCCACATTCGAGCGCCACGTCGATGGCACACACGCCTAATTGATGCTCTAGATAAAGGCCCTCACTTTTAATCAGAATTAACTAAAGTAAAATGAAGTTAAACGGCGGTGTGAAAGGAGAGCCGTGTGAAATATCTCGAGAACCCGTTTACCCCCAGTTTTGGTGAGGTTCCTGCCCATCTCGCTGGCAGACAACAGATTATTCGGGATTTGGACCGCGCCTTCTTGAGCCAGCGCAGGCGCCCAGAATTGACCTCGATCTTCTCAGGCGCGCGTGGAACCGGTAAAACCGCTCTCATGTCATCGCTCGCGACAAGGGCGGAATCCCACGGCTGGATAGCCGTAAAGACGACCGCGCTCCCGGGAATGCTTGAGGAAATCGAGTTCGGGACGAAACGCGCCGCAGCCCATCTCATCGACTCGTCCTACCACTTCGAAGTCACCGGCCTCGGAATTGCACCGCTCGGCAGCATCGAGGTCAATCGCGTTCACGATGCCTCAACCTGGCGTTATCGCATGAGCGATATCATCGACCAGCTCAACGGGGCCGGTACCGGTCTGCTCGTCACGGTTGACGAGGTGGACCCGACACTCGACGAGATGATTCAGCTCGCAGCGACGTATCAGCACTTTGTGACCGATGGGAAACGCGTCGCCCTGCTCATGGCGGGACTTCCCAACAATGTCTCGACGTTGCTGAACCACAAGACGGTCTCGTTCCTTCGCCGCGCCCAACAATATCATCTGGGTCGCATTGCCGACTATGACGTGCGCGAGGCCTTGATTCGCACAATCCAGGAAAACGATCGCCTGGCAGATGCCGAGGGAATCGATAGAGCCGTTCGCTCGATCTCTGGTTTTCCCTTCCTATTGCAACTCGTAGGCTACCGTGCCTGGGATCTCACAAGCGATTCGAAGGAAATCTCGTCACGCGACTTTGACCTGGGAATCAAAATCGCGCGCGACGAGATGGACGACCGAATCCTCGCGGCAACCTATCGGGAACTCACTGCAGAGGACAAGCGATTCCTCATCGCCATGCTCGATGACGAGGAAGAGTCCACCACCGCCGACCTTATCGAGCGCCTTAAGCGTTCGCCGCAGCAGGTCTCCCGCTACCGACGCCGCATGATAGATGCCGGCATCATCGGAGAACGAGGACGAGGGCTCGTCGCATTTGAATTGCCATTCTTCCGCGACTATCTCGCGGCTCAATGCGTGAAATAGAAATCAATGTGACAAAGAGGCAGTCCCTTTGTCACATTGCCTATAGGTAGCGACCGGTAATGCTCTTGGAGCAGGCCGCGATGTCGCCCGGCGTGCCGGCGCAGACGATTTGCCCGCCGGCGTCGCCACCGCCTGGGCCCATGTCGATTACGTAATCGGCGTTACGGATAAGGTCGAGATCGTGTTCGATCACGATAACCGTGGCGCCCTTGGCAACGAGGCCGTCGAACACACTCAGCAACACCTGAACATCGAGCGGATGCAGGCCGATCGTGGGTTCGTCGAACACGAATACAGCATCATCCTGCACGCGGCCCATCTCGCTCGCAAGCTTTAGACGCTGTGCCTCACCGCCCGAAAGCGCCGGTGTGGGCTCGCCAAGCGTGAGATAACCCAGGCCCAGATCGTGCAAGGTCTGCAAACGCGTCTGAACTTTCTTGAGCCCCACCGTGGCGTCGATAGCCTCGTCCACACTCATATCCATGAGCTGCGGCAACGTAAGCAGGCTCCCGTCCTTGCCCTCACGATGGATATGCGAAGCCGCGTCTGCATAACGTGAGCCGCGGCATGCCGGGCAGACGATCTCGACATCGGGCAAAAACTGCACGTCGAGCGATATCGATCCCGTGCCGTCGCACGTAGGGCACCGCAAGGCGCCAGTGTTGTAGCTAAAGGCACCCGCCTTGTAGCCGGCTGCCTTGGCCTCGGGCGTACGGGCGAAGGCGCGGCGCAGCTCATCATGGATGTCGGCATAGGTTGCCACCGTCGAGCGAACATTGGCGCCGATGGGCGTGGCGTCAATCAGGTTGGCACGCGCAATGCCCTCGGCATCGACCCAACGCACGTGCCCCGGCAGGCGCTCGCCAGCTGCCTGCGCCTTGAGTGCCGGGATGAGCGTCTCAAGCACCAACGTCGTCTTACCCGAACCCGAAACACCCGTCACCGCGACGAGACGGCCACGCGGGATATCGACTTCGAGCGGCTTGACGGTATGGATGGCATCGGTCGCCATGCGGATATGGCCCTGGTCGAACATTTCGTCGTCAATCACCTGCGGACGCAAGCGCTTGGGCTCGGCGCGCAAAAACGGCGCGATACGGCTGTCCTGCGATTGCTCAACCTCGTCTACCGTACCAGCGGCGATTACATTGCCGCCGCCTGCTCCGGCAACGGGGCCCATCTCAACCAGATAGTCGGCTTCCGCCAGTACGCGCGTATCGTGGTCGACAACAACCACGGTGTTGCCGTCATCCACCAGATCGCGCATCACGCCCACCAGGCCGTCGACATTGGCAGGATGCAGGCCGATCGAAGGCTCGTCCAGCACATAAAGCACGCCCGTCGATCGGTTGCGCACCACGCGAGCAAGCTGTACGCGCTGGCGCTCACCCGTGGAGAGCGTGGCACCGGCGCGATCGAGTGAAAGGTAATCGAGACCCAGGTCGACCAGACGACGGGCCGCGCTCAAAAACGAATCGCAGATATCCGTCGCCATGGGCCGCATCTCGGGCGGCAAGGATGCGGGCACCCCGCGCACCCACTCAATCGCCCCGCCCAGCGTCATGGCCGCCGCTTGCGCCAGATTGATACCGCGCACCTGGGGCTGGCGCGCAGCCTCGGAGAGACGCGTGCCACCACAGTCACGGCATGCTCCCTCGCGCAAAAAGCGCGCAACGCGTTTTAAGCCCTTATCGTCCTTAACCTTGGCGAGCGCATTCTCGACGGTATAGACGGCGTTGTAATAGGTAAAGTCGAGCGGCGTAGCACCCTCGCCGTTTTTGGGAACGTAGAGAATGTGCTTCTTAACCGCTGGACCATGGAACACGATGTCGCGCTCTTGAGGCGTGAGCTGGTTAAACGGCACGTCGGTGCGCACGCCCATCTCACCTGCCACCTGCTTCATCAGATCCCACATGAGCGTACCCCAGGGAAGCACCGCGCCTTCGTTGATGGTCTTTGACTCGTCGGGCACCAGACTCGCCTCGTCCACCTCGCGCATGACACCAGTGCCGCCGCAGGTAGAGCACGCGCCGCCGCTGTTAAAGGCAAGGTCCTCGGCACCCGGCGCGTAGAACTCGCGGCCGCATGCGGGGCACGTGAGCGATAGGCCAGCAGCAACGTTAAGGCTCGGCTCCACGCGCGCCCCGCAGTGCGGGCACACGTGATGGGCACAACGGCTAAAGAGCAGACGCAGGCTATTGTTGAGCTCGGTCATGGTGCCAAAGGTCGAGCGCACGCCCGGTACGCTCGGACGCTGGTGCAGCGCGAGCGCCGCCGGCACGTGCAAGACCTCATCCACCTGGGCATGTTCGGCCTGCGTCAGACGACGGCGAGTATAGGTGCTGAGCGCCTCCAGGTAACGGCGCGAGCCCTCGGCATAAAGAACCCCCAGCGCCAGCGAACTCTTGCCCGAACCCGACACGCCGGCAATGCCCACAAGCTTTCCCAGCGGAATATCGATATCGATGTCTTTAAGGTTATGAACGCGCGCGCCACGCACCTCGATAGCCTGCGGGCTCATCTTCTGTTCCGTCACCTTTATCACCCTACTCATGCCATAAAACTCGATCGCGAACGTACGCGCCCAGCATGGGCACGGTAAACCGGACGAGGCCGTATCCGGCAGCCTCGATGACGCGCTCGCGAATCAGGCTTGCGCGATATTTACTCGCCCAGCTCTGGGTACGATCACAACGCTCAATGATATCCGCCATGCGCGTCGGTTCGCCCTCGTCAACCGCCATAGCCTCGATAAAAAGGCGCTGTGGACTGCGCAGCCCGTAATACAGGGGCGCGTCAACCGCTTCGTAGAACTCGGAGACGGCATCCGCATGGCCATCCTCGACATCGCGCCTTTCGATGACCTGCGAGCCGCGTCGAACAGCAGACCGCCACATGTAATAGCCCACCAGCTGAACCATGTAGGGATGCCCCATGCTCTTGTGTGCCGCAAGGTCCGCCGTCTCCGCGTCAACGTGAAGACCAGCGTCTTTGACCGTCTGGATATATGAATCGCGCACCTTGGGCAAAGAGATCGCCCCCAACGTACGCTGCTGGGCACGCCGCAAAAACGTCACGCTCGGCTCTTCGAGCAGATCGTCAACCATACTGGGTAAGCCGGCGAACACCAGCGCAAGACCGCGCTGGTCGCTATCGGACAAGCCCGTGGCATCCTGGTCTCCGAGCACCTGCTGATAGAGAACGGCAAGAGCCGCCAGTTCCTCGATAGACGCAGATTGCGCCTCGTCAATCGCAAACAGTATGCCCTTGCCTGGACCGAGCTTCTTGAGGCGCTCGTTGACCAGCCCTCGTAACGTCTCGCCCTTTGCTCGCGCCGCCTCGACCGACATCCGGCCAAACGACGGCCCGAACTCCATTGACGTCACAACGGGTTTATTCGAGCGAAGCGCGTCGGCTAAGCGGTCGCATAAGCCAAGCGAAGCGGAATCAGAGATAACCGACCATCCGCGCTCGCTGGCTAGACGTTGCAGCTCCCGCAGGAGAACCGTCTTGCCGCAGCCGCGGTTTCCCGTAATGAGCATGAGCCTACCCGGCGCTCCGGCGCCGTTATCGAGCCCTTCCTCGAAATCTTCGATGACCGACTCGCGGCCGATGAGTATCGGAGGCCGCTTGCCAGCCGTGGGCTTAAAGGGATTTGGATTCATGTCGGCCTCCTCGGATTGGCAAACCCTGGCAATAGTTATACCAACTTATACCGAGTTATACCAATAGCATATGACAAAGGAGCTGTCCCTTTGTCACATGTGGCCGAAAAACTCGGCGTCTGCTGCTCGCCAGGGGCGGAAGGTGGCGGGATCGATCTTTACGTGCGCCGCGGCGGGTACGTCGTACCATTTGACCGTGTAACCGGCGCCGTGAGAGCAAAAGACCGAATCGGGCGTGTTGGGCAGATCGGCCTCGGGCTCATAGGCGGCCGTCTCGATTACACGCTCGGCATCATGGCAAGCCGCATAGCCGGCGAACTCTAGGTACAGATGCCCGCGACCGCTCGTGTAGGCGGCCACCTCCAGCGCGTAATCCTGCACCTCGGATGCCGGCACGCGACCCACAAGCTTCGCCCGGTCTCCCGCCATCGCCGGCGGCTCGTACTCAGCGCCCATGCGCGTGGCATCCGAGAGCGCCCGGCCCACGCACTCCCCCGGCACCTCGAGCTCAAAGTGGTACCACGGCTCCAACAGCACCGCCGCGCCAGCCTCACGCGCCTGCATGAGCCCCTGACGAATCGCGCGGTACGTGGCCTGGCGAAAATCGCCGCCCTCGGTGTGTTTGGCATGCGCACGGCCGCCCGTGAGCGTAATGCGCACATCGGTGATGGGCGAGCCGGTCAGCACGCCCAGGTGGTCGCGCTCCATGGCGTTGGTGAGTGCCAAACGCTGCCAGTTAAGATCGAGCTCGTCGGTCGAGGTCACGGTGCCAAACTGCACACCCGAACCCGCTGGCAACGGCTCCAGACGCAGATGCACCTCGGCATAGTGGCGCAGCGGCTCAAAGTGGCCCACGCCCTCGACCGGCTGCGAAATGGTCTCCTTATAGAGAATGCCGCCGGGCTCAAACGCAACCGAAAGGCCAAAGCGATCGGCCAACACCCGCTGCACGACTTCGAGTTGCACGGCGCCCATCAACTGCAAATGAATCTGCTCAAGATGCGTATTCCAGCTTACGCCGAGCATGGGATCTTCGTCCGCTAACTCAGTCAATGCTTTGAACACCGTATGGACATCATGTTCGCCCGGAAGCACCGTATAGGTGAGAACCGGCGCAATGACAGGCGCATCGCCCGCGGGCTCCGCACCCAGGGCGTCCCCTGGGCGAACGCGCGCAAGACCCGTCACGGCACAAATACCGCCAGCGACAACTTCTTGGGCAAGCTCATACTTCTCGCCGTTATAGATGCGCACCTGGTCGATCTTTTGCTCCCATGCCTCGGCGCCGGAACGTCCGTCAATCATCTGCTTGGCATGCAGCATGCCGCCGGTCACTTTAACCCAAGCCAAGCGCTCGCCACGATCCCCGCGGCTGACACGATAAACGCGCGCGGCAAACTCCGGGAGCCACGCCTGTTCACGCATCAGCGCGCATATGCCATCCAGCAGCTCGTCCACGCCTTGGTCCTTAAGCGCCGAGCCGGCAAAGCAGGGAAAGAGCTTGCGCTCGGCAACCATGCGCGACAGCGTTGCGACGGAAAGCTCACCCGCCTCAAGAAATTCCTCGAGCGCTTCCTCGTCTAACGCGGCAGCATCCTCTTGAACGGCCCCACCCACCAGCAGTTCGTTGGCATCCAGGCAGCCCTCGGAAAGACGC